>NZ_JBMKJG010000003.1:0-264098 GCF_049237765.1 Enterobacter cloacae complex sp. SHL021 | reverse complement strand
AGCTGAACAGGAGGGACAGCTGATAGAAACAGAAGCCACTGGAGCACCTCAAAAACACCATCATACACTAAATCAGTAAGTTGGCAGCATCACCGGATACCGCTGAACATTTCTACCTGTTTGTTATTCAGGGGCCTGAATCCCTGGCCAGCGAACTGCGTCTGGACAAATTCCCGCTAAACGTGCGGATTGTGGATGACATTAAGCCGTACAAGGAGCGCAAAGTGGCGATTCTCAACGGCGCGCACACAGCGCTGGTGCCGGTGGCGTTCCAGGCGGGGCTGGATACGGTGGGCGAGGCGATGAATGATGCCGACATATGCGCGTTCATCGAAAAAGCGATCTATGAGGAAATCATTCCGGTCCTGGATTTGCCGCGTGATGAACTGGCCTCTTTCGCCAGCGCCGTTACGGGTCGTTTCCGCAATCCGTATATCAAGCATCAGCTGCTGTCGATTGCTCTTAACGGCATGACCAAGTATCGCACGCGCATTCTGCCGCAGCTGTTGGCGGGGGTGAGGGCATCTGGCACGTTGCCCGCTCGCCTGACGTTCGCGCTGGCCGCACTGATCGCGTTCTACCGTGCAGAGCTTAACGGGGAGAACTATCCGGTGCAGGATGACGCGCACTGGCTTGCTCGTTACCAACAGCTGTGGGCGCAGCATCACGATAAACATATCACCACCCGCGAGCTGGTCGCCTCCGTTTTAAGCGTTACTGAGCACTGGGAGCAGGATTTAACTCAGGTAGAGGGTCTTGTCGGTCAGGTTTCGCGCGATCTCGACGCGATTCTGCAACAGGGGATGCGGGCCGCAGTAAAACCGCTTTGTTAACCCATGCCCGGCTTCGGCCGGGTATTTTATATCTAATTAGTTACAACATACTATGGGTTCGTTTATGTAGAGCAGGCTCTAGCACCGTGCGGTTTATTGCTTATCAGGTGATAAAATGCAATCTCTTATTAACAAGCTTGCAACCGTGACAGGGATCACGTTTAATAACGCGGCTCTTTCCTTTCCTGAAGCTGACTATGATTGTTCGTCCCAAACAGCACTGGCTACAACTGATTTTCGTCTGGCACGGTTCGGTACTTCCTAAAATCTATACCCGGTTGTTACTTAACTTCCTGCTATCCATCGCCGTTATTCTGATGCTGCCGTGGTATACCTCGCTGGGCATCAAATTTACCGTTGCGCCGTTCAGCATCCTGGGTGTGGCCATCGCTATCTTTCTGGGGTTCAGAAACAACGCCTGCTATTCGCGCTACGTTGAGGCTCGCCAGCTGTGGGGGCAACTGATGATAGCGGCACGCTCGTTATTTCGCGAGGTTAAAAACACCTTGCCGGATGATAAACATCTGGGTGAGTTCGTCCGCCTGCAGATCGCCTTTGCCCATTGTCTGCGCATGACCCTGCGTCGTGAAAAGGGGGAAGGGCAACTGGCGCGCTATCTGGCGGCGGAGGATTTACGCAACGTCATGGCCGCCAATTCCCCGGCGAACCGTATTCTGTTGATCATGGGTGAATGGCTGGCCGTCAGACGCCGTAACGGAGACCTCTCCGATATTCTGTTCCACAGCCTGAACAACCGTCTCAACGATATGTCGATTGTCCTGTCAGGCTGCGAGCGCATCGCCACCACGCCCGTGCCGTTTGCTTATACGCTTATCCTGCACCGTACGGTCTATCTGTTCTGCATCATGCTGCCATTCGCGCTGGTCGTTGACCTGCACTACATGACGCCGTTTGTCTCTGCGCTGATTTCGTATACTTTTATTTCGCTGGATACGCTGGCAGAAGAGCTGGAAGATCCGTTTGGTACCGAAGACAACGACCTGCCGCTGGACGCCATCTGCAACATGATGGAACGCGATCTGCTGCAGATGAACGATGAAGAGAACATTCCGGAAAGACTGATGCCGGATAAGTATTATCAGCTGACCTGACGGGCGTTCCACTCGTCCCGGGTGATTTCCCACAGCTCAGAATCGAGCATACCGCTGACGTACGCTTTCTTTTCCGTTCTGATAAGCCGCATGCCGCTACTGTCTGAAATACGACGGGAGCGGCTATTGGCGGCCGCCTTCGGCGCGCGCAATACGGGTTTGTTCAGCGTGTTAAACCAGTAATCCGTTGCCGCAATGCTGGCTTCGCGCATATATCCCTTTCCCTGAAACTCCGGCGCCAGCCAAAACCCGCGGTTGTTATCTTCCACATCGTACAGGCAGATAACCCCCATCAGTTCGTCCGGCGCTTCACGACGGCGGATGCTCCAGAACCAGGCAATCCCTTTCGCCATATCCGGCAGCGCCACGTTGTTGACATAGTTTTCCGCGCCGTTATCCGGGTAGGGCCAGGGCACGGAAGAGACCAGATAGCGGACGATCTCCCAGCGCGGATAGCGCTTTTGTATCTGAACGGTATCTTCGGCAACCAGCGGTTTTAGCAGCAAGCGTTCTGTCGTGAGCGTCGGTATCGTCATCCGCAGATCTCCATATTTAAGCGTTATGATTTTGTTTGCGTTCTGGTATTTTCATCTCTATCACATTCAGTTGAGGCGTGCAGAGTTTATACCCTACCAAAAATAGGCATCATTTCTTCAATGGCGAAATTTTAATGCGCTTGTGGTCTCTTTTAACCGGACGTGTTTTCCAGGATCTCCTGCAGCATGGCAAAGAGATAGAGGAGGCCATTGCTCGTCGTGATACCCGTGTTTTGAATCATTCCACCCCCGAGCTGGAAGGGTATTTTTCTCGCCCCCTCAGCGAGCTTCCGCGTCAAAATCCTTACCCGGTAGCGGCGCTATTACCTCTTTTTTTAGTGGCGTTTGCGTTAAACCTTCTGCCTTTTCTCAGCGCGTTGCAGGGTTTGTCACCTTTACATCATGCACTGTGTTTTTTCGTACCATCATTAATAATGACAGGCGCGCTCATTGTAATCAGCGTGCTTCTGGCCCGAGGGGTAACGTCAGGATTGTTGGGGTTTATGGCAGTGTTCATCATTCTGCTGGTCATAACTCTCGTTCAGGTTCTGCATCTTCTGTTTTCTCATAGCGGAAACCTTTGGCCACTGGTCACCGCATCCTTCGCGCTGATACTTTGTCGGATGGTAATGAATAGCAGCGGCTTTGTGCTGTTTACCCTCTATTGTCGCACTCAGCGTCTTGCCAGAGTTGCACGTGAAATCCGGTTAAAAAGCCATTAAAGAGGTGATATGACGTTACGAAAAGCGCATCCGCAGGAAGCTGAAATACTCTGGAATATTCGCAATCAGGCGATTCGTCACGGCTGTAAAACCAGTTACGACGCGGACGTCATTGCGCGCTGGACGCCCGACGACATGCCGGAGCATTACCGGCAAATGGTCATTGAATACCCTTTTTACGTGGTGGAAGATGAAAAGGGCGACATTGCGGCAACTGGCTATCTTGATCTGGATACCCACTGTCTGGAGGCGATATTCACCTTGCCGGCGGCATCCGGAAAAGGCATGGCGACCCGGATTGTCGAGGCGCTCAAACAGGAGGCCCATAGCCGGGGGTTAACCCGCCTGACGCTCGATGCAACGCCTAACGCCCGGTCGTTTTACCAGAAGCTGGGGTTTGTCACGCTGAGCGAAAAGTATCATCACTCGCGCATGGCGGGCGCTGATTTACGCTGTTTTGAAATGGCGATCAACTTGTAATGTGAGGAACGCATGGCTGTCACGGTAAGACCTTTAAGCGCAGACGATTACGCCCAGTGGCGACCGCTATGGGACGGGTATACCCATTTTTATGATTGTTTTCTTGATGAATCGGTTACCGCATCGACATGGGAGAGGGCGCTCTCAGCGCATTCACCGATGTTCTGCCGCGTAGTAGAGAAAGACGAAAAGATCATTGGTTTCGCGATGTGCATTCTCCACGAAGGCACATGGTCAACGGCCCCGGTTTGCTACCTGGAAGATCTGTTTGTCGATGCCACCGAGCGTGGTGCGGGGGCCGGGAAGGCGCTCATTGATGCCCTGATAGCCGAAGGCAAGCGCGAAGGGTGGTCGAAACTGTATTGGGTGACCCGGGAGAACAACCCGGCGCGTAAACTCTATGACAAATACGGTGAAGCAGACGATTACGTACGCTACCGCCTCTCGCTGTAAGCCTGAATCACCTGTGTTTGTATCACACTGTATCTGTGTACCGGATACATACACAGGATTGCAATAAACCCCCTTTCGCACATATCCGCTATACAAACGCGTGTTGTTATATCCCCGTCAACTGTTCTTAACCGGAGATACCAACATGTTCAGCAAACTCGCGTATTCAACCCTGGCGTTAACCGTTTCTCTTGGCACCGTTATGTCCTGTCAGGCCGAAGTCACCGGCAAAGATGTTGCCGCAGCCTTCGATCACCCTCAGCAAATTAACGCTGGCGATCTGAATATCGGCTATGTCGATATCGGACCAAAAGAGGGACAGCCGGTGATTCTGTTACACGGCTGGCCCTACGATATTCACAGCTATGCCGAAGTCGCACCCGCTCTGGCGGCAAAAGGCTACCGGGTCATTGTGCCTTCGCTGCGCGGCTACGGCACCACGCGCTTCCTGTCAGCAAGCACTCCGCGTAACGGCCAGCCTTCGGCCATGGCGAAAGATATCGTTAACCTGATGGATGCCCTCAACATTAAGCAGGCTGTTGTTGCGGGATACGACTGGGGCGCCCGTACGGCGGACATTGTCGCGGCGCTGTGGCCTGAACGCGTCAAATCCCTTGTTTCGGTAAGTGGCTATCTCATCAGCAGCCAGCAGATTGGTAAACAGCCGCTGCCGCCAAAAGCAGAGCAGCAGTGGTGGTATCAGTTCTATTTCGCAACAGAACGCGGTGCCGAAGGCTATGCCAAAAATACCCATGACTTCGCCCGTCTGATCTGGTCTCAGGCCTCACCAGACTGGAAGTTTTCTGATGCGACCTTTAACGCCAGCGCAAAATCCCTGGATAACCCCGATCACGTCGCGGTTACGCTCAGCAACTATCGCTGGCGTTTAGGGCTTGAAAAAGGCGAGCGTAAATACGACAGCTACGAGCAAAAGCTGGCGACATTGCCAAATATCACCGTTCCGACAATCACCATCGAAGGCGGCAACAACGGGGCGCCACATCCTGCGCCGCAAGCCTATGCCGGTAAATTCACCGGTAAATATGAACACCGCACCTTTGGGGCCACCGTGGGGCACAACCCGCCGCAGGAAGATCCGCAGGATTTCGTCAAGGCGGTTATCGACGCGGATAAGCTGTGATATGTGCTATTTTCAATACGTTACCCCTCAGTCAGGAGATCCCGGTGGAGCATATTGATCATATCCTTGTCGTCGATGACGACAGGGATATTCGTGAATTGATTGTCGACTATCTCGTCAAGTCGGGCTATCGCGCGTCTGGCGCGGCAAACGGCAAAGAGATGCGGGCCGTGCTAGATAAACAGCATGTCGATCTGGTGGTGCTGGACGTGATGATGCCAGGCGATGACGGATTAACGCTCTGCCGGGGACTGCGCAGCGGTAAACATAAAGATCTGCCGATCCTGATGCTGACCGCGCGCAACGAAGAGACAGACCGGATCCTGGGGCTGGAAATGGGGGCCGATGACTATGTCGTGAAGCCCTTTGTTGCGCGCGAACTGCTGGCGCGTATCAAAGCCATTTTGCGCCGTTTTCGTACCATGCCACCCAATCTGCAGGTGACCGAGGCCGGGCGCCTGGTGATGTTCGGCGACTGGCAACTGGACACCGTTGCCCGTCACCTGATCGACAGCGAGGGGATGATTGTGGCACTCAGCGGGGCGGAATACCGTCTTCTGCGCGTGTTCCTTGACCATCCTCAGCGTGTGCTGAGCCGCGATCAGTTGCTTAACCTGACCCAGGGGCGAGATGCTGAACTCTTTGAGCGCTCGATTGATCTTCTGGTCAGCCGGGTTCGTCAGCGACTGAATGAAGATGCCCGCACGCCGGCCTACATCAAGACCGTTCGCAGCGAAGGGTACGTTTTTACCATGCCGGTGATCATCAAAGAGGCCAATGAATGAGGCTCTGGCCACGCTCGTTACTGACGCGACTGCTGATCATCGTGATGCTGGGGCTCCTGCTGGCCAACGCGCTCAGCCTCACGCTGGTCATGCTTGAGCGGATGCGCAGCGCCCGCACGGTGATGCTCGGCAACCTGGAATATGACGTTTCCACCAGTGTGGCCATCCTCGACCGGCTTCCCGCGGGGGAGCGTCCAGCCTGGCTGGAACGACTGGCGCGGGGGAACTATCGCTACATTCTGGGCACCGGTGAACCGGGGCCCGCACCGCATGACAAACGCTCGCAGGATGCCATCCGCACCCTGACAGAGGCGCTGTCGGCAACCTGGCCACTGACGTTTACTGCCGTACCGGGGCCGGTTTCCCATATTCAGGCCCACCTTACGCTGAGCGATGGCGCGCCGCTGACCATTGACCTTATCCCCCGAATGCCCCCGGTCGCCAGCTGGCTGCCTGTAGTGCTTGTGTTGCAGCTGCTGCTTCTGGCGTTCTGCTCATGGATTGCCGTGCGCCAGGTTATTCGACCCTTTTCTCAGTTTACCCGGGCGGTGGATTCCCTCGACCCGGCAGCAAGCTCGCCAATGACCGAGACAGGGCCGGTCGAGGTGCAACGGGCCGCGC
Source organism: Enterobacter cloacae complex sp. SHL021 (assembly GCF_049237765.1). NCBI lineage: Bacteria > Pseudomonadati > Pseudomonadota > Gammaproteobacteria > Enterobacterales > Enterobacteriaceae > Enterobacter > Enterobacter cloacae complex sp. SHL021. Next base: position 257,415 of record NZ_JBMKJG010000003.1, on the reverse strand, counting down.
ACGCCTTTAATGCGATGCAGGCGCGTATCCAGTCTTACCTGCGCGAGCGTGCGCAGATCCTGGCCTCCGTATCGCACGACCTTCAGACTCCGATAACGCGCATGAAGTTACGCGTCGAAATGACGGGGCAGCCGGAGCTACGGGACAAGTTGCTCAACGACCTGGACAATATGACGCGCCTGGTGCGGGAAGGAATAGCGTATGCCCGGTCATCAGAATCTCTGGAAGAGACCTCGCTCAAGCTGGAGTTGAATGCCTGGATAAACAGCATCGCCAGTGATTACCAGGACATCGGGAAAAACGTGCAGCTTCAGGCAACCGATGCCCGTCTGCCCGTGGTCACGCGTCCGCAGGCGCTACGCCGGGTGATGACCAATCTGCTGGATAATGCGCTGAAATTTGGCGACTACGCCGTCATTACGATTCATTCAGATGCCCATCATGTCACGATCGCCATTCGCGATGGCGGACCGGGGATACCGGACGGCGAACTGGAGGCAGTATTGCAGCCGTTTTATCGGGTGGAAACCTCACGAAACCGCGACACCGGGGGCACCGGATTAGGGCTGGCGATCGCCGCCCAGTTGACTGCGCAGTTAGGCGGGAAATTGCATCTGGCGAACCACGTCGAGGGTGGGCTGGACGTTTCGATTACGCTGCCGCGCGGGTAATTGTACGGTTTTGTATCGGACAGCCCTCATGATACGCGCGCAGACAATTCGCGCTGATTTGCACACATCCTGAACATATCAACACGGTGAAATAACCTCACTGCAGCTTCGCAGGGCATCTGTAATGTGAGGTCACTATGTTTCTGATAATCGCTTTTCTGGGCGGAATGATAAGCTTGCTCAGCCCATGTACACTCCCCGTTATTCCACTGCTGTTTGCCGGGTTCCAGGGGCAACGACGGCATATTCTGGCGTTGCTCGCGGGGATGATTGTAATGTTCACCCTCGTGGCACTGGTGGCTACCGCCGCCAGCAACTGGATCGCCCAGGCGACGATAGCAGGGCGCTGGGTCGCACTGGTTGTACTGGCGATAGCCGCGCTGGCACTCATCTTCCCGACATTCGCCCAGCGTATTGCCGGACCGGCCGTCAGCGCAGGTAATCTTCTCAACACACGCAGCGGACAGACGCGCGGTACTCTCTCCGCATTTCTGGCAGGGCTGGCCGTCGGGTTGCTCTGGTCGCCGTGCGCCGGACCGATTCTGGGTGCCATCTTCAGCCTGAATATTGCCGGTCACTCCGCCATTGCCACGGGGGCACTGCTGGCCGCTTATGGCAGCGGATGCGCGCTGATGCTGGGGCTGCTGGTTATCGGTGGTCGCGCGCTGATGGCACCCCTGCGTGCCAGATCGGCATTGATGGAAAGGTTACGCAAGGGGGCGGGCGTGGTGATGTTAGCGACCGTTGCGTTTAACGCCACCGGGATGACGTCCGTTCTGAAAGGCGCCAACGGGGTCGCAGACCGTCTGGAAAATTCGCTCCTGACGCTGGCGAAACCCGCAACGGCACCGGTGAAGCTTCAGCCGGTGGCGATGACCGAGCCCAGCAGCCAGTTACCCTCCTTAAGCGGCGGAACAGGATGGGTTAATGGTGACCCTGTCACGTCTGACTCTCTGCGGGGGAAGGTAGTATTGATTGATTTCTGGACGTGGGACTGCATCAACTGTCAGCATACGCTCCCGCACGTTCGCGACTGGGCCCAAAAGTACCAGGCGCAAGGTCTGGTGGTGATAGGTGTGCATACGCCGGAATACCCGTGGGAAAAACCGCTCGCCTCGGTACAAAAAGCGGTGACGAAATGGCAGCTCCCGTATCGGGTGGTCACGGATAATAACTATAAGATCTGGAACGCCTTCGGGAATCAGTACTGGCCCGCACACTACTATTTCGATGCCAAAGGGCAACTGCGCTACACCTCCTTTGGCGAAGGCAATTATGACCAGCAGGAAAAAGTCATTCAGCAGTTGCTGAAAGAGGCCCGCTCCTGAGCCGACTTATGGCTGACGTTGCGCAACGATAAACAAGCGTGGAAATGCCAGCAGTATCTGCCCGTTTTCCTGAAGCGGATACTGCTCTTCCAGTAGTTCATGGTAGCGTTTCAGGAACTGCTTCTGCTCGCTTTCATTCAACTCCTGTAACCACGGACGCAGCCCCGTGGCGCTGACCCAGTCAATAATCGCCTGATGCGATCCCATTTTATGGAAATAGGTCGTGCGCCAGATATCCACGTCGCAGCCTGCCTCCGTCAGAATATCGTAATACGCATGGACACCGGGCAGAGGTTCACGACCACGATCCGGATAACCTTGTTCAACAGCCACTTCACGCATCGAAACGTGTGTCGGTTCAAGCCAGTTATCCGGCATCTGGATCGCCAGCACGCCGTTTAGCTTCAGCAGCGAAACCAGATGCGGCAGGAGATCGTAATGGTCAGGGATCCACTGTAGCGAGGCATTCGCATAAATCAGGCCCAGCGGCTGGCCTGGCTTGTACTGCCGGATATCGGCCTCAACAAAGTGGCAATCGGGCAACGCCTGGCGCGCCTCTTCGAGCATCGCCGGTGAGTTATCAACACCAGTGATGTGGGCGGAAGGCCAGCGATGCTTCAACAGCGCGGTGCTGTTTCCCGGTCCGCAGCCTAAATCAACGATGGTGGACACCTCATCCAGTGGAATTCTGGCGAGCAGTTCAGCAGCAGGGCGCGTGCGTTCGGCACCGTATTGCAGATAAAGCGAAGGGTTCCAGTCGGCCATTTTTGCCTCTCCGTGTTGAATTCATCAGCAAGAATAGCACAGGCAGAGACCCGCACTGGGGCAGGTCTCAACCGACGCAGTGACTACAGAACGCCTTTCAGCGCGATATGGTAAAGCAGCATAATCGTTTTGCCGTCGACAATCCTGCCGGTATCAATACCGCGCAAGGCCTCATCCAGCGGCATTTCTAGCACGTCGATATCTTCTCCCTCTGACTTGATGCCGCCGCCTGCGCTGGCCCGATCCTGCGGGTGATACTCTGCGATATAAAAATAGAGTTTTTCCGTGACGGAGCCTGGGCTCATGTAGGCTTCAAAGACTTTCTCAACACGGGAGACACGATATCCGGTCTCTTCTTCCGCTTCCGCCTTGATGCGGCTTTCGGGATCCATGTTATCCAGCAGCCCGGCAGCGGCCTCGATAAGGTCGTCCTCATGGCCATTGATAAAGACCGGAAAGCGGAACTGGCGCGTCAGGATCACCGTTCTTTTATCACGGTTATAGAGCAGTATCGTGGCCCCGTTTCCCCGGTCATACACTTCGCGGCTTTGCCGCTGCCATTCACCGTCGCGTCGCTGCAGCTCAAAGGTGTACTTTTTGAGGATGTACCAGTTATCCGACAGGGTTTCATTTTCAATGATGCGCACATCTGCACGTTTCGATTGCACGTTTGCTGCTCCTTACGTAGAGTGATCGTCATAAACAGCATTATCATGCACATTCAAGATAAAGCGTGCAATATCAGGAATCCACAATGCTCACCAGTCAGCGAAAACAATTAATCCTCGAGAAGCTTGCCGCTGAAGGCCAGGTCCAGTCTAAAGCGCTCAGCGCACATTTCGCGGTGTCAGAAGACACCATTCGTCGTGATCTCCGCGAACTGGCGGCGGAAGGGCGTTTGCAGCGTGTCCATGGCGGTGCGCTGCCGGCCTCGTCGGCCACTGTGCCGTTTGCCGAGCGTAAATCGGTGAAGATGGACGCGAAAAAAAATGTGGCCCGCAAAGGCGCAAAGCTCATTTCCCCTGGGCAGGTGGTGATTGTCGACGGCGGCACCACCACATCGGAACTGATCGCGTATTTACCGGCGGATTTACGCATTACCGTGGTCACACACAGCCCGAGCATTGCCCTTGGGCTCGTCGAGCATCCTTCGATTGAAGTGATCCTGATCGGAGGACGTCTGTACAAACATTCCATCGTGACGGTAGGCGCAGCGGCCATTGAAGGCATCGACAATATCCATGCGGATCTGTTCTTCATGGGGGTTACCGGCATCCATCCTGAAGCCGGGCTTACCACCGGCGATTTCGAAGAGGCGTGCATCAAACGTGCATTTTCCGGCAGGGCCGCCGAGACAGTGGTCCTGGCATCGCCAGAAAAAATTAACACCGCGTCATCGTTTGTGATTGGCGAGCTATCGCTGGCCAATACGATTGTCGTGGAAGATGATACCGATCGCGCCTGGATTAGCGCGGTAAGGGAGAAGGGCGTCTCCGTGGTGACGACATCAGATCCAGAATAACCCTTGAACCTGCCTGTGATGAGCAGGCAGGTTCAGGCGCGTCCTCAGGCCTGAGGGATGCTTTCTAACGAGGTGTAAACGTTCAGCCCGAGCTTACGGGCAACCTCGATATCCATATCAGCTCCCTTAGACGCACCGGCAATACGATAAATCGCGTCGCATTTCCCAATGAGCCGGTGTGCAACGGGATAGAGCATCGCTTCACTGATTTCATCCCCAATGGACGTTGAACCCGCGGCCTTTGCCAGCGGTAGCGCAAGCCATTCACCAATCACCGGAACGTGGCCACGCTGGTATACGGCTAATGCTGCGTTTTCCAGACGGGCAAGGTTTTCATCCATTTTGGCCTGGTCGCCATCAGTCCCGCTGCGCCAGGGGCCCGCGATTAAAATCAACTGTTGTGTCATACATACCTCGTTGCGTGATGGTGCATGAATTTGCACGTTAATAATTGAAGTATCGGTTTTCAGCTCTGAAACGTATCTTAATAGGCACCATCGTGCAAATACAAGCAGTATCATGCATAATGGTGATGTTGCATAAGCGCGACGCTGGTCTATGCTCAACATGCAGAGACTCGCCATTCTCTGGGGCAATTAAAAAATAACAATAAGTTGCGTTTCAGGGGGTGGAAATGAATAAGGTCCTGCTCGCATTATTATCCTGCGTGCTCTCGGTCATCTCATTTACTGGCGTCGCCGCCGAGCCACGCCAGGAGCCTACTGAGCAGGAGCGGGCCCGAACCGTTTATATTTTTCATCAACCGATTGTGATGTTGCAGGCCAAATTTGGTCTCACGACGCCTGAAGAACGCGTGTTACGTATTCGCCATACCCTGCGCAATTTCACGCAGCAGGACGTACGTGAGCCGCTGAAAATTGTTCCCGTCACCCGTTACAACCAGCAGGGAAGGCTGATTGTCATGAACAATAAGCCTGTTTTATTGCTTACGCAGGCGGACCTGGATGAGGGGGACGATTTGACTCTCGACCAGGCCGCTCAGCGCGTGCTGGCGCGGATGGAGGCGCAACGTACGGCGCTTCGCGATCAATATGACACCGGCTGGCTGGCGCTCTCCGCCGGTAAAACGGTCGTCGGGCTGCTGGTTCTGTCTCTTTTCTGGTACGGGGCGTGGCGGTCGTGGCGCTGGGTTCGCAATGTCTGCCGTCGCCGCATTCTTGAAAACCGCAGCGTTATCCCGCAGAGCTGGCGTAAGTTTGTCGGCGCAATTGAGGCTCGTTTGTATGCTTTGCTGATGATTTTACTGGGCATTCTCGGATTGTATCTCTGGCTGAGCTGGGCGTTCAGCTTGTTCCCCTGGACACGCGTCTGGGGTGCATCGTTAGGCGACTGGACCATGCGCGTTCTGCGGGATATTGCGCTGTCGATTGTCTCAGCCATGCCGGGAATTATGATTGTCCTGATCATCTTTGTGATTACCGCCTTTATTCTGAAGCTCCTGAAGGTGTTGTTAAATCAGGTGGAAGCAGGGCGCCTGCAGCTGCCGGGCATTCATCCTGAAACCGTGGGAGCTACGCGTAAACTGATTTCTGTCGTGGTGTGGTTATTTGCCCTCTCTGCGGCCTATCCGTTTTTACCGGGAGCGAATTCGCTGGCGTTTAAAGGCATTAGCGTCTTCTTTGGCCTGATGCTTACCCTGGGTTCGGCAGGCGTGATGAACCATGCGATGAGCGGACTGGTACTGATCTACTCACGAGCGTTGAGGAAAGGAGACGTTATACGGGTGGCGGATAACGAAGGGCTGGTCACGGAGATAGGCATGCTGGCGACCAAGATCATCACCCGCGAGAACTATGTTGTGACCGTACCTAATGCGGTGGTGGTGAGCGGAAAAATCACCAATCTGAGCGTACAGAATCCTGACGGTGGCGTGAACCTGACGATTGGCGTGACGATTGGCTATGACACGCCGTGGCGACAGGTTCATGCCATGCTGGAGATGGCGGCGAGACGGTCGAAATGTGTTGACCCTTCGCAGCAGCCCCTGGTGCGTCAGCTGGGGCTGATGGACTGGTACATTGCCTATGAGCTGCAGGTAAAATTGCAGCCCGGACAGTCACTTGCCGAAGCCCGCAATGAGCTCCACAGTAACATTCAGGACGTTTTCAACGAGTTCAACGTGCAGATTATGTCGCCAAACTTCGTGATGCAGCCGGAAGGTGCGGTCGTCGTCGCGGAAGAAAACTGGTTCGCAGCACCGGCAGAGAAACCCGCACAAAAGCCATCATGAATCAGTCCGGTGCATGACAGACCGCCTCGATATTATGGCCGTCAGGCGCAATGACAAAGGCGGCATAGTAGTTTTTGCTGTAGGGCCGCAAGCCTGGGGCACCGTTATCACGGGCGCCCGCTTGCAAGGCAGCCTGGTAAAAATCATCTACCTGCTGGCGTGTTTCTGCCACAAACGCCAGGTGCAGAGGGGCCGGTTTGTCGCGCGTCTGGAACAGGCAAAGTGACACGTTGCCGGAACTCATTTCAACCCCATATTCGGGTGTGCCTTCATCAACGATCTTAATACCAAGCGGCTGCAGCGCCTTGATGAAAAAGGTTTTGCTTCTTTCGTAATCACTGACGCCGAATTTCACATGATCGAACATCTTCCTTCCTCAATAAGATGCAGAAATAAAGAGTATAGATCTAAATGGTGGACCGTTTCCGACCAACAAATGTCCAACGCAGGTAGTCATAAAGCCAGTTGAAGAGCATCGTGTATGGCAGAAAAAACAGTACCAGACCGATCTCGACAAAAAATGCCTCAGTGACTGTTAAATTCAGCATTACCATCGCGACAGGGATTAATGTGATGATAAGTCCTGTTTCAAAGCAGACAGCATGGATTGCACGCACGAGAAATGTTCGTTGAAACGCATATTTTTTCTGCAAGGCGTCATAGAATTTATTAAACACAAAATTCCATGCCGTGGCGGCAAGTGCAGATATCACGGACAACGAACCCGACTGAAGCACCGACACGTTCATCAGCCACGCAAGTGACAGCGCAATGATGACATTGGCCGTCACTTCGAAAAGAACAGCATGCAAAACGCGTTCTTTAAAACTTTTATCCAGTTCAATTTCCATTTACTTAGTGCGGCTTTTTAAAAAAAATGAAGTATATCAGACGTGCTTCAACTTTCTTTAAACGTGAAGGTTAGAATGGCTGTCAGGCCCCGGTTATTCGGGGCCTTGCTCTATGTTCTGAGGAAAAGATGTAAAATCAACCCGATTACCGCACATGCGGCAATTACATGTGTGACTTTATATTTGAACCTGAAAAGTGCGATAGCGGCAGCAAGTGCAATGACCGCTGCTATCCAGTCCATTTTGCCGTCAACTCCCTGTGGCCAGAGCACGTGGTAGCCAAAAAAGAGTGCCAGATTCAGGATCACGCCAACCACCGCTGCGGTAATTGCCGTGAGTGGCGCGGTGAAATTAATATTGTTGTGCGTGGTTTCAATAAAAGGCCCACCGGCCAGGATAAACAGAAACGATGGCAGAAACGTAAACCAGGTCGCCAGCACGGCCGCTACAGCACCTGCCAGGAAAAGCTGGTCCGGGCCATACGCCATATTCACATAGCCACCAACAAATCCCACAAATGCCACAACCATGATAAGCGGCCCCGGCGTGGTTTCGCCCAGCGCCAGACCATCAATCATCTGCGTTGGCGTGAGCCACTGATAATGACCAACCGCGCCCTGGTAGATATAAGGCAGTACCGCATAGGCACCCCCAAAGGTCAGCAGCGCCGCCTTGGTAAAGAACCAGCCCATCTGGGTAAACGGGTGCATCCAGCCAAGGCTTAGATAGAGCATCGCCATTGGCGTTGCCCATAAAAAAACACCGGCAATGATAATCAGGGTCAAGCGTGACCATTTGAAAACCGTATGCGGAGCCGCTGGCGTATGGTCATCAATAATGGCAGCACCGTAGGATTTTCGGCTGGCGTCATGGGCGTTACCCTGACCAAAATGGTCGGGGAAAAGGCGCCCACCCACATAACCCATCATTGAGGCTGACAGGACAATAACGGGAAAAGGGACATTGAGGGCGAAAATGGCGACAAACGCGGCGGCAGCGATTGCCCACTGCGTGCGGTTACGCAGCGCCCGCGAACCGATACGGTGCGCAGCCTGCACAACAATCGCCGTAATTGCCGGTTTTATGCCGTAAAAGAGACCGGCCACGACAGACAAATGGCCATACGCCACGTAAATCCACGACAGGACAATAAGGATAAAAAGGGAAGGGAGCACAAACAGTGTCCCGGCAACCACGCCGCCCCAGGTGCGGTGCATCAGCCAGCCAATATAGGTCGCCAGTTGTTGCGCCTCCGGGCCCGGAAGCACCATACAGTAATTCAGTGCATGCAAAAAGCGCTGTTCGGATATCCAGCGTCGGTTTTCAACCAGCTCCTGATGCATTATCGAAATCTGCCCGGCCGGCCCGCCAAAGCTGATGAATCCCAGCTTCAGCCAGAATAAAAAGGCTTCACGGAAACTGACATGCGGAGGTGGAACGCCCGGTTCGTCGTAGACCGGAGGCAGATTGCTGTTCATGAGTATCTGAACCTGTTTTGAATTCTTCTGAGAGAAGGATCCGCTAAGCATATGCCATATTTATGAAAGATGAGTGAAGATGAGAAGCGCTCCTACTCCGGGTTTTGAAGTCCAATGATGGTGATCAATTTTTACGGCTTATCCCCCTGCAAGGCTGTATGCAGGGGGGACGAACCATGTCAGGGCAAAAGGCTTCGTTTGCTCTGCCTGAATTCAGGAATGTTTATAGTAGTACGGTGCTGTAATACGCTGATACCCGTTACACGTCCTGCCATTCGGTGACAAGAGTCTGTACCAGATCTGCGGCAGGCAACTCCCGGGCCAGAGCAACCCCCTGACCTGCCCATTGCGCGCCAAAACCATGGGCACCTTTTGCGGCTGCAACCGCAGCCAGTATTTTGCCCAGCGAATAGGTCAGGGGATACGGGGGAATACTCTCTTTCGGGAGATCGCGGGTGAGGTGGCAAAAATCATTGCTGACACACCTTGCCGGCCGACCGGAAATGGCAGACGTCATCACGGTACTCATCGCCTGTTCACTTTTCAGCGCCTGCCGGTATGCCTCGTTCGCGGCTGACTCCGGGCAGAGAACAAAAGCCGTTCCCATCTGTACGCCGGTCGCCCCCAGCTTCAGCATGGCCGCGATGCCGGCACCGTCCATAATGCCGCCGGCAGCGATGACCGGAAGAGTGCATCCTTTTCTGAGAGCCTGAATCAGAGTGAAGGTACTGAGCTGTTCGTCCTCTTCACGGGGATCAAACATGCCCCGGTGGCCGCCAGCCTCTGTCCCCTGGGCCACCACAAAATCAATGCCGGCAGACTCAATCAGCCTGGCTTCATGTAAGCTGGTTGCGGTGGCCAGGGTGATGATGCCCCGGCTTTTAAACCGGTGGACGAGCCGTTCAGGTGGTATCCCGAAATGGAAGCTGACCGCGGCAGGCGCCGTCTCCAGCAGTATCTCGGCCATCGCATCGTTATCATGAAACGTCTGGTAGATCTCCTGGAGCGCGGCAGGGAGGGCGGCCCCGTAACGTTCGAAGACATCCCGGAAGCGTTCGATCCACGCGGTCTCCAGCGCGTCGTTACGCTCAGCCCGGGCATGGCAGAACACGTTTACGTTGAATGGCCCAGCGGTTAAATGCCGGGTTTTTCTTATCAGGCTCTCTGCCTGCGATGGTGTGGAGGCCCCCACACTGATGGAGCCCAGTGCGCCGGCATTACTGACGGCTGCCGCCATTTCGGGGGTGGATACGCCCGCCATGGGAGCCTGAATGATGGGGTACGCAATGTTCAGCTTTTCGCACAGTTTGTTATTCATATTATCTACCTGCTTGAAGTGGTACAGAGGGAAGACATAAAATCTCCATGCGAGACTGATAAGTCAATATTGTTTTCAAAATGAGAATACAGAATGAACCATACTACGCTCGAGATTTTTCAGGTTGTGGCAGAGGAGTTGAGCGTCGTGAAGGCGGCCAGGCGTCTGGGGCGGGTGCAGTCCAACGTCACGACCCGGATCCAGCAGCTTGAGGAAGAGCTCGGTGTGCAGCTGTTCATCCGGGAAAACAAAAAGATCAGGCTCTCCCCGCAGGGAAAAAAATTCCTGGTGTACTCGAAAAAAATCCTCAGCCTGGCCGAAGAGGCGCGTCAGAGCCTCCATCCTGGCGAGCCGGTCGGTACACTGACGCTGGGATCAATGGAGTCCACGGCGGCCAGCCGGCTACCGGCCCCGCTGGCCGCCTTCAACCGGGCGTGTCCCGGGGTTCGCCTCAGGCTTACGACAGGGCCGACCCGGCAACTGACAGATAAGGTGCTGATATCTGAGCTGGACTGCGCGCTGGTCGCGCTGCCCTGCAGTGAAAACGGGGAAATCATCTGCCCGGAAAATCTCAGCTACCATCCGCTCTATACCGAAAACCTGCGCCTTGTCCTGCCAGCCGCCCTGGCGGCGGTGAAAACGGTCGGCGACATTCCGGAAGGCCAGCTGGCGACTTTTGCAAAGGGCTGTACTTACCGGGAACTCGCGGTCGGGCTGTTAAGCCAGATGTCAGGCAGCGGAGAAAATATTCAGATCCAGGAGGTGAATTCCTACCATGCCATGCTGGCTTGTGTGGCATCAGGAACCGCCATGTGCGTGCTTCCGCAGAGCGTTCTGGCACTGATGTCGTTACCGGAGGGGCTTACCACGCTGCCCGCGGGAACGGCAATCACACAGCTTATCTGGCGTCAGGACTTCAATTCACCGGCCCTGGATAAACTGCTTTCTGTTCTGCAGGACACAGCGGACATGAGTCGCTAGAGCGGCAGGGAGGCTCCCTACAATCAATCATCAGCAGATTCGTTTTCATCAGACGTTCTCCTCAGAAAGGGTATGGGGGTGGACGAAAATAAAACCAGATTACCGGCTGCAAACAGGCACAGGGCTGCAACGACAAGAGATGGGTTAAACGACCCCGTCAGGGAATATAGCTCTCCGGCAACCAGCGGACCGGCTATCTGCCCGATGCCATAGACAGCAGTCATGGCGGATATCATGTTAAAGCTTACGACACCGGCCAGACGTCTGGCTTCTGGTAGGGCAATAGTAACGGTCCCCATAAAGGTAAAACCGACCAGAAGCGCACTGGCGAGGCAGAGCACCAGATTGTGGCTAATAACCGGCAATAATACCCCGATGGCCTGCAGAATAAGGTTCAGCCAGAAGCTGCGGGAATATCCGTAACGGTGTACCAGACGATGCCAGAAAAAGCATGAAGGGACAGCAGCGAGACCAAAGACAGCCCAGACCTGTACGGGATCAAATTCCACAAGTGAACCGGAGAGAAATAATGGCAGGTAGGTGGCAGTGATGATATAGCCGAATCCGGCCAGCCCATAGACTGCGAGTAAAGTTAGGGCTGCTGCAGGCGTGCACGTATCGCCGCTCATAGTGACATCGGCAGGTTTATGGTAATCGATTAAGGTATCAGGCGGACTGTTGAGAAAATGGAAAACGAGCCCGTACAGCACTCCGGCACAGAGGGTACAAATTGTCCATATTGTCGTGCTGAAAAAACCGATGTATTTACCCAGGGCAATACACTCGGCAGAGATAAAAATCCCAAGCCCGACGCCTGCGTACATCAACGGCGCGCCGTGAGCATGCTTCATATGCTGCAGTAACCACAGTGATGCAGATATCAGACTAACCGCACTGACGATGCCGGCCAGGCCTCTTATCACGATGATGCCAGCGGGTGAGCGCAGCCATGCCAGGGCAGCAAGACAGGCAAGCGTCACCAGAACCGATCCTGCACAAAGATATCTGGCGTCAGACGGGCGCGCTTTTGCCAGCAACAGCGCCCCGACCAGGTAGCCTGCGTAGTTGGCGGAGGCAGCAATATTCCCCTCACGCAGGCTGAGCAGATGCTCCTGCACCATGACCGGAAGGATCCCCGTAAAGGCAAACCGGCCGAATCCCATACCAATAACCAGAACCACACATGCGGCCACAGAAAGTAAAAAAGCTTTCGTTTCCGGCCGATAACGCCACACTGAAATCATGATGTCTCCTGACTGCAAATGGAAATACAGTTATAATCTCAAAATGAGAACGTATTTGATAATTCATTCTCTATATGGGATTGTATGCAACCCAGGACAAAGCAACAAGCTGGCGCAGAATATTTAGTTCGTTTCGCTGCGCTGGCGCGGATGCCTTACTCATTAATCGTTCCGGAAAGAGGTAACCCATGCAGGCCAATGAGATGCTGCCCTCCACGACTGCCAGCCAGACTTACAAATGGCACGAGACTGAAGGGGTAAAAATTTTCTACCGGGAAGCCGGTCCCGCCGGTGCGCCGGTCATCGTGCTGCTGCACGGCTATCCCTCAACATCAAAGATGTACGCCCCGCTGATACCGCTTCTGTCCACGCGATACCGCATTATTGCGCCGGATTATCCGGGATTTGGACTGAGCGATGCGCCGGAACCGGACAGATACACCTACTCGTTTGATAATATTGCCCGCACGCTGGATCGCTTTTTGAGCGAAATTGGGATCGGGCAGTATGTTCTGTTTATGCAGGACTATGGTGGGCCCGTTGGTTTCAGAATGGCCATGATGAACCCGGATAGAACCCGCGCCATCATTATCCAGAATGCAAATGCCTATGAAGAAGGACTGGGGCAAAAGTGGGCGAAACTCGCTTTATACTGGCAGGATCCGCAGGCCAATGCGGACCAGCTGGAGGCGTTTATGTCCCGTGAGGGCGCCCGACAGCGACACCTCGGGAATACGCCGTCACCGGAGCGATATAACCCTGAAGCCTGGGAAGAAGAGTACTTGATGCTGACGAGGCCGGAGGCCCGGGCCATTCAGGGAGCCCTTTTTTATGATTACCAGAACAACGTGAAAGCCTATCCCCAGTGGCAGGAATGGATGCGCGAGCATCAGCCCCCGGCGCTGATCCTGTGGGGAAAATATGATCCTTCTTTCATTGTACCGGGTGCAGAAGCCTACCTGCGGGATTTACCGGATGCAGAACTGCATATTCTTGATGCCGGCCATTTTGCACTCGATGAGGCCAGTGATGCCGTTGCGCAGCTGACGCTGGCGTTCCTCGATCGTACGCTTCGCTGATACGAACGGGCGGCGGGTTACAGTACCCGGCGCCATACATATGGACGCACTCTGCCGGTCTTTGTCCGGCAGCACCATCCCGACATTATAAAGAGGTAGATATGCCATTACTGAAATTTGACGTGATTAAAGGCCGGACAGAGGCGGAAATCAGCGCCCTGCTGGATGCGGCACATGAAGCCATGGTGGAAGCTTTTGACGTGCCGGAAAGTGACCGTTACCAGAGCCTGACCCAGCACAACCCTGGCGAGCTGATTCTCCGGGATACCGGGTTGGGCTATACCCGCAGTGACAGGGCGGTTCTTCTGACGGTCATTTCGCGCCCCCGTACGAAAGCCCAGAAACAGGCGTTCTACGCCCTGCTGGCCCGCAGGCTGAAGGACGCATGCGGACTTTCCCCCGATGACCTGATGGTATCCCTGGTTGAAAACAGTGATGAAGACTGGTCATTCGGCCGGGGCAGGGCGGAATTTGTCACCGGTGAGTTGAAGTAAGTTCTGCCAACGCGGGCCTCGCTTCGGCCCGCCCGTTCCTGTGAAATAAGACCGTCACGATGAAAGAAAACCTGATTGGTATGTTTGATTCCGGCCTTGGGGGATTATCCGTTCTGAAGGCGCTTATGACCATGGTGCCGGGCGTGCCTGCCATTTTTGTCGCAGATCAACGGTACTGCCCGTACGGAACCCTGTCTGACCAGCTCATACTCAACCGGAGCAAAGCCATCTGCGACTGGCTCACCGCGCAGGGCGCCACGCAAATCGTGGTGGCCTGCAATACTGCCACGAGCGTGGCGATTGAGAGCCTGCGCGCACACTGTTCCGTCCCCGTTACTGGCATTGAACCCGCGATCAAACCCGCCGCAGCGCGGACCATGACAGGGAAAATCGCCGTTCTGGCGACCGCCGCAACGTTGCGGACAGAAAGGTATCATTCCCTGACAGATCGTTACGGCAGGTCCGTCACCATACACGCCGTCACGCCGGAAGGCTGGGTGGACGCGGTGGAAAGTAATCTGATGGACGATAATACCCGGCGCAGGTATGTCGCCCAGGTGCTTCAGCCGTTGCTTGAGGAGGGGGTAGATCAGCTCGTTCTGGGTTGCACGCATTATCCTTTCCTGCGCCTTTTTATCGAGGAGATTGTGCCCACGGGGGTTGTGATACATGATCCTGCACCGGCGGTTATAAGCCGTGCCGCGTCTTTAATGAATCAGCCGGTCGCGTCCACTTTACTCGAAGGGGAAAAGTACCGGTTCTGTACAACCGGCAGTGCGTCTGATATGCATAAAGCCCTCAGGAGACTGCTGGGACTGAATAGGGAGATTCAGAGCCTGTCAGACTTAACCACACGAAGCAGTTCTAATACAAATAGACATTATCATTGAGCCGTCACAACCTTTGTCTGGGCTGTTTTTAAAGGTCCGCTTTCTGGCTAAATAAAAATGTCTGCCTGTGGGTTATGTTTCAGCTTTTGCCGAAGGATTGCTGTGGTCAGAGCGCGGACATGTATAATTTGGTCAGAGACGGATATCTCAATTTAGCTACCACCATTTTGGTGCGCATAATGTATATTATGTTAAATCACATTAACCGATAACTTACTTCATGAACCAGGTCGGTTCTCATAAAACCATGGGGTTAAGCACCCCATCCTCTTTCGTATGCCGGCATTAAGTTAAGGGATTAACTAAAAGGTAAAATCTCAATCGTTGCCGCTCTCGCGCGTGTCCCTGTCATTGCGGAAACATAGCTGCTGCTGAAGTACTTTTTCTGGTAAGCCTGATCAATTTTACTTTCAAGCTCAGGGTCTGATGGTTTTGCGAACAGTACGTCGAATTCCTGTCCGTTAGCCAGTATCTTACCCGCCTGCTGAGACAATGCTGCCTGATACCATTTTGAACGGGTACCACTATAGGCTCGGACGAAAAGTCGATTATCCACCTTCACTTCCCAAATCCATGTCGGCGTACCGGTCGTATTCATGTCGGGATGATACGGAGCGATTTTCAGGTCGTCAGCCGCATCTATTCTTGCTAATAATTCAGGATTCCAGAGCATAAAACTCTCCTCTTTTCAGTTTATTATAGGCTGGCTGGTATGCAGGTTTGCCGTTTGCCGCATCTTCCCAGCGCTGAAGGCTCATCTTCTCGAGTGCCTGCTCGCGTTGCTCCGGTGTTACGGTGTCATTGTAGCCTTTCGACATCACGCGACTCATATCATACATGGTGCTGGCAACGACCGCTTTTACGCGTTTATCCACGGCAACAGCGTTCAGGGCAATCCCCCCCATGCCGCAGATACCGATGACACCGATACGTTCACGATCCACATAAGGTTGCAGTCCAATAAAATCGACTGCGGCCATAAAGTCTTCGGTATTGATATCAGGTGAAGCAATATTGCGGGGTTCACCACTGCTTTCACCGGTATAAGACGGATCAAATGCCAGCGTCACGAATCCACGCTCTGCTAAGGTCTGAGCATAGAGACCTGAGGCCTGTTCTTTTACCGCGCCAAAAGGCCCGGAAATCACAAGCGCAGCAAGCTTCTTGTTCCCGCGATCTTTAGGAAGATATACATCAGCGGCTAGCGTAATACCGTAACGATTTTTAAAAGTAACTTTTTGATGATCCACTTTTTCGCTCCTTGGGAACGTTTTATCCCACGTCTGAACCAGACGGATTGAAGAATCTTCTGTGCCTGGTGCAGGCTGGGCGACCGCAGCTTCTGTTGAAATCAGAGCCATCGCTCCGGCAAGGAGTGCGCCATTAAAAAAGCGCGTTGAAGATTTTAGCGTCATGATATTAAAACCTTTCATTGGATATTGAGGGATATGTTTCAGACAGCATGCATGAGTATTTCAGTTACAACTTCCGGCGGGTAATCACTGGCGATACCAAACGCTTTGACATTGATCTGGACGTTCTCAACGATAGCGGGCAGATCTGCTTCCCTGATGTTCAGCTGTTCAAGACGTGTTGGCGTACCAATTTCTTCGAACCACTTCTCAAGCGCTGCGATGCCGTCGTCTGCCGAACTGAGTCCGAACACATATTTTGCGAAACGCTCAAACTGCGGTGTATTTCGGTTTTTGTACCATTTCATCCAGGCGGGCATAACAACGGACAACCCTGCCCCGTGCGGAACGTTGAAAAGTGCGGATAAAGCGTGCTCAATTGCATGATTCGGATAACTGAATCCGGCACAGCCTGACAGGATCAAACCGTTTTGAGCAAGGGTTGCTGCCCAGGCAAATTCCCCACGGGCAGCCTCATCCTCCGGATTGGCAATGAGCGTTTGTGTGGTTTCAATTACCGTATTTAGCAGTGCTTCAACCAGCCTTGACTGAATGGCAGGCTGAACGGTTGCGGTGAAGTACACTTCGATAAGGTGTGAAATAATATCAGCGGCAGAATAGACCAGGTAATCACGGGAGACGCCCGCCATCAGCGCCGGACTCAGTACGGATACCACAGGACGCGTATAGTCGTTACCGATAGATAATTTTTCATGGGTTTTT
This sequence comes from Enterobacter cloacae complex sp. SHL021, assembly GCF_049237765.1. Taxonomy (NCBI): domain Bacteria; kingdom Pseudomonadati; phylum Pseudomonadota; class Gammaproteobacteria; order Enterobacterales; family Enterobacteriaceae; genus Enterobacter; species Enterobacter cloacae complex sp. SHL021. The sequence goes on along the minus strand of NZ_JBMKJG010000003.1, from coordinate 240,408 downwards.
TCATTGGTGACAACAGCGTACGGGTTCATTTCGCTTCCCGTTGCAGCCAGAGTCAGGATGGCGAATAGAGGTAAAGCAGAGGAAAGCTCGCCTTTACCAGCGAATAAATCCCAGACGTCCCCATTATAATGTGCGCCGGCCGCGATAGCCTTAGCGCTGTCCAACACGGAGCCGCCGCCAACGCTCAGGATAGCATCTACGTCATGGTGTTTCGCCAGTTCCACCCCTTCACGGACTTTGGATATCACCGGGTTACTTACGATACCGCCAAGTTCTATATACTCGATGCCGTGATCGGCAAGATTTCCGCTGACCGTATCGAACAGGCCTTCACGTTTAATACGTTCGCTTCCGTAGCACAGCAGAACTTTACGAACGCCAGCGCTTGCAATGTATGCACCAATAGTATCCTCTTTTCCGGAACCGAATTCGATTCGGGTTGGGTTGTAGAAAGTAAAATCTTTCACGTTTGTCTCCTCCGGATAATCTGTCTGGCAGTAAAAAATGGCTTTAACCTGAATGGGTTAAATTTGCTGACGGTAAGACCTGACTTATCGGTCACAGCCTCATTTCAGGGTTGTTATTTTGAGAGTCTGTAATGAGATGTGTTATTAAAATCCTCTGCATTATTTGCCTGATCCTCTGAACCTGAGTTCAAAGCCTATATTTCATTTTTCATAACGGCTAAGTTGATAACGTCAAAAGACGTAATAAATGTGAGGCATTACAGAATGATTTCTGACAAGTCGGTTGAAAAACTACTGGGTGAGCTTTCGGGCGATATTGCTCAGCGCACGCCCGGTACCGGTGATTTTCCTACAGCCGTAGAAGGACTCGAATTGTTCCGCCGAAACGAACCCGCTCCTCCGGTAAGCTGCCTGGTCCCTCCCAGTATCGTTCTGGTAGCTGATGGCGCGAAGATCATGTGGGTTGGTGGTGAGCCTTACGAATACAATACGAAAAAATTCCTGATCACCTCTCTTGACCTGCCAGCGAGCTCGGAAGTATTACAGGCTTCGACATCCCGTCCCTGCGTGGGCGTAGCCTATAAACTTGACCAGCGCGTGCTGATGGAATTAATTGCACAGGGAAGCCTGCCGCCGGTCAAAAAACGAGATGCGGGCACGGGTGTCGGCCTGGGAACTATTACTGATGTTTTGCTGCAGCCTTTCTGCCGTCTTCTTTCTTTGCTTGACGAGCCTGAAGCCATTCCTGTTCTTGGACCGCTGATTCAAAGAGAGATACATTACCGGCTTTTGATGAGCGATCAGTCCGATCATCTCAGACGAATTGCAGCAGTAGACGGCCATGGCTACCGTATCGGTAAAGCCATCGACTGGTTAAAGACCAATATTGCATCACCACTACGTGTCGAGGAGCTGGCAAGCCGGGTGCAAATGAGCACGCCCTCTTTCCACCAACACTTCAGGCAACTTGCGGGAATGAGCCCGCTTCGGTATCAGAAATGGCTGCGCCTCAATGAAGCCAGGCGACTGATGCTGAATGAACATTACGATGTCACCACAGCGGCCTATGCTGTCGGTTACGAAAGCTTGTCCCATTTCAGCCGGGAATATACGCGGATGTTCGGGGAATCACCCAAGAGGGATATTACTGTGCTGAGAAAATCTGCCGGTAAGAGTAAATAAATTCTGCTCTTACCCGCCTCAGACCCGGTGATCATCGGTTGAGATTCATTTTACTGTGGCTCCGTCCGGGCCTCTTTGAAATGTGCGCTAAGGATCATTATGATAGATTACAAGGGAGCCCACTTCAGAGTGGGCTCCCTTCATTTACAAAATATTAATTTATAATAATGTTGAGCTTATCAAACTGGCCTCCATAGCCAACAGGCAGATTTACAGTAAATTACTGTCACTAAAGTGCATCACCCATTTATTCAGAAAGCCAACTTTCTAACCTTCCACTGTTATGGACAACTGAACCAGATCTTTCACGCCATTTGGCAATTATGTGTTGCATAGCAATGCGGCTAGAGAAATTACTTCTTGAAATGCTAAAATATTTACCCACAAATTCTTGTAGTTTTGCATCAATATTAACAACATCATGTAATAACGAGAATAATGGATGAGAAATTAATTGCCCACAAGTTGAACTATAGAGCTCAATACATAAGTCATTAAGATTATTTACAAAAAAATTCTCAATTGTCTTAGCTTTATCAGACAGTTGATGATGTAACAAAAGGCTTAAACTTGAAGCTCGGAGTATATACTGCTCATTTTTATCAGAAGCAATTTCATAAAGTATTCCAAATGTAAGGCCAAAAGCCTCAAGTACTCCATTGGTAAACTCTGGAGGATATTCTTTTTTGTATTTATCTAATTGTGAATTTGATGAAGCCAAGGCATTTGCCAAATGAATAATCAATGGCTTGTCATCCGGAAGATTAAGCTTATATATAGACATCAATTTGAAATTAAATGTTGATTTGTAACGTACTGGTTTTTCATTTGCTATCATTAATGATTTCAAATTATGTTCTTCGTTGGGAAAAACATTGAAGAGACCATTCCACAAAAAATAATAACCACAAAAAACATGTGGGTATTTTTTTGCAATAGTAAGAACGGGAGCGTAAATACTTTCTTTTTCTTTTGAAATTACATCAGCCTCCAATTGTTTATCTACAAATGAAGCACTAATCACATTCAAAGCCAAATCAGGGAAGTCAGAGCATAATTCATCCCATTTATCTTTTGAAAACACATCATGATTAAACACTATATATTTAGAATCTGGCCGAATCGGTCTTCCATCGAAAATTTTTGTGCTAAGATAAGAATCGATAAACTTATCATTACCTTTCAGTAACGTATCAACCTGCTGCTGCAGTAGCGAATTATCAAAGCATAATGGTATAAATGCCTGTAAAGAAGACGGGACACATGAAAAATTATATTCATTACTCTTTATAATTTCTAAAACCTGTCTAAACGAAGGGGCGTTTTTTTCTCTATAATACACATCCAGCACTTTAAACAACTCTACGGGAAAAGAATATCTTTTATCGCTAAATTTCATATCCATTAGCAACAATAGGAAGATCGCGAAAAAGCTCATGTATTTTTGGTTTGTGGTCATTATTTGAACCAGCTTGCTCAAGTTTGGTATAACTTAAATCCTTAAATTGACTAACCATAAAATGCTCTATCAACGCCTTATCCTTAGCATTTGATTTCTCTAAAGATTTATAAAGTGCACTGATAACATGACCCGGTGTTAAAAAATGTCCATAGGCTTGAGCGACTAAGGGATATTCCAAAAGAAAATCTAAAATCTTCCTACCACCCCACACATCTACTTTAATTTTAGGTGAGTATTTTTTGACTAAAGATATGATCTTGTCATAAGCCCCAGTTTGGGGTTGCCCGCTGGGTTCTATGTTAGTGACTATGATCCAAATATCAGGTGGTACTCTATGGTTACTATTTGAATATGACTTAATTTCTTTTATAACCTCTCTTATTAACCATTTTTGAGCATTCGTGCTCAGGTTCGGTTTGTGAAACTTTGACTGTATATACCATATACCTTCCCAGCAATCTTCAGTCGTAGGATACGGTGCTTTTCCTTTTAAATAACCATCTCTCCCACCATCGGGTCCTGAGACAAACCCGGTTATGCCGCTGCCTAATTTTTTCATGGCAAGGAAATTTACCATATGTTCAAAAGAGTGAGAGTCCAGCTGTGTAAGATCATAAGTGATTGTCATAAAGTAATCCTATTTTTATGCAAGTTTAACCTACTTTAAAAAAAGAAATCGATACTCTTGCTAATAGCAAAATAATTCATATATAAACTTGAAGCATTCTTATTGTATGAATAATGTCAGAGTCAGGTGGGCAAATGCAAGAGGTTCTGTAAATTATGCATAATCAAAGAGTTTCAGGAAGTCAGAGTCATTTAAGAAAGCTAAAGAGATGTACACATAAACGTCAAGTGTTATCCTGCGGAGTTTACAATGAAGATTTTAAACATCTCTTGTTTATAGTACCTTTGGGGTGTTCGTCAGTTTTGGTATGCCGCAGCTATGGCTGGGATATGGCGTACTTGCCGCACTCGGCTAGCCAGCCGAGTGCGTATTAGTAGGTTGTGCTGATCGCCCTATTGTTCGCGAGCATCAACGGAGTGACGATTTTTATTGCTTTTTATACCTGCGCAACCAGATAAGCTTATACGCCGCCGGAATGATAAACAGCGACAGCAGCGGCGCTGTTATCATCCCGCCAATCATCGGCGCGGCGATCCGACTCATAACTTCTGACCCCGTGCCGGTTCCCCAGAGTATGGGCAGCAGACCCGCAATGATAACCGCCACCGTCATCGCCTTAGGTCGGACACGCAGGACCGCGCCATGGTACAGCGCCTCATCCAACGCTTGTGCGGTGAACGTCTCTCGCCGGGATAAGGCCGGGTTCGCTTCGATGGCATGGCGTAAATACATCAGCATCACCACGCCAAACTCGGCGGCCACCCCGGCCAGGGCAATAAACCCGGTGCCGGTGGCGACAGACATATGGAAGCCCTGCCAGTACAGGAACCAGATCCCCCCGACCAGAGCGAACGGCAAACTCATCAGGATCAGCAAGGCTTCATCAACGCGGCGGAATGCCAGATACAGCAGAATGAAAATAATCATCACCGTCATCGGCACCATCAGCTTCAGTTTCTTATTGGCATGTTCCAGCAGCTCAAACTGACCGGAGAACGACACGCTGGTTCCCGGTCTCAGCTTCACGTTCTGGTTGATGGCCGTCTTAAGGTCATTGACCACCGACACCATATCCCTGCCGCGGGCATCAATATAGATCCAGCTGGTTGGTCGGGCATTTTCCGTTTTCAGCATCGTCGGGCCGGAAACGACACGTATATCCGCCACATCCCCCAGCGTGATTTGCTGCTTCATCGGGGTCAGGATCGGCATATCTTTCAGAGCCTGTGGGCTGTTCCGGTAGTCCTGAGGATAACGGATATTGATCGGGTACCGGGCCACGCCCTCAACCGTTTCCCCTACCGTCTCGCCACCAATGGCGGAGGAGATAAACAGCTGCACATCCCCCACCGTCATACCGTAGCGGGATGCTTTTTCACGATTAATATCCACATCAATGTAACGCCCGCCTTCCAGCCGCTCTGCAAGAGCAGACACCACGCCGGATACGGTTTTGGCGACCGCTTCAATGCTCTGCGCCGTGGCGTCGATATCCGACAGAACGGTGCCTGACACCTTGATACCGATTGGGCTTTTAATCCCGGTAGAAAGCATGTCGATGCGGTTACGGATCGGCGGCACCCAGAGGTTAGCCAGACCCGGCAGACGGACGGTTTTATCGAGTTCGTCAATAATCTTGTCAATCGTCATCCCGGATCGCCACTGATCCTCGGGTTTCAGTTGAATGGTGGTTTCCACCATTTCAAGCGGTGCGGGGTCCGTTGCGGTCTCTGCCTTACCGGTCTTGCCAAACACAGACGCCACTTCAGGAACGGTTTTGATGAGCTTGTCCGTGGTCTGCAACAGCGCAGCCGCTTCAGCCGGAGAAACGCCCGGCAGTGTTGATGGCATATACAGCAGATCGCCTTCGTTGATCTTCGGCAGAAACTCGCCACCCATCTGACTCAGCGGCCAGATAACCGTGAAGATCGACAAGGCCGCCACCAGCAGGGTTGTTTTTGGCCAGTGAAGCACCCGCAGCAGCAGCGGATGATAGGCTTTAATCAGCAGCCGGTTCAGCGGGTTACTGCTCTCGGCGGGAATTTTCCCCCTGATCCAGAAGCCCATCAGAATGGGAATGACGATAATGGCCAGCGCGGCTGCGCCTGCCATGGCGTACGTTTTGGTAAAGGCCAGCGGACCAAACAGACGCCCTTCCTGACCTTCGAGGGTAAAAATAGGTATGAACGATAAGGTGATGATCAGCAGGCTGATAAACAGCGCGGGGCCTACTTCAACGGAGGCGTTGGTGATCACCTTCCAGCGGGTCGCGTTATCAATCTGCTCGCCAGGGTGCTGATGATCCCACTCTTCCAGCCGTTTATGCGCGTTTTCAATCATCACGATGGCGGCATCCACCATCGCCCCCACGGCAATGGCGATCCCGCCCAGGGACATAATATTGGCGTTCAACCCCTGGAAATGCATGACGATAAAAGCAATACACAAGCCTAGCGGCAGAGAGATAATCGCCACCAGCGCAGACCGCACATGCCAGAGAAACAGCGCGCAGACGATGGCCACCACAATAAACTCTTCCAGCAGTTTATAACTCAGGTTATCAATGGCCCGGTCAATCAGCTGGCTGCGATCGTACGTGGTAACAATCTCAACACCTTCCGGCAGGCTGGCCTTCAGCGTCTCCAGTTTATCTTTTACCGCGGTAATCACTTCACGCGCGTTTTTACCCGAACGCAGGATCACCACGCCGCCCGCGACCTCTCCCTGCCCGTTAAGCTCGGCAATCCCGCGCCGCATTTCAGGTCCGGTTTGTACGCGAGCAACATCACGCAGATAAACCGGTACTCCGTTCTCGCCGGTTTTCAGGACGATGTTATTGAAATCATCAATGGTCTGAAGATAGCCGCTGGCCCGGACCATATACTCTGCTTCCGCCATTTCGACCGATGAGCCCCCTGCTTCCTGATTAGAGGATCCCAGGCCCTGCTTCACGTCAGCCAGACTGATGCCGTATTGTGCCAGTTTCAGCGGATTGACCTGGATCTGATACTGCTTCACCACCCCGCCGACCGAGGCCACCTCCGCCACGTTCGGGATGGTTTTCAGCTCAAATTTCAGGAACCAGTCCTGCAAGGAACGCAGTTCGGACAGATCGTGTTTTCCGCTGCGATCCACCAGCGCATATTCAAAGATCCAGCCCACGCCCGTAGCGTCTGGCCCAATTTCCGAACTGACACCAGCAGGCAGCTTCCCCTGAATCTGATTGAGATATTCCAGAACGCGCGAGCGGGCCCAGTAGAGAACGGTCCCGTCTTCAAAAATAACGTACACATAGGAATCACCAAACTGTGAAAACCCACGCACGGTCTTCGCACCCGGCACCGACAGCATGGTCGTGGTGAGCGGATACGTCACCTGGTTTTCGACAATTTGCGGTGCCTGGCCGGGGTAGCTCGTTTTAATAATCACCTGAACATCAGACAGATCGGGTAAGGCATCCACCGGCGTATTGATGATGGTCCATGTTCCCCAGACGCTTAGAAACAGCGCCCCTATCATCACCAGGAAACGGTTGGCGACGGCGCGCCGGATAATCCATGCAATCATCGTCGTCTCCTCAATGGCCTGAATGACTCTTTTCAGGCTGACGCATACGCTCCAGCGCACCGGTAATATTGGCTTCGGAATCAATCATGAACAGACCGCTAACCACCACCGACTCCCCTTCGTTGAGGCCGGATCCTACGGCGGACTGCTGCTGGGATTCGTGCAGAACGTGGATCTGCTTCGGCACAAATCGCCCTTCCGCGTCAACGGTGATGACCCGCTGTTCTTTACCCGTATCGATAACGGCCTGGGAGGGGATCAACTGCATCTCCTGGCTTTGGGTGTTCAGCTTCAGATATGCATTCATGCCCGGCTTAAGCCGTTCGTCTTTGTTGGAAACCTGCAAGCGAACCTGCAGCGTACGGGTGGCAGGATCGACGCTTGGCAAAATGTTCCATTTTTCAACGTGAAACGATGTGTCCGGGTACGCCGGGACCGAAATGTCAAACTGCGAGGAGTCTTTCAGCAGATACGCGATGGATTCAGGTATGGCCGCGCTGATCCACACCGGATCCATCCCCTGAATCTGTGCCACAACCTTATCTTTCGAAATATTCATCCCGGTACGCAGGTCAAAGCCGGTGATCACCCCGTCAATGGGGGCTTTGATGGTAAACCGGGTCTGGACCGTGCGGGTCGAGCGTAACCTTTGAATATCCGCTTCCGGCATGCCTGCCAGACGAAGCCGTTCAAGCACCCCTTTCAGCTGCGTGGGAGTGCCGCCGGTGCCGGACAACAGAAGGAACTCACTCTGCGCTTCCACCCACTCCGGAATGGTGATATCGATGAGCGGCGTGCCTTTCTTCACACGATCGCCTGTCGTCAGGGGATACACTTTCTCCACAAAGCCTTCGGATCGTGCCTGCACAATCACAAACTGATATTCGTTATAGCTGACGTTGGCCGGGATGGTCTGGGCATAATTCAGCGTGCCGCGGGTTACTTTTTGCGTTTTTAATCCCAGGTTCTGAACCTGCGTCGGATCAATACGGATACCGGCACCGTTTTTATCGTCATTCTCATCCGCGTATTTAGGTACCAGATCCATATCCATAAACGGCGATTTACCGGGCTTATCGAATTTAACGTCGGGCTTCATCGGGTCATACCAGAAAAGCACCTTTCGTTCCGGCGGGGTATTTTCTGTTTTTTCGGCAGCATAAATATACTGCCACGCCGTCACTGCAATCAGCCCTCCCGCAAGAAGGCTGCCGATTATCATTGCAGCATATTTAACCTTTAACGATGCCATGCCGTTTCCCGCTATTTAATGCTTTTGAGTAAAGAGATATTGCCCTGCTGCACAAAAGAAAATTTCACGTGGTTGCCGACTTTTACGGCCTTAATACTTTCGTCTGCGTCAGTAAAGGTGAAACGCATGGTCATGGCGGGCCAGCCAATTTCCGGGATGGCTTCATGAGCGATCGTTACCTTTTTGTTTGTGAGATCAATGTCCTTCACGATGCCAGTCCCGGAGACAACCTGCTCTGTGGCCCCTTCGCTGGCAGCACTCATCTCTGCGTGCTGATGAACCTCAGCCTGCAGGCCGGCAGAAAACATCATGGAGATCGCACCGAATACAACGGCCTTCATTGAATTACGCATATTATTTTCCTGTTGAGTTAATTGCGGTTATTCGACCCAACCGCCGCCCAGTGCGGTGAAGAGATTAATTTCATTAACCTGTCGGGCATAAATAAGGTCGAGAATGTTTTGCTGCGTGGAAAACAGTGCGCGTTCCGCGTCTAATACTTCGATATAACTGACCACACCGCGGGTATATAACCCTCTGGCACGCTGCAGGGTGATGTTTAGCGAATCAAGATACCGCTGTTGCGCAGCAAGTTGCTGGCTGAGGCTGTCCCGCAGCGCGAGCGCGTCGGCGACCTGTTTAAAGGCGGACTGAATTTTTTGTTCGTAATTCACAACCGACTGCTGCTGGCGAATTTCGGCCAGCTTCAGGTTGGCTTTATTCCTGCCCGCATTAAAAATGGGAATGTCTATTTTGGGAATAAAATTCCACATGCCGCTGCCGGACGTGAAGAGGCCAGATAATTCCGTGCTGCCCGTTGAAAGCCCGCTGGTCAGGGAGATGGACGGGAAAAAGGCAGCGCGCGCCGCGCCAATATTCGCATCGGCCGCTTTAAGCTGATACTCCGCCTCCATAATATCCGGGCGCTGCAGCAATATTGCCGATGAAAGATGGGGCGGCAGTATTACCGGCACAATATCGCTGGCGTTCATTCCGCCGTCGCCAGGTAGCGCGCGATACGTTCCGAGGACCAGCTGCAGGGCATTATTGGCCTGTGCCAGCTCCCCCTCTCTTTTGGCAATTTCTGCCCGGGTACTTTCGATCTGCCCCCGGGCCTGCTCCAGCGCCAGCACGTTCGTGCTTCCCGTCACCAGCTGTTGCTCAACGAAGGCGTAAGACTGCTGATAATTTGACAGCGTATCCCGCGCGATACGCAGCTGTTTGTAGGCCAGCTGCTGGTTGAAATAGCTCTGGGACACATTAGCGACAAGCAAAATATGCACGGCACGACGGGCTTCTTCGCTGGCGAAAAAGTTTTGTCGGTCGGCATCGCTCATGTTCTTTAGCTTGCCAAAAAAGTCGAGTTCGTAGCTAAGCGCAAGTCCCGCGTCGTACTGCTGTGAGGTGGGTTTGTCACTCTTTAGCCCCCCGCTGTAAGTGACGCCCGAGGAGGCGTTCAGCTGAGGATAACGATCCGCATCCGTCACGTTGAACTGCGCCCGGGCCTCTTCAACCTTCAGCGCGGCCATTTTTATATCGCGGTTGTTCTTCAGGGCCTCTGTAATCAATCCCGCGATTTGCGGATCGACGAAGAAGTTGCGCCAGCCGGTGTCATGATACATGCCCTCCACGGGCGTCAGGCTGTTACGCGACAGCGAAAACTGCTGGGGTACCGGTGACGTCGGGCGCTGGTATTCAGGGGCCAGCGAGACGCATCCTGTCAGGATAAATACCGTAGTGATGCTTAGTCGTTTTAGCAGGAACATAGCGGTTCAGATGAATTCCAGAGTATTTTTAGGGCTACTCTACTGAACGCGTCCTGTTTGACGGGTGACAGGATAATGACAATGTTGTCATTTATGGCGTAAGTCATTGTTAACGGTCGCGGGTGCAATAGAATGTGCTGAGCAGCCAGTCGGGGAAGCGTGATGAAAATATTGATTGTTGAAGACGAAATTAAAACCGGTGAGTACCTCAGCAAAGGGCTTACGGAAGCGGGCTTTGTGGTGGATCGCGCTGACAACGGCCTGACCGGCTACCATCTCGCCATGACCGCCGATTATGACCTGCTCATTCTGGATATCATGCTTCCTGATGTGAACGGCTGGGATATCATCCGCATGCTCCGCTCTGCCGGAAAGGGAATGCCGGTCCTGTTGCTGTCGGCTCTCGGCACCATTGAACACCGGGTGAAAGGCCTGGAACTGGGGGCGGATGATTACCTGGTTAAGCCCTTTGCCTTTGCTGAGCTGCTCGCCCGGGTCAGAACGCTGTTACGACGCGGCAATACGGTGATCGCCGAGAGCCAGTTTACGGTGGCAGATCTGAGCATCGACCTCGTATCAAGGAAGGTAAACCGCGCCGGAAACCGCATTCTGCTCACCAGCAAGGAGTTCAGCCTGCTGGAGTTTTTTGTTCGCCATCAGGGTGAAGTGCTGCCCCGCTCGCTGATTGCCGCGCAGGTCTGGGACATGAATTTCGACAGCGACACCAACGCGATTGACGTCGCGGTGAAGCGGTTACGCGCCAAAATCGATAACGATTATGAACCGAAGCTGATCCAGACGGTGCGCGGCGTGGGCTATATGCTGGAGGTTCCGGATGCAGAGTAAGCCCGCCAGACGCCCCTTCTCCCTGGCTCTGCGCCTGACGTTCTTTATCAGCCTCTCCACCATTCTGGCTTTTTTCGCGTTTACCTGGTTTATGCTCCACTCCGTTGAAAAGCACTTTGCCGAGCAGGATATCAGCGATCTGCAACAAATCAGCCGCGCCATGCACCGCATACTGCAGTCACCCGCGGATCCGGATGAAAAGAAAATCAGCAAAATAAAAGAGTCGCTGGCCAGCTATCGCAACGTTGCCGTCCTGCTGCTCGATCCCCGTGGCAATGTGCTCTTCAGCTCACAGGGTGAGGCCATCCGGCCAGCGGTGAATACCGCGGATTTCAGCGCCCATCGCCGCGCGCAGGATGTGTTTCTTTGGTCAGTGGAGGACGCTGGCAAGGCGATGCACGCCGGGTCCGACATGAAGATGGAAACATACCGGATTATCGCCTCTTCCGGCACGGCGACATTGCAGGGAAAAGAACAAAACTATCTCATGCTGATCGGCCTCTCCATTAATTTTCATCTTCACTACCTTGAGGCGTTGAAAAAGAACCTGATTGCCATCGCGGTGGCGATCAGCCTGCTGATTATTCTGCTCATTCGCATCGCGGTACGTCAGGGACACCTGCCCCTGCGTAACGTCAGCAATGCGATAAAAAATATCACCTCAGAGAATCTGGATGCGAGGCTTGAGCCGTCGCGGGTGCCGGTTGAGCTGGAGCAGCTGGTGATCTCGTTTAACCACATGATTGAAAAAATTGAGGATGTCTTTACCCGTCAGGCAAATTTCTCTGCCGATATCGCCCATGAGATCAGAACCCCGATCACCAATCTGGTAACGCAAACGGAAATTGCGTTAAGCCAGAACCGCTCGCCGAAAGAGCTGGAGGATGTGCTGTACTCCAGCCTTGAAGAGTACAACCGGATGACCCGAATGGTCAGCGATATGCTGTTCCTGGCCCAGGCGGATAATAATCAGCTGATCCCTGACCGGGTAACCTTTGATTTGAGCGCGGAGGTGATAAAAGTCTTTGATTTCTTCGAAGCCTGGGCGGAAGAACGCCATATCACGCTGCGTTTTAACGGCACGCCCTGCCTGATAGACGGCGATCCGCAGATGTTCCGGAGAGCCATCAATAACCTGCTCTCCAATGCCCTGCGCTATACGCCGGACGGAGAAACGGTGACCGTGTCGGTAAGCGAAAAGGAAAACGTGTGCGAGCTGATCGTTGCCAACCCCGGCAAGCCGATCCCTGAGGCACATTTGCCCCGGCTGTTCGACCGCTTTTACCGGGTGGATCCGTCCAGACAGCGAAAAGGCGAAGGCAGCGGGATCGGCCTGGCGATTGTGAAATCCATCATCACCGCGCATCACGGCAACGTGCGTGTGGAATCCGATGCTGTGTCGACCCGTTTTATATTATCGGTGCCGTGACTGATGGCACACCGCTAGCACCTTCTCTCTGAGCCACCGGTGGCCCGGATCCTGTTCCATCCGCGGGTGCCACATCTGCGATACGGTAATGGTCCAGGTGTTGAACGGCAGTTCAAAGATGTGCACGTTCTCGCTCATCGGTTGATTGAGCAGATACAACGCCGGGACCATCGCAATCAGATCGGACGCCAGCGCCACGGATAAGGCCGTCGGAAAACCGGGCACTACGCTGGCGATTTTGCGTTTCATCCCCCGCGCGGCCAGGGCATCATCAACAAAACCGTGTGATGAGCCATTTGGCGCGGTCACCACATGACCCCAGGCGACATAATCCTCAAGGCTGACTGCTGGCAGCGCCGCCAGTGGATGCCCTTTGCGCACCGCGCCTACAAAGCGGTCCTCAAAGAGCCGCTGCAGACGAATTTCGGGCCCCATGTTGCTCTGCACACCAATTTCCAGGTCAACCAGCCCCTCCCGCAGATAACGCGACGTTTTCTCCGGTTTTGGGGCAAAGCGGATGCAGACATCCGGCGCCGCTTCCGCAACGGCCGCAATCAGCAATGGGCCAAACGCCACCACAAAGCCATCATTGGCTCTGACAGTAAACACCCGTTCAAGATTTTCTGCCCGGAAGGTGTCCGTTGAAGGCTGTAGCACCGCCCTTGCCTCATGCAGCGCATTTCTGGCGCGATCCCGGGTGGCTTCGGCCCACGGAGTCAGCACCATCTGACGCCCGGCCCGCACCAGAATCGGATCGCCGGTGACCTCACGAAGTCTGCTCAGCGTGCGGCTCATGGCTGAGGTGCTCAGGTTAAGACGCCGCGCCGCCCCCGCCACGCTGGCTTCAGCCAGCAGGATGTCGAGCGCGACAAGCAAGTTGAAATCAGGATCGGTCACAAAACCTCCTCATACAGGGCGTTTGATGCAACGTATAAGTGCAAATGCTGCGTCTTCCGCCCTGTATAACCCATTACTATAGTGTCGTCATCAACATTCTTGCCTGGAGATAACACGATGACGCTCTTTTCAAACCAACCCGGCGACGAAGGGTTACCGGGACATGAACGCGCCCGGGTGATGGCTGCGGTGATGACCACCACGTTGATGGGCGTCTTCGATGGCACCATGATCAACATTGCCCTGCCATCAATGGCCAGCGCGATGCAGGTGCCCGCAAATGTCGCAGTCTGGTTCGCTAACGGTTACCTGCTGTCTGCGGCAATGACGTTAGCCATCTTCGCCGCACTCGCCGCGCGCGTGGGTTACCGCCCGGTGTTTCTGGCAGGACTGGCTACGTTTACCCTGACCTCGCTCGGCTGCGCGCTGGCAACAACGCCGGAAATGCTGATCGGGATGCGTATTTTGCAGGGTATCGGCGGCGCGGCCACGCTGAGTATTGCCCCGGCGATCCTGCGCTCGGTATTCCCGGGACGGCTGCTTGGCCGCATTCTGGGGTTACACGCCCTGCTTATCGCCGCCAGCACCGCCATTGCGCCGGTGCTGGGTGGAACAATACTCGACGTACTGAGCTGGCAATGGCTGTTCGCGATCAACATTATTCCCGGCACCGTTGCCCTGATGCTGGCCTGGAAAGCGCTGCCGCGGGCGACGGCCTCTGATAGGTCCCCGTTCGACGTGCCCGGTGCCCTGTTGTCCGTGATCCTGCTGGGGTCGATGATCATGGCGGCAAACAGCGTAGAGAATAGAGCGCACGCCATCAGCACGGTTTGCTGGGCACTTGTCGCCACGGTCAGCCTCATCGCTTTTGTCTGGCATATCCGCCGTGCCCGGAGCCCCATCCTGCCGCCGGTGATATTCAGCAACGGACGGTTTACCCTCGCCGCCCTAACCTCGCTGGCCTCGTTTGTGAGTCAGGGCATTACCTTTATCGCGCTGCCGTTTCTGTTTCAGAGCGTGTACGGCTATAGCCCGGCGATCTCCGCTTTACTGTTCACCCCCTGGCCGATAGGTATCGTACTCATTGCGCCGCACGCGGGCCGTTGGGCAGACACGATCTCCGCCCCGTTGATCTCCACGCTTGGACTGATGATTTTTGTCGTTGGGTTGATTTTGCTGGCGTCGCTGCCTGCCAGCCCTTCTGCCTGGGATATCTGCCTCAGGAGCCTGGTGTGCGGCATCGGCTTTGGCTGTTTCCAGAGTCCCAATAACCGTGAAATGCTCTCTAACGTTGCCCGGGAGTACGCCAGCTATGCATCCGGGGTATTGTCCATCGTCAGAACGTTCGGCCAGTGTCTCGGTGCCGCCGTGGTGGGAGTTTTGCTGGCTGCGACCGCAGGATCAGACCATCAAATGCTGGATGACGGTGCCGTTCATATTGCGCTGTGGATCGCGGTGATCGCGTCAACTGCGTCAGTATTATTTAGCGTTAGCCGACTGCGTCGCGCGCGACAGGCTACGGCATAAATGCCAGGGCAGCGTCCTGCGACGCTGCCCCCATATTTACTCCAGCGCCAGAAGCGCAAAACTCGCCAGCCAGTGCCCACCGCTGTAGTGGCTGCCGACAACATGCCCGACGCTCGCCGTCAGGTGTTTCGCCACCGCATCACACAGCGCCTGCTGCGCCGGATGATCCTTCGGCAGCGCACTGGCAATATGCTTCATGCACCAGGCGCGGCTGAGGTTTAATCCGTCCAGATGCGCAATTTTGGGGTCGGTACGGTCGCTCACTTCTGCCGGGTTCATCAGCGCTGAAACAGCCCCGATATTCGGCAGAAACGCCTCGAACCAGGCCGGGAAATTCTCCGCGACCTTGCTCATCAGAAGAGCCTCTGTCAGCGCGCCGGACACATACTCATCACCACCCGGTTCATAGTGAGCCGGATACTGGGTATCCGCGTGATAAAACCGTGTCGTCGCGTCCAGAATGGCACTCTCCAGGGCGTTATCTTCCACCGCCCGGGCGTAATCGATCCCCAGCGCGAGGGCAAACGCGGTGTTGTAATGCGTGCCAACCCGGATCGGGTACGTCAGCTTACTGAGGTAATCCACCAGACGGTTGCGAATGTCCTGCGTTAACGGCGCAAGCGTCTGATACCAGCCTGCCGCCTGCGGCAGCGATGACTGTTTCAGCTCCTGGGCCAGTGCCAGCAGCCAGCCGTAGCCATACGGACGCTCGAACGAGGCGCGGAACGGCGCGTTGAAATAGGCCAGCTCCTGCGCCACCTTTTCTGGCGTGAGATGGTCGGCAAACAGCGTGATAATGTCATACCGGCACGACAGTTCCGGGTAGAGGCGCAGGCAGCGCAGCAGCAGCCAGTAGCCGTGTACCGCCGAGTGCCAGTCAAAACAGCCATAAAAAATGGGATGCAGTTCGCGCGGCGGCAGGACGTCCCCGTCATCATTGAGCAGATGCATAATGTGGTTCGGGTATTCCTGGCGCAGATAGGTCAAAGGCATTCTGGCAAAAGCATCAGCCTGGTGTTGCGTTAATTCCATCACAGCTCCTTAGGTTGCCACGCTTAGCGAAACACGAGGAAATACATTAAGAACACGTTGACCACCAGCAGGGTTAACGCGGTCGGGATCTGGATCTTAATGACCTGATATTTGTCTTTCAGCTCCAGTAACGCGGCGGGAACGATGTTGAAGTTCGCCGCCATCGGCGTCATCAGCGTGCCGCAATAGCCTGCGTACATACCAATCGCCAGCAGCGGTGCCGGATTACCGTGATGCACGTGGATCAGGAACGGTAAGGCGATACCGGCGCTCAGCACCGGGAAGGCCGCAAAGGCATTACCCATGATCATGGTGAACAGCGCCATGCCGACGCAGTAAATCACCACCAGCATAAAGCGGCTGTCCGGGTTCACAAACAGGCTGACCACCTTCTGCACGGAGTTGCCGGTATTGGCCACCACAAAAACCCCGCCCAGCATGGCCAGCATCTGCGGCAGGATCACCGCCCAGCCAATGGTATCCACCAGGCGGCGAGACTGACGGACGGCATGCAGCGGCGTTCCTTTTGTCAGCCACCAGCCGGTAAGGATGGCCGCCACACAGGCCACGCACAGCGCCGCCAGCGTGAGCTGTTTTTGATCGAGCAGGTAAACTCCGCCAATCGACACCCCTTTCAGGAACAGCGTGCCGATAACCGTCACTACCGGGATCATCAGGGCCGGTAAAAACAGCCAGTTTTTCAGCCGGTTTGAGGAGGCAACACGCTCGGGTTCGCTGGCCATTTTGTACTGCCCTTTACCGACCAGCCCAAAGCCTGCCAGCAGGGCAATTACAATCACGGCGCCGCCAATGATCCGGTACGCCAGCGAGCGGCCCAGCTCCTGCACCATCAGGTCACCGAACAGGAAGATCCCACCGAACAGAAACCAGAACAGTGCCGTGGTAAAACGTTTGGGGTTGGCGCGATCGCGCAGGGTCATGACCACCAGCAGCATCACGACAAAGCCAATCAGGTAGTACACGCGGTTAATGGTGAGCAGCGTCATCATGGCGCGATCTCCTGCGTTCCCTGCCCGGCTTTCCAGGCCATCACGTCACGACGGATGCTGGCATCCAGGCGCAGCAGACGCGTCATATGAATAATCAATGCCGCAATCGCCGTCGGGATCGCCCACAGGCCGATATGCAGCGGTTCAATACCCTGAATACCGTTCTCCTTCAGGAAAGCGTCGATCAGCAGCACCGCCCCGAAGGCGATAAAGATATCCTCGCCAAAGAACACCGCGATATTGTCACACGCGGCGGCATGGGCTTTGATTTTGTCGCGAATATGCTGGGGCAGTTCGCCGTACTCGTTCAGCGCCGCCCCTTCGGCCATCGGTGCCAGCAGCGGACGCACCGTCTGGGCATGACCGCCCAGCGACATCAGCCCCAGCGCGGCCGTCCCCTCGCGGGCGACAAAATAGATCATCAGAATACGCGCCGAAGTGGCGCTGGCGATCTTCGCCACCCACGCCTGTGCGCGCTCTTTTAGACCGTAATATTCCAGCAGACCAATAACCGGCAGGATCAGAATGAATGTGGCCAGAGAGCGGCTGTTGACGAACTTCTCGCCGAAGGTTTCCAGCAGCATGCCGAAATCCATCCCAACCAGCAGACCCGTCGTCAGCCCCGCTACCACGACCACCAGTAGCGGGTTGAAGCGCAGGGCAAAACCAATAACCACCACCGGGATCCCGATAAGCGGCAACAGTGTAGAACCGTCCATAAACGTTACCCTATCCAAAGTGAGCGTTGCGCGCCGACGGCTATTTTTTTAATTTGCGGCGAGCGATGTTGTGTTTTCCGTCAGGCTTCGAAAACCTGCGTTAAAAAGCTATATCTGAACCGCAAAAACATGTAAACAATTTATCAATAAAATGTTCTTATTTTATCGATGAGTTTACATTTCCGGGCAACAGCCACACTCCCGTAAGGAACGTTATGACCCTGAAGAAAAGTGCTGCATCAATGAATCACGACGATATTAACGACGGCCGGATCGTCTCCTCCCGCCATCTGGTTTCCGAGCGCTGCGCGGAGCTATCGGAGCTGGAGTACGCGCTGATCATGACCAGTAACGCGTTCAATAAATGGATGGTGCGCTGCATGACCGCGGCCGGTGAGCCGGATATGGGGGCCTTTGACGTCTCGCTTTTGCATCATGTGAATCACCGCAATCGCAAGAAGAAGCTGGCCGATATCTGTTTTGTGCTCAACGTGGAAGACACCCACGTGGTGACCTATGCGTTGAAAAAGCTGGTCAAGGCGGGCTACGTCACCAGTGAAAAAGCAGGAAAAGAGCTTTTCTTTTCCACCACGGAGGCGGGAAAAGCACTGTGCATGAAATACCGGGATGTGCGCGAAGCGTGTCTGATCAACATACATGCCGAAAGCGGGATTTCGGGTGCCGCTATCGGTGACACCGCCCAGCTGCTGCGCACCATTTCATCCCTGTATGACACCGCCGCACGGGCGGCGGCATCACTTTGACATCACGGGCGTCTGAAGAGAGTAATACTGCGTCCCGCCAGTTCGTAATCCACGGTCCGGGTGATGACCTCGCCCGTGGCAACCTCCCCAGCCGTGGAGAGCTCCAGCACCCAGCCTCCTTCACCAAACTGCGGGATCTGGAACGACACGGCGCCTTCGAACGGGTTGAACAGCATCAGCACGTCGTGCCAGATCCCCTCCTCCTGGATGAGATCGGGCCGGCTGATGGAGACGCCGATTGTCGAGCCTTCCTCCCATTGCTCAGACTGCTGCGGTCCTCCTCCGGCGTTAAACCAGCGGATCTCAAGACCGTCTCGCCAGCTCTCCCGGCGCAGCAGCGGCTGTTTGGCGCGAAGCGCAATCAGGTGCCGGGTAAACTCGCGCAGCGCGACGTCGTTTTCTGACAACCCTTTCCAGTTGATCCAGGAGATCTCGCTGTCCTGGCAATAGCCGTTGTTGTTCCCTTTTTGCGTCCGGCCAAACTCATCCCCGGCCAGCAGCATCGGTGTACCGTGGGAGAACAACAGCGTGGTGAGGAAGTTCCGTTTCTGCCGTTCACGGGTGGCAATAATGTCGGGGTTCTCGGTCGGGCCTTCCTCGCCATAGTTATACGCGCGGTTATCGTTATGCCCGTCGTTGTTCTCTTCACCATTATCGGCGTTGTGTTTCTCGTTGTACGACACCAGATCGTTCAGCGTGAAGCCGTCATGCGCGGTAATAAAGTTGACGCTGGCCCACGGGCGACGCCCGCGTAAATCATAGAGATCGCCCGAGCCCAGCAGGCGGGCGGCAAAATCAGTGGGAACGTTATCGCCCCGCCAGTATTCGCGAACGGTATCGCGATATTTGTCGTTCCACTCGCCCCAGCCGGGCGGGAAGCCGCCCACCTGATAGCCGCCGGGGCCGATATCCCAGGGCTCACCGATGAGCTTGAGTTTTGATAAAACCGGATCCTGGGTCATGGCATCAAAGAAGCCGCCGCGCGGATCGAACCCTTCTGGCTCGCGCCCCAGTATCGTACCCAGATCGAAGCGAAAACCGTCGATATGCATCGATTCCGCCCAGTAGCGCAGCGAATCCATGATCATCTGCAGCACACGCGGGTGTGAGGTGTTCACCGTATTCCCCGTGCCGGTGTCATTGATGTAATAGCGATGCTGATCCGGCAAGGTGCGGTAATAGCTGTAGTTATCGATACCCTTGAACGAGAGCGTCGGGCCAAGCTCGTTGCCCTCTGCCGTGTGGTTATAGACCACATCCAGAATCACCTCGATACCCGCGTCATGGTAAGCGCGGACCATATCGCGAAAACCCTGGATCCCCGCCGGGCCGTAATAACGTGACGCGGGCGCAAAAAAGCCCAGCGTGTTATAGCCCCAGAAATTCTTCAGGCCGCGGTCCAGCAGGTGCTGATCGTCCGGAAACCAGTGAACCGGCAGCAGCTCGACGGCGGTGATACCCAGACTTTTGATGTAATCGACCGAGGCTTTATGCCCCATGCCTTCAAAGGTGCCGCGCAGCTCGGGCGGTATCGCCGGGTTGAGCTGGGTAAAGCCTTTCACATGGCTCTCATAGACCACGGTATGCGGCCAGGGGATCGCTGGCCGCTGATGGTCCTGCCAGTCAAACGCATTCGGATCGATGACCCTGCATTTTGGGGTGAACGGCGCGCTGTCCCGCGTATCAAAGCTCAGATCCAGCGCATCATGACCCAGTTCGTAGCCAAAATGGGCATCATTCCAGTCGATATCGCCCACCAGTTCACGGGCATAGGGATCGATGAGCAGCTTATGCGGGTTAAAGCGATGCCCGTTTTCCGGATCATAAGGCCCGTAGACGCGATAGCCATACAGCGCGCCGGGCTGGAGGTCGGGCACATAGCCGTGCCAGATCTCGTGGGTATATTCCGGCAGCTCCAGACGGGCGATTTCCGTTTTACCGGAGGGGTCAAACAGACAGAGCTCCACCCGCTCGGCGTGAGCTGAAAAAAGCGCGAAGTTAACCCCTTTCCCGTCATAATTTGCGCCCAGCTGCTGGCCATGACCGGCCCGTATGTCAAACGTATTTTCCTTTGCCATTTTCGTTCTCCACGATTATTCGCAGGTAAGCAGAACTAACAAACTTCCTGTTTCAGACGTTAAATCCAGCGTCTCCCGCAGCGCCCGACAGTCACCGGTAAACAGATCCCGGTAGCGTTTCCCGGAAAGCTCTTCGGGGATGACGACCGAAGTGTTGGCCCACAGCGTTTCGTTTGTGGGGGTAGCAAAAACCAGACGCGGTACGGCAACAATCAGCGCCTCCCCGTCCTTCACGCGCGCGTAGACAATCAGGTTTTCCTCGCGCTCGCCGCTGACCTTCAGCGGCAACCAGTCGCCGTACTGGAAGAGCGATAAATAGTGCTGCCGGACGCGTAACAGCGTGGCGGTGACATACTGCTTCACCCTGCCGTTTCGCCACTGCTGTTCGTCGGCAAAGAGCTTTGCGTCGGCGCTGCTCAGGTTTTGCCTCAGCGTGGCGAAATCCGGCTCCAGCCGGTTATCCGGGTCGACCAGGCTAAAATTAAGCGCCTCGCTTCCCTGATAGATATCCGGTACGCCCGGCGCCGTCAGTTTGATCACCGTCTGGCTCAGGCTGTTCATCAGCCCGGCGCGGATAAAAGGTTGCAGGGAGGACGAGAAATCATGCAGAAACAGCGTGTTCTCAGGGGACAGCAAGTGCCGTACGTAATTCAGCACCACGCTCTCATAGCTCTCATTGCTGTCGATCCAGTCGGTACGCTGTTTGGCCTCGCGCAGGGCTTTCTCAATAAACCCGAGGAAACGCGCTACGAGAGACTTCAGCCCTTCACTATCGTCAGGCGACAACGTTGCAGGCCAGACGCCCGCCAGCGCCTGGTAGATCATCCAGGTATCGGCCGCGTTTGGCGCGGTACCGTCATTGAGAAAACGCACCTGGGTCTGGTTCATCTGTCGCCAGCGCGCCAGATTTTCACCCCACTGTTCCGGGGCTTCCGTCAGGGTGTAGAGGCGCGCCCGCGCATCTTCCCCGCGCTTGGTGTCGTGCGTGGAGGTCCCCAGCAGCGCATCGGGCTGACGGGCCAGACGGATGCGCATCTCCTGGTGAAAGCGGGATAACGAGAACGCGCGTGGGGTGGGATCGGCCCCCACTTCGTTCAGGGCTAGCTCGAGGTTATGGCGGAAAAAGAGCGTATCTTCCACCGATTTCGCCATCAGCGGCCCGGTAAGCTGCTGGAAGCGGGTTCTGAACAGCGAGGCTGCATCGCGGCTGCTGGCGTCCAGGTCGCCGGTGAGGATCCTCACCAACAGGCTTAACGCCGGTTCCGGTGCGTCCACGCTGGCGACAACGCGGTTCAACAGCGCGACATCCGGGGCGGTTAACCCGTCGGTGGTGCCGTAGGTGCGGTAGACCGGAAACGCAATCAGCAGTTCGCGCAGCGTGTAACGTATGTCGTCCTGCGGTACGTCAATGCCGTTGCATCGGGCAAGGTCGGTGGCAATGTTAAGCAGCGTGGTGAATTCACCCTCAAAATTGCGATCGGTCATCAGCCCTTTAGCGTTGCGAAGTTCCGCATGGCGATCGACCGTCACGCCCAGCGTCTCGTCGTGGATTTTTTCCAGCCGCCCGAGGTTATTATCGTCGACCAGCACTTCGGCCAGCGAGGCGATAAACTCATATCCGGTGGTGCCGGATACCGGCCATTCCACAGGCAGTTGTTCCCCTTTGGCGAGAATTTTTTCCACCGTGATATAACAGTCGGGACCGGTTGCCTGCCGTAACCGCTGCAGGTAACCCAGCGGGTCGGCCAGCCCGTCGATATGGTCAATGCGCAACCCGTCGACAATGCCGGTATGCACGAGCTCGAGGATCAGGCGATGCGTATCCTGAAACACCCCCTCGTCTTCCACTCTGACGCCCACCAGGCCGGTAATTTCAAAAAAGCGCCGCCATGAGAGCTGTTTCGGCGCTTCCCGCCAGGACATCAGCCGCCAGCTCTGCGCCTCGTGGATCGCCTCGATGCTTTTCTCCGCAGCCCATGTTCCGGGGTTAAGCGGATAGGCTGTGTCATAGTAGACCAGCGCGGCCTCACCGGTGACACTGTCACGTTTCAGAGTAATTGCCCCCTTCTCCAGCTCGGCCTCAAAGGTGTCGCCAAGGAACGGCAGCGTCAGCGGGCGCGACCAGTCAATATCAAAATAGTGCGCGTAACGGCTTTGCTGACCAAACGCGATAACGTCCCGCCACCAGCGGTTTTCCAGCGAGGTCGACATATGGTTAGGGACGATGTCAAGAATGAGCCCCATTCCCGCCTGCCTGAGTGCCGCCGTCATGCGGTCGAAACCGGCGCGCCCGCCAATGGCAGGATCGATTTCGTTAGGATCGGTGACGTCATAACCGTGGGTTGAACCGGTGGTGGCGGTAAATATCGGTGAGGCATAGAGATGGCTGATCCCGAGGTCTTTAAGGTATGGCACCAGCTCCACCACGCGGTCAAAGGTCATGCCATTGCGGAACTGTATTCGGTATGTGGCACAAGGGATCATGATGCGTCTCCATCTGCAAAACGAACGACAATGCTGTTTGGCACTAACACCTCAGCGGCATCCGGCCAGCTAAAGAGCGTTTCGCCTGCCAGCGCAGGAACGTCAACGGGCTTATTACCGATATTCAGCGCCAGCGACAATGTACCCGTCGGGAAAGACCAGCTCACCGCCACCATACCGGGAGCGGTCTTAACGATTTTGCCCTCAACGGTGCCGCCAGGGCGAAGTAACGGCACAAGATAGCGATGCCGCAGGACCAGCAGGCTTCGCGTGAAGCGCAGCCAGGATTTACCCTGCGCAGTCGTCACGTTGTGCCAGTCCAGTTTTGAGCGGGCGAAAGTCTGCTCGTCATTCGGATCCGGTACATCGCCATCGTGTCCGCTGTGGCCGGTAAACTCTTTTGCCCGCCCTTCCCGCACGGCTTTCGCCAGATCGCCATGAAAATCCGTAAAGAACAGGAACGGGTTGGTTTCGCCATACTCTTCGCCCATAAACAGCAGCGGGATATGGGGTGACAGCAGCAGCGCGGCGAGCAGAACGCGGGTTTTATCCGCGCCCGCCAGGGTAATAAGCCGTTCGCCCTGGGCGCGGTTACCGGTTTGATCGTGGTTTTGAATAAAATCGACAAAGAAGGTCGGCGGCTGGGTGTGGCATTCCACCCCGCGTGAGTGTCCGGTC
The DNA here is from genome assembly GCF_049237765.1 of Enterobacter cloacae complex sp. SHL021. Taxonomy (NCBI): domain Bacteria; kingdom Pseudomonadati; phylum Pseudomonadota; class Gammaproteobacteria; order Enterobacterales; family Enterobacteriaceae; genus Enterobacter; species Enterobacter cloacae complex sp. SHL021. The sequence goes on along the minus strand of NZ_JBMKJG010000003.1, from coordinate 216,620 downwards.
TGCAAAGAGACCTCACCCTGATAGACAAACCCTTCTGCGAGTGCTCTGGCGAATTTTTTTTCCGGTTCGAAGGCAAAATCCTGATAGTAGGCATGCGTTTCGCCGGTGGCAAAGACGTGGGCGGCGTTGTGGAAGTCATCATTCCACTCGGCGGTAAACAGCGGCGTGGCTCCCTTCTCATCCCGAGGATGCAGGAAAATCACGTTACGGCTGTCCTCGGTGGTGAGATGGATATGACGATCCGGGAGCGCTTCGTGGATCGTTTCCGCGATCTGCTGAAGAATATGTTTCGACGCCGTATCTTTAATCTGGTCGATGGCATCAAACCGTAAGCCATCCAGACGGTATTCGGTCAGCCAGAACAGGGGCGCGTCAAGAATGTAGTGTCTGACCGGCTCCCGTTCATAGGCGATACCGTTACCCCACGGCGTCATTCTCTGCGCATCAAAAAACGCGGGTGACAGCAAGGGTAAGTAGTTTCCTTCCGGGCCGAAATGGTTGAGTACGATATCCAGCACGACAGAAAGGCCCAGGCCGTGCGCCGCATCGATGAACGCGTGAAAATCCTCCGGCGTGCCATAGGCGGAGTGCGGGGCATACAGCAATACGCCGTCATAGCCCCAGCCGCGGCTGCCGCCGAACTGTGAAACCGGCATGACTTCAAGCTGGGTGATGCCGAGTTCAGCCAGATACGGCAGCTTGTCGATAGCCGCCCGGAAGGTGCCCTGCGGCGTAAAGGCGCCAATATGCAGTTCGTAAATCACCGTCTCTTCCCACGGTCGCCCTGCCCAGTCTGGGTTGATGGGCTGATAGCGGCCGGGGTCAATCACCACGGAGGGGCCATTAACGTCCCCTTTCTGCGCCCGCGATGCGGGGTCAGGTACCGCCATGCCGTCCTGTAAAACGAACTGATACTCGGTGCCATGCGTCACGCCAGGTACGTCAATCTGGAACCAGCCGTTACCGACCGCCGTCATGGGCAGATCGCGTTCTGCCAGACGTAGCGTAAGTTGTTGTTGTCCCTCAGCCCAGACGCGAAAACGTACAACGTCACTGGAAATAAACTCAGCACCCCACTGCTTTTGAAATGTCCTGAATTCCATTCATTGTCCTCGAATGACCCACATTTTACGCGGAATGAAGTACAAGCTTAGTTCAGGATCGAAAGCACGTTTCAACAGAGCCCCAACGTGCAACCGTCATTTTTCTGTCACTTAAATTCATTACGCTTTCGTCATTTTGACAAGGGTGTTAAGGAAACAATAATGAATTCAATAGCTAAGGCATTACTGGTGGCAGTACCGATGTTGAGCGCAACCGCTACCGCGGCAAATAATGAACTGTGTGAACCAAAAGCCTACGAAATGGCGCTGCGCTACCAGCAGAAGTCAGCTGAAATCATGGCGCTTCAGCTGCAGACGTACCGTTTTGCCACCGGCCGTTTTGACGAGAAAGTGAAAGATCTGAAAACGCCAGAAAATTACGCGGTGGTCATGGATCTGGATGAAACCGTGCTCGACAACACCCCGCTGCTGGTGCGCGACATGGAACAGTGCCATGACTACACCCAATGGGATACCTGGAGCGACTGGGAAAAACAGGGAAAACCCGGCCTGATCCCCGGCGCGAAGGCGTTTCTTGAGCATGTGAATCAAAGCAAGGTGCGTATCTACTATGTCTCTGACCGCATGCAGGAAAATAAAGCAGATACCATCAACACGTTAAAATCCCTTGGTCTGCCGCAGGTCTCGGACGACAGCGTGCTTCTGGATACGGTGAGTAAAGAAGAGCGCCGCCAGAGCATCCTTAAAAAGCAGCAGATCATTATGTTGTTTGGCGACAGCCTGCCGGATTTCGCCGTGCAGTTTAAAAACAAAAAACCGAGTGAGCAGCAGCGCGAGCTGGTTGAGGCAAGCGCAGAGCATTTTGGCAATGACTGGATTGTGCTGCCTAATGCCGCTTATGGCTCATGGTCTAAAGCCACGCCGGACAGCTGGAAGCCGTAACAATCTGCCCGCCGGGCATGGCATTGCCGTTGCCCGGCCAACCCACTAAGCTATCCATCCCATTTATAGGTCCTATCACTTTTGAGCGGGTTCTTAAATTTTGATGCATAAGTAAGATGAGGACTTTCTAAAGGAGATCATCATGCTTACTGTCAAGAAACTTGCCCTCTCTACGCTTATCACCAGTTCACTGCTCTTCTACCCTGCGCTGCACTCCCTGGCAGAGACGCCTCAGCACGTGGTGAAACAACCGGCGGGCGGTTACAACGTTCAGGTGGGCGACGTGCTGGTTACGTCGTTTACGGACGGCAGCGTCGCGCAGGATCTGCATACGCTGTTGCGCCGGACCACAGCGCAGAAAACCGATGCGTTACTGGCGAAAAATTTCCAGGCTAACCCGGTTGAAGCTTCCATTAACGCCTTTCTGATTGCGCTGCCGGGACACAAAATTCTGGTCGATACCGGTTCCGGCCAGCTTTTTGGTCCGGGCAACGGCGGGCGTTTAATCGAGAGCCTGGCAACGCAGGGGATCAAACCGCAGGACATCACGGAAATCTTACTGACGCACGCGCATTCCGATCATTCCGGTGGCCTGATAAAGGACGGTAAGGCGGTATTTACCAACGCCCGCGTGTTCGTGGGGAAACCGGATATCGACTTTTTCTTCAATGAAGAGAATCAGAAAAAAACCGGTTACGATCAGAACTACTTTGACGTGGCACAGAAGACCTTAAAACCGTATCTTGATGCCGGCAAAGTGGTGCCTTTTACCGGTACATCAGCGCTGCTGCCGGGTATTACCGGAACGGTTCACCCCGGCCATACACCGGGCTCGGCCTTCTATACGCTGGAAAGTAAAGGCGAGAAAATTACCTTCGTGGGCGACATTATCCACGTCGCTGCGGTACAGTTCCCGCAGCCTGATGTGACCATCGCCTACGATGAAGATCAGGACGGAGCAGCCCGTGTGCGCAAGCAGGCCTTTGACGACTTTGTCAAAAACAGAGATTTGGTTGCCGCGCCACACCTGCCGTTCCCCGGTATCGGTTATGTCACCAAAGGCGAACGCGCGGGCTATGCCTGGGTTCCCGTTACCTATACCAACCGGGACGCCAGCACAGCTAAATAAACAACGGAAAACAACATGACGCCATTTTCAGACCTGGATATTGACCTGATATTGACGTTGGATGCACTGCTCACCGACCGGAACATCACGCACGCCGCCGCACGTCTGGGGGTCAGCCAGCCCGCGCTGTCAGCCCGTCTTTCGCGCCTGCGTGCCATTTTTGGCGAGCCGTTGTTTATCCCTTCCCCACATGGACGTGGGGTGTTGCCCACACCCCGTGCCGAGGCGCTGAGGCCTCAGATCGCGGCCGTTCTGCGTGGCATCAGCGCGATGCTTGCCCCCACCGGGTTTAACCCCCGCGAGAGCAATCGCACGTTCGTCATTGCCCTGCATGAAAACCCGGCCCTGATGCTTGGGGCTGAACTGCTGAATCACATCAGACGAGAAGCGCCGGGGATCCGCCTGCGTTTCGCCCTGCCGGAGTGGGTGAACCTGCCCCAGCAGCTGGAAAGCGGAGACGTTGATATTTACATCGGCGTGAGTGCGGGCGCGCACGACGGCTGGGTCAGACGCAAACTGTTTGAAGACGCGTTTGCCACCGCCCAGCGCAAAGGGCATCCTCGCGGCACGGGGCCGCTGGATCTGGGGCAGTATTGCGCCCTCTCTCATCTGGTGGTCTCCTCCCAGGGCGATCCATTTACCGGCTTTGTCGACCAGACGCTGGCCGGGCTGGGATATCAACGCAACGTGGTGATGTCCACGCAAAGCTATGCCATGGCACCGCCTCTGGTGGCGGGAACTGACCTGATTTGCACCTTACCGGGACGTATGTTGCAGCAGTTCGCCACCACGCTCGATATTTTCCCGCCCCCGCTGCCACTCCAGCCGATCGCCATCAGCATGTTCTGGCATCCTAAAAACAGTCAGGACACGGCGAACGCCTGGCTGCGCGAACAACTGCTGCTGGCCGCCGGGCGTCAACCCTGAGCAACGGTGGTGAGGAATTTTTTTAAGACTTCAGAACGAATGATTCGGTGACAAACCAGCGTCAGTTCGCTCTCCCTGAGCCGATCAATAATGTCGACGTAAACCACATTCCCGACGCTCACCGCCCTTGCTGAGGCGGGCAAGAGCGCAATGCCAAATCCCGCCGCGACAAGGCTGATGACGGTGGGCACGTCGGTGGCATTCTGCACCACCTCCGGCTGGAAACCCGCACCGTTACAGGCGTCATAGAAATATTGTTCCAGCCCCATGCCTTGCGGATCGCGCAGCGAGATCCACTTTTCGTCCTTCACGGATGAAAGTGTCAGTGCGGATGACGTGGCCAGGGGGTGTTGGCGAGGCAGCGCCAGCACCGTTTTCTCTGAGGTAAAGGGGCGAGATTGCAGATCGTCAGGTAACGCAGGCAACGGATCCCGGATAATCGCCACGTCCAGCTGGTTGGTCTGCACGGCTTCGTAAAGCGTCTGCACGTTCCCGGTCATCAGCGAAATGGCAATTGCGGGCCAGTTCTCGTGCAGCTGGCGCAGCGTCGCAGGCAGCTTATCGTCGAACATCGCACTCGATACACATCCCAGATTCAACACCCCTTGTTCGCCACGGGCGGTTTGTCTGGCGTCCAGCACGGCCTGCTCGGTCATCGCAATTGCCAGCCGGGCTTTGACCAGAAACGCGTCTCCGGCAGGCGTCAGGGTTAAGCGACGGTGTGCCCGGCTAAACAGTGTGACGCCCAGACGCGCCTCCAGCGCTTTAATCTGCTGACTCAGCGCAGGTTGCGCCATGTTCAGACGCTCCGCGGCGCGGTGCATATGGAGCTCTTCAGCGACCACCAGAAAATTACGCATCAGACGAAATTGCATGATGAAGTCCCGCGAAAACTGATAATAAAATTCTTATCAAAATAGCATCAATGATGCAATTGATGATATCTGTCGTTCGCCCAACAATGGAGGTCAGCCATTAAGGGAGAAAAACATGCAAAACCCCATCAACGATCTCAGAAGCGCCATCGCGTTGCTACAACGCCATCCAGGTCACTATATCGAAACCGATCACCCGGTAGATCCCAATGCTGAACTGGCGGGCGTCTACCGCCATATCGGCGCGGGCGGTACCGTAAAACGCCCCACCCGCACGGGCCCGGCCATGATGTTCAATAGCGTGAAGGGCTACCCCGGCTCCCGCATCCTGGTAGGTATGCACGCCAGCCGGGAAAGAGCGGCGCTTCTGCTGGGTTGTGAACCCTCGAAGCTGGCGCAGCACGTTGGTCAGGCGGTGAAAAACCCGGTTGCACCGGTGGTGGTTCCGGCCTCGCAGGCACCGTGCCAGGAGCAGGTCTTTTACGCCGACGATCCGGACTTTGACCTGCGTAAGCTGCTTCCGGCCCCGACCAACACGCCAATTGATGCAGGCCCGTTCTTCTGTCTGGGGCTGGTACTGGCAAGCGATCCGGAAGATACCTCGCTGACCGATGTGACCATTCACCGTCTCTGTGTGCAGGAGCGAGATGAACTCTCTATGTTCCTTGCCGCCGGTCGCCATATCGAAGTCTTTCGCAAGAAGGCCGAAGCGGCGGGCAAACCGCTGCCGGTAACCATCAATATGGGACTTGACCCGGCTATCTACATTGGGGCCTGTTTCGAAGCGCCAACCACGCCATTCGGTTACAACGAACTTGGCGTCGCCGGGGCATTACGCCAGCAACCGGTGCAACTGGTAAAGGGGGTGGCGGTAAAAGAGAAAGCGATCGCGCGGGCGGAAATCATCATCGAGGGCGAACTGCTTCCCGGCGTGCGCGTAAGAGAAGATCAGCACACCAACACCGGCCACGCCATGCCAGAGTTCCCGGGCTACTGCGGCGAGGCGAATCCGTCTCTGCCGGTGATCAAAGTGAAAGCCGTGACGATGCGAAACCACGCGATCCTGCAGACGCTGGTGGGCCCGGGCGAAGAGCACACCACGCTTGCCGGTTTGCCGACCGAGGCCAGCATTCGCAACGCGGTCGAAGAGGCCATTCCCGGCTTTCTGCAAAACGTCTATGCGCACACCGCCGGGGGCGGTAAATTTCTCGGCATTTTACAGGTGAAAAAACGCCAGCCGTCAGACGAAGGACGTCAGGGCCAGGCGGCACTTATCGCCCTGGCCACCTATTCAGAGTTGAAAAACATTATCCTCGTGGATGAAGACGTGGATATCTTCGACAGTGACGACATCCTGTGGGCAATGACCACCCGCATGCAGGGCGATGTGAGCATTACCACGCTTCCGGGGATCCGCGGCCACCAGCTTGATCCGTCGCAGTCGCCGGATTACAGCACCTCGATCCGTGGAAACGGCATTTCCTGCAAGACTATCTTCGACTGCACGGTGCCGTGGGCGCTGAAGGCGCGGTTTGAACGGGCGCCGTTCATGGAGGTTGACCCCACACCGTGGGCGCCGGAGCTGTTCAGCGATAAAAAATAGACCATCGTCGTCGTTTCTTCGCCCCACCGGGTGAAGAAACGCAAGCTTAAATTGCCGCTTCCCCTGCTTTCTTGTACCCTTTCAGCGTTTACCCCAATCCCCTGAAAATCGAGACACCAGACGCCTATGACTGCACATATTTCCAAAGATCCTTTGCATGGCGTTACGCTGGAGATGATGGTCAACGCCCTGGTGGCGCGATATGGCTGGCGCGAGTTGGGCGATCGAATCAAAATTAACTGTTTCAGAAATGACCCAAGCGTGAAGTCGAGCCTGAAATTCCTGCGCCGTACCCCCTGGGCACGCGCGGAGGTCGAGGCCCTGTATCTTGATTCCCTCAATGATAACGGGACCGCTGAACGCGAGGCGCCCGCCTTTAACCCCTGGGCCAATAGTCGGATAACCAAGAGCTAATACGCAAATGATGCGACATGTAAAACGGACTGGTGCGCTGCTTGGCTGCGCGCTTTTACTTGTTAGTTGCTCCTCAAAACCCCCAAAGTCGCTGGTCACACCGCTCCCGACTCCAGGCAAACCGACGCAGCAGGCAAACGAGCCGATGCGTGGGATCTGGCTGGCAACTGTCTCCCGTCTCGACTGGCCGCCGGTCGCGTCGGTGAATGGCCGCAGTGCTGACCAGCGTATTGCGATGCAAAAACAGGCGCTGATCGACAAACTCGACAATCTGAAACGCCTGGGAATTAACACGGTGTTTTTCCAGGTAAAACCGGACAGCACCGCGCTCTGGTCGTCCAAAATCCTGCCGTGGTCAGATATGCTTACCGGCAATATTGGCGAGTATCCGGGCTACGATCCGCTGCAGTTTATGCTCGATGAAGCCCACAAGCGCGGGATGAAAGTTCACGCCTGGTTCAACCCCTATCGCGTTTCAACCAATACCAAACCGTCAACCATTGCCGCGCTGAACCGCACCTCATACCAACAACCGTCCAGCATCTACGTGCAGCACCCTGAGTGGGTTCGCATCGCAGGCGATCGGTTTGTGCTCGACCCGGGCATCCCGGAGGTACGTGACTGGATAACCCGGGTGGTGACCGAGGTGGTGGCGAACTACCCGATAGACGGCGTGCAGTTTGATGACTACTTTTATGCCGAATCGCCCCGCTCAACGCTGAATGATGCGCAGACCTACAGACAATACGGCCAGGGGTTTAGCTCCAAAGCCGACTGGCGTCGCCACAATACGCAGCAGCTGATTGTGCAGGTCTCTCGGGCGATCAAACAGACAAAACCGCAGGTTGAATTTGGCGTCAGCCCGGCGGGGGTCTGGCGTAACCGCTCCTTTGACCCGGCAGGATCCGACACCCGTGGCGCGGCGGCGTATGATGAATCCTACGCTGACACCCGTCAGTGGGTGCAACAGGGGCTGCTGGACTACATTGCCCCGCAAATCTACTGGCCTTTCTCCCGGGATGCGGCACGCTATGACGTGCTGACCAAATGGTGGGCCGACGTGGTGAAACCGACCCATACCCGTCTGTACATCGGCATTGCGTTCTATAAAGTGGGCGAGCCGTCGAAAAATGAGCCGGACTGGACGATTCAGGGCGGCGTGCCGGAGCTGAAAAAACAGCTCGATCTCAACGACTCCCTGCCGAACGTGAATGGTACGATCCTGTTCCGCGAAGATTACCTCAACCAGCCGCAGACGCAGCAGGCGGTAAACTACCTGAAAGGACGCTGGGGAAGCTAAGTACAGTCAGGCAGAAACGCCCCGTTTCTGCCTGATTTTTTACGGCTTCGGCCCGAACATCGCCTCAAGCTGCTTCGCGTCCGGCATACCGACAACCTGCTGGAGCTCATTCTGGTCATTGAGATAATAAATGGCCGGTGTGGCATTCGCCCCCAGACTGTCCATTAACGCCTGGTGTTTTTGCAGTATCGCCACGGTTTCACGCGAGGCGGTGCCTTCCGGTTTAGGCAGTTTTTTCCCGCCGGACAGTTCATACTCCTTCCACGCCGTAACCGGATCTTTTGCATTCAGGATCGCAGATGCGTTACGGCCGCTGTTTGGGTTGAGGAACGCCACCAGCAGCGTATTGAGCTGCACCTTACCCGCCGTCACCCACGGCTGTGCTTCTGACCAGAATGCCTTGCAGTACGGGCAGAACGGGTCGGCGAAGACAAAGACTTTGCGTGGCGCGTTATCCGGCCCCTCTTTCAGGGGGTGCGCAGCGTTAAGCTGTTTCCACATTTCGCGTCCCATCGGGCCGTAGATCTCTTTCTGGAAAATACCCTCGCTGAGGTTTTTACCCTTCTCGTCATAGAGATAACCCGAAATAACGTGCTTTCCGTCAGGCGTGAGAAAGAGCGTCACCCCCATGTCCTGATATTGTCCCAGCCAGGCGGGTGCGCCACCGGGTACGTCGATCTTCTTGAGGATCTTAATCTCCTGCTGCTCGCTAAAGGTCTTCACGACATCAGGTATAGCATCCGCAGCCTGCGCCAGCCCTGACGCGGTCAGCAGCGAAAGTAACAGTAATTTTTTCATGTCCCTCTCCGGTTTGTTCGGGGGCCTGAGGCCCCCTTCAGGTTAGCGGTTTTTCAGTGCATCGGTGACCATTTCATCAAACTGTTCGAAAGGCACCCAGCCGGGTAGCAGCCCTTCGCCAATCAGCGTGGCCGGTGTCCCCTGAATACCCAATTTTTCGGCGATGATCAGGCTGCGTTTTACCGTGACCAGGCTCGTATCATCCGGCGTTGCAACATTCACGCCCGCGCGCTTTTGCGCCTCCTGAATGCTGGCGTCATCGTGATACCCTTTTTTCGCCATCAGGGTTTCGTTGAACTTCATAAATTGCTCAGGGTGTGAACGCCAGACGGTTAACGCGTCGCGCGCGGCGGTTAGCGAGCTTTCCGAACGGAACGGCAGAAACTTAAACACCACGGCCACCTGCGGATGTTTCTCAACGATCTTCTCCAGATACGGATCGAATTTTTTGCAGTATGGACAGTTGTAGTCCGTAAACACCACCAGCGTCAGCGTTGGATTTTTGGCACCGATACGCGGCGAATCCGCGTCGTTAAACAGAAAATCGTAGATCAGCTTCTGAGCGCGTTGCTCCTGATCCGGGGTGATCGGGTCCGCCGCCATCACCTGGGCTGACGCGAAAAACAGCAGAAACGTAATAAGGATTTTTTTCATAACAGCGTTAGCCTTTTGCTTTGTTCAGGGTGGTCATCAGGGTGCGTTTGTCCAGCAATGGCGAGAGGATGTCGCCCTCCGGCGTTCCAGGGCCATACACCTGGTTAAACGGGATGGCGTAGCGATTGCGTGATTTCAGAAACGCCGCAATCGTCTCTGATGGCTGGCTCCAGTCTCCGCGTAGCGCCACCACATCCGGCTGGCGCAGCGCGGCGATAACCTCCGGCTGATTCAGCACCCGGTGCTCATTCACCTTGCAGGTGACACACCAGTCCGCCGAGATATCCACAAACACACGTTTCCCCTGCGCAAGCGCATCGCTGATTGCCTCCTCACTGAGCGGCTGCCACGGGATCGTCTGTTCGCTATTCTCAGCCGTGGTTACCGGCGTTGCGTTCACTATCCCGCGCAGCTGATAGCCCCCGAATACGGCCAGCGCAATCACCACCACCCAGAACAGCGGCGATGATGTCTGACCGCGAAGGGCATAGACCACAATGGCGACCACAATCAGAAGCAGCATGAGGATGTGGCTGAACATCTCGCCCAGGTGCAGACTCAGCAACGTCACCAGCCACAGGCTGGAGGCCAGCATCATCCCCCCCAGAATCACCTTCAGGGTATTCATCCAGCGGCCAGGTTTTGGCAGCAACAAGGCGGTTTTGGGGATCAGCGCCACGAACAGCCACGGCAAGCTCATGCCCACCCCGAGCATCAGGAAGATAAGCCACAGGGAATGCAGCGGTGCGCCCAGCGCAAAGGCCACGGCCGTACCGAGGAACGGCGCGGAACACGGCGTGGCAAGCAGCGTGGCAAACACGCCTTCGCAGAAGCTGCCCGTCAGTCCGGTTCCGCCCGTTGTGGCGAGCCGTCCGGTGGCGGCGGAAGGCAGAAACAGCTCAAACGCACCAAACAGGTTCAGCGCGAAGATAAAGGTCACGGCAACCATCAGCCCAATAAACCACGGGTTCTGGAACTGGATGCCCCAGCCCAGCGACGCGCCGGTGAGTTTCAGAACGGTCACCATTGTGGCCAGCAGCATAAAGGAGGTCAGAATACCCGCACTGGTCGCCAGGAAACGCAGCCGGATTTTCCGCGTGTCCGTACCCGCCTGCAGGACGCTGCTGAGCTTCATGCCCATTACCGGCAATACGCAGGGCATCAGGTTCAGGATCAGCCCGCCCAGCAATGCAAAGGCCAGCATTTTGACTGTTCCCGCTGGCGCACTCTGCACCGCGTCTGCGGGGGCTGCGCCTACGGTCAGTTGCGTTTGCTGGGCTTTATCGCCGTTGGTGACGACAAACGACAGCGTTTTCCCCGCAAGCGTCGCGGGTTTATCGCCCCACTCATCGGTGACCGGAACCGCGACCTGAAGCCGGTTTCCGGTGTGCTTAATCACCGGTTCGCCGGGCAGAATGTCACCCTCCAGCGGGTCAAAATAGATCCCGGGATTGACCCATTCGCCTTCCGTCGTGCCCGTCATCATCAGCTTGCCGTCTGATAACCAGGCGCTGAAGTCTGACGACACGCCTGACGCACCGGGTACTGAACGCATCGCGTCTTCGAATGCCGTACGGAAGCCCGCATCCGCTGGCGCGCGGAAATCCAGATGCAGCTTGTAGTCCGTCAACAGACAGACGTTGCTGCAAGTTGAGAGCGTAAGCGTGGCGTCGAGCACATCCGCGTCCGTCCCGGCGATCGTGATGGGGATCGTAACGCTATCGTGGTAGCCCTGGGTCGTCAGGCCCGAGATATCAAAGCGGGAAGGAACCGGCCAGTACCAGGTATCCTTAACGCCCTGTGGCCAGCTGATTTTCGGGGCCACGCCGCCCTCGCCCGGCGAACGCCAGTAGGTTTTCCAGCCGGGCTGGAGCTCGACGCTGAGCAGGCCGTTGATGCGGTCTTGATCCCGCTCAGCCTGAAAGCGGATGCGGGCGTGATCGTTTTGCGGTGACACCAGCCAGCCCGTATCTGCCGCATGAGCAATACCCATGCAGGACAGCCACAGGAGGACGAGTCCCCTGAAAAGGTTAACCATGTTTTACTCCGTGAATAGTGAAAATTATCGTGTGGTGACGATGCTTTTCATTCACGGAAAACGCAGTTTTTGAGGTGTATTCGAGGAGGCGGTGCCTGGACAGGCTGCTCCCTGGAGAGAAATGTGCGCCGTTGGGTAAATAACTGCAGCAGAGCGAAGAAGATAATAATCGCCGGTAGCGCACCGTCAAAAAACAGCGGCTGGGCGCAAAGCAAAGACTGTGCGCCAAGTTGACACGGCGACGGGCCGGGCTGTTCAGCTTCCTGACCCGGGGCGTCAGCCATCATGACCGTTTGCACCTGAGGATCCAGCCCCTGTAAAAAATGGTTGAGATAAACCGCACGCTGAACCAGGCAAATTGCCATTGCCAGACACGTGATTATCAGAAGCCATTTACCGAGAAGCTGACGGTTGCGCATAACGTTCCAAAATAACAAGACGCCCCGATCATAAACGATAGTGATGAATCTACAAGTCCCGACAGTGTAAGGTTTTGTCTGCCGGGAACATTATCCCCCTGTCAGCGCGTCATACACATCCCGCAATCGCGTGCGCAGGAACAGCACGGCCTTATGCTTACGCGATAATAATGCCTGCTCGCTAACCCCGGTTTCCCCGGCCAGCAATTTGATGCTGTAGCCTTGTAGCTCCGTCTTCTCAAAGACCTCGCGCTGCGCTGCGGGCAGTTCAGCCAGCGCCTGCCCCAGCTCTTCCCACAGCAGCGTTTTGAGGTACTCCTCTTCCGGGGTATGCGGAACGCCGAACAGGGTTTCAGCGATCTCATCTTCCGGAAAATCGTCATCCTCCTCTCCTGTGAAGCTGAAATAACCGGAGAGCGACACTTCACGCTTTTTCCGCGCCCGGTCGGTCATCTCATTTCGCGCCGCGCGAAACAGCCACGCGGCAACGTTTTCGACCGGTTGTTCCACCTTCATCAGCTGATACGTGATCTCCTGCAAAATATCGTCGGCGTCGTCACGTACCGGCGTTCTTCCGCGAATAAAGGCTCTCAGCCGGGCGCGGCAGGCATTAACCGCCGACATCAGCAAGGATCCGCCCGCCTCCCCGGTTTTCATCTCGCTCACTCTGCGTCCGGCGCTTTTGGCGCGTTGTCTTCACGCTTGTCATCACGGTGGCCGTGCCAGCCACAGTGCCCGCGACCATGGCGACCAAATCCTTCCCGGCGCTGCTGCATGAACGCTTCACGCTGTTCGGGCGTCATGTTCATCCAGCGTTCGTGCATCCGGCGGTGCGCACCAAACATACCCGGACGGAACCCCAGACCACCAAACAGGATCCGGCTCAATATCAAAATGCCAAGCGCCTGCCAGAAGCCAATGGCTTTCACGCCGAGGATCGCCGGGAGTAAGGCGTTCCACAGGGACATCACCAGCAGGCCGAGCACGATAAAAATGACCGCGCCGATGACTAAGCCCTTGCCCATACGGTGGCGACCGAATCCGCGCCCGTGACCTCTGCCGTGCATATCAAACTCTCTCATGGTGTTGACCTCGTTTACAGTAACTGATTATGGCTTGTGATGAGGTAGACGGATGAGGAACAAGAATATTGCTAAAAATTTTTAAAAACATCGTAGTCAATGTGGTTTACGCTTTTCGCGACTGACGAATGGAAACAGCATAAAAATTAAAACTCGTAATAATGCCGATCTGTTCGCGCTTTTAAATCAGGTTATTTATTCAGCAGGTTTGATATTGATACTTTTTAAATGCCCTATTCCAGTTGTTGAGACTATTCCTATAATCATCCAAAAAAACCACTGTTTAACAATAATCTAAAGCGAGGCTTAATTAACTATTTTTAGTTAAAGGTTTGTAATCATTACATCTCTGTCTATTATTCATAGCGTCATACCCTGCAGCAGGAAATAGAAACAGACACATTAAAAAGGAGCAATCCGGTAATGATTGGCAGACTGACGAATTATATCCTCTGGTACCACACTGTCTGGGTGTTCATATTTTTATTAGTGGTCGGCGTGGCTGCTGGCGTATTTTTTAATGCCATACTGCATTTTCATGGGGATGACGCATTCCTGACAGGATTAATTTTCTTTTTATTCCCGGCGCTACTGGTATGCCTTCGGCTACATCGGCTATCAGCGAAACATCGCCAAAGATAATGCCCGTCGCACCGGTTGTTGAATCAAAACAATTTGCAAAATTAATCTGAAACCAACAATTTAGCCGCGTTTATTGCCGGGTGGCGCTACGCTTACCCGGCTTACAATCCACAATAATATCAAGCCTGCACTGGCAAACTAAAACTCGAAATACTCCGCGTGAGCTGCTGGGCCTGCTCTTCCAGCGACGCGGCTGCCGCGGCGGACTGTTGCACCAGCGCGGCGTTCTGTTGGGTCACGCCATCCATCTCCGTCACTGCCTGCCCGACCTGACTAATCCCGCGGCTTTGCTCTTCAGAGGCCACAGAGATCTGCTCCATCAGCGTGTTCACTTTATTGACGGAACTGATAATCGAGTCAATGACCTCCCCTGAGCGCCCCACCAGTTCGGCACCGTTTTTGACGCTGGAAACCGACTGGGCAATCAGGCTTTCGATATCCTTGGCCGCCACCGCGCTTTTCTGCGCCAGCGTGCGAACTTCGCTGGCTACCACGGCGAAACCACGCCCCTGGGTACCGGCGCGCGCCGCTTCTACCGCCGCGTTGAGCGCCAGAATGTTGGTCTGGAAAGCGATGCTGTTGATCACGCTGGTGATGTCCTCGATGCGCTTCGAGTTTGCGGCGATGGTATTCATCGTTTCAATCACTTCACGCGTGACGGCCTCCCCGGTGTGGGCATTTTTCACCGCGTCCTGCACCAGTTTTCCGGCCTGATAGACGTTATCGGTGTTATTGGCGACGGTCGCGCTCAGTTCTTCCATGCTGGCCGCCGTCTGGGTTAGCGCAGAAGCCTGCTGTTCGGTGCGCGAAGCCAGGTCGATATTCCCGGAGGCAATCTCCTGTGCGGCATGGGTCACGGTATGACTCGCGTCACGCACCTGGGCGATGGTTGCCAGCAGCGCCTGGCGCATCTGCTCCATAGAGCCCATCAGGTGATCAATTTCATTGCCGGAATTCCCCTTCACAGGCACCGGAATATCGAGTTTGCCTGCGGCAATCTGGCTGCAATGTTCACGTGCCAGATTAACCGGTGCCAGAACAAGGCGTTTCATAAGCAGGCTGACGGCGACGATCACCAGCACAAACAGCAGTGCGATAGCGGCGATAATCGCCAGGCCAGAAACAAAGTTGCTGCTCGCATCTTCGTTCAGGCTTTTGGCATAGGCCTGGTGTACGGCCAGAACCTGGTCGAGGACAATCTCATACTGACGATCGAGGCGCGAGACTTCCGGTATCAGGGCGTTGAATTTGGCAATATCGTGCGCGGCGGCAGCATCAATGAGCGGTGCCAGCCCCTGGTTACGGTAATTCTGCCAGGCATCCTGATAAGCGCTTACCAGCGGCGCTTCATCCGTCAGACGGGGAGACGCCATAAAGGCAGCAAAGGCGCGATCGGCTTTGGTCAGTGCCTCTTTTACTGCGGCGAGCTTCGCAGATTCATCCGCTGATGCGCCCGCCTCTACCATCTTCACATACTCCATCACCCGGACGCGCAGCGTGCGGCTATGGTTGATGGGATCAATAATTGACAGCACCACCTGGATCTCTTTGTTCACGTTATCCAGGGAGTTATTACTTTTGATGATGAGGCCAACGCTGGTGAGGGTGCTGGCGATAAAGAAGAAAAGCAGCGAGAAAAAGACAATCAGGGATGATTTTTTTAACGACATGAACCGATACCTCAAAGAAAATTATTCCTTATGGTTATCGGCTAAACCAAAACTTAAATTAATTAAAGTTATTGATGTATCCCGTCGTCCGGCAGGGCTATTCTGCCGCTTTATAGCGCCGCTGCAGGGTGGCATCCAGTTTCCGCTGTACGGGCTCTGGCGTTTCACCGTCGATCAATTTCCCAATCAGATCAAAGCAGTGCCATGCAAGCTGACGGTTATCCTGGCGCACGGTATCCACCGGGATGGTGAGCGAGTCGTAAAGATAGTGATCGTCAAAGCTCGCTAACCTGATGTCACTTTGCAACAGATTGTGCTGCCCCATGTAGCGCAGCACCCCTTCCAGCAGGCCGCAGGCGGCGGTGAACAGGGCTTTTGGCGGACGCCCCAGGCGAGCACAGAGTTCGGCGAACATCTCGTAACCGGAACTCGGGTGATAATTTCCGTGAATGATCCACTCCGGGCGCAGCGTAACGTTCGCGTCGCGCAGACCCTGTTTAAACCCTTCAAGGCGGTCGCGCGTGGGGGAAAGCCGTGGCTGCCCACCGAGGAAATAAAACTCATCGGGGTGCTGGAGGGCAATGTCGGCCACCAGTTTGGCTGTCGGGGTAATGGAATCGGTGATCACCAACGGCAGCGAGCTGTCATTCATATGGCGGTCAAAGAGCACCACGGGCAGCTGTTCACTCAGTTTCTGGTAATCCGCGTCGTTGAGCATGCTGGAGGCAACAATCAGCCCGTCGACCTGACGCGCCACCATGTTGTTGACCACCACGGTCTCCTGCCCCGGGTTTTCATCGCTACAGGAGATGAGCAGCTGAACGCCCGCCTCGCGGCACAACGTCTCCAGTTCGTGAGAAAACACGGCAAACCCGTAGTTGGTGATCTCCGGGACCACCAGACCAATGGTGTGGCTGCGGTTATCGCGCAGCGAGCGGGCGTGAATGCTGGGCTGGTAGTGATGCTCTTTTGCAATGGCCAGCACGCGCTCACGGGTCTCTTCCGCCACGCGCAGCTCTTTGCTGCGTCCGTTCAGTACCAGGCTGGCGGTGGCTTTTGACACCCCCGCCAGCTCCGCGATGTCTTTAATGGTGACGCGTTTTGTTTTTCTCACAACGACTTAGATCCGGCTGCCAAAACCGCTATTCTACCATGCAGCCGCGCAGCGACCAGTAGCGTAATGTGATGTCGGACGCACCTTCGAATCGCACACGGGCCGGTTGGTCAGGAAAATAGCGACTGCTCATCACCCCTTCGCCGTGGTTGATGAAAATTTCGACGCTGGAGCGGTCGCACAGAACGCGCAGATGGTGAACCTCACCCAGCCAGTAGCGGGTTAACGTCTCACCCGTTTGCAGGCTGGCACGTTCCAGACGCAGGCCATTGCCATCGACCGTGAGGTGCAGCGCACCGGCAAAATCCAGTTTCGCGCAGGCAGCGCTCAGCTCGAACTCAAGGCGCGAGGCATCAAGCTCCGGCGCATCGCAGGCGTTGCCCTGCCAGTGCAGTTCCTCTTCACGCAGCATTTCCAGCTCACGCACCGGGGTCTGCCAGAGCTTGCCGTCGCGGTAGCGCAGCTCTCGCGGACAGGTCATCTGATGGATCCAGCCCTGTGCCCGGGTGGGCTGCTGCATCTCTTCCCCGTCAGGCACGCCCATCCAGCCAATCAGGATCCGCCGGCCATCTTCCGCCAGCGTCGTTTGCGGGGCGTAGAATTCAAAACCGGCATCCAGTTCGTGTAACGCACCGTGCTCAAATGCGCCGCGCTGATAGTCAAACGCCCCGCTCATCCAGGCTGCCGGATAGGTGTTGAGATAACGATGCGGCTCACGCGCCAGCCCCTGCGGGCAGCAGATCAGAACGTGCGTCCCGTCGAGGGCAAACAGGTCCGGGCACTCCCACATGTATCCCGCCTCCGTCAGTCCATTGACGCCGTTACCGGCAATTTCTCCGCACGATTCCCACGTGTGCAAATCGGCAGACCTGAACAGCAGCACTTTGCCCCGCTTTTGCACATCCTGCGCGCCCAGCACCATGTACCACTGCCCGTCGTGCTGCCACACTTTCGGGTCGCGCACGTGGCCGGTGTAGCCATCCGGCAGCGCCAGCACCGGCCCCAGTTTTTTAAAGGTCCCGTCCGGTTGTTCCACCGCCAGGCACTGCCAGGCGGTGCGGCTGCCGTCATCGAACTTAACGTTGCCGGTATAGCACAGCGTCAGCATCCCGTTGTTGTCCACGGCGCTGCCGGAATAGCAACCGTTGCGGTCGTACTCTTCATCTGGCATCAGCGCCATCGGCTCGTGCTGCCAGTGCAGCAGATCGTGCGAACTCCAGTGCCCCCAGCATTTATAGCGGTGATCGCAGTCCAGCGGGTTCCACTGATAAAACAGATGGTAGCGCCCGGCAAACCAGATAAAACCGTTCGGATCGTTCATCAGCCCCGTCACCGGTGCCGGGTGCCACTGCGGGTAGTGGCGGTCGGCACGCGCGCGCGGTTGGCCTTTCATCACGGCCTGCAGCACGGCAGGCCAGCGGGAAGGTAATGTCATTATTCAGAGTCCGTTTTATATTTCAGCAGCAGCGAGACGGTAAACGCTACGCCAAAGGCAATCACCATGCCGATAATATAGTTGAGCAGCGAACTGGCCTGCACGATTGCCATCCCCGGCAGCGCCGTCAGCCCTACCGCCGTCATGTAGACATGCACCGACACCACCCATGCGCCACCCACCGCACCGCCAATCAGCGCGGCCACAAACGGTTTCACGAAACGCAGGTTGATACCAAAAATAGCGGCTTCGGTAATGCCGAGCATGGCCGAGAACGCCGACGGTAAGGTAATGGCTTTGATTTTTGCGTCTTTGGTTTTAAACCACACCGCCAGGCACGCACCACCCTGCGCCACGTTCGCCATGGCCCAGATGGGCAGCAGGAAATTAACGCCAATCGACGGATTCCCCAACAGCCCGGCTTCAATCGCGTGGAAGCTGTGGTGAATGCCGGTAATAACAATCACCGAATAGAGCCCGCCGAACAGCAAACCGGCCAGCCAGCCCGCGTGGGTAATCAGCGTGCTCAGAATAAAGGAGATGCCATCGCCTAACGCGCGTCCCGCCGGGCCGATAATCAGCAGCGCGATAAAACCGGAGAGAATGACGGTCAGGAACGGCGTCAGGATCAGGTCTAACGCATCCGGGATGACCTTGCGCAGGTTTTTCTCCACAATGCTCATAAACCAGACGGCCAGCAGCACCGGGAACACCGTTCCCTGATAGCCAATCATGGCAATCTCAAGGCCGAAAAAATTCATGGTGTGGAAGCCGGACGCCACGCCCCAGGCGTTGGTCAGCGCCGGGTGGGTCAGAATGCCACCTAGCGTGGCGCCTAAATAGGGATTACCGCCAAACTCACGCGCGGCGGTAAAACCAATCAGGATCGGTAAAATAATAAACGCCGCCGAGCTGCACATATCCAGCATGATGTAGATGGCGTTATCGGCATTCACCCAGCCGTAGGTTTTCACCATTCCGAGCAGGCCCATCAGCAAACCGGACGCAACAATGGCGGGAATGATCGGTACGAAAATATTGGAAAGCAGGCGGGCAATGCGCTGGAACGGGTTGAGCTTACGCGCCGCGAGATCTGCCGCTTCTGACTTGCTGGATTCACCAATCCCTGCCGCCTGAATAAAAGCCGCGTAAACCTTATTCACCACGCCGGTACCAAAAATCACCTGCATCTGGCCCGCGTTACGAAAACAGCCTTTCACCCCCTCGACCTTGCCGATGGCCTGCTGGTCAGCAAGCGCATCGTCGACCAGCACCAGACGAAGGCGCGTTGCGCAGTGCGCGGCACTGGCGATGTTCTCTTTGCCACCGAGCAGCGGAATGAGCGCACGGGAAATATTATCAAAATCCATAGTTACCTCTGCCTGACTTCATTTTTATGATGTTTGATACGCTCCCGCCTGGCGGGAGCGTGAAGGGTTAAAACCAGGTTTCCATCTGGACCCCAAAGTTCCATTCCCCGCCAGCGTTAAAGCCGCTGCTGCCAAAGGCGTCATCGCTGGCGTAGTTATCCAGTTTGCTGCTCCAGTCCATCCAGGTGGCAAACAGGCGCAGTTCAGGACGGCTGAAGAAATCGCCAATTTTGCCCGCCTTTAAGGTCGGTGCGAAGGTCAGCTTGTAGAAGCTGCCGTTAACGGCGTTGCGATCTTTGTAGCCTTCCGGGTTCAAATCCATGTACTGATAGCTGCCCTCAAACGCCAGGGCGAAATTCTGCGTAACCTCTTTGATCAGGCGGGTATTGAGCGTAACCCACTCGTAACTGTCGCCTTTGACGTAGCGGTCTTTACTGCTCTGGGCCAGTACCGCAGGCGCGATATGCCAGCCACCGCCGAGCGGCGTGACACCGTAACTTGCGAAGCGCCAGGTATCGGCTTCTGACAGCAGCGCGCCATCAGAGCCGATGCTTTTAACTTCTGCCCCCAGGCCGTGACCATACAGCAGCGCCGTTTTCGCTGAGCCTTCCCGCAGGCCGTAGAAGCTGTCATTGTGCAGACCCACCAGGGCATGCACGCCGGTGTTCGCCGCATCGGTTTTAATCAGATCGCCATTGCTGTCCTTGCGTTCGTCGTTATCCTTCGCCCGCAGGCCGCTCACCATCAGCTGGAATGGCCCGGCAAAGTGATTCATGCTGAGGATATAGTTCTGAACGTTGTTGTCGATCTGCTCTTCGCTGCCGAAGTTGCGCCCGTAAATCGAGAAGTTGCTGCGCAGCGTATCATTCCACTTCACGTCATAGACACCGCCGCCGGTACCGGCGAGGAACACGACATCAGAATCCAGCCAGTGAATATCAAAGTTATCGCGGTCAAAGCGTTTACCGGCCCAGAAGGTACTCCCTTTCAGCGCGCCAGTGAAATCAGGCAGATTGCCCAGCTCGGCAAAGGCCTGACGAATGTTAAGATCGCTGGTATCGGCTGACCAGTCGTTATAGGTCTTCTGCCCGTCGGCTAACATGGCCTTAAAGCGCGTGGTCGCCCCACTCTCCAGCGTCTGTTTGTGTTCCACATTTAGCTCAACGTAGGTATCCGCTTCGTTACCCAGACGACCGACCGCGCCCCCGGTTTCCCCGGCAGGTGTCAGATACGGACCGCTTTTGCTGCTGGACGCCGCATCATTCATCAGCAGGCCTGAGCGAGCATAACCGTGAAATTCAAAGCCACTGCTCTGATCGGCTTTCTTTTCCAGCACCGTGGTACGCTGGGCCACCTCCTGGGTAGTGGTCTGCGTCTGCTGCTGGGCGGCAACCAGCTGCTGCGTTTTTTGTTCTGCTGCCGTCGCGCGTTTCTCCGCATTCTGGGCGCGCATTTCCGCATCCTGAAGACGCTGTTCCAGCGCCGCCAGGCGCGATTCAATGCTTGTCATATCGGTCTGGGCAAAAACAGAGGTACTACCGGCCAGCATGCCAATCATCACGGCAAGTCTGCGTTTTTTATACATTTTGTCGCATCCCTAAAAAAAGTGTTTTGATAATGCTAAATTGCTAAACCGGTTTAGGCTGCTGATACTAAACCCGTGAATTTTGGATCGGCAATACTTTTTGCTAAACCGTTTTAGTAAGTGTGATCGAGGCGACAATTCAGGCCGCCGGTCGGCGGCCAGGAAGGAATTACAGGTTGTGACGGTACGGCAGCGCGGTCATTGCCCCTTTGGCCGTCGTGGCC
The DNA here is from genome assembly GCF_049237765.1 of Enterobacter cloacae complex sp. SHL021. Classification (NCBI taxonomy): domain Bacteria; kingdom Pseudomonadati; phylum Pseudomonadota; class Gammaproteobacteria; order Enterobacterales; family Enterobacteriaceae; genus Enterobacter; species Enterobacter cloacae complex sp. SHL021. Next base: position 195,335 of record NZ_JBMKJG010000003.1, on the reverse strand, counting down.
AGTGCACCACAGCGCTGGGCCAGTGCAAGGGTTGTTGCCAGATCCAGGCCTGACGAGGCCAGGCCGAACAGCAACCCTGCGACGAACGCATCGCCTGCGCCGGTGGTATCAACACACGCTACAGGTGTGGCCGGATAGTGTGTCGTGATGCCCTCATGCCAGGTCATTACCCCCTCTTTACCCAGCGTCACCAGCACCAGTCGGGCCGGACAATGGCGCATCAGCGCCGCCAGACCGGTTTCGATATGGGATTCGCCGGTCAAAAACGTCAGCTCTTCAACGGAGAGCTTCACCACGTCCGCGCGCTGTAGCGCCAGTTCGAGGCAACGGAGAAGATCGCCCTCATCCTGCCAGAGGTCGAGGCGAATGTTGGGGTCGAAGCTGACAAAACCACCGGCTTTTTTAATTGCATCCATCGCCTGAAAAGTGGCAGAGCGACTCGGCTCCGCGCTGAGCGCAATGGAGCAGACGTGCAGCCACTCTTTGGCCCTGAAAGGCGGCAGATCGGTGGAATCGAGAAACAGATCGGCGCTCGGCCGAACCATAAACGTAAACGAGCGTTCGCCCTGTTCGTCCAGATCAACCACCACCGTTGAGGTGCGGTGAGCCGGATCGAGGCGCATCCACTGCACATCAACCTGCTCATCCGCCAGCGTTTTCTGCATAAAGCGGCCAAACGGATCGTCGCCAACCCTGCCAATAAAGGCACTTTTTCCGCCCAGTCGGGCGATGCCGACCGCCACATTTGCCGGTGCACCGCCGGGACATTGCAGCAATTTGCCGCCCCCCTCTGGCAGTAAATCCACCACTGCATCACCGAGTACCCAGATTTTATCCATGTCATCCTCGCAGCTAAACTGTGTTAAACCGTTTTAGCTATTTAAACACAGGCTGACCAAAGGGGAAATAATCAGGAAGGAAAAAGGGTTATCGTACCAGGTGTGGCCAGTGAATATCGCCCACCCCGTTAAGCTGCGGCCGGGCAAACAGAAACCCCTGAAAACGGCGAATACCGGCGGATTCCAGCCAGCACCACTCCTCCAGCTTCTCAATGCCTTCCGCCACCAGCGTGATCTCAAGGTCGGTGCAGCAGCTCACTATCGATCGGACAATCGCCTGTTTTGGGCCGCTGAGATGAATATTGCTGACAATTTCCCGATCGATCTTGATTTTATCCGGCTGGAAGCGGGTAAGCAGTGAAAGCCCCGCATACCCGGAGCCGAAATCATCGATCGCCAGGCCAATACCTTCACCCCGAAGCTGTTTGATCGCGCTGTTGAACTTGTTAAAGCCGGAAATCATCTCGTTTTCAGTCACTTCTATGACCACCTGCTCCGGCTGAAGCCCGTGTTGTCTGATTTGCTCCACCAGAAACTCGACCGCCCCGGGCACCTTGACCAGCGACATGGGAAGCAAATTCACCGCAATTTTATGGCTGCCGATACCCAGTTTCTCCGCAAGCGCAAAGGCATACGCTTTGGTTTGCAGATCCACTTCGTAGAGCTTGTCCTGATCGAACGTTTTGAAGAAATGTTCCGGGCTCCCGCCATCGTTGCCACGAATAAGCGCTTCAAGTGAACTGATTTTCCCTTCCGAGGGCTCGACTATCGGCTGCAGCGCAAACTGACAGATTTGACCGGCTATCAACCCCATGGCCTCACCGAAGGGCGCTTTTTCACATGCGAGCGTCCATTTTCCCGCATCCACCGGGTTCCTCGTCTGGCCGGTATGTTTTCCGGTGATAAAGGTCTGAATGAATTTGAACACCCGATCATCGGATATGAGATAGCTTTCCAGCTGGCTGTAATGCAAAACCGACTCAAGCACCTCTTTTGGGGACTGGACCTGCAGGTCAAACAGCAGCATGCCGACATTATCAAACCGTCTGCGGGGGCCGTAGTCCCGCATCAGTTCGACGACGCCACTGTGGCGCTCATCATCGCGAATTCTGTGGAACAGCTTCACGACGCTCTCTTCCGCGCCCTCAAGGATTTGCAGGACGTCACAGCCGTTCGAGAGCAGGACACCCGTGATGTTCAGTTTGGCATTGCGGCTTCGTGCTCGTTCTACCAGCGCGCTTAATTCCGCGGACCGGCAGGATAAATGTAACTGGCTTCGATAAATCAGCGTGGTGAGCACAGGAATGGGTTCCAGAATAAGGGAGGCACCGGGGAAGTACTGTTTAACATACTTCACCAGCGCTACCTAATAAATTAGCGGCTTAAGGGATCACCTTTTTTCCTCCGCCCCGATGCGGTTGTCGATCCGCATCTTCATGTAGTCGTAAAACGGATTTGAGGTCACCCGCATCAGGGCATCTTTACCCACGCTCAGTACGGAGGTCTCTCCCCACAACGCAATGGTGCCCAGGCTGATGCCATAGCGGTTTTTCACGGCAGGATGCCGGCCATACAGATCGTCATCAGGCGGGAAAGGTACGGCGACATGCGAAAGCGAATAGACCTCCGGCGGATACTGCTGCGCCAGCGGCTCCACGGTCTCCTCTGTGCTGCCTGCGGGGATGTGCTTCGCGACCGTGGCGAAACGCTCCGCACTGGCGTTGGTAACAATCGTGACACTGTAACGTCTTTGCGCAGACGGCAACAACTCAGAGAGGGCCGTCCACGACGACGGCCGGAATAACGGGCGGAAACTCGCCGCCTGGTTGATATCAAACACCACCAGTTCACTGCCATTGGCCGGAAGCTGGTCGAATAACCCCGTGACAACCGCACGGGTACTGACGGTGGAATCCATCACCGACTGAAAGGCCAGTACAGGCGGCAACCGATCCAGCGTGTGGTTTTGTGCAGCGCGGCCAATCTGCTCCTGCAGCGCCTTCGTCAACAGCCACGACTGACGCGCCGCGTTTACCGGGAAAGAGTTGTATTTGTAAGGGTTATACTCCGGCGCGATATTCAGCCAAGCCGCTTTCGCAAACGCCGGTAACAGTGCCGGTAAGCCTGCGAATCCGGCAAAGCGGGCAAACGCCGTGACGCCGATCATTGGTGACAACAACACCAGTTGCTGAGGTTTTCGCAGCGAAGGCAACTCCAGCGCGTCCAGGGTGTATTTCATCGCCAGCGCCCCGCCGTTGGAATAACCCACCAGATGCAAAGGAACGTTATCCCCCGCCAGGCGGGTGGCTTCGCGCACGGCAAGACGCGTCGCCGCCAGCCACATCTCCCAGTCAACGTTTGTCAGCGCCCCTGGTGCCGTCCCGTGTCCGGGCAGGCGCGGCACCACGGCCACATATCCGCGCTGCTGATAATCAACGGCAAGGTGCTTAACGCTATAGGGCGAATCGGTGAGTCCGTGCAGTAAAACCACTGCACCACGCGGTTTACCGGCAGGCATCAGCACAAACGAGCGATTTGCATCCGGAGTAAATTTTCCGGGCCACACCAGGCTCTGACGGTAGTAGCGGTTTAAGGCGGTACGCTCCTCCCCCTTCGTTTTTGCCGTGACCGCGTTATCCAGGTCGGTGAAGATGGCCTTTTCCCGGTCGAGATAGTCAGCAAAGTTCGCCTTATCCAGCTCGCTTACGCTCATTTCATCCGCACGCCAGGTATGCCAGAGATGTAACGCCGGCCCCTGCTGCGAGAGATACACCCGCACTGCCAGCAGCACAACCACGATAATCCCTATGACCATCGCCACTTTCTTTGCGAGAGCCATCAGGCGCACGCTGACACGCCAGGGCAAATTCGCCATGCCGGGTTCCTTCTCTTAGTCACTGTGTTTGTATCTTATCAAAAATGTGAAGGGGCTGAGGTATTCACTGTATTTATTGCTAATGATTTTTTTGTCGCGCTTATCAGCGCTTGTGTAAGGTATGCCCATACGACATCCATTATTTCTTCATTCACCTGCTTCATAAATTAAATAAATGCCAATATTAAATACATCAACCTTGATTATCTTGGTTAACAATAAATAACACTAAACCGCATGCTAAAAGATGATATTTACGTATATTTATAATCTCTTTTTTGAAAATGGAGTTTTAACAATGGCTATACCGGCTTATTTATGGATACGAGATGATGGCAATACTGTAATAAAAGGAAGCGTAGATGTTCAGGATCGAGAAGGCAGCATTGAAATCACCGGTTTCACACACAGTCTGAGATTACCTACCGATGCACTTACCGGAAAAGTAATGGGCACTCGCCAACATGCCCCTTTGTTATTTCAGAAAGAAATTGACTCGTCCTCCCCTTACCTCATGAAGGCAGTAGCGACCGGACAAACACTTAAGACTGCGGAATTTAAGTGGTACAAGATAAACGATGCGGGGCAGGAAGTTGAATATTACAATATGACACTTGAAAACGTGAAAGTAGTCTCGGTTTCACCGCTAATGCACGACATAAAAGATCCCACCAAAGAAAAGCATAATCATCTGGAACTGGTTGAGTTACGGTACGATAAAATTACGTGGAAGTTTTGTGATGGAAATTTACAGTTTGCTGATAGTTGGGCGGAGCGTTAATTATGCGCTATCCAACGATACCCGTTCATCCAACACCACCTGCGTATCCAACCTCCTTGCTGGTTCCCCCTGGCGCATCCATTGTTAACAACATGATGATAGCAAGATTCCATAAAGGCCCATCAGCACTGACTTACATCTGGTTCTATGGGATGGTAAGGCTACATGGACCGTGGGACTATAAATCACTATCAGGACGCCAGTATGCCGATTATGGTAATTTCAATTACGGTGCCGTCGGTACTGCGGCAGGCATTTCTGAACAAATATTGTTAAGAGGGGCTGGATGGGCGCAAAGTCGATCGGGTAACGGGGATCCACAGAAATTTGGCACCTGGTATGAATCAGCACCCTATGGAGATGATCCTGCGGATCAGGTCTGGATAAGAGCAGGTATTGATTATGCTAAAAGAACGGGGTTTTAAAAAACGGTACGCATTAGGCGTTATTCTTATCGTGATGATTTGGATTATATATATGATCCCCCGGTGGATATTTCCTGTGGAATATAGCATATATAAGAAAACAGCTTTAAATGAATCCGCAAATATTTATATTGTGCAAAGTGATGCTGGAGCGACTACAGCATTCGGTTACCATTATTACCTGATTGATAATAAAACGTCAGACAATGACTTTATATCTCATCTGGATGATTATACTCCCTTTCTGAAAACACGAGACGCAAACGCCTTACGTAAAGTCGATAATGGGCAGATTTATCTCAACATTACAGGCGATATATATTATTTTTCAAGTCCCGCGCAGTATCGTATTCAATCTAACCTATACCGCATAGGTATAAATCTCGTTGCCAGGCCATAGGGCAACCTGGCAAATCATTATCTCTGTTTCTCCACATCACAAACTTTCCTCACGGGCGACGGGCGATTCAGGATCGCAAATGCGCGCCCCTTCAAAGTTCTTGCTCACCGTCATACACACTGCACCAAAAGTGAACTACGCTGCACAAATGTTGATCATTGGTTAATCAAATATTGCATGAAATTTACAGCACAGCGGCTTTTCGCCGTCATGTGAACATGGCACGCGTCATGCATTGTTAACCAGGTAACAGAATTCCGGCCATTGACAGCCGGTTAACAACGAGGCGGTAATGACCACCAAACCTGAAATGCTGAACCGTATCGAAGCCACCTTCAGCCAGCTGACGCCCAGCGAAAAGCGTGTGGCAAGCTGGATGCTGGCGCACGCCGCGCTGATACCGTTTGAGACGGCAGAGAGCGTGGCGCTGACTACCGGCACCAGCGGGATCACCGTCGGGCGCTTCCTGCGCAAGCTGGGGTATCGCAACCTGGACGATGCCAAAAAAAGCCTGCGCGATCCTTATCAGCCCTGGGGAATGAACGAACGCCTGGACTCCTGGCAACAGCAGCGTCCGCTCTCGGATCGCCTCCAGCACTCCCTTTCGCTGGAGGTGGATGCAATCACCCATGTTTATCAGCTGGCACAAACCGATGTCTTTAAGCAAATCGTCCATCAGCTCACCCATGCTGAGGCGGTGTTTGTGCTGGGTATTCAGTCAACGCGCGGGATTGCCAACGCCTTCTTCAGCCACCTGGAATACCTGCGCCCGCGCGTGAGCTACTCCGAGGGGTTATCCGGCAGTTGGGTTGAATCGCTCAACTCCGGTTTTGACCACCCTTATGTGGTGCTGACCGATACCCGCGCCTATTCCGCCATTGCCCGGCAGTACTGTCGTGTCGCAAGTGAGAAAAGTATTCCGATGGCCCTGATCACCGATATCTGGTGTCCGTGGGCGCGGGATTACCCTATTGATTTATTGCAGGTTAAAACCGATACCGGCCACTTCTGGGATTCGCTGGCACCTGTGAGCTGTCTTTTCAACCTGCTGCTGTCAGGCGTGGTCCAGGCGCTGGGTGATGCGCTTGCAGACCGTCTGACGATAAACCGTGAATTACAACAAGAGTTTGGACAATTCGAACGCTAAAGGAGCGGAGCTATGCCCGAAGAGAGTGAAATGATTGATGTCGCCAGAATGTTTCCTGAGTTGCATATCGATCTGAAATACGCCACCGCCGACAACCTGACTGGCCGTCCCATTTATCAGGAGGCGCTGTGTTTGCTGCATACCGATGCCGCCACCGCGCTGGCGAAATCGATTGGCATCGCCACGCTCGCCGGACTGAAACTGGTGGTCTACGACGCCTATCGCCCTCAGCAGGCCCAGGCGCAGCTGTGGGATGCGTGCCCGAACCCGGAATATGTGGTGGATGTGGCCATTGGCTCCAATCACAGCCGCGGCACGGCCATCGACGTCACCCTGATGGATGAACATAACAACGTGCTGGATATGGGGGCCGGGTTTGATGAGATGGATGACCGTTCTCATCCGTATCACCCCTCCGTGCCGCCGCACGCCCAGCGCAACCGCCTGCTGCTTAACGCCATCATGTTTGGCGGCGGCTTTGTGGGGATCGGCAGCGAATGGTGGCACTTCGAGTTGCCAAACGCCGCCAGTTATCCCCTTCTTGACGATCGTTTCGCCTGTTTTCCGTTGACGCACACCCCTCTTTAAACCTGGAGCACTGCCATGAAAACAACGCTTCTCACGACGCTTATCGCCGCCACGCTGGCCCTGAGCATGCCTGCTGCGCAGGCCGCCGTTCCGAAAGACATGCTGGTGATAGGTAAAGCCGCCGACCCGCAAACCCTCGATCCGGCAATCACCATTGATAACAACGACTGGACCGTCACCTATCCGTCCTATCAGCGTCTGGTGAAGTACAAGCCTGGTACCACGGAGGTCGAAGGCGATCTGTCCACGGGCTGGAAGGCATCTGAGGATCAGAAAGAGTGGACCTTCACCCTGACGGACAACGCGAAATTCTCTGACGGCACGCCGGTCACCGCCGAAGCGGTAAAACTATCGTTTGAGCGCCTGCTGAAGCTCAGCCAGGGGCCGTCTGAAGCGTTCCCGAAAGATCTCAAAATTGACGCCGTTGATGACCACACGGTGAAGTTCACCCTCAGCCAGCCGTTTGCTCCCTTCCTCTATACCCTGGCGAATGACGGTGCATCGATTATTAACCCGGCCGTACTGAAGGCCAATGCCGCCGATGACGCGCGAGCTTATCTGGCGCAGAACACCGCCGGTTCCGGGCCATTTATGCTGAAGAGCTGGCAAAAAGGTCAGCAGCTGGTGCTGGTGCCTAACCCGCACTGGGCGGGTGATAAGCCCCACTTTAAGCGCGTCTCGGTGAAAATTATCGGTGAAAGCGCGTCGCGTCGCCTGCAGCTTTCCCGTGGCGATCTGGATATTGCCGACTCCCTGCCTGTCGATCAGCTTTCTGCGCTCAAGCAGGAGGGCAAAGTCGCCGTGGCGGAGTATCCGTCCCTGCGCGTGACCTATCTCTATCTCAACAACAGCAAAGCACCGTTGAATCAGGTGGATTTGCGCCGGGCCGTCTCCTGGGCAACCGATTATCAGGGAATGGTGAAAGGCATTCTCAGCGGTAACGGCAAGCAGATGCGCGGCCCGATCCCGGATGGCATGTGGGGCTTTGACGCCACCGCCATGCAGTACAGCTTTGACGAGGCCAAAGCGAAAGCGGCGCTGGAGAAAGTCAAAGATAAACCGGCCAGCCTGACGTTCCTCTACTCGGACAACGACCCGAACTGGGAGCCTATCGCCCTCTCCACTCAGGCCAGCCTGGGCAAGCTCGGTATCAACGTCAAGCTGGAAAAACTGGCTAACGCCACCATGCGCGACCGCGTGGGTAAAGGCGACTATGACATTGCCATTGGCAACTGGAGCCCGGACTTTGCCGACCCGTACATGTTCATGAACTACTGGTTTGAGTCGGACAAAAAAGGTCTGCCGGGCAACCGCTCGTTCTATGAGAACAAAGAGGTCGATTCCCTGCTGCAGGCGGCGCTGAAAACCACGGACCAGGCGGAGCGCACCCGCGATTACCAGCAGGCGCAGAAGATTGTGATTGACGAAGCGGCCTACGTTTATCTGTTCCAGAAGAATTACCAGCTGGCAATGAACAAAGAGGTCAAAGGCTTCACCTTTAATCCAATGCTCGAGCAGGTGTTCAACATCGCCACCATGAGCAAGTAACGGTTTCGCCGGGGGAAAGTGTATGACGTTCTGGAGCATTGTGCGCCAGCGCTGCTGGGGGTTAATCCTGGTAGTAGCCGGTGTCTGTATCATCACCTTTATCATTTCACACCTGATCCCCGGCGATCCGGCCCGCCTGCTGGCCGGTGACCGTGCCAGCGACGAGATTGTGCAAAACATTCGCCAGCAACTGGGACTGGATCAGCCGCTCTATATCCAGTTTGGCCGCTATGTGGACGCCCTGGCGCACGGCGATTTAGGGACCTCTATCCGTACCGGGCGGCCGGTGGCGGAAGATTTAAAAGCCTTCTTCCCTGCCACGCTGGAGCTGGCGTTCTGTTCCCTGCTGCTGGCGCTGGTGATCGGCGTTCCGCTGGGGATTTTATCGGCGGTCTACCGTAACCGCTGGCTGGATCATCTGGTACGGCTGATGGCGATGACCGGGATCTCCACACCGGCCTTCTGGCTGGGTCTGGGCGTCATCGTCTTGTTCTACGGCCATCTGCAGCTTCTGCCCGGCGGCGGCAGGCTGGACGACTGGCTCGACCCGCCTGCCCACGTGACGGGCTTTTATCTGCTGGATGCCCTGCTGGAGGGTAACGGCGAGGTCTTTTTCAACGCCCTGCAACACCTGATTTTACCGTCACTGACGCTGGCGTTTGTTCATCTTGGCATCGTGGCGCGTCAGGTACGTTCCGCCATGCTGGAGCAGCTCAGCGAAGATTATATTCGCACCGCCCGCGCCAGCGGCTTGCCGGGCTGGTATATCGTCCTGCGGTATGCCCTGCCGAATGCGATGATCCCGTCCATTACCGTACTCGGGCTGGCGCTGGGCGATCTGCTTTATGGTGCGGTACTGACCGAAACCGTCTTTGCCTGGCCAGGCATGGGCGCCTGGGTGGTGACCTCCATTCAGGCGTTGGATTTCCCTGCCGTCATGGGCTTCGCCGTGGTGGTTTCACTGGCCTATGTGGTCGTCAATCTGGTGGTTGATCTGCTCTATCTGTGGATTGACCCTCGTATCGGGCGCGGAGGTGCCGAATGATGTTGACTGAGGAAACGCCCGTCCCCGTAAACGCAACGAAACCGGGCATCGACTGGCCAGGGCTGTTCTGGATGCTGCGTCAAAGCCCGCTCACGCTGATCGGCGGGGTGATTATGCTGGTGATGCTGTTGCTGATGGTAACTTCACCGTGGATCGTCCCCCATGATCCGAACGCGCTGGATCTCACTGCCCGGTTGCAGGCCCCGTCTGCGCAACACTGGTTTGGTACCGATGAAGTCGGACGCGATCTGTTCAGCCGCGTGCTGGTCGGTAGCCAGCAATCCATTACCGCCGGGCTGGCGGTGGTGGTGATTGCCGGGAGTATCGGCTCGCTGCTGGGCTGTTTGTCCGGCGTGCTGGGCGGTCGCGGCGATGCCATCATTATGCGGGTGATGGACATTATGCTCTCCATTCCCTCCCTGGTACTGACCATGGCGCTGGCGGCGGCGCTTGGCCCGAGTCTGTTTAACGCCATGCTGGCGATTGCGATTGTGCGTATCCCGTTTTACGTTCGCCTGGCGCGCGGGCAAACCCTGGTGGTGCGCCAGTTTACCTATGTGCAGGCCGCCCGTACATTTGGCGCGTCGCGCTGGCATTTGATCAGCTGGCACATTCTGCGTAACGCCCTGCCACCGCTGATCGTGCAGGCCTCACTGGATATTGGCAGCGCCATTCTGATGGCCGCCACGCTGGGCTTTATCGGCCTTGGGGCACAGCAGCCCACCGCCGAATGGGGAGCGATGGTGGCCGTGGGCCGCAACTATGTGCTCGACCAGTGGTGGTACTGCGCCTTTCCTGGTGCGGCAATTCTGATCACTGCCGTCGGGTTTAATCTATTTGGTGACGGCATTCGCGACCTGCTGGATCCGAAATCGGGAGGAAAACAGGCATGAGCGAAGCAGTATTAACCATTGAAGATTTACACCTGAGCTTCCCGATATTTCGCGGTGAAGTTCACGCCCTGAACCACGTATCGCTGGAGATCAAACGCGGCGAGATTGTTGGCGTAGTGGGCGAATCCGGCTCCGGAAAATCGGTAACGGCGATGCTGACCATGCGTCTGCTGCCGGAGGGCAGTTACCGGGTCCATCGCGGGCAGGTAAAACTGTTGGGTGAAGATGTCCTGAATGCTTCGGAAAAACAGCTCCGCCAGTGGCGCGGTGCCAAAGTGGCGATGATTTTTCAGGAGCCGATGACAGCGCTGAACCCAACGCGACGAATTGGCAAACAGATGGTGGAGGTGATCCGCCAGCATCAGCCCCTTTCACGGCGTGATGCCGGGAAAAAAGCGATCACCCTGCTGGAAGAGATGCAGATCCCGGATGCGGCGGAGGTCATGGAACGTTATCCGTTCGAGCTGTCCGGTGGCATGCGCCAGCGGGTGATGATTGCGCTGGCCTTCTCCTGCGAGCCTGAACTGATTATTGCCGATGAGCCGACCACCGCACTGGACGTCACCGTCCAGCTACAGGTACTGCGATTGCTGAAGCATAAAGCGCGGGCCAGCGGAACCTCGGTACTGTTCATCAGCCACGATATGGCGGTGGTTTCACAGCTCTGCGATCGGATGTATGTCATGTACGCCGGGAGCGTGATTGAAAGCGGCACCACGCAAACGCTGATCCACCATCCCGTTCATCCCTATTCCATCGGCCTGCTGCAGTGTGCGCCTGAAAACGGCGAGCCGCGCGAGATGCTGCCTGCCATCCCCGGTACAGTGCCCAATCTTAGCCAGCTTCCGCGCGGGTGTGCTTTTCGGGAGCGCTGTTTTGCTGCGGGCGTAAAATGCACTGAAACGCCGCGCTTACTGCCTCAGGGGGCCGAAGGCCAGCGGGCGGCCTGCTGGTATCCGCAACAGGAGAAAACCCATGTCTGACGTACTGCTGGAACTGGATCGCGTGCACGTTAACTTTCCCGCACGCAAAAACTGGCTGGGGCGGGTCACGGAACAGGTGCATGCTCTTAACGGGCTGGATCTTCAGATCCATCGCGGCGAAACGCTGGGGATTGTTGGCGAATCCGGCTGTGGCAAAAGCACGCTGGCGCAGCTTTTAATGGGGATGCTCAAACCCAGTGCCGGCCTGTGTGCACGGACAAACCACGCGGGCGGTATGCAGATGGTGTTCCAGGATCCGCTCTCGTCGCTTGACCCGCGCCTGCCGGTCTGGCGCATTATCACCGAGCCGGTGTGGGTGCAAAAACGCAGCAGCGAACGGGAAAGACGTCAGCTTGCTGAAAACCTGGCGCAGCAGGTCGGTATCCGCCCGGAATATCTCGACCGCCTGCCGCACGCCTTTTCCGGCGGGCAGCGCCAGCGTATTGCTATCGCCCGCGCTCTTTCCTCTGACCCGGACATCATCGTGCTGGATGAGCCCACCAGCGCGCTGGATATTTCCGTACAGGCGCAGATCCTCAATTTACTGGTGAAGCTGCAGCAGGAACGCAATCTGACCTATGTGCTGATATCCCATAACGTCTCGGTTGTCAGGCACATGAGCGATCGCGTGGCGGTGATGTATCTGGGGCAGATTGTCGAACTGGGCACGGCGGCACAGGTGCTGGTTACGCCGCGTCATCCCTACACCCGGCTGCTGCTCGATTCCGTTCCCAGAACCGGTGAGCCGCTGGATGAAAACCTGGCGCTGCGTAAAACGGATCTCCCGGGTAACCGCCATCTGCCCGTGGGGTGCTATTTCCGCGACCGTTGTCCGCAGGCCACGCAGGGGTGTGAACGCCCGCAGCCGCTACAGCCTTCACACGAGGGCCGTAGCGTGCGCTGCTGGCGTAATGTGGATTAAATTTGCGCCATCCCACCATCAACAAACAGCTCGGTGGCGTTAATAAAGCTGGCCGCGTCAGAGGCCAGAAACGCCACCACTTTCCCCACCTCGCCCGGCGCACCTAAACGTCCTAACGGAACCTGTGCAGCCAGCGCATCGTACAGCCCCTGACGATGTTCTTCTGGCACCAGTTCGCCAAGTCCCGGGGTCTTGACGGGGCCAGGACTGACCACGTTGATACGGATCCCACGGCCCTGCAGATCCAGCGCCCAGGAGCGGGCAAAGTTGCGCACGGCGGCTTTGCTGGCGCTGTAGACGCTAAAGTTTGCCGTTCCCTTTATCGACACCGTTGAACCGGTCAGAATAATGGACGACCCGGCAGATAACAGCGGCAGCGCTTTTTGTACTGTAAACAGCACTCCGCGCACGTTTGTGCCGAAAATACGGTCAAACTGCTCCTCGGTGATTGCTCCCAGCGGCAGCATATCTCCGCCACCCGCATTGGCGAACAAAATATCGAGACGCCCTTCTTCTTTTGCTATCTGCGCATAGACTCGATCCAGATCGGCGAGTTGTGAGACGTCGGCACGAATACCCACCGCACGGGAATCAATTTGTGCGACGGCGGCATCCAGCTCGGCCTGTCGACGACCGGTGATATAAACTTTGGCGCCCTGAGCCGCCAGCTCCTGCGCCGTGGCAAGACCAATACCGGTGCTGCCGCCAGTGACCAGTGCGATTTTTTCGAAGAGCGTTGTGTTCATGTCATTTACCTTTTGTTGGGTTTGCGTTGCGCGTTTTTGCTTGCGCTGGAGACACATTAGCCCTTGCCGGATTAGTGAAAAACCAGCAAAAATGAAAATGACTATTCACAAACAGAAATAATCGAGAGAAAAAGATGGACCAGCTCATGGCGATGCGCGCCTTCACGCGGGTTGTGGAAACCGGTAGCTTTACCCGAGCGGCTGATTCGCTAAACATGCCCATCGCCACACTGAGCAAGCTTGTGAAAGCGCTTGAGGCGCATCTTGAAATACGGCTGCTGCACCGTACCACCCGCCGGGTGGTCACGACGCCGGAAGGCGCGGAGTATTATGAAAAAGCGCTCAGGGTGCTCATTGATATCGAAGATATCGATACCTCGTTTCGCGTCTCTCACGCCACACCGAAAGGACATCTGCGGGTGGATATTGGCGGTTCGACTGCCCGCGACGTGCTCATCCCCCTGCTCCCGGATTTCATGCAGCGCTACCCGGATATTCGCATCGATCTTGGCGTGGCGGATCGTCCTGTTGATTTGATCAGCGGCAACGTGGATTGTGTGATCAGAGGCGGTCCGCTGAACGATTCCACCCTTATCGCCCGTCATCTGGGCGACGCCGACATGGTGACCTGCGCAACGCCGGGCTATCTGAAAAAGCACGGCGTTCCGGCTTATCCGCAAGAGTTGCGCAACGGACATAAACTTATAAGCTATCTCTCCCCGGTCACCGGGCGACCCTTTCCGTTTCGCTTCAGAAAAGGCGGCGAGGTGCAGGAGATCGGCATTTCGCACTATCTCGGCGTTAATGAAAGCAATGCGCACCTGGCAGCGGCGGTGGCAGGATTGGGCATCATTCAGACGTTTACATATTCAGCAAAGACATATCTTCAGGCGGGTACGTTACAAGAAATTTTAAGCGACTGGCACCCGGCGGCGTATCCGTTTCACGTGGTTTACCCGCAAAACCGGCATCTGACGCATCGGCTTAAGGCGTTTATTGCATGGCTGGCAGCGGTTTTTCCTGCTGCGCTGAAGGGATAGCCGGGCCTTCGCCCGGCTCAGGCTTAGTTAAGTTTATAGTCCAGCGTGATTTCCGCTTTCAGTACCTGCGACACCGGGCATCCTGCTTTCGCTTTCTGGATGATGCCGTCGAATTTCTGCGGGTCGATACCCGGTACGGTGACCTTGCTGTTTAGCGCAATTTTGCTGATTGCGAAGCCGCCATCGGTTTTATCCAGCGAGACATCCGCTGTGGTATCGATGGAATCTGCGGTATAGCCCGCTTCACCAATCATCAGCGACAGCGCCATTGAGAAACAGGCGGCGTGAGCTGCGCCAATCAACTCTTCCGGGTTAGTGCCTTTAGCGCCTTCGAAGCGGGTGTTAAAGCCGTAAGGTTGTTGATTCAGGACGCCACTTTCCGTTGAGACCGTCCCTTTGCCATTTTTGATATCACCAGACCAGTGTGCCGAACCGTGCTTATGAATCGTCATTCTTGCTCTCCTTTTGGCTTACAAAGGGATAAGTATAGACGATGGTTTCGGCACACCCTGGAACACAGATAATTCTGTAACCTATTCCCGCTGCGCGTCGCCTGACAGATGGTGCGCTATCTCATCAAGAAACACGCGCAACGCTGCGGGCTGATACTCCCGGGACTGATAAATACCGTGAATGGCTAACGCTTTGGGCGTCAGGCTGCTCAGCACCGGGACCAGCGTGCCCTGTTCAATCGCGGCATGTGCTTCCTGCTCCGGCAGCATGGCAATGCCGCAATGCTTCACCGCCGCCTCCATCAACAATGACGAGATGCTGGCGCTGAGGTTGCCGCTCACGGCGAC
Organism: Enterobacter cloacae complex sp. SHL021; assembly: GCF_049237765.1. Taxonomy (NCBI): domain Bacteria; kingdom Pseudomonadati; phylum Pseudomonadota; class Gammaproteobacteria; order Enterobacterales; family Enterobacteriaceae; genus Enterobacter; species Enterobacter cloacae complex sp. SHL021. Next base: position 180,303 of record NZ_JBMKJG010000003.1, on the reverse strand, counting down.
GCTGACGTTTTCCCCTTCCGGCGTCAGGAAGTGCCACGCCTGACCGGCGAAAAAGCTGTAGTGCAGACAGTTGTGCTGCGCTAACTCCTCCACCTGCTCTGGCGTGCCGTGGGTTGCAAGATACTGCGGCGACGCGCACAGCACGGAACGGCACTCCCCAAGCCTGCGGGCGATCATCCCGGGTTCTGGGTTATCCGTGATGCGGATCGCCACATCAATGCGTTCCCCTACCAGACTCACCGGATGGTTGTTCACATCCAGCTCAATGCGCAGCTGCGGGTAGCGCGAAAGCAAGCCGGGCAGCACCGGGGCAATCAGATGCATGGCGGTAAAATGGGCGCAGGCCACCCGTAGCGTGCCTGAAGGGAGATCTTTCTCCGACTGGCCCTCAATTTCCTGCGACAGCTGGGACAGCGTTCGCGTTTTTAGCAGCACCTTCTCTCCGGCCGCCGTCAGCGTCAGCTTGCGCGTTGAGCGGTTTACCAGCCGCGTACCGGCCCACTTCTCCATTTGCTCAAGATAGCGGCTCACCATCGGACGGGAGATACCCAACGCCCGGGCCGCTGCACTCAGGCTTCCCAGCTCGCATATCCGGTTATAGACCTGAGCGGCAATAACGCGATCCATATAACACCCCATTTGCTCGATTTATGAAACAAAGCATGTCTTGTTTCAGGAATTCTGGCAAATGCGAATATCCGTACAATAAAGACTTTCCTGAACAACAGAGACATCAGAATGAAATTCACTCACCTTGCACTGCTCTCCATACTTATCACGCCCGCGGTGTTTGCTGCGCCATTAACCATTGATACCTATAACCCGCAGGACAAAGGGATGTTTGCGGTCTCCTCCACGCTGGTCTCTGGTCCAAAAGAGGCCGTGCTGTTTGACGCCCAGTTCAGCGTCAAAGATGGCGAAGCGCTGGTCGACAAAATTCGCAAAAGCGGGAAAACCCTGAACAAAATCGTCATTACCTCTGGCGATCCGGATTTCTATTTTGGTCTGCAACCGCTGGTGAAAGCCTTCCCGAATGCCAAAGTGGTGGCCACACAGCAGGTGGTTGACCATATCAAGGCCACCAAAGACGCCAAGCTTGCCTTCTGGGGACCGCAGATGAAAGACGGTGCGCCAACCGAACTTATCGTTCCGCAGGTGCTGGCATCCACTACCTTCATGGTGGACGGCGAGAAGATTGATATCGAGCAGCCAGAAAGCTACGCCGCCTATGTCTGGATCCCTTCGGCTAAAACTATCCTCGGTGGTACCGGTGTCGCCTGGGGTATCCACGTCTGGACGGCAGACACCCAGACGCCAGCCAGCCGCAAGCAGTGGCAACAGACGCTGGAAAGCATGGCGGCACATAAGCCTGAACGCGTGATCCCGGGTCACTATCTGGGAACACCACCGGCAGGCAGCGGTGCTATCGACTTTACCCGTGATTATCTCCAGCACTTCGAACAGGCGTTGTCAGAACATAAAACATCGACAGGCGTGATCAACGCCATGAAAAAACAGTATCCGGGTCTGGCTGAAGAGAGCTCGCTGGAATTAAGCGCCAAAGTGAATACTGGCGAAATGAAGTGGTAATGTAAAATCTGCTCCTGCTATATTTCAATGATAGCAGGAGCACCTGCAAAATATCCTCGCGGCAAACCCTCAATATATCCTCCCACTCTAAAAGCGCATAAAAGCATGCACTTATGTCATTTTTATTTCTAAGATGAATCTTAGACACAGCGGCCAAAATATTTGCCATTCTGTTTGTGAATTAAATTTTTTGCGAGCCGTACCATTAAACAGACAACGACACGGAGGCAGCATGTTTACTTATTACCCGGCCAATACTGCAGCAGCACAACCTGAACTCGTTAACGCGATTGCACAGGGTCTTCACGCCGAGCATGGTGCTGTGACTGAAGATGACATTTTGATGGAACTGACCAAGTGGGTGGAAACCACAGACAATGACATCCTCAGTGACATCTACCAGCAGACCATTAACTACGTCGTCAGCGGGCAAAACGCACCTTTGTAAAAACCTGCTAAGCTGGATCTGCAACCTAAGGGGTTACATTTCGTTTGCGTAAGCGAACTGGTCCTTAAAACTATCAACAGGATTGAGGAGTTAACATGAAATCGAACCGTCAGGCACGCCATATACTGGGACTGAACTACAAGCTTTCTAACCAACGTAAAGTGGTGATTGAAGGCGACAGTGAAACACAGGTCACTCACGCCACCGGCAGAAAACGCCACGCGGGCAAGTAAGTTCCCAGGAGAGAGATCCTCAACACCATCGGCAAAACCGATGGTGTTTTTGTTTATGTGTTGCGGTAATTAATATTTAGCTCCTTTATAATACCGCCTGACCGCACCCCATCGCACAGGCCAGAAAGATGACAAACAGCAGTGTCAGGGACGGATCTTCAAAAAAAGAGTGAGTGACATGGACAACAAACTGAAAAAACATCGTTCCCTATATATCCCTTATGCCGGCCCGGTATTACTCGAATTCCCCCTGCTCAACAAAGGTAGCGCCTTCAGCATGGAAGAGCGCAGCAGCTTCAACCTGCTCGGTTTGCTGCCAGAAGTGGTGGAAACCATTGAAGAACAGGCAGAGCGCGCGTGGATCCAGTATCAGGGTTTCAAAACCGAAATCGACAAACATATTTACCTGCGCAACATTCAGGATACCAACGAAACCCTCTTCTATCGTCTGGTACAAAATCATCTCGAAGAGATGATGCCGGTGATCTACACCCCAACGGTGGGTGCCGCCTGTGAACGCTTCTCAGAGATCTACCGTCGCTCCCGTGGCGTCTTTATCTCTTATCAGAACCGCCACAACATGGACGATATTCTGCAGAACGTGCCGAACCACAATATCAAAGTGATCGTGGTGACCGATGGCGAACGTATTCTGGGTCTCGGTGACCAGGGTATTGGCGGCATGGGGATCCCAATCGGTAAGCTCTCTCTGTATACCGCCTGCGGCGGCATCAGCCCGGCGTATACCCTGCCGGTGGTGCTGGATGTGGGCACCAACAACCAGCAGTTGCTTAACGACCCGCTGTATATGGGCTGGCGTCATCCGCGTATTACCGACGACGAGTATTATCAGTTTGTTGATGATTTCATCCAGGCGGTCAAGCATCGCTGGCCGGACGTGCTGCTGCAGTTTGAAGACTTCGCGCAGAAAAACGCGATGCCGTTGCTGAACCGCTATCGCGATGAAATCTGCTCTTTTAACGATGATATTCAGGGCACCGCCGCGGTCACCGTCGGCACGCTGATTGCCGCCAGTCGCGCGGCAGGCAGCCAACTGAGCTATCAGAAAATTGTCTTCCTGGGCGCAGGCTCTGCGGGTTGTGGTATCGCCGAGCAGATTATCGCCCAGACGCAGCGTGAAGGGCTAAGCGAAGAGCTGGCGCGCTCCCGCGTGTTCATGGTCGACCGTTTCGGCCTGCTGACCGACGGCATGCCAAACCTGCTGCCCTTCCAGACCAAGCTGGTGCAGAAACGTGAGAATCTGAAGAACTGGGACACCGACAACGAAGTGCTCTCTCTGCTGGACGTAGTGCGCAACGTGAAGCCGGATATCCTGATTGGCGTCTCCGGTCAGACGGGGCTGTTTACCGAAGAGATCATTCGTGAGATGCACAAGTACTGCGAACGCCCTATCGTGATGCCGCTCTCCAACCCGACCTCGCGCGTGGAAGCAACGCCGCAGGACATCATTGCCTGGACCGAAGGGAACGCGCTGGTCGCAACCGGCAGCCCGTTCGATCCGGTGGTGTGGAAGGACAAAACCTATCCTATTGCCCAGTGCAACAACTCCTACATTTTCCCGGGCATTGGTCTGGGTGTGATCGCCTCCGGCGCGTCGCGCATTACCGATGAGATGCTGATGTCGGCAAGCGAAACCCTGGCGGGCCACTCGCCGCTGGTGAACGATGGCGAAGGACTGGTGCTGCCAGAGCTGAAAGACATTCACAAGGTGTCGCGTGCAATTGCGTTCGCGGTCGGGAAAATGGCCCAGCAGCAGGGTGTGGCGGTGAAAACCTCTGCTGACGCGCTGCAGCAGGCCATCGACGACAACTTCTGGATGCCGGAATACCGCAGCTACCGTCGTACTTCGATCTAACACTGTGTTCCGACCGTTCCCTCTCCCACCGGGAGAGGGAATTACATTCGCCCCCCTAGCCAAACCGCCTTTCCCCCGCTACACTCCTTTCATCCATTAACCCACTGAATATATAAGGAGGCCAATTATGCTGTACTGTGAAATTTTCAATGTTTCACATGCATTTGGTGATCGCACCAGCTCAAGCGTTATCGGTATCGTGCTGCGATAACTTCTGCTTGAGCGAAGACACCAACCCCTGAAATCCCTTCTCTCGGGCTTACTGAGTTATCGTCAGCGATGTTTGACGAGGCATAAACATGCCTGTAACTCTTGGGTAAGCAACAATGAGCACTTTACTCACTGCACAATCTTTACGTGTTGATACGGCGTTTGGCACGCTCTTCGACTCCCTCTCCTTTACGCTGAAAAAAGGCGACCGCATTGGCCTGCTGGGCGACAACGGCTGCGGCAAAAGTACGCTGCTGAAGGTGCTGGACGGCACAGACTCTCCTGCTGCCGGAAGCGTCGCGCTGTCCGGACACTGTCTGATGGCGCGCGTTGAGCAACATCTGCCAGAAGCCATTTATCCCCTGACCATGCTGGACGCCGTACTGGCGCAACTGCCCACGACTGAGCGCGAGAGCCTGCGCTGGAAAGCAGAAACGCTGCTGGCAGGTATGGGCTTTACGCCGCAGGACATGGCCTTAACGTCGGCGACGCTGAGCGGCGGGCAACACACGCGTCTCCTGCTCGCGCGGGCGTTGATCGGCGAGCCGGATCTGTTACTGCTGGACGAGCCGAGCAACCACCTCGATTTGCCTACCATGCTCTGGCTGGAGCAGTTTTTACAGAACTGGTCCGGCAGCTTTGTACTGGTCTCGCACGACAGGCAGTTGCTGGATGCCGTCACCAACGGCAGCTGGATCCTGCGCGATAAGATGTTGCACTACTTCGCCCTTCCCTGCACCGCCGCGCGCCAGGCGCTGGTGGCGAAAGACGAAAGCGATGCGCTTCGGCATAAGGCGGAGCAAAAGGAGATCGACCGCGTAACCGCCAGTGCCAGACGGCTGGCCACCTGGGGCAAGGTCTACGATAACGAAGATCTGGCCCGCAAAGCCAAACAGATGGAAAAACAGGTCGAGCGGCTAAAGGAGAGCCAGACAGAGCTCACGGCAGGCAGTCCGTGGACGTTAACCCTGCGTGGTGATGCCCTGCGGGCGGACCGACTGCTGGAGATGGAAAACCTCGGCGTACCGCCTGCACCTGGGTTGCCCGATCTATTTCATGTCGACATTGCGCGGCTTAAAAGTGGCGATCGCGTGGCTATCGTCGGGCGTAACGGCTGCGGCAAATCATCGCTGATGAAGCTCATCTGGCGGCATTTCTCAGGTGAACCGTCAGAGGCTGGGCTAAAACTCCATCCTCGCGTGTCGCCAGGCTATTACGACCAGACGCTGAATCAGCTTCCGGATGAGGCAACGATCTTCGACGCGCTTGAGCCTTTTGCGCCAGCGCCACAGGATCGCAAGATGGCGCTTATCAGCGCCGGGTTCCCGTGGGCGCGTCACGGGCAAAAGGTCAGCACCCTCAGCGGCGGGGAGCGTTCGCGCCTGCTGTTTGTCGGCCTGACGCTTGCCCGTTATAGCCTGCTGATGCTGGATGAGCCTACCAACCATCTGGACATGGAAGGCAAAGAGGCGCTGGCCACTACCCTGCAACAGTTTGACGGCGGAGTGCTGCTGGTCAGCCATGACCGGCAGCTGATCGCCCAAAGCTGCAATCGCTTCTGGCTGATTGAGGACGGTTTGCTGAGCGAATGGCAAGACGCCGAAGCGGTGTTCGAACGGCTGCGTGAACGCACAGGCCTGATGGCGTCGTCGGCGTCACCCGCAGTCGCGGATGTTAAAGCGCAAGCCTCGGACGATCTGCTTGAAAGGCTGATCGCGCTGGAAACGCTACTCGCAGAAGACCTGGCGCGTAAGCCTAAGCATCAGAAACCACATCTGCAGGTGCAATGGCGCAAAGAGATTGAGGTGATAGAAGCAAAACTGTAGATCTGTGCCCGGCGAGCTACTCGCCGGGCCAGTGAATTCCCCCCTAATTATTAGAGGATCGCTGTATTCTTAATCTGAAATCGCATCAATTGGTGACATTATGTTGCCGCCGCCTTGCATAACTCCTCTAAACTATTAATCCTTAAGTAGTATTCCCCTGCGATACACATACCCATCAAAAACAAGGAGAAACCTATGAAGGCTGCTGTTGTTACACAGGATCATCAGGTCAATGTTACCGAAAAAACCTTACGCCCACTGAAGCACGGCGAAGCCCTGCTCAAAATGGAGTGCTGTGGCGTTTGCCATACTGACCTCCATGTCAAAAATGGCGATTTCGGTGATAAAACCGGTGTGATCCTGGGCCACGAAGGGATTGGGATCGTGAAAGAAGTTGGGCCTGGCGTGACGTCACTGAAAGTCGGCGACCGTGCAAGCGTCGCGTGGTTCTTTGAGGGCTGCGGCCACTGTGAATACTGTAATACCGGCAACGAAACCCTGTGCCGCGATGTGAAAAACGCCGGTTATTCCGTTGATGGCGGCATGGCTGAAGAGTGCATTGTCACCGCGGATTACGCGGTAAAAGTGCCTGACGGGCTGGATTCCGCTGCGGCCAGCAGCATAACCTGTGCCGGCGTCACCACTTACAAAGCGGTAAAAGTCTCCCATATCAAGCCGGGCCAGTGGATTGCGATCTACGGCCTGGGCGGACTGGGTAACCTCGCGCTGCAGTATGCGAAAAACGTCTTCAACGCCAAAGTCATTGCCCTTGACGTTAACGACGAACAGCTGAAGCTGGCTGCAAGCATGGGGGCGGATTTAACCATCAACTCCCGCAGCGAAGATGCCGCTAAAATCGTGCAGGAAAAAACCGGCGGCGCGCATGCGGCTGTGGTAACGGCGGTCGCGAAAGCAGCGTTTAACTCGGCGGTGGACGCGGTGCGTGCCGGTGGCCGCGTGGTGGCCGTTGGCCTGCCGCCGGAAGCCATGAGCCTTGATATCCCCCGTCTGGTGCTGGACGGTATCCAGGTGGTCGGCTCGCTGGTTGGTACCCGTCAGGATCTGCAGGAAGCGTTCCAGTTTGCAGCCGAAGGCAAAGTGGTGCCAAAAGTGACGATGCGCCCGCTGGAAGATATCAATGCCATCTTCAAAGAGATGGAACAGGGCCAGATCCGCGGCCGCATGGTGATTGATTTACGCTCGTAACGGTCCGTTCCCGCTAACCGCTCCGTTTATGGGGCGGTTTTTTATGACCACATTCCGGCACTCAGGCCAGCGCACGAGCATCAGACTGAGCCCGCCGGGCGCGCAGATAGCCATACACCAGCAGCGCGCTCATCGCCAGGAAGGATAATATCGCCGCCGGTAGCGTGACATAGCTCCAGCTAAAACCGAGCGTAATCATCATCCCGCCAAAATAAGCACCAATCGCACTGCCCAGGTTAAAGGCCATCTGTCCGCCTGCGGCACCAAGCATTTCCCCTCCTTTCGCATTTTGCAGCAGCAGAATTTGCAGTGGTGCAGAGAGTGCGAACAGCCCGGCACAGCAGATGAACCCCATCACCAGCGACGCGGTTTTCTGTTCGCCAAAGGCGAAAAGCAATAACAGTGAGGCGACAATCACCATATCGGTGGTGGCAGCAATACGCAGCGGGCTGAAACGACCCGATAGTTTCCCGCTCAGCAGGTTACCCAGCACCATGCCGAGGCCCATTAACATCATGATGATCGTCATCAGCCCCTCGGAGAAGCCAGTGACATTGACCATAAACGGCTTCACAAAACTGAACCACGCAAAAACGCCAGCGTTGCCAAACATGGTGGCGGCGAAGATCAGCCACGGTTCCGGTTTTTTCAGGAAGTGAAACTGCTCGGTGAGTTTTATTTCTGATGCGTCATGAAGGTTTGGTACCCACACCAGCACCGAGAGGATCACCAGCGCGTCAAACAGGGCTATCAGGAAAAAGGTATAACGCCAGTTGAATGTATGCCCCAGCCAGGTTCCAAACGGAACCCCCACCAGATTCGCCACGGTCATCCCGGCGATCATCCCCGCCACGGCCACCGTCACCTTACCCGGTGGCGCTATTTTCGAGAGGATAATCGCCCCCACACCGAAAATTGCGCCGTGCGGGAACCCCGAGATTAAGCGCCCTGCAGCCAGCCAAAAATAGGATGTGGAAAAGGTAAACATCGCGTTGCCCACCGCACACAGGGCAACCAGAAACAGTAGCGTGGTTTTTAACGAGAACTTACTGGAAAACAGCGCCACAATCGGCGCGCCAATCACCACGCCAAAGGCGTAAAACGAAATCATATTTCCGGCGGAGGGAATGGAAATACCGGTATCATGCGCCAGTTCCGTCAGGACACCCATAATGCCAAATTCAGCCATGCCCAGGCCAAACGTGCTAAGGGCTAACGAGAAAATTGTCTTTTTCATACCACAACCACGAGTGAAAATTCGCAGCGGGCATTATTGAATAATCTTGTATGGTGAGCCAGTTCAAATCAGCAGACTGACACGTTAATCCATTAATTCAGGTGAATTACACTTCTTAATGCGGCCTCGCTTCTTCCCCGCGACCGGACAACCTGAGGATGACAATCATGGCAAGTAACAAGAAAACCAGCGTCGCTGTTGATGTCGTTAAAAATGCCCCTCTGAAAACAAAAGAGTATGAAAAAGAGCTTCGTCGCCTTCACGTTGAACTGATCAAACTCCAGCAATGGGTTGTCGCCAAAGGATTGAAAGTCTGCATCGTGTTTGAGGGACGCGACGGGGCCGGTAAAGGCGGCACCATAAAAGCGATAACCGAACGCGTCAGCCCGCGCGTTTTCCGGGTTGTCGCGCTGCCTGCGCCAACAGAGAAAGAGAAAACGCAGCTTTATTTCCAGCGTTATGTTCCGCACCTGCCCGCTGCCGGCGAAATCGTTATTTTTGACCGCAGCTGGTACAACCGCGCAGGCGTTGAACGGGTGATGGGATTCTGCACGCCGGAACAGGTTGAAAAGTTTCTTGATGGCGCACCGGTGATGGAAAAAGCGATGGTCGATGCCGGGATCATTTTGCTGAAATACTGGCTTGAAGTGACGCCGAAAGAGCAGGAACGCAGGCTACGCGATCGCATCAACGATGGCCGCCAGATCTGGAAATTATCGCCTATGGATATTAAATCGTTCAATTTATGGGATGAATACACCGTAGCGCGGGATGCCATGTTTGCCTCCACGGACACTGCCTGGGCACCGTGGTTTGTGGCGCGCTCGGAAGATAAAAAACGCGTGCGGTTGAATATTATCTCCCATCTGCTTTCGCAGATCCCGTATAAAGAACTTCACGTTGAAAAAGTGGATTTGCCGAAGCGAAAAATTGGCAAAGTCAAACCGACAAAATATCCTTTCCGATATATTGCGGAGAAATTCTGATAAGCTGGAAGACGGCTCGCATAATGAAGATTACCAGGGGAAACGGTATTGTTTTTTGTTGGCTGCGGTTGATAATGACCGCACCAACAAAGGAGATACCCATGAAACACTCAGCCGTAACGCCCCCACCCTTAGGCACACAATCCCGTGATTTACGACGTCATCATGAAATCGTCCCGACTTCAGTACGTACGCCATCCGCGGAGGATCGCGCATTTATACAAGCCATGAATGAGTTTGTGGAAAAACACGGAACCCTTACAGACGATGAATTTTTCAGGGTATTTTGATGCTTAAACAATTCAACGTTTATCGTAATCTTTCACCAGCAACCAGAGATATCCTGCCTTACTACATGCTTATTCAGGATGACTATTATGCTGATCTTACAACACGCGTTATTGTTCCACTTATGAGGAACAATAGATTACCATTATGGCAGAGTCACCTTGCCCCCAGAATAAATATAGATTTCGAAACGCTACTTATTTATTCACCAATGATAAGTAACCTTAATAATCAGAAAATTAATAGCAAAGATTTTGTGTGTAATTTACGCAATGCTCGTCATGATGTTATAGCCGCCGTTGATCGTTTATTGACTAACACATGAGCGAAGCGCCGCCGGGCAAAGCCGACGGCGCAGGACGTTTTACTTCATCCCTTCCGTACTCTCCTGTTTCGCTTCCTGTCGCTCCACTTCCCGGTACCAGCGTGGGTGGTGTTTCTGCGCCCAGCGGCGGCTCACCTTCCCTTCAATCATGCCTTTAATCGACCCTTTAACCCAGAACGCCATATACATATGGATCAAAATGGCATGGATCAGAATGATGGCTGAGGTTGCGTGGATCAGCAGCGCGTAGCGGATGACCTGCATCGGGAAGTACTGCGCAAAATAAGGACGCCAGATGATCACACCAGTCACCAGCAGGACGAAAATCATGCTCATGATGCTCCAGAACATCATCTTCTGTCCGGCATTGTATTTACCGACCTTCGCGACTTTATGTTCGTTCCCCTTCAGGACCTCAATAATGCCCTTCAGCCAGGGAATATCCTGCTTGTCCGGGATATTGTGGTGGACGAAACGCACAAACATAAACATCAGCACCACAAATATCAGTACGCCAAAAAACGGGTGCAGAATACGCCCCATCTGCGGCGTGCCGAACGTTTCCGTCAGCCATTGCAGCGTCGGGAAGAAGAACGAAATTCCGGATACGGCCACCAGGAAGAAGCAGATCACCACCGTCCAGTGACAGGCGCGATCGACAAACTTTGTGCGCACTATCATTTTCGACTTACTCATGATGCTCCTCCTCGTCGTCATCCACCTCTTTATTCGGCCCGATACCGATGTAGTGATAAATCAGCCCGGCAAAGGTGGCGATAAAGCCCGCCGCCGAGAGCGGTTTTAGCGCCCCTTTCCAGAGATTGATTGAGGTATCGATCGCTGGATCTTTCGGCAGATTGTGGTACAGCTCCGGCTGATCATTGTGATGCAGAACATACATCACGTGCGTACCGCCCACCCCCTGCGGGTTGTAAATGCCCGCCTTGTCGTAGCCGCGCGCTTTTAGTTTGTCCACGCGCTGCTGCGCCACCTCCAGCATCTCTTTCCTGGTGCCGAAGTGAATGGCCCCGGTTGGACAGGTCTTGACGCAGGCAGGTTCCTGCCCGACGCTGACGCGGTCTACGCACAGGGTGCATTTGTATACCCGGTTATCCTCTTTATTGAGGCGCGGGATGTTAAACGGACAACCCGCAATGCAATACCCGCAGCCGATACAGTTATCCTGCTGGAAGTCGACGATCCCGTTCGCATACTGGATGATGGCGCCTGCAGACGGGCAGGCCTTGAGACAGCCCGGATCTTCACAGTGCATGCAGCCGTCTTTTCGAATCAGCCACTCCAGCTTGCCGTTCTGGTCAGTTTCGCTAAAACGCATCACCGTCCAGGATTTGGCGCTCAGATCGGCCGGGTTGTCGTAAACGCCAACGCAGTGCCCTACCTCATCGCGGATATCATTCCACTCTGAACAAGCCACCTGGCAGGCTTTACAGCCCACGCAGGAAGAGACATCGATAAGCTTGGCGACTTCGGCCTTATAATCCCGTGCGCGCGGCGCGGGCGTTATCGGGTTGGTCGCGGAGCGTTTAATAATGTCTTGTGTTTCCATCGCCATTTACTCGCTCCTTACGCTTTCTCGATGTTGACCAGAAACGCCTTGTACTCCGGCGTTTGCGAGTTGGAATCGCCAACGTTTGGCGTCAGGGTATTGGCGAGATAGCCTTTCTGCGCCACACCTTCAAAGCCCCAGTGCAGCGGGATACCCACGGTTTCCACCTGCTGACCATTCACGTTTAACGTCTGCAGACGACGGGTGACCACCGCAACCGCACGGATAAAGCCACGTTTGCTGCTCACCGTCACGCGATCGCCATTGGCAATCCCTTTCGCTTTCGCCAGCGTTTCGCTTATCTCCACAAACTGTTCCGGCTGTGCGATGGCGTTAAGCCGCGCGTGCTTGGTCCAGGTGTGGAAATGCTCCGTCAGGCGATAGGTGGTTCCCACATACGGGAATTTGTCCTTTTTGCCTAAACGCAGCACGTCGTCAGCGTAGATACGCACGACCGGACTGGAGATAACATTTGGGTGTAGCGGGTTCGTGCCGAGCGGCGTTTCCATCGGCTCGTAGTGTTCCGGGAATGGCCCCTCAGCCAGCTTGTCGAGGGCAAACAGGCGTCCCAGCCCCTCCGGCTGCATAATAAACGGCCCGGTCTCACTGCCCGGTGGCGCGGTGTTGAAGTCAGGAATATCATTCCCCGCCCATTTCGCGCCGTTCCACGCGATCAGCATCCGTTTCGGATCCCACGGTTTACCGTTGATATCCGCCGACGCACGGTTGTACAGCACCCGACGGTTTAGCGGCCATGCCCAGGCCCAGCCCAGCGTATTGCCCAACCCGGACGGGTCAGCGTTATCGCGATTGGCCATCTGGTTGCCCTGCTCGGTCCAACTGCCGGTGTAGATCCAGCAGGACGACGCGGTGGAACCATCATCGCGCAGGAGCGCAAAGCTGTTCAGCAGCTGGCCTTTCTTCGCCACCAGATTGCCGTTGGCGTCATAGAGATCGGCCAGCGCCACGCCGTTGTTCTCTTTGGCCACCTCTTCGGATTCAGGACGATCCGGTTGCTTATAGTTCCAGCTCATCTTCAGCAACGGTTCAGCGCCTTTGCCGCCTTCGGTGCGGTACATCTCACGCAGGCGATGGTAAATCCCGGCCAGAATTTCACCGTCATTACGCGCTTCACCCGGCGCATCCTGCCCCTTCCAGTGCCACTGTAACCAGCGACCGGAGTTGGCGATCGACCCGTCTTCCTCGGCAAAACAGGTAGACGGCAAGCGGAAGACCTCGGTCTGAATTGATGCGGGATCCACATCGTTCATCTCGCCGTGGTTCTGCCAGAAGTTAGACGTTTCCGTCACCAGCGGATCGATAACGACCATGTACTTCAGCTTGCTCAGGCTGCGAACCACTTTGTTTTTGTCCGGGAAGGACGCTACCGGGTTAAAGCCCTGGCAGATATAGCCCGTGACGTTGCCCTTATCCATCATGTTGAAATACTTGATGACGTCGTAGGCCTGGTCCCATTTCGGCAGCCACTCAAAGCCCCAGTCGTTCTCTTTCTGCGCCGCATCGCCATAAAACGATTTCATCAGGCTGACGTAGAACTTCGGATAATTGCTCCAGTAGTTCACCTGCTCCGCACGCGTCGCTTTTGGCGTATTGGCCGTGAGATAGGTTTGCAGATCGGCCTGTTTTTCCGACGGCAGCGTCAGGTAACCCGGCAGGCTGGTCGAGAGTAAACCCAGATCGGTTAAGCCCTGGATGTTGGAGTGACCGCGCAAGGCATTTACCCCGCCTCCCGCCATGCCCATATTGCCGAGCAGCAGCTGAATCATCGCCATGGTGCGGATGTTCTGCGCACCAACGGTGTGCTGCGTCCAGCCCAGCGCGTACAGGAACGTGGTGGTTCTGTCGGCGGCACTGGTAGAGGCCAGCACCTCACACACTTTCAGGAAGTCGGCTTTTGGCGTACCGCAGATGTTTTCTACTACGTCCGGCGTATAGCGGGAAACGTGCTGTTTCAGCAAGTTCCACACGCAGCGTGGATGACTCAGGGTTTCATCGCGTCTGGCATAGCCGTTTTCATCGAACTGATAGTTCCAGGACGATTTATCGTACTGACGTTTGTCCGCGTCATAGCCGCTGAACAGCCCCTCATCGAAGGCAAAATCATCCCTCACCAGCAGGCTGGCGTTGGTGTAGTGTTTTACGTACTCCGCGTTGATTTTATTGTTTTCAATCAGATACAGCAGCACGCCCGAGAGGAACGTAATGTCCGTACCGGAGCGGATCGGTGCATAGATATCGGCCACCGATGCCGTACGCGTAAAGCGCGGATCGACGACGATAAGCGTCGCATCGTTATTGTTTTTCGCTTCCATCGCCCAGCGGAACCCCACCGGATGGGCCTCAGCGGCGTTGCCACCCATCACCATCACGACGTTGGCGTTTATGATATCAACCCAGTGGTTGGTCATCGCACCGCGACCAAATGTTGGAGCAAGACTTGCTACCGTTGGTCCGTGTCAGACGCGCGCCTGGTTATCAACCGCCAGCATCCCGAGGGAGCGAACAAATTTTTGCGTTAGCATGCCGGTTTCATTGCTGGCCGCCGAGGCGCACAGCATGCCGGTAGAGAGCCAACGGTTCACCGTCACGCCCTGCGCGTTCTTCTCAATGAAGTTGGCGTCGCGGTCGGCTTTCATCAGTCTGGCAATCCGGGAGAAGGCTTCATCCCAGGAAATACGCTGCCATTTGTCGGAACCCGGCGCGCGGTATTCCGGATAGCGCAGACGGTTGTCGCTGTGAACGTAGTCCAGCAGTCCCGCCCCTTTCGGGCAGAGTGCCCCACGGCTCACCGGATGGTCCGGATCCCCTTCAATATGATAAATGGCCTCTCTGGCGTTCTTCGCGCCATCGCCCAGGCTATACATTAAAAGCCCACAACCCACGGAGCAGTATGTGCAGGTGTTACGGATCTCTTTGGCACGCAGCAGTTTATAGTTGCGCGCCTGAGCCAGCGCCATTTTGGGAGCGAATCCCAGCATCGCGGCTGTTGTTCCGGCCATACCGCCCGCGCAGATTTTAAAAAATTGTCTGCGGCTGACGTCCATTGTTGTCCTCATTTACGGATAAGACTTCGCGCCGCAAACTAACAGCAAAGCCCCTGTTTTTTTTGCGTCAAATCAAGGTCGCCGGTGTTCGCCCCCTTAATAGTCAACCATCTCGCATTTAAATACCTCTTTTTGATTAACGGCTTAAGAGAATAATTCGCGACCGGGGCGCGATCGGTGCTATAAGTTTTGCCTTTGGTTTTGAGAGTAATGGCAAGGGTATGGACAGAAAAAGAGCAACGCTGATTGGGCTGGCAGCAATCTTGTTATGGAGCACCATGGTGGGGCTCATTCGCAGCGTGAGTGAAGGGCTTGGGCCTGTGGGGGGCGCCGCCATGATCTATACCGTCAGCGGCTTACTCTGTCTGGTGACGGTAGGATTTCCTCAAATCCGGCGCTTCACTCCCGGCTATCTTATTGCCGGCAGCCTCCTGTTTGTGAGCTACGAAATTTGTCTGGCGCTGTCGTTAGGGTATGCGGCTACGCGTTCACAGGCGATTGAAGTCGGCATGGTGAATTATCTCTGGCCAAGTCTGACCATTGTGTTTGCCATTTTGTTTAACGGACAGAAATCGTCCCTGTGGGTGATCCCCGGATTAGCCCTCTCTTTACTCGGTGTGTGCTGGGTATTGGGCGGCGAACAGGGGTTGCAGGTGAATGAGATTATCCGCAATGTTGTCTCCAGCCCCCTCAGCTATGCCCTTGCATTTGCCGGCGCGTTTATCTGGGCGGCGTACTGCACGGTAACCAGCAAATATGCCAAAGGACAAAACGGGATCACGCTCTTTGTGTTGCTTACCGCGCTGAGTTTGTGGGTGAAATATGCCCTAAGCGATCAACCGGAAATGGTGTTCAGCGTTCCGGTGGTGGCGAAATTACTCATGTGCGGCGTCGCACTGGGGCTGGGCTATGCGTCGTGGAATATTGGGATCCTTCACGGTAACGTCACGGTGCTGGCAGCCGTGTCCTATTTTACCCCGGTCTTATCCGCTGCGCTGGCGGCGCTGTTGTTGAGCGCCCCACTTTCCTTCTCCTTCTGGCAAGGCGCTATCATGGTCTGTGTGGGTTCTTTGCTGTGCTGGTACGCCACACGAAAATAATCTTTTCCTGATGCCGGGTTAATTACAACCCGGCCACATAATTAACATAAATTTAAAATGTGATCGCCCATTCACTCTTTAGCAAAATAATAGAAAGCGGTTTAGTTTCTGTTTATATTAACTCTCGTTCGTAAAGATATGGCGCGCAAATTGACATAAACTGACACCGGAACGTAATAACTGCATAGCAAACAGTCACGTCAGAAAAAGCATAAAATAAAATAATTCACTGCAAAACATTCACTTCACACATCGAAATCAACGTACGATTAATCTTATAAGCCACTGATTTTAATGCACATCAACTTCATCAACGATTGCAAAAGCACGAAAAAGACGATAATTAACACCATGAAATAAAATTGGTAATAATTATATTCCCCGCAACGAAAATGGCGGTAAAACGCGCACAAAATGCATAATTTTCAGGCAATTTATTCGTTAAAGCTGAAATTTACCCGATCACGATCACACTAATTGAAATTATCTTTAATATTTTGAAACTTATTATTGAAAGCAGGCTACAAGATTTTTAAAAATAGCTTGCCATTGACGAACAGCCTCGTTTGGAAATCGTTCGAAGTGGTTCAGGAAATACCCAAGAAAATTATAAGGAATATTTAAGATGAAACTTAAATTAGTTGCAGTGGCGGTCACTTCCATGTTGGCAGCAGGCGTTGTAAACGCGGCTGAAGTTTTTAACAAAGACGGTAACAAGCTGGATCTGTACGGTAAAGTCACAGGTCTGCACTATTTTTCTGATGATACTGACAACGACGGCGACAAAACCTACGTTCGTCTGGGCTTCAAAGGCGAAACTCAGATCAATGACCAGATGACCGGTTATGGCCAGTGGGAATATGAGTTCAAGGGCAACCGCTCTGAATCTCAGGGTGCTGACGGTAACAAAACGCGTTTGGCGTTCGCAGGTCTGAAATTCAACGAATTCGGTTCCTTCGACTACGGCCGTAACTACGGCGTGGCGTACGACATCGGCGCATGGACTGACGTTCTGCCAGAATTCGGTGGCGATACCTGGACCCAGACTGATGGCTTTATGACTGGCCGTACAACTGGCGTAGCGACTTACCGTAACACCGACTTCTTCGGTCTGGTTGACGGTCTGAACGTTGCCGCTCAGTACCAGGGTAAAAACGACCGTAACGACATCACCGAATCTAACGGTGACGGCTGGGGTCTCTCTTCTACCTATGAATTCGACGGCTTCGCAGCGGGTGCAACCTACGCGAAATCTGACCGTACTGACCGTCAGGTTCGTGCAGCTAGCGACCTGAACGCAGGTGGCGAGAACGCAGAAGTATGGGCAGCCGGTCTGAAGTACGATGCGAACAACATCTACCTGGCAACCACCTACTCTGAAACCCGTAATATGACGGCTTTCGGTGACAATCACATCGCGAACAAAGCACAGAACTTCGAAGTTGTGGCTCAGTACCAGTTCGACTTCGGTCTGCGTCCGTCCATCGCTTACCTGAAATCCAAAGGTAAAGACATCGGTTCTTACGGCGACCAGGATCTGGTGGAATACGTTGACGTTGGCGCGAGCTACTACTTCAACAAAAACATGTCCACCTATGTTGATTACAAAATCAACCTGCTGGACGACAATGCGTTCACCAAAGACGCTAAAATCGCTACCGACAATATCGTTGCTGTAGGTCTGACCTACCAGTTCTAAGATTTGTCACACCAGAAAGCCAGCCCCTGCGGCTGGCTTTTTTTTGCCCCTCAGCCCGCTCCCCTGATCGTCATCCCCTGGTTCCGGTATACTGCTCTGTCGTCACTGTCCTAACGTCACAGCCTGAACAGGGAGCCCTCGATGATTACCACCCACGTTTTTATCGCCGTCAGTCTTGATGGCTACATTGCCCGCCAGGATGGCGATATCGGCTGGCTACTCCAGCGCGATGATCCAACGGAAGATCATGGTTATGATGCGTTCATTGCCGACAAAGACTGGATTGTGATGGGCCGGGGAAGCTATGAGAAAGTGCTGGCCTTTGACCAATGGCCCTATAACCGCCCCGTGCTGGTGCTCTCCAGTCAGCTGGCTGACACCGAGGTGCCCGAGCCGCTGAAAGGTAAAGTGCAGTTCTCCCGCTGTACCCCAAAGGAAGCGCTTGCTGAGCTGGCAGCGCAGAACGCACACCGCGTCTATTTAGATGGCGGACAGGTGATCCAGTCGTTTCTGCGCGAAGGACTGGTGGCCGATATGGTTATCACCACTGTTCCTGTCCTGATCGGCTCAGGCAAGCCACTGTTCGGCTCGCTGACCCGGGATATCGATTTAATGCTTTTATCCACCCGTAGCTTCCCGTCAGGTCTGGTGCAATCGCACTATCGGCTGACGCGATAACGACACCGCGCCGCTGCAGCAGGAGTGAATAGCCCGAAGGTGCAGCGCCTTCGGGCTTGCATTTACTGTTACGGCGCGTTCGCCAGGCTAAACCAAATCCCAATCGCCAGCAGCAATAACATCCCACCGGCGCTGCCTAACGCCGCGCTGTGCGACGTGATAAACGCCGTTTTTGCCGCCTCAATGACGGTTTCACCGAGCGCCGGACTGAGATCCTGCGCGACCTTCATCGCTTCGCCAATGGATGACGAGGCTTTATCAGCCAGCGTTGAAGGTAAGCCCTGCGGTAGTTCAATCGACGCCGAGAAGCTACGGGTCAGCAACAGACCAAATATCGCGATCCCCAGCCCCGCGCCCAGTTCGTAGGACATGGTTTCGATCGCCCCGGCAGCGGCGGCTTTCTCTTTCGGCGCCGCCGCCATGATTGCCGAGGTGGAGGCCAGCAGCGCACTCGCCGCACTGAAGCCAAGCAGCACCATCAGGCACCACGCCTGCCACTGCTGCGTGCTGAAGTCGAGCATCGACAGGCCAATAAAGCTGACGGCGCTCAGCCCCATTCCGCCTGCCGCTACCATGCGCAGCCCCAGACGACCAACCAGTATCCCGGCAATCGGGCCGCTGAACCCGCTGGCGACCATGAGCGGCAGCATGAACATGCCCGCTTCAAACGGGGTAAAGCCATGCACAAACTGCAGCTCCTGGGCCATCAACAATTCATACCCCACCAGGGCGATCATGGCGGTCATCGCCATCACCACCCCGCTTAAAATGATGCGATGGCAAAACAGGCGCATGTCGATCATCGGCACGCGGGCGCGAAGCTGAATACGCACGAAGATAAACAGCAATACCGCGCCGGTGAGCAGTGTACAGGCCACCAGCCATGGAGAAAGCCCGCCTTTCAGCGCGGTTTTGGCGCTATAGACCAGCAGCAAAATTGCCACAATCAGCATGACGGCATGGCTAATATTCAGCGGCTGCTCTGGGCGCCCTTGCTGACGCGGAACATAGACAGCGGCCAGCGACACCACCACCAGCACAATCGGCACGTTGATCAAAAAGACCGATCCCCAGTAAAAATGCTCCAGCAGCATACCGCCAATCAGCGGACCAAACGCCGCCCCGCCGGACCCGACCGCGGCCCAGACGCCAAGCGCGATGTTGCGATCTCGCGCGTTAATAAACAAGGTGCGTATACCCGCAAGGGTTGCCGGTATGATCATTGCCGCGCCAATTGCCAGCGAGGCGCGCGCGGCAATCAGCCAGCCCGCAGAGGGGGCAAAGGCCGCCGCCAGCGATGACAGGCCAAACAGCGTGCTGCCAAGCATCAGCAGCCGTTTAAAACCGATGCGGTCGCCGAGCGCGCCCATTGGCAACACCATACCCGCCATCACCAGCGAGTAGATATCGATGATCCACAATAATTCGTTACCGCTGGCGCCCAGCGTCATGCTCAATGTCGGCGCCGCCACGTGCAGCACCGTCGCGTCAATCGCCACCGGGATATACACCAGCACGATAATCACTAACGCTAACCACTGACGAAACATAAATTTCCTTTTTATATAAAAATGGACACATGTCCAGGATGCGATCCTACGGAATGTTGAACACTTGTCCAGCTCTTTGTTACACTCGTTTCATTGCTATTTAAGAGTGAGAGAAAATGGGTTATCTGACCAGGGATGAAAGACGGGAAGAGATCTTACAGGCCGCTATGCGCGTGGCGCTGGCCGAGGGATTTTCCGCCATGACGGTGCGCCGCATCGCCTCCGAAGCCGGTGTCGCAACCGGGCAAGTGCATCACCATTTCACCTCCGGCGGTGAGTTAAAATCGCTGGCCTTTATCCGGCTGATCCGCGAACTGCTGGATGCGGATGTGGTCGGGGAACACGCCAGCTGGCGGGCACGTTTACATGCCATGCTCGGCAGCGATGACGGCAGGTTTGAACCCTACATTCGCCTCTGGCGAGAAGCGCAAATCCTCGCAACCCGCGACGCAGAGATCAAGGGCGCGTATGTGCTGACAATGGAGATGTGGCATCAGGAAACGGTTGCCCTTATTGAAGCTGGCAGGAATGCAGGCGTATTCCGTTCCGGTGACCCGGCAGCAAGTATTGCCTGGCGTTTAATTGGCCTGGTATGTGGCCTTGACGGCATATATCTATTAAACATGCCTGAAATGGATGACGCTGCGTTTAATAATCATCTTGATAAATTAATTTCTCTGGAGTTGTTTTAATACTCCCTTCTGAGTAATTAAATCCCACCGTTACAATTAGTAACACATTAGGCGAACCCCTATTTCATTTCCAAACTCTGGGGTTCGCTTTTTTATCTATCCTTTCAGATGTATCTCAATACTTCCAATAACCACAATACCAGACCTTCTCATATCTAGCTGTTTTTACTTATTTTTTATCTTCATTTGGGTAAGCAAGAGGGCGATATGTCACAACAAAGTGAGAAAAGTCATCACCATCTTTTAAGTAACTGGAAACCGGAAAATCCGCAATTCTGGGAGAATAAAGGCAAACATATCGCGCGAAGAAACCTATGGATTTCTGTGGCTTGCCTGCTATTGGCCTTTTGCGTCTGGATGTTATTTAGTGCCATTGCGGTTAACCTCAATAAAGTCGGATTTAATTTCACTACCGATCAGCTTTTTATGCTAACGGCATTACCTTCTCTCTCCGGCGCAATATTGCGTGTCCCCTATTCTTTTATGGTGCCGATATTTGGCGGACGTAACTGGACAGTATTGAGCACCGTGATCCTGATTATCCCCTGCGTCTGGCTGGGGATTGCCATTCAGAACACCGCGACGCCTTACTGGGTCTTTATCGTCATTGCCCTGCTCTGCGGATTTGCGGGCGCTAACTTTGCCTCCAGCATGGGGAATATCAGCTTTTTCTTCCCGAAATCCAGACAGGGTAGCGCGCTGGGAATCAACGGCGGGCTGGGAAACCTGGGCGTCAGCGTGATGCAGTTGATCGCGCCACTGGTCATTTTTCTGCCGATGTTCACCTTTCTGGGGGTAAACGGTGTGCCTCTGGAGGACGGGTCCACCATGTGGCTGGCGAATGCAGCCTGGATCTGGGCTCCGCTTCTGCTGCTGGCCACCATTGCGGCGTTTATTGGCATGAACGATATCGCCAGCTCAAAAGCCTCTATCGCCAGCCAGCTTCCGGTGCTTAAGCGGTTTCATCTCTGGCTGCTGAGCCTGCTCTATCTGGCGACCTTCGGCTCGTTTATCGGTTTCTCGGCAGGCTTTGCCATGCTGTCGAAAACCCAGTTTCCGGACGTTAACATTCTTCACCTTGCCTTCTTTGGCCCCCTGATTGGTGCGCTGGCACGTTCAGCGGGCGGGATGATCTCCGACAGGCTGGGCGGCGTGCGCGTCACGCTCATCAACTTTGTCTTTATGGCCATCTTTAGCGCCCTGATCTTCCTGACCCTGCCCGGCTCGGGCTCCGGCAGCTTTGTCGCGTTTTATCTGGTCTTTATGGGGCTGTTCCTCACCGCCGGGCTGGGCAGCGGCTCAACCTTCCAGATGATTGCGATTATCTTTCGCCAAATCACCATTGACCGGGTGAGAAAGCAAGGTGGCACCGATGAACAGGCGCAGCATGAAGCCGTGACGGACACCGCTGCCGCGCTGGGCTTTATCTCCGCCATTGGCGCAGTAGGCGGATTTTTTATCCCTAAAGCCTTCGGCACCTCGCTGGCGATGACCGGATCGCCGGTCGGCGCCATGAAAGTCTTCCTCGTGTTTTACATCGTCTGCGTGCTCGTCACCTGGCTGGTGTACGGTCGTAAATCCTCACAAAAATAATAACTACATCTTCGCCGGAGCGTGATGCAGCACCCTTCGGCCATGCTATCGAAGCAGGAGAAATGTCATGAGCAAACTGCTGGACCGCTTTCGTTACTTCAAAACAAAAGGCGACAGTTTCGCCGATGGGCACGGGCAGGTGTATCACACCAACCGGGACTGGGAAGACAGCTACCGCCAGCGCTGGCAGTTCGACAAGATTGTGCGCTCTACCCACGGCGTAAACTGTACCGGCTCCTGCAGCTGGAAGATTTATGTCAAAAACGGACTGGTGACCTGGGAAACCCAGCAGACCGATTACCCCCGCACTCGCCCGGACCTGCCTAACCATGAGCCACGAGGTTGCCCACGCGGCGCAAGCTACTCCTGGTACCTCTACAGCGCCAACCGCCTCAAATATCCGCTGGTGCGCCGCAGGCTGATTGAACTCTGGCGCGAGGCGCTGGCGCAGCACAGCGACCCGGTACTCGCCTGGGATGCCATTCAAAACGATCCGCAAAAAACGCAGAGCTACCGACAGGCACGCGGTAAAGGCGGGTTTATCCGCTCGAACTGGAAAGAGCTGAACCAGCTGATTGCCGCCGCCAACGTCTGGACCATCAAAAATTATGGCCCGGACCGCGTGGCCGGTTTCTCGCCTATTCCGGCGATGTCGATGGTCTCTTACGCTGCCGGTACCCGCTATCTCTCTCTGCTCGGCGGTACTTGCCTGAGCTTCTATGACTGGTATTGCGACCTGCCTCCCGCCTCGCCCATGACCTGGGGCGAGCAGACCGACGTGCCGGAGTCCGCCGACTGGTACAACTCCAGCTATATCATCGCCTGGGGCTCTAACGTTCCCCAGACGCGCACCCCCGACGCCCATTTCTTTACCGAGGTTCGTTATAAAGGGACCAAAACCGTTGCCATCACGCCGGACTTCTCAGAAGTTGCCAAACTGAGCGACCAGTGGCTCGCCCCCAAACAGGGGACCGACAGTGCGCTGGCGATGGCCATGGGGCATGTGATCCTCAAAGAGTTTCACCTCGATAACCCAAGCGACTACTTCCTCAACTACTGCCGCCGCTACACTGACATGCCGATGCTGGTTCTGCTGGATGAGCTGGCCGATGGTTGTCTGGTGCCGGGACGCATGCTGCGGGCGTCTGACCTCGTTGACGGGCTGGGCGAAGCCAACAACCCGGAGTGGAAAACCGTCGCCTTTGATATTGCCGGTAATCTGGTGGTTCCTAACGGTTCCATTGGCTTCCGCTGGGGCGAAAAAGGCAAATGGAACCTGGAATCGCTGGCTGCGGGTCAGGAAACGGAGTTGACCCTTTCCCTGCTGATCACCCACGACAGCGTGGCGGATGTCGCCTTCCCCTACTTTGGTGGCAATGAGAATCCGCATTTTCGCAGCGTGAAACAGGAGCCAGTGCTGACCCGCCGCGTGCCGAGTAAAACCCTGACGCTTGCCGATGGCAGCCAGAAACATGTGGTCAGCGTGTACGATCTGGTGCTCGCCAACTACGGTCTCGACCGTGGTCTGGAAGACAGTAACGCGGCTGAAAATTATGGTGAGATCAAAGCGTATACACCGGCCTGGGGCGAACAGATCACCGGTGTCCCCGCGTATCTGATTGAAAAAATTGCCCGTGAGTTTGCCGACACGGCGCATAAAACGCATGGACGCTCGATGATCATTCTCGGTGCCGGGGTAAACCACTGGTACCACATGTACATGAACTACCGGGGCATGATCAACATGCTGGTCTTCTGCGGCTGCGTAGGCCAAAGCGGTGGTGGCTGGTCGCACTACGTGGGCCAGGAGAAGCTGCGTCCGCAAACCGGCTGGCTGCCGCTGGCCTTCGCGCTGGACTGGAACCGCCCGCCGCGCCAGATGAACAGCACCTCGTTCTTTTACAACCACGCCAGCCAGTGGCGCTATGAGAAGCTGACGGCGCAGGAGCTGCTTTCTCCGCTGGCGGACGCATCCCGATTCACCGGTCATCTGATCGACTTCAACGTCCGCGCCGAGCGTATGGGCTGGCTGCCGTCGGCGCCGCAGCTCAACCTCAACCCGCTGCACATCAAAGCCCGCGCGGAGGCAGCAGGCCTTTCTCCGCAGGAGTACACCGTTCAGGCGTTGAAATCGGGCGATATCCGCTTCGCCTGCGAGCAGCCCGACAGCGGTAAAAACCACCCGCGCAATCTGTTTGTCTGGCGCTCGAACCTGCTTGGCTCCTCCGGCAAAGGCCACGAGTACATGCTCAAGTATTTGCTCGGCACCGAAAGCGGGATCCAGGGAGAAGATTTAGGCTCGAGCGATGACGTGAAGCCTGAAGAGGTCGACTGGCAGGCTAACGCCATTGAGGGCAAACTCGACCTGCTGGTAACGCTCGATTTCCGTATGTCCAGCACCTGCCTGTTCTCTGACATCGTCCTGCCCACCGCCACCTGGTATGAAAAGGACGACATGAACACCTCCGACATGCATCCGTTTATTCATCCGCTGTCTGCCGCCGTCGACCCGGCGTGGGAATCGCGCAGCGACTGGGAGATTTACAAAGGCATCGCCAAAGTTTTCTCTGACGTGTGCGTCGGCCATCTTGGTACGGAAACGGACGTCGTGTTGCAGCCTCTGCAGCACGATTCCCCGGCGGAACTGTCCCAGCCGTTTGATATTCAGGACTGGCGCAAAGGCGAATGCGATTTGATCCCCGGCAAAACCGCGCCGAACATTGCGGTCATCGAGCGTAACTACCCGGAAACCTGGGAGCGCTTTACCTCCCTCGGCCCCTTGCTGGACAAGCTCGGCAACGGCGGGAAAGGGATCTCGTGGAACACGCAAAACGAGGTCGAGTTACTCGGCAAGCTGAACTACGTCAAGCTCGACGGTCCGGCGAAAGGCCGTCCGCGTATCGAGACGGCCATTGATGCCGCCGAAGTGATCCTCGCGCTGGCACCGGAAACCAACGGTCAGGTGGCGGTGAAGGCGTGGGAAGCGCTGGGCGAACTGACCGGACGCGACCACACCCACCTGGCGCTGAATAAAGAAGATGAAAAAATCCGCTTCCGCGATATTCAGGCGCAGCCGCGTAAAATCATCTCCAGCCCGACCTGGTCCGGTCTGGAAAGCGAGCATGTCTCCTACAACGCGGGTTATACCAACGTTCACGAGCTGATCCCGTGGCGCACCCTCTCCGGCCGTCAGCAACTGTATCAGGATCACCCGTGGATGCGCGCCTTCGGCGAAAGTCTGGTGGCTTACCGTCCGCCGATTGATACCCGCAGCGTCAGCCATATGCGCGAGATCCCGCCGAACGGCTTCCCGGAAAAAGCGCTCAACTTCCTGACGCCGCACCAGAAATGGGGCATCCACTCTACCTACAGTGAAAACCTGCTGATGCAGACTCTGTCGCGCGGCGGGCCGATTGTCTGGATCAGTGAAACCGACGCGCGTGAGCTGGGCATTGAGGACAACGACTGGATTGAAGCCTTCAACGCCAACGGCGCCCTCACCGCCCGCGCGGTGGTCAGCCAGCGCGTGCCGCCGGGTATGACCATGATGTACCACGCCCAGGAGCGCATTCTTAACATTCCGGGTTCAGAGGTGACCGGACGGCGCGGCGGTATTCATAACTCGGTGACCCGCGTCTGCCCGAAACCGACGCACATGATTGGCGGTTACGCGCAGTTGGCTTACGGCTTCAACTATTACGGCACCGTTGGCTCCAACCGCGACGAGTTCATCATGATCCGCAAAATGAAAAACATTAACTGGCTGGATGGCGAAGGTCGGGATCAGGTACAGGAGACGAAAAAATGAAAATACGTTCACAGGTTGGCATGGTACTGAATCTCGATAAATGCATTGGCTGCCACACCTGCTCGGTCACCTGTAAGAACGTCTGGACCGGGCGTGAAGGCATGGAATATGCGTGGTTTAACAACGTCGAAACCAAACCGGGGATCGGCTACCCGAAAAACTGGGAAGACCAGGAAGAGTGGCAAGGCGGCTGGATCCGTGGTATTCACGGTAAGCTGACGCCGCGCCTCGGCGGCAAAATGGGGGTGCTGTCGAAAATATTTTCTAACCCCGTCATGCCGCAGATTGACGATTATTATGAGCCTTTCACCTTCGATTATCAGGATCTGCACCGCGCGCCGGAGGGGGATCACCTCCCTACCGCTCGCCCGCGCTCGCTGATTGACGGCAAGCGGATGGATAAAATCGTCTGGGGACCCAACTGGGAGGAGCTGCTGGGCGGCGAATTCGAAAAACGCGCCCGCGACCGTAACTTCCAGAAGATCCAGAAAGAGATGTACGGCCAGTTTGAAAACACCTTCATGATGTACCTGCCGCGCCTGTGCGAGCACTGCCTGAACCCAAGCTGCGTCGCCACCTGCCCGAGCGGCGCCATTTACAAGCGCGAAGAGGACGGCATTGTGCTGATTGATCAGGACAAATGCCGCGGCTGGCGTCTGTGCATCAGCGGTTGTCCGTACAAAAAGATCTACTTCAACTGGAAGAGCGGCAAGTCAGAAAAATGCATCTTCTGCTACCCGCGCATTGAATCCGGCCAGCCGACCGTCTGCTCGGAAACCTGCGTCGGGCGCATCCGCTATCTCGGCGTGCTGCTGTATGACGCGGACCGTATTGAGGAGGCCGCCAGTACCGAGCATGAAACCGATCTCTACGAACGCCAGTGCGACGTGTTCCTCAACCCGAACGACCCGGCGGTGATTGAAGAAGCGCTGAAACAGGGCATTCCGCAGAACGTGATTGATGCGGCCCAGCGCTCCCCGGTCTACAAAATGGCGATGGACTGGAAGCTGGCCCTGCCGCTGCACCCGGAATACCGCACCCTGCCGATGGTCTGGTATGTGCCGCCGCTGTCGCCGATTCAGTCCTACGCTGACGCAGGCGGTCTGCCGCAGAGCGACGGCGTCCTGCCTGCCGTGGAGAGCCTGCGCATTCCGGTGCAGTATCTGGCGAACATGCTCAGCGCGGGAGATACCGGCCCGGTGCTGCGCGCCCTTAAACGCATGATGGCGATGCGACACTACAAGCGCTCCCAGACGGTAGAAGGCGTCACGGACACCCGTGCGATTGAAGAGGTAGGCCTTACCGTGGAACAGGTTGAAGAGATGTACCGCTATCTGGCCATCGCCAACTATGAGGATCGTTTCGTGATCCCCACCAGCCACCGTGAAATGGCGCGCGATGCCTTCCCGGAACGTAACGGCTGCGGCTTCACCTTTGGCGACGGCTGCCACGGCTCTGACACCAAATTTAACCTCTTCAACAGCAGCCGGATTGATGCCATCAACATCACCGAGGTGCGCGAACATGGGGAGGGAGAGTAATGCAGATCCTCAAAATCATCGCGCTGCTGATTGAGTATCCCGATGAGACCCTGTGGGAAAATCGCGAGGAAGCGCTTTCGCTCATTGAGCAGGACGCACCCATGCTGCTGTCGTTTGCCCGTCAGCACCTGAGCGCCCCGCTGCTGGATAAACAGGCCGAGTGGTGCGAGGTATTTGAGCGTGGCCGCGCGACGTCGCTGCTGCTGTTCGAGCATGTTCACGCTGAATCCCGCGATCGCGGTCAGGCGATGGTTGACCTGATGGGCCATTATGAGAAAGCCGGGCTACAGCTCGACTGCCGCGAACTGCCGGACTATCTGCCGCTCTATCTGGAGTACCTCAGTATCGTTACGGACGACGAGGCGCGCGAAGGATTGCAGAACGTCGCGCCGATCCTGGCGCTGATTGGCGGGCGTCTGAAGCAGCGCGGCGTGGCCCATTATCAGCTGTTCGATGCCCTGCTGATGTTGGCCGGAACGCGGCTTTCCAGCGACAGCGTGGCGAAACAGGTGGCCACGGAGAAACGCGATGACACCCGCCAGGCGCTGGACGCCGTCTGGGAAGAGGAACAGGTCAAGTTTATCGAAGACAACGCCACATCGTGCGACAGCTCGCCGATGCAGCACTATCAACGACGCTTTAGCCAGGACGTCGCGCCGCAGTATGTGGACGTCAGCGCCGGAGGCCCAAAATGACACATTACCTGAACGTCTTTTTCTATGACATTTACCCCTACATCTGCGCCACCGTGTTTTTCCTTGGCAGTTGGTTGCGCTACGACTACGGGCAATACACCTGGCGCGCCTCATCGAGCCAGATGCTCAGCAAACGCGGTATGAACTGGGCCTCTAACCTGTTTCATATTGGGATCCTGGGGATTTTCTTCGGCCACCTGTTCGGCATGCTAACCCCGCACTGGATGTACGCCTGGTTTTTACCCGTCGCGGTTAAGCAGCAGTTAGCCATGATTGCAGGGGGGATTTGCGGCGTGCTGACGTTGATTGGCGGGTCCATGCTGCTGATTCGCCGCCTGTTCAACCAGCGGGTGCGCGCCACTTCCACCACGCCGGATATCATCATCATGAGTATCCTGCTGATACAGTGCATTCTGGGGCTGACCACCATCCCCTTCTCCGCACAGTATCCTGACGGAAGCGAGATGATGAAGCTGGTCGGCTGGGCGCAGGGAATTGTGACGTTTAAGGGCGGCTCATCGGAAATGTTGAGTGGCGTTGCCCCCATCTTCCGCGTTCATCTGGTGCTGGGGATGACTATTTTCCTTATCTTCCCGTTCACCCGCTTGGTGCACGTGTGGAGCGCACCGTTTGAGTATTTTACCCGTCGGTATCAGGTGGTGAGGTCGCGCCGTTGATTTTGTCGGGTGGCGGCTTCGCCTTACCCGACCTACGTTCAAGCACCTGTCGGCCCGGTAAGGCGTAGCCGCCACCGGGCTATTTCCCGGCCTGAGGATGTGTATCAAACCCTGCCATCACCGCCGTCAGCTCCGCCAGTGAAAAACCGTGCTTCGGATCGTCAACGCCCAGCCCGAAGCGTTCCTGCATCAGCTGATACAGCGCCGCAGCATCGGGAAGATGGATCTGCTCCTCTACATGGCCCTTTTGCCAGTGAGTAAAGTTGAAGTTGGTCAGCGTCAGTTTGCCGCCGTCAGGCAGATGGCGACACATCAGCAGATGATGGCGGAAATGGGACTGCGGCCAGTGCGCTGACCAGAAATTGCCCATGACGTAATCACTGAAATATTGCGTCGTCAGGTCAAAGTGATACATCGACTGCCAGTGTTCGTGGTGACGGAATTGTAGTACCCAGTCGTTCCCCTCGCTCAGCAGACGATACAGACCGTGCGGCGTCTCCTGCTCTTCGTTGGCAAGCAGACGAATCGGTGCCGTCAGCGTCTGGCCGCCAAACCCAACGTCGGCAATCCAGCGCTCGCCGTTAAGTTCGACGAGCAACAGGCGATGCGTGCGCGGCGGCATTTGCGGTGGATTCGCTAATACCACACGTCCCAGCACGCTGCGCACCGTAAACCCGACTTCGCGCAACACGCGCTCAAACAAGCCATTTTGCTCAAAGCAATACCCCCCGCGACGCGCCTTCACCAGTTTGTCGACGAGGCTTTGATCGTCGAGCTGTATTTCACGCGGCAGAACGACATCTATATTTTCAAACGGGATCGCACAGTTGTGATGTAAATGCAGCGCGCGCAAGGTATCGATATCAACAGTAGCCGGTTGTTTCCAGCCGATGCGGGCGAAATAGGCAGTCAGAAATGGGGACATGCATCAGTTTCCTTTAACAGTGATGTTCTGTTTATAAACTAATTTTACGCGTCCACTTTGATTTCCGTGCTTTTTCGCCATACTCATCGTTATTAATGAGGAGACCCTATGAACCACTTTCGTCCTGTTGAATTACGTCATGCCAGCCGTCTTTTAAACCATGGTCCCACCGTGCTTATCACCAGTCGGGATGAAACCCTGGACAGGCGTAACGTTATGGCTGCCGCGTGGTCGATGCCGGTTGAATTTGAACCACCGCGTATCGCCATTGTGGTGGATAAAAGCACCTGGTCGCGTGAACTGATTGAACGCAGTGGGCAATTTGGCATCGTCATTCCCGGCGTGTCCGCCGCCAACTGGACCTACGCGGTGGGTAGCGTTAGCGGGCGCGACGAAGACAAATTCAACTGCTACGGCATCCCGGTGGTGAACGGTCCGGCACTCGGCCTGCCCGTCATTGAAGAGAAATGTCTGGCGTGGATGGAGTGCCGGTTATTACCCGTTACATCCGCTGCAGAAAAGTACGATACGCTGTTCGGGGAAGTGGTTTCAGCCGCCGCCGATGAACGCGCGTTTGTCGCCGGACGCTGGCAGTTTGACGGGGATAAGCTGAATACCCTGCACCATCTGGGAGCCGGGACGTTTGTGGCGAGTGGGAAAATGGTGAAGGCGCTGGATTGATATACCCTCCCCCCATCGGGGAGAGGGTGAACGTATTACTTCGCACGCCGAGCAATAATCTCATCCGCCACATTGCGCGGTGCTTCCGCAAAATGGTGGAACTCCATCGTGTAGGTCGCGCGCCCTTGCGACATCGAGCGCAGCGTGGTGGCGTATCCAAACATCTCTGCCAGCGGCACGTCAGCGCGGATAATCTGGCTGCCGTACTGCTCTTCCATGCCCTGCACCATGCCACGACGGGATGAGAGATCGCCCATAATATTACCGGCGTACTCTTCCGGCGTTTCCACCTCGACATGCATCACCGGCTCAAGGATCACCGGATCCGCTCTGCGAGCGCCCTCTTTAAACCCGAGGATCGCCGCCATGCGGAACGCCATTTCCGAGGAGTCGACGTCGTGATACGACCCAAAGGTCAGGGTCGCTTTTACATCGACAACCGGATACCCCGCCAGCACGCCGCTGTTCATGGCTTCGCGCAGCCCTTTTTCCACAGAGGGAATATACTCACGCGGCACCACGCCACCCTTCGTGGCATCTTCAAACTTGAAGCCACTGCCAGGCTCTAACGGCTCAAGGCTCAGCACCACATGCCCGTATTGCCCTTTACCGCCGGACTGCCGGACAAATTTGCCTTCGATATCTTTCACCGCTTTGCGCAGCGTCTCGCGGTAGGTCACCTGCGGACGGCCGATGTTCGCCTCGACGCCAAACTCACGCTTCATGCGATCGACGATAATCTCAAGATGTAGCTCACCCATACCGGAGATAATCGTCTGGCCGGACTCTTCATCGGTATGCAGACGGAACGACGGATCTTCCGCCGCCAGGCGTTGCAGGGCAATGCCCATCTTCTCCTGATCGCCCTTGGTTTTTGGCTCGATGGCAAGGGAGATCACCGGGTCCGGGAACTCCATTCGCTCAAGCGTGATGATCGCATTCGGATCGGTGAGCGTGTCCCCGGTGGTCACATCCTTCAGACCCACACAGGCCGCAATATCACCGGCGCGCAGCTCGTCCACCTCGTGACGATCGTTGGCATGCATCAGCACGATGCGTCCGATACGCTCTTTCTTGCCCTTCACCGGGTTATACACCGCGTCGCCTTTTCTCAACACGCCAGAGTAAACGCGAATAAAGGTCAACTGCCCGACGTACGGATCGCTCATCAGTTTGAACGCCAGCGCAGAAAACGGTTCTTCATCACTTGGATGACGCTCCGCATGCTGCCCTTTTTCGTCCACACCGTCGATGGCCGGTACATCCAGCGGAGATGGCATCAGCTCAATCACCGCATCGAGCATGCGCTGTACCCCTTTGTTTTTAAAGGCGCTGCCGCACAGCATCGGCTGGATTTCACCGGAGATGGTCCGAATACGCAGCCCTTTGATGATCTCAGCCTCATCAAGGTCGCCCGTCTCCAGGTATTTATCCATCAGCGCGTCGCTGGCTTCTGCTGCCGCAGAGACCATTTTTTCCCGCCACTCCTGCGCGGTGCTCAGCAATTCGTCCGGTACCGGCGCATAGTTAAACACCATGCCTTGTGTGGCATCATCCCACACAATGGTACGCATCTTGATGAGATCCACCACGCCGGTGAAATGCTCTTCCGCGCCCACAGGGATCACAACAGGCACCGGATTCGCCTTCAGGCGTTCCTGCATCATCCGTACGACGCGGAAGAAATCGGCACCCGGACGGTCCATTTTGTTGACGAACGCCAGGCGCGGCACATGATATTTATTCGCCTGACGCCAGACGGTCTCTGACTGTGGCTGGACGCCACCCACGGAGTCGTACACCATGACGGCACCGTCCAGCACGCGCATGGAACGTTCCACCTCAATGGTGAAATCCACGTGCCCCGGGGTGTCGATGATATTGATCCGGTGCGGTTCAAACCCTCTGTCCATACCCGGCCAGAAGCAGCTGACGGCCGCGGAGGTAATGGTGATCCCGCGCTCTTGCTCCTGCGCCATCCAGTCGGTTGTTGCCGCGCCATCGTGTACTTCACCCAGCTTGTGGCTCATCCCGGTGTAAAACAGGATGCGTTCGGTGGTTGTCGTTTTACCGGCATCGATATGCGCGGAAATACCGATGTTGCGATAACGTTCGAGAGGGATGGGTCGGGGCATAATATTTCCTTAAGTCTGTAAGACTGAGTTGTGACGACCGGGATGGTCGCCTGTGTGTTCGTTTGCTATAATAGTCCTATTGTACGAGTATTATCGAACTATTTTTTCACGGTTGACCTATTGTTGATATAGCTCAATCTGAACGTTGACGCAGGAAAACGATGATCCCAAACCACCCCGAACCTGAACAAATACTGCTGGAAAATGTGCTGTTTGCTCTCGGCAACCCGCTCCGGCTATCGATTATCCGCAGGCTGGCCGATGGCAGTGAACTGAGCTGCAACGCGCTGCGCCCGGACGATGTGGTGAAATCCACCATGACCCACCACTGGCGCGTACTGCGCGACAGCGGTGTAATCTGGCAGCGCCCGCAGGGGCGAGAGAATATGATTTCACTGCGAAGAGACGATCTGGATGCCCGTTTTCCTGGGCTGATGGCGATATTGCTGCGGGCTGAATAGCCCTGCGGTTACGTTAATATTCGTGGCAACGCTACGCTTTTTCCTGACGATAGACCGGGATCTGCCGTCGGGTCCTGGTCAGCGTATCAAAGACCTCGGTCCCGGAGGTGGTTATTCTCATCCCCGTTTTGCGCAACCGTTGCACATCGGCCGCGATGCGCTGAATGCCGAACCAGAAAAGCCCGTCGAGTGCGGTTACCGCGAGCCCGTTTTCCAGCGCTAGCTTTAATCGCTCACGGGGCGCTTTCACCTGCTGGGCGATTTGCCGGTACGGCACTTCGCTCCCCCCTTCGCTATCACTGCGCTGGATACGCGTTTTCAGGTGGTAGTTAAATTCATCGGGGATCCCGTCCAGATTCATTTTCAGGCTATAAACACAGCCGAAGCGCTTGCCGTTAAAAAGCACATTTTTTTGGCTGAGTTGAAGCTCTTTTCTGAGGCCGTCAATTAACTGCGGGGCGCGGGTGAGGAGTAACCGGAAAGGAAGCTCAAAGCTGGTGACGTAATCCACATTCAGCAGCGCCAGACGCAGGCGTTCTTCTGCACCGGCCTGTTGCTCCCGACACTCTTCCAGTACCTCCGCCCACTGACGCGTCAGACGCTCTGGTTCGGCGGCTTCGGTAAAGAGAAATTTTTCAATCTGGTAATCAACTCTTCCGGTCATCGTGCGGTTTCCCGTCGCTGTGAATGCGGTAATTCTATCCAGCGCAGTGATATTTATAAAGAACTGAACCGCAACGGCGTGCTGAAAATGTCGTTGCGATTCAGTCTTCTGACATCCAGGATCAGTGCGCCATTAACCAGCCCATCAAAAGCGTGGCGAAAATCACCGTCGACGCACCGCCAATGCGGGTCGCAATCTGGGCAAACGGCATCAGCGACATGCGGTTAGACGCGGAAAGAATTGCCACATCTCCTGTCCCGCCCAGCCCGCTATGACAGCAGGTGACAATCGCCGCTTCCACCGGATACATATTCAGGCGCGACGCAATAAAATAGCCGCTCAGCGCCATTGCGATGACGATCGAACCGCACACCACCACGTATCCCACCGAGAAGACCGATACCACGCTCTCGAGCGGCACGTACAGCATGCCGAGACCAATCATCAACGGCCAGACCAGCGCAGCGGAGACAAATTTATAGCAACTGTGCGCGCCCTGCTCCATGGAGGCCGGGATCATCTTGAAGTATTTGCACAGCACGGCGATGAGGATCATCAATACCGGGCCGGGAATATGCACCAGCTTCTCAAACAGTCCGCCAACGATGAAAAACGCACACACCATCAGCAACCCGCCCCCCATCAGATGGAAATACGTCTGCTGTACGCTCTGCGCGCTGGCAAACAGGCTCGTGTCATCTTTGCTGCGGGTTAACATGCCATTGCCTGAAAGCGAGGGACGTTTTGCCCCGAGGCGCGCCAGCGTACCCGCACAAATAATGGCAAAGATATTCCCCACTACGGCGGCGGGTGCCAGTTGCGCCACGTAGACGTCAGGTGTCTGACCCAGTATCGCCGAATAGGCCAGCGACAACGGTAAAATCCCCTCGCCAATCCCTCCGCCGATAATCGGTACGATGATGAAGAAGAAGGTGTGATACGGCGTATAGCCAAACAGCGAACCAACAAGTAAGCCGGTCAGCACGGCCATCAGGGTACCCACCACCAGCGGAACGAACATGCGGATCATCCCCTGGATCAACAGCACGCGGTTCATCCCCAAAATACTCCCCACCACCAGACAGGCGATGACGAAATAGAGTAAATTGGCCTCTTTCATCAACAGGTGAACCGTATCCAGGGTGTGTTTCTCGAATACGCCAAAATAGACCAGCACCGAGGGCAGCATCAGGCACAATATTGCCGGGCCACCAATATCTTTCAGCAGCGGGATTTGTCGGCCAATTTTGGCAAAGGCGAAACCGAGCGTCATGATCACCGCGAGTCCACCGATCATGTTTTTCGGCAGCAGCCCCGCCCACGCGGAGGTGGCCACAATGGCCGCGATCCCGACAAACAGCATCAACGGGACCGCGCCAACTTCAGCATTGCTCAACCCAAAAGCAAAACGTGAAGCGACTGGAGACGTGGTTACAGAATTATCTTTCATATAATCACCGGATTAGTAGGTTCGGATATCAATAAACAGGAATAAATCGTAATTAGCCTGTACTTAATAAAGCTTTAATATTTAATCGTATTCAAATTGCCATTTATAAAAATGGTTCATCGAGAAATTAGCATGGCGATTTCGCCGGAAATGTGAACAGCACGAGAATTTGTTTTTAAATAACTTAATTCATCTTTTCGTAACTAAAGTTTTTAATCGCCGCGTCGGTGTTTTGAAATTAATTAAACCAGAAAGACTGTGACCGTTATCACTACGCCTATGATCCTTAACCGCTAGATTAGCGCGAAACCAAAGACATAAATAAATCTGCGCCTGCAACTGAACCTTATCCGATTATTGAAATTCAGGAGTCATTCATGTCTCGCAAAGAAGTACTGTATACCCCTTATAGCGGCGCCGTATTACTGGAAAACCCGTTATTAAATAAAGGGCTCGCATTTATTAAAGAAGAACGTGATAACTTTAATCTGCACGGTTTGTTGCCACACAACGTTGAAACCATCGAGGAACAAACCGAACGCGCCTGGGTACAATTCTGTCATTTTAAAAGCGATATTTCCCGCCACGTTTATCTGCGTAATATCCAGGATACTAATGAGACGCTGTTTTACAACCTGCTGCGTTCGCACCTGAAAGAGACGTTACCCATTATCTATACCCCCACGGTAGGAGAAGCGTGCGAACACTTCTCGACTATTTATCGCCGCGCGCGTGGGCTGTTTATTTCCTGGCCCAATCGTCACCGTATTGATGAAATGCTGCAAAGCTTCTCACGCAATGATATTCGCGTCATCGTCGTGACCGACGGAGAGCGTATTCTGGGGCTTGGCGATCAGGGAATTGGTGGGATGGGAATACCCATTGGAAAACTCTCGTTATATACCGCCTGTGGTGGGATCCACCCGGCGTCTACCCTGCCGATTATGCTCGATGTCGGTACCAATAATCAGCAGCATCTGGACGATCCCATGTATATGGGCTGGCGTCACCCACGCATCAGCGACGATCAGTACGCCGAGTTTATGGACATGTTTATCAGTACCGTGAAGCAGCGCTGGCCCAATGTATTGCTGCAGTTTGAGGATTTCGCGCAGAAAAACGCCACCAGACTGCTGCAGCGCTACCGCGACCAGCTGTGCTGTTTCAACGACGATATCCAGGGTACCGCCGCCGTGACCGCGGGCACGCTGATTGCTGCCGCCCATGCTGCCGGGACCCGTGTTCGCGATCAGCGCGTGGTCTTCCTGGGGAGCGGATCCGCCGGTTGCGGCATCGCCGAAAAAATCGTGGCGCTGATGATGGATGACGGGCTAACCGAAGCCGAAGCCCGCAGTCGGGTCTTTATGGTCGATCGCTTTGGCCTGCTGACTGACGATATGACCAACCTCCTCGACTTCCAGAAAAACCTGCTCACGGCGCGCGAGGCGATCCGCGACTGGCAGGTTGAGTCGAACAATATTTCGCTGATGGACGTGGTTAAAAACGCGCATCCGACGGTAATGATTGGGGTCTCAGGCCAGCCGGGCCTCTTCAGCGAAGAGATTGTGAAAGAGATGCATCGCCACTGCCCGCGCCCGGTGATTATGCCGCTTTCTAACCCCACATCCCGCGCGGAGGCGCAACCGCAGGATCTCATTGCCTGGACACAGGGCGCCGCGCTCGTCGCCACCGGCAGCCCGTTTGCGCCGGTGTTCTGGCAGGGCGAGCAGTACGATATTGCCCAGTGTAATAACGCCTATGTATTCCCCGGGCTGGGGCTGGGTATTCTGGCCTGCCATGCACGCCGGGTCACCGAGGAGATGCTGATGGCGGCAAGCTGCAGCCTGGCCGCGCAGTCGCCGCTGGTGACAACCGAAAAAGGTGGATTATTGCCGCCGGTGGATCATATAGAAACGGTGTCACGCCATATCGCGTTTGCCGTCGCCAGAGCGGCCATTGAGCAAGGTGTTGCGCCAGCCATGGAGGATGAGATATTGCTGGCGCGGATTGAAGAGACCTGGTGGCAAGCAGATTATGCGCCGTACCGCAGGGCTGCGCTGTAGCCGTCAGCCTGCCCTCACGTTGTGGTGAGGGCATACATTAGTGCTGAATGCCTGACTGTTCAGGCATGTCGCCTGTAGATACAGTTCTGTTGGAAGTGACCACGCTTTTTTTGCGCGCATATCTGTCCGGCTGGCCTTCAGGACGGGTTTTGAAGCGTCGGTGCAACCACATATATTGTTCCGGCGCCATCAGCACCGCGCGCTCAATCGCCCTGTTCATTTGCGTGGCTACCGACGCTTTATCACCGCCCTGCAGCGTTTCGCCGATATCTTCAAGAATAATCAGTTCGTAACCGCTGCCGTCTGCCTTTCTGCGTGGAACGAACGGGATCACCGCCGGTCTGGCACTCTTCACCAGCATATAACTTCCGGCGGTTGTCGCGGCATCAGGAACCGCAAAGAACGGTACAAACACGCTGTTGGTTTTACCGTAGTCATGATCCGGGGCATACCAGAGAATGTCATTCTGCTTCAGGGCGCGGATCATGCCCTTCAGGTCATAGCGATCCAGCATGGTTTTATTTGAGCGCAGACGGCCGCGCGTCTGCAGCCAGTCCAGCAGCGCATTATTGTTAGGGCGATAAACACCGACACCCGGGTTGAGCATACCAAAGATCCTCGCCCCCAGTTCAAGCGTGAGAAAATGCATACCGATGAGCACCACGCCATTTCCGCGCGCCCGGGCCTCTTCCATATGTTCATATCCGCTGACGCTGAAACATTTACGCACCCGCCAGTCAGGCCAGAACCAGGCGATCCCGGTTTCGATGACGCCCATGCCAACCGATTCAAAATTACGCTGCAGTAGCTTTTCGCGCTCATCCTTTTTCATGTCGGGAAAACAGAGCTCAAGGTTGCGGCGAGCGATGTCCACACGACGGGGAAGCAAACGCATGGCCAGACGACCAAGCCCGTGTCCGATTCTTAATAAAAGGGGATACGGGAGCTGCACAATGCACCAGAGCGCTGCAATGCCTGTCCAGCTGAGCCAGTAACGAGGATGAAAAAAAGCGAGTGAGAACTGAGGTAATTTTGTCATGAGAAAATTATCCTGTACTGAATTTAACGCAACTGCTGTGCTTACCAGATGATTTCGTGAAAGTTTTAGAGAGGGAAAGTGTAACGGAAACGTCACAGGATCGTATTATCGATTTTTGCGAAATGTCGCGAGAAACTTAAATGCCGGGTCAACGAGGCCGCTGCCCGGCAAATAAAATTACATCGAATAGCCGGGCTTTTTAATCAACGAATCCAGATTCGGGCCAATTTCGCTGTCCCAGACCTGCGCTTTCCAGTCTTCAGGATTAACCTGGTTTAACGCCACCGACACTGAACTGTCTTTACTGTTGAAATGACGAATTATCACCTCGGCAATATCAGCCGCCAGCGCGTTTTTTTGTTCGTCGTTTAAATCCCGGGGAAAACATTTGATATCTACATGTGGCATGTGCAGGCTTCCTGTTATGAATCAGGTTTACACGTTATCAGATAATGCCGTTTGCCTTTAACACCTTGTGCAGTTCAGGAAGCTGACACACGGCGTCTGCAATGGCCGTTATCTTTGGCGTATTCTCGGCAAACCACGCATGCCGTGGCCCCCAGGTACGTGCGACCGCAATATAGACGTCGAGTAGCGTAAGCTGTTCACCCAGCGCAAACGGGGCCGCTTTGAGCTGGCTATCGAACCACAAATAGAGGGATTTGCGGTATTCGATACAATTTTTCTTCAGTTGTTCCGGTGCGTCAGGCACCCAGCGTTCGGGATAATCGGCATAGGTAAAGGTCGGATAGACGTTCGCGACAAACCAGATAAGCAAGCGTTGAAATTGCTGACGTTCTGCCTGTCCGACGGGCGGCGCCAGATCGGGACACCTGTCGAGCACCATCAGGGCGATGGCGGCTGTTTCGGTCATGATCGCGCCATTTTCCAGCGCCAGCGTCGGCACCTGACACAATGGATTGAGCCTTTGCAGCAATTCGCGCTGCGGACCGGGCGCATCAAACCCGTCCACATTAATAAACTCGTAAGGGATGTCTGCCAGAGTCAGCATCACTTCGCTGATTGCCGAGCCCCAGCCGGGTGCACCATAAAGTTTGATCATGTTGCCCTCTCAGGAGTGAAAATCCTAAGTGTAGAGCACAATTAATACGTGATCCCAGGCGGGTTAACCTCCGAGTGTGTCACCGCTTCGCCCTGCTCTCCCCAGCGCGCCAGCACCTTCTGATACTCCCCGCGCGTGATCGCGCCGTCCAGCGCGGCCTGCAGGGCGTAGACCAGTTGATTGCCTTTTTTGGTGGTCGTGGCGACATACGCTTTTTTCGGGCCCAGCCCGACAACGCGCGTTTTACCGGTCAGCGCGGCTTTATACGCCGCGACCGACTGTGGTCCAAAGAACACATCCGCCCGCCCGGACTGAATATAAAGATTGCCCGAGGCATCATCCGTCAGGTACACCGGCAGCGCGGGCTCACGCCCGGCCTTTTTATTCTCCTCGTTCCAGCCTAACAGGATGCGCTCCTGATTGGTGCCGGATCCGACAATAACCTTTCTACCCGCAAGATCTTCAGGACCGTTAATCGACCGCACCGGACTGGTGGATTTCACCGTAAACGCCAGCGAATCGACGCGATAGGTCGCAAAATCAAACTTCTCTTTGCGCTGTTCGGTCACCGCAATGTTCACCAGCGCCACGTCATAGCGCCCGGAAGTGATCCCCAGCGGCCAGTCTTCCCAGGCGGTGGGAACGAGCTTCAGTTTTAGCCCCAGGCTGCCTGCCAGCAGCCGGGCGATATCCGGATCGCTGCCGATTCGCGTACTGTTGTCGCTGGCAAGCAGGGCCAGCGGCGGTGAGTTAAGCGCAGAAATGGCCACCGTGAGGGTTCCCGGCTCGACAAATTTGTAATGAGCGGGGATCTTCGCCACCGCCTGCTGATCCACCGTCACCGGCAGCGGCTGCTCGTTGGCTTTTAAATCAATACTGGCATGGCTGGCGGCGGTAAAGGCCAGCCCTGCCAGAAGTCCATATTTCATGGGTACTCCTTACAGGACTCGTGAAAGGAACTGACGCGTTCGCGCGTGCGATGGCCGGTTCAGCACCTCGTCGCTGCTGCCCTGCTCCACAATTTTACCGTCGACCATAAACACCACCTGATCCGCTACTTCTCTGGCGAAACCGATCTCATGGGTGACCACCACCAGCGTGGTGCCGGAACGGGCGAGTTTCTTGATGACATCCAGCACTTCGCCAACCAGCTCCGGGTCTAGCGCCGAGGTGGGTTCATCAAACAGTATGACGCGCGGACGCAGCGCCAGCGCGCGGGCAATGGCGATGCGCTGCTGCTGCCCGCCGGAGAGATGGCGCGACCAGGCATCCGCTTTATCACGCAGCCCCACCACATCCAGCAGGCTATACGCCTGCTCAACGGCCTCTTTTTTGCTCAGTTTTTTATGGGCGACAGGCGCTTCAATCAGGTTTTCCAGCACCGTGAGATGCGGGAAGAGATTAAAGTTCTGGAACACATAACCCACATTGACGCGCTGTTTGAGGATCTCTTTCTCTTTTAACTCGTAGAGTTTGTCACCCCGACGGCGATAGCCGATGTAATCCCCGTCAATCTGAATAAACCCTTCGTCGACGCGCTCAAGGTGGTTGATGGTGCGCAGCAGGGTCGATTTACCGGAGCCGGACGGTCCGAGGATCACCGTGACGGGCCCGGTGGGATCTCAAGCGACACGTTATCGAGCGCTTTATGGCGACCAAAGAATTTACTGACGCCGGTAATGGAAATATGTCCTTCATGAGAGGCTTGCATGGACGGGCTCCTGTGCGGGCGTGGTGGTGACGGAACGGGAACGGGTACGGCTGAGGGTACGGTTCTGATTCACCGCCGAGCGACGTTCGCTGCGGGCCAGTCCCCGCTCAACACCATACTGGATAGCGGACAACACGGTGGTAATCACCAGGTACCAGGCGGCACCTACCATCAGCAGCGGGATCACCTCCTGCGTGCGGTTGTAAATCATCTGGATGGTGTAGAACAGCTCCGGCATGGCCAGCACGTAAACCATCGCCGTCCCCTTCGCGAGACTGATGATTTCGTTAAACCCGGACGGCAGTATGGTGCGCAGCGCCTGCGGCAGAATGATCCGTACCGTACGACGCCAGGCCGGTAGCCCCAGCGCAGCGGCCGCTTCATACTGACCATGATCCACGCCGAGGAAGCCCCCGCGAATGTTCTCCGCGGTATAGGCGCTCTGCACCAGCGTTAGCCCGACAACGGCGGTAGAGAATTGTCCCAGCACATTGATGGTTTCAAAGCTGCCCCAGGTCATGCCGGTGAACGGCACCCCGAGCGAGAGCGTGTCGTAGAGATAGGAAAAGTTATAAAGGATGATCAGCACTACAATCAGGGGCAGCGAGCGAAACAGCCAGATATAGCCCCAGGCCAGGCTGCTCAGCAGCCAGGATGACGAGAGTCTCGCCAGCGCCAGCATACCGCCCAAAATCACGCTCAGCGCGGTGCCGATCAGCGTCAGCAGTAATGTCTGGCCGACGCCTTCAAGGATCACCGGGTCTAAGAACCAGCGGGCAAACACAGACCACTCCCAGCGCGGGTTAAAGGCGACGGACTGGACAACGACCGCCAGGACAAACAGCGCCACCACGGCACCGACGCCCCGCAGCGGATAACGCGCCGGGACCACTTTTATGGTTTCAACGTTGCTCATCATCGTACCTCATGCGGTTTTACTTAACGCTTCACGAACCAGCGTTTTGGTGAAACGCAGCCGACCATCAAACGGGGGCTGGCTGTACTCTTCCGGATCGCGGTTGAGATCGAACTGCGGCTGGTAACCCTGGCTAAGATAGAGCCGTACCGCTTCCGGCTGGCGAAAACCGGTGGTCAGGTAGATCTGGCTGTAGCCTGCCAGCACCGCCCGGCGCTCCAGCTCCTGCACCACGCGCCCCGCAAGCCCCTGCTGACGCAGGCTTTTGTCCGTCCAGATGCGTTTGATTTCTGCGGTGCGTTCGTCGAAGGGTTT
The DNA here is from genome assembly GCF_049237765.1 of Enterobacter cloacae complex sp. SHL021. NCBI lineage: Bacteria > Pseudomonadati > Pseudomonadota > Gammaproteobacteria > Enterobacterales > Enterobacteriaceae > Enterobacter > Enterobacter cloacae complex sp. SHL021. The sequence continues at coordinate 137,990 of NZ_JBMKJG010000003.1, read as the reverse complement.
GTACGCCCCGGTGGCAATAATCTTCCCGTCACGCTCCAGGACGATAAACAGCCCCTGCGGCGCCAGATACCATTCGGTGAGCTCGACCTCAGCATCTTTCGAAAAATAGTCACCGTAGCGGGCAGCGTATTCACCGAACAGCCCATTGATGATGGGCTGAAGATCGGCATCTTCCGGCGAAACGTCACGAAATTGTTCGCTCATAACGCCTCCTTAATCACCCAGACCGGCCGGGTTGACTTCCGACTGCGGGATGCGTTCCACCCCTTCTCCCCAGCGGTTCAGCACTTTGTCGTAATCGCCGTTTTTGATCACGCCGTTGAGCGCGGTCTGCACCGGTTCCACCAGGCCGCTGCCTTTTTTCAGCGTCACCGCAATATGCGCCGCCTTCGGCCAGCCGCCGTCAACGCTACCGACCAGTTTGGTTTTACCGGTCAGCGCCGCTTTCCACGCGCCAATCACGTTTGGGCCAAAATACGCATCCGCACGCCCGGACTGGAGCGCCAGCGTTTGTGCCGCATCATCTTTGGTGTAGACCGGGGTAAACGGTTTCAGTCCCTTCTTAAGGTTTTCGGCGTTCCATGCCAGCAGGATGGCCTCCTGGTTAGTGCCTGAGCCCACAATAATCCGCAGCCCGGCAATGTCCTCCGCCTTCTGCAGGGATGTGATTGAACTGGTTGATTTCACATAGAAACCGAGCGAATCCTTACGGTAGGTGGCGAAATCAAACTTCTCCTTACGCGCTTTAGTCACGGTGATGTTGCTGATCGCCGCATCGTATTTCCCGGAGGCCACCCCCAGCGGCCAGTCCTCCCAGGAGGTTGGCACCACGTTCAGCTCCAGCCCGAGGCTATCCGCCACCAGACGGGCCACGTCAACTTCGCTTCCCTGAAGCGTTTTGTTGTCATCCGAGAAAACCGTCAGCGGCGGTTGATTGAGGCCCGCCACCGCGACGGTAAATTTCCCCGGCACGGCAAAGCGATAATCTTTCGGCAACTGCGCGATGGCATCGCCGTTTTTGGCGGTATTGATCGGCGTTTTGTTGGCCTCAATACTCACGCCAGTGCCGTTAATGTTCACATTCTCTGCCCAGACGGCAGGGGTAAAGGCCAGCGCGAGCGCCAGAATAAGCGATGGTTTCTGCATAGCGGGTTCTCTTTTATTGTTGTGTGAACTGATTTTTGGGTTCGTCCAGGCCCAGGCTGTCGCGCAGCGTGGTCCCGGGGTAGTCAGTGCGAAACAGGCCGCGGGCCTGTAGCACCGGCACCACCTGGTCAACAAAGCGCGGGAAGGTATCTGGCGTCCCGCCCTGGATGATGAAGCCGTCGGCTGCATAGCCGTCGAACCACGCCTGCAGGCCGTCCGCCACCTGCTCCGGCGTGCCGGAAAAACGGGGGCGTGGTGAGGCCACTTCCAGCGCGACCTGACGCAGCGTCAGCTGACGTTCGCGGGCATTACGCTTTATCTCATCCGTGGTGCTGCGGAAGCTGTTTTTCCCCAGATCGCCGAGATCCGGGAACGGCGCGTCGAGCGGATACTGGCTGAAATCATGATGTTCGAAATAACGTCCGAGGTAATTGAGGGCATCCTTAACCGACACCAGCGCCGCGGTGGTCTGGTACTGGTTTTCCACATCTTCGGCATCTTTTCCGACAATGACGCTCACGCCCTGGAAGATGTGCAAATCAGAGGCACGACGACCGTTGTTTTCCAGCTGCTGCTTCACATCGCGGTAGAACGCTTGTGCTTCTTCGAAGGTTTCATGGTGGGTGAAGATCGCATCGGCATGCTTCGCAGCCAGCTTTTTACCGTCGTCCGATGCGCCCGCCTGGAACACAATCGGACGTCCCTGCGGCGTGCGACCAATATTGAGCGGCCCGGCGACCTGGAAGAAATCACCACGGTGATCCAGGGTATGCAGTTTGGCGGGGTCAAAAAACTGACCACTCTCTTTGTTGCGCACAAAGGCATCGCCTTCCCACGAGTCCCACAGCCCTTTCACTACGTCAAGATACTCATCCGCAATGCGGTAGCGCAGCGCGTGCTCGGGGTGTTTTTCACGCGAGAAGTTCCTGGCCGCCCCTTCCAGCGGCGAGGTCACGACGTTCCAGCCCGCGCGGCCGTTGCTGAGATGATCCAGGCTGGCAAACTGGCGCGCCACGGTAAAAGGTTCGCTGTAGGAGGTGGATAACGTGCCCACCAGCCCCAAACGCGAGGTAATGCTCGCCAGCGCGGAGAGCACCGTTAACGGCTCAAAGCGATTTAAAAAATGCGGGATCGACTTCTCATTAATGTAGAGGCCATCGGCTACGAATAAAAAGTCGAGCTTGCCCTCCTCTGCTTTTAACGCCGTCGCTTTGACGAAATCAAAATTAATACTGGCATCGGCCACCGCCGCAGGATGGCGCCAGGCGGACATATTCCCGGAAGCACCGTGCAAAATGGTCCCCAGCCGCAATTGTCGTGTTGCAGACATATTCACCTCTTCTGAATTAAACGTGTTGCAGGGCTTTTTCCGCAAGCTGTGCAAAATAACGGGCAGCCGGCTCAATTAATGCTTCGTCCGGATTAAAGGCCGGGTGATGTAAACCATACGGGCTATTGCTGCCAATGCTGACAAACGCGCCGGGGATCTGCTGCAGATAGACTGCAAAATCCTCTCCGCCCATATGCAACTCGGCATGCTGCGTTTCATAACCCGCTTCCCGGGCGACCGACGTGGCAAACGCCGCCCAATGCTCGTCATTGACCAGCGCAGTCGGTCCGGCATACCAGGTGATATCAATCCGGGCACTGAAGGCGCTGGCGAATCCGGCAGCGATTTCACCGACACGCGCTTTGACGTTCTGCTGAACTTCCGTGCGATGCGTGCGCAGCGTCCCTTCCAGCTCAACGCTTTCCGGCAGGACGTTCCAGGTATTGCCGCCCGCAATGCGCGTTACGCTCAGCACAACGGAATCCAGCGTATTCACGTTGCGACTGGCGACGCTCTGCAACGCGGTAACAAGCTGGCTTGCCAGCACAATCGCGTCGTTGCCTTCATGAGGCCGTGCGGCATGAGCACCTTTGCCGGTAATGCGGATCACAAACCGATCGACGTTGGCATAGAACGGCCCGCCGCGGGTGGCAAATTCACCCACCGGCAACCCCGGCTCGTTGTGCATACCGAAGATGGCGCTGACATCACGTAACGCCCCGGCCCGCACCATGCTCTTCGCACCGCCAAAGTTCTCTTCGGCAGGCTGGAACAGGATCCGCACGCGGCCGTTGAGCAACGCTTCACGTTCTTTTAGTTTTAATGCCGCCCCGAGGATCACGCTGGTGTGGATGTCATGACCGCAGGCGTGCATGACTCCCGCACGCTGCGAGCTAAACGCCACCCCGCTGCGCTCTTCGATCGGTAAGGCATCAATGTCCGCCCGCAGGGCAATCAGTTTGTTGCCGGTGCCGATCTCCGCCACCAGCCCGGTAGGCAAGTCATAAGGCAGCGGCGTAATACCGGCATGGGTCAGCCACTGGTGCAAACGGGCGGTTGTTTCCACCTCCTGGCCCGACAGCTCCGGGTGCTGGTGCAGCTCACGACGCCAGGCAATCAGTTGTTCGCCAAAACGCATACGTTAACCTCCCTGTTAAGTCGCGCCTGCGCCAGCAGACGCAGGGACTGCACGCGCGCGGCGCCGTCCGCAACCGGTGTGTCGATAATGAATTCGTCAATCCCCCACTGGTGATGCAGAGCGTCCAGTTGTGCCAGTACCGACTCAGCGGTCCCGGCCACCAGCGACTGCGCGCGACGCGCTATACGCAGCGGCTCGCTGCCTGCCTGACGCGCAAACGCATAGGCTTGCTCTTCGCTGGCCACCGTAACGCGCTGGCCGTTTGCCAGCTCCACGCCCCAGACTTCAACCTTTTGTGCCAGCGAGTGCGCCTGGGCCTGAGAGTCCGCCACAATGACCTGCACCGCCACAATCACCTCCCGGGCGCTGTGTTCACGCCAGGTGGTGATGACCTCGCGCAGCAGGTCGGGATCGCCATTCAGGTGAGCAGCAAAGACAAAATGCCAGTTGAGCTTTGCGGCCAGCAGAGCACTTTCGACACTCGCCCCCAGCAGAAATCCCTGCGCCGGAACCGGCGGCAACGGCGTGGCGCGCACCGCCTCCTCCGCGGACTGATTTTCAGGACGGATCCAGCTATCGAGCTGCGCCAGCTGTTCGGCAAAGCTGCCCTTTTCCTGCTGATTCAGACCGCGTTGCAACGCGCGGGTGGAGAGCGGCAGACCGCCAGGCGCTTTTCCAACGCCCAGATCCACGCGTCCGGGAGCCAGGGCAGCCAGGAGATTGAAGTTTTCTGCAACTTTATACGGGCTGTAGTGTTGCAGCATGACGCCGCCCGATCCCACGCGGATACGCGTTGTCTGCCCGAGGATCCAGGCAATCAATAACTCCGGCGAGGGGCTGGCCAACTGTGGGGTGTTGTGGTGTTCGGCAATCCAGAAACGGTGATAACCGAGAGTTTCCGCCTGTTGCGCCAGCGCCAGGGTTCGCGCCAGCGCATCGGCGGCTGTTTCATTTTCAGCGATGGGGCTTTTATCCAGAATGCTGATTCGCCAGGACGTGTTGCGTTCTCGTTTGACTTAACATGTCGTTATTAATAAAGGCGTATTTCACCGCTGAGAAACAATTAATTTACATTTGGTTTGCCGGAAATCAGATATATAAAACCCTGTTAAGAATAAGACTTTAGGGAGGAAATCAGCGTTTCCGCCTGAGCGCGGCGGGTAATACGAATAAAGCGTATGTGTGCGTAGTCCGGGTTTTGCATATCGACCTGATAACGCCTGCGGTTGTTGCGCCAGGTTTTAATCGTCCAGATGATAATGGACTCTCTGCTGAGGAAGGCGCGCCGGAAACTCTCTTTATTGCCCGTTCCCGGCCAGAGTTCGTGTTGATGCCAGGCCCGCTTGATCGCCCGGATAACGGCCTGATACAGCGTACGGACAAATCCATAGTCCACCCAGACGACCAGATCCACATTGCGCCATTTAACAGGGCGCGTGCGGTTATAGTTGCCATCGAGCACCCAGTTTTGAGAAGCGCTTAATGCATGCTCCAGTTTTTCCAGAAACGCATCATCTGCTGTGCCCTGCCAGTTCGGGCGCCAGTAAAGCCTGTCCATCTCAATATAAGGAATAGCCAGCTCATCAGCGATCCGTCTTGCCAGCGTGGTTTTTCCACTTCCGCTGGTGCCGATTACATTAATTTTCACCGTTAGCCTCGTTCTGGCAGAATAAAAACCAAACCGATCATAGCGTTTACCTTCCGCTAGTTCCACTGAGCAACTGATAAGCGCCACTGATGTTTAAATCATCAATCCGCGAATCTTTTGTCTAAAAACTCACCACGATTCAGCGCGTTGTGATCCCCGTCTGCTCTGACCACACGATTTCCTTCGACGTGCATCACTTTCGGCACGGTTATATTTTGCGTCGCTTATCAATTGCAGGTAGGATGCCTCGCCATGTTTCGCCTTATCCATACGCAGAATGACTGGGAAGGCGACATGTGTTTGCGCAGAAGCAATCGTTTGTATGCTCTCTGCCAGGCAGGGCTATCACGATAATGGTTCAGACAGGCAAACAGGTAACTCAATGAAAACAAGCAATAAAAGCGCAGCCGATCATCATGCTGCTAAACGTCGCTGGTTAAACTCCCATGAAGAGGGCTACCACAAAGCGATGGGCAACCGTCAGGTTCAAATGATCGCCATCGGCGGCGCTATCGGTACAGGTCTGTTTTTAGGTGCTGGTGCACGTCTGCAGATGGCTGGCCCGGCTCTCGCCCTCGTCTATCTGGTGTGCGGGATCTTCTCCTTCTTCATTCTTCGCGCGCTGGGCGAACTGGTACTGCATCGCCCTTCCAGCGGCAGCTTTGTCTCTTACGCCCGCGAATTTCTCGGTGAAAAAGCCGCCTACGTCGCTGGATGGATGTACTTCGTTAACTGGGCGATGACCGGTATCGTCGATATCACTGCCGTTGCGCTGTATATGCACTACTGGGGCGCGTTTGGCGATATCCCGCAGTGGGTCTTTGCGCTTGGCGCCCTGGCGATTGTCGGCACCATGAACATGATCGGCGTGAAGTGGTTCGCCGAGATGGAGTTCTGGTTTGCACTGGTAAAAGTGCTGGCGATTGTGATTTTCCTGGTCGTCGGTACCGTCTTCCTTGGCAGCGGTAAGCCGCTGGACGGCAATGCAACCGGCTTCCATCTGATAACCGATAACGGCGGCTTCTTCCCGCACGGTCTGCTGCCGGCGCTGGTTCTGGTGCAGGGCGTGGTGTTCGCCTTTGCCTCTATCGAGCTGGTGGGTACGGCGGCGGGCGAATGTAAAGACCCGCAGACCATGGTGCCAAAAGCCATTAACAGCGTGATCTGGCGTATCGGTCTGTTCTATGTGGGTTCTGTGGTGCTGCTGGTTCTGCTCCTGCCATGGAACGCCTACCAGGCGGGTCAGAGCCCGTTTGTGACCTTCTTCTCTAAGCTCGGCGTGCCATACGTGGGCAGTATCATGAACATCGTGGTGCTGACCGCGGCGCTCTCCAGCCTCAACTCTGGCCTCTATTCTACCGGCCGTATTCTGCGCTCCATGTCGATGGGCGGCTCTGCGCCGAAGTTTATGTCGAAGATGAGCAAGCAGCAGGTACCATATGCCGGTATCCTGGCGACGCTGGTGGTCTACGTGTTTGGCGTGTTCCTGAACTACCTGGTGCCGTCCCGCGTGTTCGAGATCGTGCTGAACGTGGCCGCGCTGGGGATTATCGCCTCCTGGGCCTTTATCGTGGTCTGCCAGATGCGTCTGCGCAAAGCCATTAAAGAGGGCAAAGCAGCTGACGTGAGCTTCAAGATGCCGGGTGCTCCGGTGACCTCATGGCTCACCCTGCTGTTCCTGTTCAGCGTGCTGGTACTGATGGCGTTCGACTACCCGAACGGCACCTATACCATCGCCACCATTCCGCTGCTGGCCGTTCTGCTGATTGCCGGCTGGTTTGGCGTGCGTAAGCGCGTGCATGAAATCCACAGCACCGCGCCGGTTCATCATGACGATGAAAAACACGACGGCCCGCTGGTGGAAGAGACCTCGCGTTAATAAAAAAAGCCGGGTGGCGGCTTCGCCTTACCCGGCCTACATTTCAGGGTTTTGTAGGCCCGGTAAGCGCAGCGCCACCGGGCAAAGCCCGCATTAGAGCGCGATACGTACCACATCGTCAGGCTGGGTCGCTTCCTGCTGACGGGTGGATTTCTGTTTCACCGTCACGTACAGCGTTTTGCCATCGGCAGAGAGCGCCAGGCTGTTTGGATAGACCGGCGTGTCGAAGGTTTTCGTCACTTTGTAGGTTTTGGTGTCAATCACGCTCACCTTTCCGGCTTCACGATGCGTCACGTACACTTCATTGCGCGTCGGGTTAAAGAGCACCGCCAGCGACTCTGGCGTCGCGATCTTCTCAATCACGCTGCCATCCTTCAGGCTCACCACCAGCACTTCCGGCTGTTTTGAATCGGTCAGGAAGGCACGCTGCCCGGCCGTATCCAGACTCAGGTTCAGATAGAAGTGCTCTTTACCATCATCCTGCACCTTTTTGCGGCTGATGATTTTGTTGCTGGCGGTATCAATTGTCACCAGTTCGCCATCGGCGTTGGTGGTATAGAGTCGTTTCGCCTGCGCATCCAGCGCGAGGCCGGTGCCGTAAGTACCGGTATTGGCGATGGTATCCTTCAGCTTCAGCGTTGTGCCATCCACTACCCAGATCACGCTCTCTTTACCGACCCCGGTGATGTACACGGTGTGGGTGGCATCATCCGCCACCAGCTGACGTGGCTGCAGCGGTTTGACCGTGTCACTGCGTTTGCGGTCGTCCAGAACCAGGCGCCCTTTCACCTCGCCCGTTTTGGCATCAATGGCGGTCACGGCACCGTTGATGGTGTTGCCCAACCACAGCGTCTGGGAGGCCGAATCCAGGGTGGCGCCAAACGGTTTAAGATCGTTATGAATAACTTGCGTCACGTCCAGTGTGACCGGATCGAGGCGATACACAATTCCGCCTTTATCCATTTTACGGCTTTGTGATGTCGCAACCCACAGCGCATTCTCCTGCTGGCTCACGGCCATTTCATACGCGCCTTTGCCTACCGCTTTGCGCAACATCTCTTCGCCAGCATGCACCTGGAAGGTACCGGCAAGCAGTAAAGCGCTACACAACAGAGAACGACGCAGACGCGGCGAGCACAGATGACGTAAAGACATAACAATTCCTTTTTCACAAGAGGGGGTGTACTGCTGACATCACTTCCGGTCGGCAACGTCATGGCATTGCCGTTTTGTTAATGAGAATAGTAATCATTAATCAGCAAAATGTGGAGTTTTTCTTTTCCGTTTCGCCTTTCCTTAACGCAATGTGCGGTTATAGTTTTCAAAGCATTTACAAAAGTTTTAACATATATGCACATGTTCCATTTGGTACGTTTCTTATCCTTAACCGGTTTATTTCATGAAAATCATTTCTGCCCATAGGGCTACGCTTCCACTGCTGCTGGCTCCTGTTATCTTTTCGCCCCTCACCGCAATGGGCGCGGATGAACAGACCCTGATCGTCAGCGCCACCCCACAAACGGTATCGGAGCTTGATACCCCGGCGGCGGTCAGCGTCGTGAACGGCGATGATATGCGTCACGCTGCGCCACGCATTAACCTCTCGGAATCGCTTGGTAGCGTCCCCGGCCTGCAAATTCAGAACCGCCAGAACTACGCCCAGGATCTGCAGCTGTCGATGCGAGGCTTTGGTGCCCGCTCCACCTTCGGGGTGCGCGGTATTCGAATGTACGTGGACGGGATCCCGGCGACCATGCCTGACGGCCAGGGCCAGACCTCTAACATCGATCTCTCCAGCGTTGAGAGCGTGGAAGTGCTGCGCGGCCCCTTCTCTGCCCTGTATGGCAACGCCTCCGGCGGCGTGATCAACATCAACACCCAGACCGGTCAACAGCCGCCGACCATTGAGGCCAGCAGCTATTACGGCAGTTACGGTACCTGGCGCTACGGGATGAAAGCCACCGGCGCGATGGGCGACGGCACACACGCGGGCGATGTGGATTACACCGTATCCACCACCCGCTTCACCACCAAAGGCTACCGCGATCACAGTGGTGCGCGGAAGAATCTCGCCAACGCCAAACTGGGCGTGCGGATTGACGATGCCAGCAAGCTGACGCTGATCTTTAACAGCGTGGACATGAAAGCCAACGATCCGGGTGGACTGAATTACCAGGAGTGGCAGGATAACCCGCGCCAGTCTCCGCGTGGCGATCAGTACAACACGCGCAAAACCATCAAGCAGACCCAGGCCGGGCTGCGCTATGACCGCCAGCTCAGCGCGCAGGACGATCTCAGCGTCATGATGTACGCTGGCGAGCGCGAAATGACCCAGTACCAGTCGATCCCTTATCAGCCACAGCTGCGCCCCTCCCACTCTGGCGGCGTGATTGATATGCAGCGTCACTATCAGGGCATCGATACACGCTGGACGCACCGCGGCGAACTGCTGGTGCCGGTGACCTTTACCACCGGCCTGAACTACGAAAACATGAGCGAAGATCGTCGCGGGTATGAGAACTTCGTGATGAACAACGGCGTACCGGAGTACGGCGTAAAAGGCGACAAGCGCCGCAACGAACGTAACCTGATGTGGAACGTCGATCCTTACCTGCAAACCCGCTGGCAGTTAACCCAGAAACTCTCTGTGGATGCCGGGGTACGTTACAGCTCCGTCTGGTTTGATTCCAACGATCATTACGTTACGCCAGGCAACGGCGACGACAGCGGCGACGCGAGCTATCACAAGTGGCTCCCGGCCGGGGCGGTGAAGTATGCCGTGACCGACGCGTGGAACCTTTACGCTGCGGCAGGTCGTGGATTTGAAACCCCCACCATCAATGAACTCTCCTACCGCGCGGATAACCAGGGCGGCCTGAACATTGGCCTGAAACCGTCCACCAACAATACCTATGAAGTGGGTAGCAAAACCCGCATCGGCAATGGCCTGCTGACCGCGGCCCTGTTCCGCACCGACACCGACGATGAAATTGTGGTGGATGCCAGCTCTGGCGGACGTACCAGCTACAAAAACGCCGGTAAAACCCGTCGTCAGGGGGTGGAAGTTTCCCTCGATCAGCAGTTTGCTGAAAACTGGAAGCTGAAAATGGCATGGACATATCTGGACGCCACCTACCGCACCAACGTCTGCGGTGATGACAACTGTAACGGCAACCGGATGCCGGGTATTGCCCGCAATATGGGCTTTGCTTCGTTTGGCTGGCAGCCTGAAGAAGGCTGGTACGCGGGTACCGACGTGCGTTACATGAGCGATATCATGGCCGACGACGAAAACACGGCAAAGGCTCCGTCTTACACGGTGGTCGGTCTGAATACCGGGTATAAGTTCAACTATGGCAACTGGGGCCTGGATCTCTTTGGTCGCGTTGATAACCTGTTCGACAAAACGTATGCCGGCTCGGTGATTGTCAACGAATCTAACGGACGTTATTACGAACCTGCTCCGGGTCGTAACTACGGCGTTGGCCTGTCGGTTGCTTATCGTTTCGAGTAGGACTAAAACAGGCATTTTATTGCCTGTTTTTCTCTTTCGTAATCTTAAATATCGTTCCTGATGGCGTAGAGCCATCAGGACTTATTCATAGAGCGAATGTTTTACGACGGAAATATAGATTGGCTACTAAATAATTCCTCAGCTAAAATATTGACGCTGTAAAAGTGAATTAGCTTCATCAATCAGTTTATCCACCGCTTTCTGGCTGGCTTCAACATCCCCTCTTTCCAGTGCCGCAAGTAACTCCTCGTTGTGATACGCCGACGCTTTGATGTCGTTGAGCTCCTGATGCAGATAGTTAATACAGGGCCCGATGCGTATCCACAGCTGCTCAATTAATGCGCTGAGCGTTGGCATCTCCGCATACTGATAAAGGGTGAACCGAAACACGCGATTCGCGTGCAGCGCCTGCTGAACATTGCCGTTGCGCATCGCCTCATGAAAGGCATCCGACATTTTGCGCAACGTCTCAAGCTTAGCTGGCGTCATATGCTGACAGGCGGCCGCTACCTCCATTGGTTCCAGTTGTTTCCTGATAGCGGTGATCTCGTTATAGCGTTCCAGCGTGACCTCCGGCACCAGAAACGCCTGCGCCGGTGTGGCCTGCAGCGCCCCAGAGGAGACCAGACGCAAAAGTGCCTCACGAACCGGTGTGATACTGGTTCCTAATTTATCGGCAATCTCTTTGGTAATCAGTCGAGCGCCAGGTTTCAACGAGCCTGTAATTAATGCTCCTTTCAAACTGATTTCAACTTGCATGGTAAGACTGATTCTTTGCGCTTTCTCTAAATGATCCAAATCAAGCATGTTCAATTCCTGTAGCTAAAACTTAATGCTATTTATTAACGTCAGTTTAAATAAACGACGTTGGTCCGATATATCCTGTATCGTCATGCCTGGTGGTGGGAAATGCGTATAAACATCAAAAAGTACAAACACGGTTTTTTATCGCTCTTTGGCTCATCCGCAAGGAAGGCACGAAAGCTGTGTAGGTTTAATTAAAGACAATATATCGTATCTTCACAAATAAATATGGCGGGTTACCCCGCCATAATCTTGTTTATTTATTGTCTGCCGCGACGCGAATCACGACTTTGCCAAAGTTTTTGCCTTCCAGAAGGCCAATCAGGGCATCCGGTGCGTTTTCCAGCCCGTCGGTCACCTGTTCACGATAGTGGATTTTACCCTCCTGCACCCAGCGCCCCATCTCTTCCTGGAACTCTTTGATACGGTGTCCGTAATCCTGGCCGATGATAAAACCCTGCATACGAATGCGTTTTTTCAGGATGGTGCCCATTAACAGCGGCAAACGATCCGGCCCCTCAGGCAGACCGGTGGCATTGTAGCCGCTCACCAGACCACATACCGGCACCCGCGCGGAGGTATTGAGCAGCGGGAGCACGGCGTCAAAGACCTTACCGCCAACGTTTTCATAATAGATATCAATACCGTTCGGGCAGGCGTTCTGAAGCTGCGTGGCAAAATCATCGGCATGATGATCCAGACACTGGTCAAAGCCCAGCACCTCAACGGCATGGCGGCATTTCTCTGCGCCTCCGGCCACACCGATGACCCGGCAGCCTTTGATTTTACCAATTTGCCCAACCGTCGCACCTACGGGCCCCGTTGCCGCGGCAACCACCAGGGTCTCACCCGCTTTGGGTTGCCCGATATCCAGCAGCCCCATGTAGGCGGTAAAGCCCGGCATCCCCAGAACGCCCAGCGCCCAGGAAGGATGGGAGGGATTTTCGCCCAGTTTGACCAGACCACTGCCGTCAGAGAGGTCGTACTCATGCCAGCCGCTGTATCCCAGCACCCATTCCCCTGCTTTAAAATCCGGATGACTGGACTGCTCAACGCGGCTGACCGTTCCGCCGACCATCACCGCACCAATTTCAACCGGCGGTGAATAGGATGGCGCATCGCTCATGCGGCCGCGCATGTACGGGTCAAGCGAAAGCCAGATCGTACGCAGCAGAACTTCTCCTGCCGCCGGTACCGGAACCGGCTGCTCTTCGAGACGAAAGTTATCCGCGACCGGCGCGCCGTGTGGACGCGAAGCCAGTACCCAGCGACGATTTTGCGAAACAGATTGATTCATCAGAGACTCCTTATGGTACAGATGTCCATTGATCCTGGCTCATGATCCGCCTGAGCGCCTTAACATTACGAGCCAGACTGGTTAAGACGAACCACCAGATAGACGCAGGGTTCATTGGTTTCGTTAATGAACCGACAGTCATTGGGCGGCCCGAGCTCCAGACAATCCCCGGCCTGCATTTCGTGGCGGGTGTCGCCTTCCTGAAAGACCAGCTCCCCGGACTGCAGCCAGATCAGCTGGCGGGCCAGCGCATAGGACGATGCGGGCATCGGCACATCGCTCCCGGCGGGCAGTTCAACCTGGACAAGATCGATGGGCAGATCGGTACGCGGTGAAACGTGGCGGCGCAGGTAATGGGTTTGCGGATCGCGCCAGACGGGCTGGTTAGCAAGGCGCAGCAGTTTACCCTCCTGCATCTCCGCTCTTGCTATCAGCGTTGACATGCTGATACCGAACGCGCCGGATAAGCGCGCAAGCAGCGTTGCCGTCGGGCTGCTGTCGCCGCGCTCAATTTTGTGGATCATGGCGCGCGAGACGCCTGCCCGATCGGCGAGTTCGCTCAGCGACCATCCGCGTGATTCGCGTTCAAGGCGAATTCTTGCGCTAATCCGTTGATTCATCGTGTCTGTTATGGTGTTCATGACGTCATACTATAGTGTATGAACGGTATTTCAATGAGGTTTTAATAACAAAAAAATCGAGCTTATACCGTAGCCATCTGTCCGGGTTGTTGTGTAATATCGTAGCAATAACGTAATAACATAGTAAACAACACATTCAGGGGTTCCATCATGATCGTTCGTCATGCCTGCAAAGAAGACTGCGCCGCTATTGGTGAAATTTACAACCACGCGGTGCTGCACACCGCCGCGATCTGGAACGATACCACGGTCGATACTGATAACCGTATCGCATGGTTTGAGGCCCGCACCCTCGCAGGTTATCCGGTGCTGGTAAGCGAAGAGAATGGCATCATCACCGGCTATGCCTCCTTCGGTGACTGGCGCGCCTTTGACGGTTTTCGTCATACGGTAGAGCACTCGGTTTACGTCCACCCGGATCACCAGGGCAAAGGCATTGGCCGTATGCTGATGAAGGCGTTGATTATTGAAGCCCGTGACATCGGCAAGCATGTGATGGTGGCGGGGATTGAAGCGCAGAACCACGCCTCCATCCATCTTCATCAGACGCTTGGCTTTGTTACAACGGGTCAGATGCCGCAGGTGGGCACCAAATTTGGCCGCTGGCTGGACTTAACCTTTATGCAGCTGCAGCTTGATGAGCGCAGCGATCCGGATGCGATTAAATGAACCAATCACTGGCGCTGGCTTTTCTGGTGGCGGCGGGCATTGGCCTGGTGGTGCAAAATACCCTGATGGTGCGCATCACCCAGTCCTCCTCCACCATACTCATTGCGATGCTGCTGAACTCGCTGGTCGGCATTGTGTTGTTTGTCAGCATTCTGCTGTTTAAACAAGGGGTCGCGGGGTTTAGCGAGCTGGCATCCACGGTGCGCTGGTGGACGTTGATCCCCGGGTTGCTGGGTTCATTTTTTGTTTTTGCCAGCATCAGCGGTTACCAGAATGTTGGCGCGGCGACAACCATCGCCGTGCTGGTGGCAAGCCAGCTCATCGGCGGGCTGATAATGGACGTGCTAAAAAGCCATGGCATCCCTCTGCGGGCGCTGATCGGCCCGGTGTGCGGTGCAGTGATGCTGGTGGTGGGCGCGTGGCTGGTGGCCCGACGCCAGTTTTGAACATTACAGAATAACGCCGCCTTTGGTGAGCTGCTCCTGGCGCGCCTCCATCTCTTCTTTATGCTGCTTACCGTGGTGCGATATCGCGGTACGCAGGCGCTGCTGCTGGGTATAGCGTTCTTCGCGGCTCAGCTCAGCATCATCGCTCAGTTCAATCAGCAGTTCGTTCATATGTGCAATGACGCTTTCGTCAATCGCGGCATCCACGCGGGCGATAACTTCGTTTAAATGTGACATTGTCACTCCTTTTCCGTTGCCGGGTGGCGCTGCGCTTACCGGGCCTACGGGGCATGAGTTGGCCGGGTAAGGCGTAGCCGCCACCCGGCTATAAATGTTTAGTTCAGCTTCGCTTTTGAGAAATCACTGCCCATCAGGCTCACGCTGTAACCCGTGACGTTGCTGCGGGTTGCATAGAACGTTTTGCCGTTTGCCAGCGCAATCCACGGCGCCTGCTGATAGAAAATCTCCTGCGCCTGGCTATACAGCTTCGCACGATCGTCCGGGTTGCTGGTCAGTTTGGCTTTCTGCACCAGGGCATCATAATCCTTATTACACCAGCGCGCAGCGTTGGAGCCGGTTTTGATGCTATTGCAGCCCAGCAGCACATCGGCAAAGTTATCCGGATCGCCGTTATCCGACATCCAGCCGAATAGCGCGGAGTCGTGCTCGCCTTTACGCATTCCGGAAAGATACTCTCCCCACTCGTAAGAGACGATTTTGGCCTTCACGCCCACTTTCGCCCAGTCGCTCTGGATCATCTCGGCAATACGGCGGGAGTTCGGGTTGTACGGACGCTGTACCGGCATTGACCACAGCGTGACCTCCACGCCCTTCTCCAGTCCGGCCTGCTTCAGCAGGGCTTTCGCTTTTTCCGGGTCGTAGCTGTAATCCTTCAGATCTTTATTAAAGCCCATCATATTTGGCGGAATTGGAGATTTCGCGACCGTACCGGAGCCCATAAAGACGGCGTTAACGATGGTCTTTTTGTCGGTGGCGTAGTTCAGCGCCTGGCGCACCAGCACGTTATCAAACGGCTTTTTCTCGGTATTGAACGCCAGATACCCCACGTTCAGCGCATCGACGGTGTGCAGCGTCAGGTCTTTGTTGTTCTTAATGACGTCAAACTGCACCGGAGATGGCGCAGGAATGATCTGGCACTCATTGGTTTGCAGTTTCGCCAGACGAGTCTCCACGTTTGGCGTGATGGAGAAGATCAGGTGTTTGGTCGGGACCGGGCCTTCCCAGTAGTTCGGGTTAGCCACATAGCGGATCAGAGAATCCACTTTGTACTGCTGGAGTACATAGGGGCCGGTTCCGATTGGCCAGGTGTCGACGTTCTCAGGCGTCCCTTTTTTCAGCATTGCATCCGCATATTCGGCAGACAAAATGGAGGCAAAATCCATGCCCCAGTCGGCCAGGAAAGCGGCGTTCGGTTCACTGAGGGTGAACTGAACATGATAATCATCGACCTTTTTAACGTCCTGGATCAGCTTATCGAGGCCGACGTCGTTAAAGTATTCGTAATTGCCCTGCGACACATTGTGATACGGGTGTTTAGGGTCTTTCTGACGCATGACCGAGAAAATAACGTCATCGGCATTAAAGTCGCGCGTCGGTTTGAAGTATTTGTTGCTGTTGAACTTCACCCCTTTACGCAGCGTAAAGGTATAGGTCTTGCCGTCCGGTGAAATCGTCCAGGATTCCGCCAGAGACGGAACCGGGGTGTTTTTCACCGGGTCGAAATTGATCAGGCGGTTATAGAGTACCTGAGAGCTGGCGACGAATGACGGGCCTGAGCTGGCAATTTGCGGGTTGAACGACTCGGGGGACGCTTCAGAACAGTAAATAAGGGTGTCGTTGTTTGCCGCCCATGCGGCACCGGCTGGTAAAATAGCGCTCAGCGCAAGGGCGAGCAGTTTTTTCCCTGTAGACATGGTTATAACCCTGACAGTTTTATTATATAGGACAGTAATAACAGCACAGCCGCTATAAGCTGGCAAATAACGAAACACTATCAGGTTATTCTAAAGCCGCGTTTTTCGCTGGTTTTACAGCCAGTGCCGAAAAAGTTGATTTGTCTTAAGTTCCATTATCCGTCAAGCACAACCGTCACGATCTATGCCGCAAGAAATCGGCGCTTTTAGCGTCTCTTCCTCCGTTTGTTTGCTTTCCGGTTTCGTTAAAGTAACGGTGTGAAGAAGTATATGGGATCAAATCGTGGCAAAAACTCTTTTACGCAGCGGTAATCTGGATGATTTTCAGGCCGTTGGCGGCGGCGGACAAGCCGTTTTTGAATCAGCGTTGCAAATACGTGAAGCACTCCGGTTGCGCAAAAAGCAGGCCATTGTCGACTGTCTGGCCATTCCGCAGGTCAACGACGGCGGTGACCGCGTGGACTGGTACTCTCCGGTGGAAGGTAGCGTCACCAGCTGGAAAACGGCCAATGAAGATGACCGTTTTCGCGCCCTACGCTATCTGGAAAATACCCTTGCCAGCGTTGAATCGCTGAGTAAGAAATGCCTCCAGTCGCCTAAAACCGCACAACAGCTTTTTGGCTCCTTGCTGTCGAAAGCCTTCCAGTTCCCGAGCGAAAATTTCCTTTATCTGGTCGACGGTAAACCGGTCATTGCGTTCTGGGGATTTGTAAACCTGAACGAAAATGCACGCGATGACGTACTCGACTGCCTGCGCGAATCGCTGATCCCTGAGCCCGCGCCGGTGGTGATTGAAGATCCTGAACCGGAACCTGAACCGACCCCGGCCGTCACCTTTGAACACGCTGACGAACCTTTGATCGCCCCGGCCACGGTTGTGCGCATTACGCCTGAAGCGCTGTATGAGCCCGAGCCCGCGCCAGCCGTTGCGCCGCCTGTTGAAGAGCCTGCTCCTGCGCCCGTCGTGAAAAAGCGTCGCGTGCCCTTATGGTCGCTGCCGGTTGCCGCTGTGATCGTTGCCGCCATTGCCGCCCCGCTGCTGTGGCCAAAACAGGCCCCTTCGGCAGAGCCCGCGCCAGCCGCCGCCCCGGCACCACAACCCGTGGCGATTGCCCCAAAACCGATTAAAGCGGTTGAACCACTGGCGATGAACCTGCCGCTGCATCAGGCTGAGGTGGTAGAGAATAAAGCGAAGGAACCCGATCCCGCTCCGGTGTCTGCCCCGGTGGTGATTGCCGCGATCCCGAAAGATGCCATGGTCATGGAGGCCGGTCAGGTCAAAGCGGGCTCGACGCGTTTCCTGAACGGCACCTGGCGCGCCATTCTTGACGTAAAAGATCCGGTGACCGGCAAACCGCCGTCACTGCGCTATCAGATCCAGAACAACAAAGGCTTCGCCCGTGTTGTGCATGGCGATAATGTTGTGTGCCGCGTAGAGGTTTTCTCCGGCCTGCACAGCAATGGCGAGCTGATGATTAAGAGTCGCGGCAATGCACGCTGCACAGACGGTTCCCGCTACCCGATGCCGGAAGTCTCCTGTAAAGCAGGCACCAGCGATGTCGCCGAATGCAATGCCCGTTATGATGCAAAAACCGTCGTTCCACTGACGTTTAAGAAAGCAGGTGCCTGATCCTATGCTGGTAAATCTTTGCGACTATAAACAGAGCGTTACGCTTATTGCCAACAGCGGTGTACAGTTCCTCGATTTCGGTCTGACCCCGCAGGACACCGCCAGCAACGGGCGTTTCGTGCGTAAAACCGCGAACGGCCCGCTTTTGCGCCTTGATTTCGACCTGGTTAACGGGCGTTACACCCTGCCCGGCACGGACGGCGGCCAACCTGAGGTGGTCAAGCCTGAGACAACCATCGCGCTGCATCAGTCCCTGGCCGTGCTGGATGGCGTCTGGCTCCCCGTTCCGTTCCTGCGCTTCAACCCGCCGCGAACCTTTGTTGACGGCCCGGACAACTGGGCGCGCGTTCAGGTCCGCAAGCTGGAGACGCCGGACACCGCAGGCAACACCCATCGCGTCACCCTCGCCCTCGACAGCCAGATTGCGGAGCATGCCACCTCCGCGCTGTCGCCGGTGGAAAACGATATTCTTAACGGGACCCGCTTCGCGCTGGCCTGGCGCGATGCCGAAGTTGAAAATTTCCTCGACCAGACGTGGATAGATGGCTGGCTGCGCGAAGCGTTCACGCAGTACGCCTCGGACGTTGAACACCGTTCAGAACGCGATCTGCAGCAGGCCATGCGCAGCTTTGAATATCAGGCACACTGGCTGAATGTGCTGACCATGCTTGGTGAACAGCTCACTGTGCCGGAAGTCAAATTTGTCACCCATACGCTCAGCACGCCTGCCATTCCGGTCGATTTGATCCTCGACGTGGGCAACACCCATACCTGCGGCGTGATTATTGAAGATCACGGCGACGCTAACGACGGTCTGCGCCAGACGGCCGAGTTGCAGGTGCGCTCTTTAAGCGAGCCGCAGTTCCTCAATGAGCCCCTGTTTACCAGCCGCCTGGAGTTCTCGGAAGCACGCTTTGGCAAACAGCACTTCTCGGTTGAAAGCGGTCGCGAGGATGCCTTCGTCTGGCCTTCTATTGTCCGGGTTGGCGATGAGGCGCGTAAGCTGGCCATGCAGCGTCTGGGGACTGAAGGTAACAGCGGTATCTCCAGCCCGCGTCGCTACCTGTGGGATGAGACGCCGGTGGTGCAGGACTGGCGTTTCAGCCAGATGAACAGCAAAACCCAACGCGAGCCGCTGGCGACCGCGTTCCCGCTGATGAACCTGATGAATGATGACGGCGAACCGCTGTTTACGCTGCCCCAGGACGAGCGTCTGCCGGTTTTCTCCCCGCAGTACAGCCGCAGCACCCTGATGACCCATATGCTGTGCGAGCTGCTGGCACAGGCGCTGGGCCAGATCAACAGCGTCGCCACGCGCTTGCGTCTGGGCTTCCCGGCGTCTCCGCGCCAGCTGCGCACGCTGATCCTCACGCTGCCCTCGGCGATGCCGAAGCAGGAGCGCGAAATCTTCCGTCGCCGCATGTTTGAAGCGATTGCCATCGTCTGGAAAGCGATGGGATGGCATCCGCAGGATGAAGACTTTGCCACCCGCAAGCAGCAGGATAAAAGCGTGGTGCCGGTGCCTGAGATCCAGATGGAGTGGGATGAAGCGAGCTGCGGGCAACTGGTCTGGCTTTACAACGAAGCGATCTCCCGTTTTGGTGGTCAGACGGAAGCCTTCTTCGCCTCCCTCGCCCGCCCGGATCGTGAACCCGAGCCTGGTGTCCAGCCGGGTCGCGCGCTGCGCGTCGCTTCTATCGACATTGGCGGCGGCACCACAGATATGGCGATCACCCACTATCAGCTGGATGACGGCTCCGGGAATAACGTAAAAATCACGCCACAACTTCTCTTCCGCGAAGGGTTTAAAGTGGCCGGCGACGACACGCTGCTGGACGTTATCCAGCGCTATGTGTTGCCAGCCCTGAAAACGCAGTTGCAGAAGTCCGGCATTGCGGACGCGTCTCTGCTGATGGCGTCGTTGTTCGGTGACTCCGGGCGTATTGATACCCAGGCGGTATTGCGCCAGCAGACCGCACTTCAGCTCTTTATGCCGATCGGTCATGCGATCCTTGCCGCGTGGGAATCCAGCGACATTGACGATCCGCTGGCCGGTTTGCATGCCACCTTTGGCGATCTGCTGCCGCAGAAGCCGACCCGCAACGTGATGAACTACCTGCAGCAGGCTGTCGACCATGCCCTGCCTGCTGGCTCTGAAGCCTTCGACCTGTTTGCCGTGCCGCTGCATGTGAATTTTCGCGAAATGCAGGATGCGATGCTGGCGGGTCAGTTCACGCTGGCCTCTCCGCTCCATGCGGTATGCGAAGCGATCTCTCATTACAGCTGCGATA
Organism: Enterobacter cloacae complex sp. SHL021; assembly: GCF_049237765.1. Classification (NCBI taxonomy): domain Bacteria; kingdom Pseudomonadati; phylum Pseudomonadota; class Gammaproteobacteria; order Enterobacterales; family Enterobacteriaceae; genus Enterobacter; species Enterobacter cloacae complex sp. SHL021. The sequence goes on along the minus strand of NZ_JBMKJG010000003.1, from coordinate 117,623 downwards.
TTTTGCTGATCACCGGTCGTCCGGGGTGCCTGCCGGGCGTGCAGGCGCTGATCCGCCATCTCCAGCCCGTGCCAGTCAATCGTATCGTATGGCTGGATAAATACCAGGTTCATGAGTGGTATCCGTTCAGCCAGCAGGGTCGCATCGGCAACCCGAAATCGACCGCCGCCGTTGGGGCCATGCTCTGCAGCCTGGCGCTCGATTTGCGTCTGCCGCGCTTTAACTTTAAGGCGGCCGATATTGGCGCTTACTCCACCGTGCGCTATCTGGGCGTGCTGGATAACACCGTTAACACGCTGCGTGAGGAAAACGTCTGGTATCAGGATATCGACCTGGATAAACCTGGCGCAAAACTCGACGCCCGCTTGCATTTCCCGCTGCGTGGGAACGTCACGCTTGGCTTCCGCCAGCTGGCGAACGCACGCTGGCCAGCGACGCCGCTGTACACCCTGAGTATCAACTCGGCGGAACTGGCCAAAGCGATTGCTGGCGACGGCGTGCTGAACGTACGGCTTAAGCTCTGCGGAGGCAGCAAGCACGAAGGCCCGGAATCTTTCGAGCTGAGCGACGCCTGGCTGCAGGATGGAACCCCTGTCCCACCAGACGCCTTAACCTTCAAACTGAATACCCTGGCCGATCGCCGTCATAGCGGTAGCCACTACTGGATCGACAGCGGGAGTGTATACCTGAAATGAGTGCAACGATGACCACCACGCAGGCCTTAATCGGGTGGATTAACGAGACGCGCCTGCACGCCCCGGTGCTGGATAACGATGCCGACGCCCTGCTGGCCCGTATCAATGCGGCGCAGGCGCGGGAGCAGGCCATTGAACAGGCCCTGACCCGGCGGAGCAGCATTGGTCTGTATGGCCACTCCCAAAGCGCCAAAGCGCATCTGTTGCTGTCCCTGTGCGGCAACGGTAACGGGCGGCTGAACGTCACCCCCGGGCAACGCACGTTTGACTACTTCTCACATATCAACCCGGGACATGCCCTGACCAACATGGCACTGCGCTTCACCACTGAAAGCACAGCGGTGGACGATGAGGCTTTCCCGCTACGTCTGAGCCTGGTCACCGAGGCCGAGCTGGTGCAGCTGTTTATTGCCCGCACCACCTTACACCCGCAGATCCGCGCCGTGGATAAGGCCGTTATCGAGACGCGCCTTGAGAAGTGGCGCGGCCTGCGTCAGCCGCAGGGTGTACCGGGCATAACGGCGCAGGAAGTGGGCGCGATTGCCCGCTTCTGGCAGAGCACGGTACCTGCCGCCAGACAGCAAATTGATGATGTGCTGTGGCATCAGTTTGCGCAACTGGTGCCATCGCTTGATCTCACCGCTCGGGCCAGCGTCTGGTCGCTTTTGTGGGGTGAGCAACAGGAACTGACCCAGCAGTGGTTAAAGCTCGCCCATGTTCTGCACCAGACCAGCCACGCCAGCGAACTTGCCGCCCCGCTCAGCCTGCTGGTGGATAACTTTGGTCTGCCGGGCGAAGGCTTCCTGACCCATGGCACCTTTACCCTTCCGGACGCTCAGGAGACGCTGCTGCATCCCCTGAACAACGGCGAGATGCTTAATGCTATTAGCCTCCCCGTCGATGTACTGGCATTCCTGACGCGTGAACTGGTACTGCCTGTCGAGAGCAGCGCGCTGGATAACGTCGATATTATTGATATCCCGGTATTTGCAGACAACAGCGCCGATCCGCTAAGCCAGGCCAAATGTCAGTGGCTGCTGGAACACTATCGCCAGCAGTTGCAGCCAGATGTGCTGGTGATCTGCAATGCGGCCGCGCAGCACGACCAGACGGCAAAAAAAGCAAAGGTACTGATGAACTGGGTCAAAGAGACGCAGCCTGCGGAGGAAACAGCCCTGCCGGGTCTGGTGTGGGCGATTACGCCTCACGACGCGCGTTTTACCACCCGGCAGAATCTCGATGAAGCGGTCCAGCATCTGCTGGGTAAACCGGGCCTGCGCTGGGGCACGCTGCAGGCGCTGGACAGCCACAGCATGCAGCGCGTCATCGAGTGGCTGTCACAGGCCACGATACCTGCCCAGCGACAGAAACGTCTTAACACGCTGAAAACGGCGCTGCGCCAGGAGCTGTCGGCTTTAATGCAAAGCTATCTGGCACCGCTGGTTGAGGAGCCTGCAGCAAGACGAACTCAGGCCGAGAACATGGTTCGTACCCTGCAAAGCAGCGCTGCCCGCCACGGCGAATTGCTCGAAGGGCTTCTGCCTCCGCTCAAAGCCTTCGAAACGCTTCTGGCCGTCCAGCAACCGCGCGAGGAGCAGGTCAACGGTCTGTTTACGGATACCATCGATCTGTTTGCCGATAATGCGCAGGAAAGTGCCGGCACGTTCCAGACAAAAGATAAAGCGCGCCTGGCGCATAAAGTGTGGATGAACCATTTGCGTCAGTGGAGTCGTAATGACGCAGCGGCCACACGCCTGGGTCTTGAGCCTGCGGTGTTACAGCAAATTGCCGAGGTTCTGGTGGTCGCCAGCTACCGTCTTAACCTGCCTCAGCAGCTTCAGCGTATTGTCGAAACCGACAAGAGCAGCGCCGCACAGCTGCATGCGGTGATAGGTAATTTCGTTGGCTGGCTGGGTTACGACCAGACGCCTGTTGCTGAACGTCCGGCAAGCCGCATCCGTAAGGGGCTGGCAATCTTTGTTACGCCCGTGGTTAGCTGCGCTGCGCCGCGCCTGACGCGCCTGGGGGAACAACCTGTCCATGCGGCCACCGCGTACGTTTACGACTGGCTGGTTGCCCTCTATAGCCGGGCAATAGAGAACATTGACTATCAGCACCCGCATGATGTTCAGCCTGACGCACGTCGGGCACTTCGGGCTTTAATCATGTAGCAGCCTTTGTTGCCGGGTGGCGCTGCGCTTACCCGGCCAACATTCCGCAACGATAATCACGCCGGCATACACTCCGCTAACGTCTGCGCCAGTGCCGACGGGTTTTCCCACGACATGGAGTGCCCCGCAGCAGGGATGATTTTGACCTCTACGCCCTTCTGCTTCAGGCGCTCCACATCGTCATCCGGCAAAGAGAGCTCGCCAAAAATCAACGTCACCGGGCAAGGCAGCGACAGAAATTGCGTTTCCCAGTCTGGCTCAACGCCCGCCACCAGGCTCGATGCGCCGCGCCAGACAGCATAAGGTGCATTACTTTGGAGGCACCCGGCCCACGCCGTTTTTTCTGCACAGAGCATGGCCTGATATCCCTGTTCCAGAAACTGCTGTTCCGTTTGTGCGGCAATCGAGCGGCTGAACATCCCACCCCCGGCATGAAAATTGGGTTCCGACACCATCAGCCCTTTAACACGCGATGCCAGCAGCCCCGCCGCTTCAATGGCGATGCTGCCGCCCATGCTGTGACCGTACAGCCAGAAGGCATCGAGCTTGAGATGATCCATCAGTTCAGCCACAACGCGGGCCTGATCGGTAGTTTTGTAGCTGTAGTGCTCAGGCTTATCGCTGTAACCGCTGCCGGGTAAATCGATGAGAATCGTTCTGCCCCCGCCAAACTGAGGGTCACGAACGACGCGGGGATATTCATAGGACGAGGCGCAGCCCAATCCGTGGATGAAGACAACGGGATCGCCGGTGCCGGGCAAATCATGCCAGCGGACGGTGCAACCCGCATGTTGCGAGTAAAAACTGTTCATAAGCACTCCTTTTACGATGTACTGTTTATTTATACAGTTATCGTAGCGGGAATGCCATGTTCATCGTTTAAAAATGGAAGCGTGCTTCAGAAAAGCGAGACCAGCAGCGCAACGGGGAAGCTCATCGGCCAGGTCGACCCTACCAGAAACGCGCTGAGCAGGCGGATGCGTTTACGATCTTTAGACAGGAACCAGGTGATTAATGCGCAGATAGAAGCCATGATTGCGTAAAAAACCAACATCTTTTGATACAACGTCATTCTGTATTCCAGAGCCGAAAAAATAACCGCACGCAATATGCGTCATATGTTGATACAGATCAAGTTTTTTCGTTACAGAATAACCACTTAAATATTAAGGCTAATAACAAATGAGTATATTGCGTTACAACTATGCCCTGACAAGGATCCGTCTTCGAAAACCATGCATGACAAGATTAAGGTTGCACTTCGACTCTTTAATCCCTCTGGCTTCGATGCTCATGGTTACCTCAAGGCAACAAAAAACCCCGCCTGAGCGAGGTTTGGCATCTTTTCAATGGTGAATTAAAAAGGGAGCATTGCGCGGATTTCAGTGTGCCAATTATGAAAGGCAGGTAGGTCATCTAATAACCAGAAACCTAAACCAAGTACTGCAGCACTTATCATTATTTGAGCAATAACGTTAAACCAGTATTCAATAGGTTTAGTGTCTTTGTGTATATATTCCTTTCGCATCGTTCCCTTGAAGGTTTTAGTGTAGACACCTCGTCGCAAAAAGATAATCGACTGAACAAGCATAAAGGGGCAGATCAGAAAAATTGCACATACCGTGAACCAATATTGAAATCCCATTACCTGTCATTCCAGTTGCCGTTTTGGGCCATTATTACACATGTTTATCCAGTTCCAGTCAGGATGGCATAATCATCAACCAGGCAGCTCTGCTGAGCACTAATTTTAACTTCAATGGCCCAAAAGTAAGCGACTGCAATATATTTTCAATATATTACAGCCACTTAACTGCATATTAGTGTTTTATCATCACATGCCGGACAACGGTATAATCCTCAAGCCCGTACACCGACATATCTTTTCCGTAACCGGATAACTTCATGCCGCCGTGTGGCATTTCGCTTACCAGCATAAAATGGGTATTCACCCAGGTGCAGCCGTATTGCAGACGCGCACTCAGGCGGTGAGCACGCCCCACATCCCGGGTCCAGACGGACGAGGCCAGGCCATATTGTGAATCGTTAGCCCAGGCCAGCACCTGTTCTTCGTCGTCAAATTCAGTGACGCTCACCACCGGGCCAAAGACTTCACGTTGCACAATGGCATCTTCCTGTTTTGCCCCGGCCAGCAGGGTTGGCTGGAAGTAGTAACCCGCTCCCTCTTTTTTACTGCCGCCCGTCACCACGCGGATATGGCTGAGCGCTTTGGCCTCATCCACAGCCTGACAGACGCGCGACAGATGCGCTTGCGAGCTCAGCGGCCCCAGCTCGGTAGAGGCCTCTTCCGGCGCCCCCATCTTCAGGCTGGCCACCGCTGCGCCCAGTTTTTCCACCAGCGCAGCATAAATGCCCTTTTGGGCATAAATCCGGCAGGCCGCAGTGCAGTCCTGCCCGGCATTGTAGAAACCAAACGTCCGCACGCCCTCGACGACCGCATCCAGATCGGCGTCATCAAAGACGATAACCGGTGCCTTGCCGCCCAGCTCCATGTGGGTACGTTTTATGGATGAGGCGGTATGGCCAATGATGTGCTCCCCGGTTGCAATTGAGCCGGTGAGTGACACCATGCGCACTTTCTCATGCCCGGTCAGCGGATCGCCTACCGTTTTTCCGCGCCCGAACAGCACGTTCAGCACGCCAGCCGGGAAAATATCCTTCGCCAGTTCGGCCAGTTTTAAGGCGGTCAGCGGCGTAATCTCAGAAGGCTTGATGACCACGCAGTTCCCGGCGGCCAGCGCCGGTGCCAGCTTCCACGCCGCCATCATCAGCGGGTAGTTCCAGGGGGCGATGGAGGCGACAACCCCGACCGGATCGCGACGGATCATCGAAGTATGCCCGTCCAGATACTCACCCGCCGCCAGTCCGTTCAGGCAGCGGGCCGCGCCAGCAAAGAACCGAAACACATCGACCACCGCGGGGATCTCATCGCCCAGCGCGCAGTGCAGCGGCTTACCGCAGTTCAGGGATTCGAGACTGGCAAACTCGTCGGCATGCGCTTCAATAACGTCAGCCAGTTTCAGCAGACATTCGGCACGCGTTTTGGGCGTGGTTTGCCCCCACTGTGCGAACGCCCGATCGGCTGCCTGCACGGCCGCGTCGACCTGCGCGGCAGATGCTTCAGCAATCTCCAGCAGAACCTCTCCGGTGGCAGGGTTATAGACCGGCTGTTTTTCCCCCTCGCCACTCACCAGTTCACCATTAATCAGCAGTCGTTTTTGCATAGCATTGTCCCGTTGAAATCAATGTTATTTCCCGCTCCCGGCGCTGTTCTCGCCGTCGCGGGTTAGCCACCAGGCTCCCAGAATGGGGAAGGTTGTCACCAGCATCACCAGCAGTGCGACCACGTTGGTGACCGGCACGTCACGCGGACGTCCGAGCTGGTTAAGCAACCACAGCGGTAACGTGCGCTCGTGTCCCGCGGTAAAGGTTGTGACGATAATTTCGTCAAACGACAGAGCAAACGCCAGCATGCCCCCGGCCAGCAGCGCCGACCCAAGATTGGGCAGGACCACGTAACGGAAGGTTTGCCAGCCATCGGCCCCTAAATCCATCGACGCTTCAACCAGGCTCCAGGAGGTGCGTCGGAACCGGGCAATCACATTGTTAAACACCACCACCACGCAGAACGTGGCGTGCCCGACAACGATGGTAAAAAAACCAGGCTCCAGATTGATGGTTTTGAAAGCGGTCAGCAGCGCCAGACCGGTGATGATGCCCGGCAGCGCTATCGGTAACAGCAGCAACAGCGAAATGGCGTTTTTGCCAAAAAACGCGCTACGCCACAGCGCCGCTGCAGCAAGCGTGCCAAGTACCAGAGCAATAGCCGTCGCTAACGTCGCAATTTTAAGTGACAACGTCACGGAATCGATGATGTCGCCACGCCCCGCCGCCACGCTAAACCACTTCAACGTCAGCCCCTGCGGCGGGAAGCTGAAGGCCGCGTCCTCAGTATTAAAAGCGTAGATGGCAATAATCAGCAGGGGGAAATGGAGGAAGATCACCCCGCCCCAGGCGGCCACTTTCAGGAACAACGGTGCGCGTTCAGAGTGCATCGAATGCTCCCAGACGTTTCACGAACGCCAGATAAAGCGAGATAAGCACAATCGGCACCAGGGTGAAGGCGGCGGCCATGGGCATATTGCCGATGGCCCCCTGCTGGGCATAGACCATATTGCCAATGAAATAGCCAGGCGGCCCTACCAGCTGTGGCACGATAAAATCCCCCAGCGTCAGAGAGAAGGTAAATATCGAGCCCGCCGCGATACCCGGGATCGCCAGCGGCAGAACAACATAACGAAAGGTCTGACGCGGACGCGCACCGAGATCGGCAGAGGCCTGCAACAACGAGGCAGGCAGCCGTTCCAGCGCCGCCTGCACGGGCAAGATCATAAACGGCAGCCAAATGTAGACAAAGACCAGAAACCGCCCCAGCCCGGAGGTCGATAACGTGTTCCCGCCAATCGCCGGGAGCGTCAGAACAGAGACCAGAATCGGCTCCAGCCCCAGATGGCTGAGAAACCACTGCGCCACGCCATCTTTCGCCAGCAGTAGCGTCCACGCGTACGCTTTGACGATATAGCTCGCCCACATCGGTAGCATAACGGCAATATAGAAGAACGCTTTCCATTTGCCGCTGGTGTAACGCGCCATGTACCAGGCCATCGGGAAGGCCAGAATGGCGCTGGCGAGGGTGACCGCAATCGCCATCACCAGCGTACGGATAATAATGTCGTAGTTTGCCGGGTTAAAAAGTGCCTGAATGTTCGCCAGCGTCAGGTCCGGAGTAACCGACATGGTGAAGTCATCAAAGGTATAAAAGCCCTGCCACAGCAGCGTAAGGAGCGATCCCAGATAGACGATGCCAAACCACATTAGCGGTGCCAGCAGAAGCAGGAATATCCCCAGCGACGGTTGGCGCCAGAAATACGCGGTAATGCGGCTTAGGGTACCGCGCGGTGCGGGAGGATGTAAGACGCTCATCGCCATTTCACCCTTCCTCATGCAGGCGGATCATGGCGTCGCGCGACCATGAAGCCAGCACCGCCTGCCCCGGCTCAACACCAGTGTGCAGTGTGTCCGCGCTGAGATTGGCCTGGCTCACCAGCAGTTTTGCCCCCCCGGCAAGTTTCAGCTCCAGGCGCGTTGCCGCACCCTGATACTGGACAGCCTGAACCACGCCTTCAACCTGAACCTCACCGCTCTCATTGAGTCGGATATGTTCCGGTCGAAGCGAATAAGCGCCCTCCATGCCGCACACTTTCTGCGCCAGTGCCGCATCGAAAACGTTCGAGGTGCCGACAAAGCTGGCCACGAACGGCGTACGCGGGCGCATGTATAGCTCACGCGGGGTATCCACCTGCTCAATGCGTCCGTTGTTGAAAACGGCGACCCGGTCGGACATTGACAGGGCTTCCCCCTGATCGTGGGTCACAAAAATAAAGGTGATCCCGAGTGCCTGTTGAAGTTTTTTCAGCTCGACCTGCATCTGTTCACGCAGTTTCAGATCGAGTGCACCCAGCGGTTCATCCAGCAACAGCACGCGGGGTTCATTGACCAGCGCACGCGCAATGGCAACGCGCTGACGCTGGCCGCCGGAAAGCTGCGACGGCTTGCGCGCAATGGCAAAGCTCAGCCCGACCTTTTCCAGCGCCTCCTGCGCCAGTGCATGGCGTTTTTTTTTGTCGATGCCTTTGACCATCAGCCCGTAAGCGACGTTATCGAGAATCGACATATGCGGAAACAGCGCGTAGTCCTGGAACACCGTATTGACGTCTCGCTCCCACGGAGGAAGCTCACTCGCTTCTTTACCGAAGATTGTGATTGTCCCGCCGGAGAGTTGTTCAAAACCGGCGATCAGCCGAAGGCAGGTGGTTTTGCCGGAACCCGACGGCCCCAGCATGGAGAAAAACTCCCCGTCACGAATGGCAATGCTCACCCCATCCACCGCCCGTACGTCGCCGTACAGACGGGAAACGTCATTAAACTCTACCGCGTACGTCATGTTCTGCTCCCGGATGATTAACGGCCACCCATGATGGCGATGTAATCCTGCGTCCAGCGGCTGTAAGGCACATATTTGCCGCCTTCGGCGATCGGGGTTTTCCAGAACTTGATTTTGTCAAAGGCGTCGTAACCGTTGGTTTCACAGCCTTTCTCACCCAGCAGCGTACTGGCCTTACACCCTTGCGCCACCACCGGCAGAGAGCCAAACCACGCCGCCAGATCGCCCTGCACTTTTGGCGTCAGCGACCAGTTCATCCATTTGTAAGCACACATCGGGTGTTTTGCCTGCGCGTGAAGCATAGTGGTGTCTGCCCAGCCCGTGACGCCCTCTTTCGGGAAGACCGTCGCGATCGGCTGGTTTTCGGCTTTCAGGGCATTCGCCTGGTATGGCCAGGCGCTGGACGCCACCACGCCTTCATTCTTAAAGTCACTCATCTGTACGGTGGTGTCATGCCAGTAGCGGTGGATCAGGGCGTGCTGATCGCGTAGCACTTTCAGAACCGCAGCGTACTGTTCTTCCGTCAGCTGGTAGGGGTCGTTAATACCCAACTGGGGTTGAGTGGCCTTCACAAACAGCGCCGCATCGGCAATGTAAATCGGACCGTCATAGGCCTGCACGCGGCCCTGGTTGGTTTTACCGTCCGGTAAGTCCTGTTTTACAAACACCACGCTCCAGCTGTCCGGCGGTGTCGGGAAGGTTTTGGTGTTGTACATCAGCAGGTTTGGCCCCCACTGATACGGCGTGCCGTAGACATTGCCGCCCACGTTAAACCACTCACCTTTAACGAGACGCGGGTCGAGGGTTTTCCAGTTGGGGATGAGTTCCGGGTTAATCGGCTGAACGCGTTTTCCCATAATCAGACGGAGCGACGCATCTCCGGACGCGGTGACCAGGTCATACCCACCTTTCGCCATCAGGCTCACCATCTCGTCCGACGTGGCGGCGGTTTTGACGTTTACCGCACAGCCGGTCTCTTTTTCAAACTGGGTTACCCAGTCATAATTTTTATCCGTTTGTCCCCGCTCGATGTAACCCGGCCAGGCAATAATATCCAGCCGACCCTCTCCGTCGCCAATCGCTTTCGGTGGCTCGGCGGCTTGCGCGGTCATTATTGCCATACCAAGCGCACACAGGCTGCTGCGGGCAAATTTTTTGCTCATAAACATTACTCCAGTCGCAATGAAAATTTAGCGGCAGCCGTGCCGTAAAAATATCTCCCTCATTAAACGTAGACCGCGCAAATGCCCCGCACCGTGCGGCTTAAGGAAATTTCATCAAGGTGTGACCGAGGGCGCATTCCCCGTTAACTGGATTATAGACAAGGGGTTAGGCGTGAGAGGTGGTATGCAGATTTCGTATGATGCGACGCGGCAAAATGGTCGCCGCGGCGGCAAAAAGATAAGCAATGATTATTTAGCGAGAGGCCGGAATCGTTATTTCAACATGCTGCTGATTAATTTCCCTAACTGAATAACGGCCTGCTCTTCCCGCTCTCCCCATGCCCAGGAGGTATTAAAACGGAAAAAAGGTGTCCAGACATCTGAGGTGGAAAACATTTTGCCTGGGGCAATACTGATGTGATGGCGTAACGCCTGTTCGCTTAACAGCCCTGCATCCAGCTGTGCCGGAAGCTCCAGCCACAAAAAGTAGCCGCTGTCGTTATGATGGATTTTGACGCCCGGCGGCATATGGCGCAAAAGTGACTGCCACGCCTGCTGTTTACGCTCGGCCAGCGTACGTCGCAGGCGGCGAAGATGGGCGTCGTAGCGTTTGGTCGCGAGGTAATCCACCAGCGCCAGCTGCATCGGGGAGCTGGTAGAGAGCGTGCTCATCAGCTGAAGCTGCTGAATACGCCGCGCATGTTTACCCGCCGCTACCCAGCCGATGCGAAAACCGGCCACCAGACATTTCGAAAACGAGGAGCAGTGCAGCGTCATGTCCTGACGATCCCATGCTTTCGCCGGGAGCGGCTTTTCACGGCCAAAATAGAGCTCGCTGTAGACATCATCTTCAATCAGCGTGACGTTGTGCCTCGTCAGCAGCGCCACAAGCTGCGCTTTTTTCTCCGGGCTGAGCGTAAAGCCAAGCGGATTTTGACTGTTGGTCATTATCCAGCAGGCCTTGGCCGGGTAGTCATTCAGCGCCTGTTCAAGGGCATTGAGATCGATCCCCTCGCGCACGTCCGTCGCAATCGACAGGGCCTTCAACTTCAGGCGTTCCAGCGCCTGCAGCGCGCCGTAGAAACAGGGGTTTTCGACAATCACCCAGTCCCCCGGCTCGGTCACCGCCTGGAGACTCAAGTTCAGCGCTTCGAGCGCGCCTGCGGTGATCACGATCTCCTCCGGTGAGATATTCATCCCCTGCTGTGCATAGCGGCGGGCAATGGCGTGGCGCAAATCGACATTACCCGGCGGCAGGTTTTCAATCACGCTCATCGCCGTCGCGGTTTTGCTGACGTTTGCCAGCGAGCGGTTGAGTTGCTGAAGCGGGAAAAGACGCGGGTCGGGAAAAGCGGAAGCAAAAGGAACAACCGACGGGTCGCGGCTGGCCTGCAGAACGTCGAAGATATAGGTGTTGATGTCCACCGCTTCGTCGCGCATGACCTGTGCAGGTGGCGCTGGCTGTTGTGCGGTCGGGCGCGAGGCAACGTAATAGCCCGACTGCGGTCTGGCGACAATGCGCCCCTGACTTTCCAGCATCTGATACGCGTGGCCCACGGTCATAAAACTCATGCCGCTGCTCGCCACCTGCTCTCGCAGAGAAGGCAGCTTATCGCCCGGCAACCATACGCCAAGCTCAATCTGCGAGATAATTTGTTGCGCCAGACGCTGGTATTTTTTCATCAGATTCTCCTTATTGCGGACAGTGTATATCAGCAGGAGAAAAAGAGAAGATTTTGCTAACTGTTATGGTTTATGAAATGAATTACTTACGGTATTCGGTCACATGATTGTGTGCGAGACGCGCCGTGGCCAGATGGTCGAGTGTAATCATTGGCGATTTGCAAAAGATGCATTTTGCGCCGAAGGGATTTTTCTCAGACACATCAAAGGCTGAAGTACGGTACTGCGAGCCATGACAGCATGGGCAGCGAAAATGGATATAAGAAGTCATAGGATTCTCCTGTAAACGTAAAAACGTAAATTACTCATGAGCCGATCAGGCGATAATGGTTTGAAACAAAACTAATCGGAATGTAGATAAAGACCCAAGAGAGGCTGCGGAGAGGCACAACGTGATGAGAACTGCTTTATAAAACTACGTCAGATATTTATTTGGACTCAATACCAGAAGACCATTAACGCACGGTGCCGACGACAAAGCAAGCGGTTTAATGCATAAAATTCATTAAAATAATATTTTTATGCCGTATAATGAAGTATATCAGATGGGAAAAGCGGGAGCTTTTTGCCAACTGTTATGGTTAAATTTCGCGTTTCTGCGTCTGATAGTCTGATCTGCGCCTCTGTACCATAACAGCACACCGTTTGACATTGAGGCTGTGCATGTTTGGTTTAGATGCTTTTCACCTTGCACGGATACAGTTTGCCTTTACCGTATCCTTCCACATTATTTTCCCGGCAATCACTCTCGGCCTGGCAAGCTATCTTGCTGTGCTTGAAGGGCTGTGGCTGAAAACAAAAAATCCGATCTGGCGCTCGCTGTACCACTTCTGGTCCAGGATTTTTGCCGTTAACTTTGGCATGGGCGTGGTCTCCGGGCTGGTGATGGCGTATCAGTTTGGCACTAACTGGAGTGGATTTTCGCAGTTTGCGGGCAGCATTACCGGCCCGCTTCTGACCTATGAAGTGCTGACCGCCTTTTTCCTTGAGGCCGGATTCCTCGGCGTGATGCTGTTCGGCTGGAATAAAGTCGGGCCTGGGCTGCACTTCTTCGCCACCTGTATGGTGGCGCTGGGGACAATTATCTCCACCTTCTGGATCCTCTCCTCCAATAGCTGGATGCAGACCCCACAGGGCTATGAGATCGTCAACGGGCAGGTCGTCCCGGTAGACTGGTTTGCCGTGGTCTTTAACCCCTCCTTCCCTTATCGTCTGCTGCATATGTCGATAGCCGCCTTCCTCAGTAGCGCCCTGTTTGTTGGCGCATCGGCGGCATGGCATCTGCTGCGCGGAAACAATACGCCTGCCATCCGCGCTATGTTTTCTATGGCGCTGTGGATGACCCTGATTGTGGCCCCCATCCAGGCAATGGTCGGTGATATGCATGGGCTGAATACCTTAAAGCATCAGCCTGCCAAAATCGCCGCCATTGAGGGGCACTGGGAAAACCCACCGGGGGAACCTACCCCGCTACTGCTGTTTGGCTGGCCAGATATGGAACTGGAGCGCACCCGCTTTGGCCTTGAGATCCCCGCTCTTGGCAGCCTTATCCTGACGCACAGTCTGGATAAACAGGTTCCGGCGCTCAAGGAGTTCCCGAAGGAAGATCGTCCAAATTCCACCATTGTCTTCTGGTCGTTCCGCATTATGGCGGGCTTAGGCATGCTGATGCTGCTGCTCGGCGTGGTGGCGCTCTGGTTGCGCTATAAAAAGCGCGTTTACACCTCGCGCCCCTTCCTGTGGTTTGCCCTGCTGATGGGGCCTTCAGGGTTGATCGCCATACTGGCCGGATGGGTGACCACCGAAGTAGGACGCCAGCCGTGGGTCGTCTATGGGCTTCAACGTACCCGGGATGCGGTATCCGCCCATGGCGATCTGCATATGAGCGTCAGTTTGCTGGCTTTCTTCGTCGTTTACACCTCGGTCTTCGGCGTCGGTTACAGCTATATGGTGCGCCTGATTAAAAAAGGACCTCAGCCTCACGAATCGTTCGCCACCGAGGCCGATGGACGTCCGGCACGCCCGCTTTCCGCAGTTACCACTGGCAATAAGGAGCAGCCATAATGGGTATCGATCTTTCCATTATCTGGTTTGTCATCATCGTCTTCGCGACGCTGATGTATATCGTGATGGACGGTTTTGATCTGGGGATCGGCATTCTGTTCCCGATGACGCAAAACCCGGACGATCGCGATGTGATGGTCAACAGCGTCGCCCCGGTCTGGGACGGGAATGAAACCTGGCTGGTGCTGGGCGGCGCTGCCCTCTTCGGTGCCTTTCCGCTGGCCTACGCGGTGATTATCGATGCCCTCACCATTCCGCTGACATTAATGCTGATCGGTCTTATTTTTCGTGGCGTGGCGTTTGAGTTTCGTTTTAAAGCAACGCCAGCGCACCGTCCGTTCTGGGATAAAGCCTTTATTGGCGGTTCACTTCTGGCGACGTTTACCCAGGGCGTGACGGTGGGTGCCGTCATAAACGGGTTTGCCGTCACCGGGCGTGCCTATACCGGCGGTCCCTTTGACTGGTTTACCGCGTTTAACCTGTTCTGTGGCGCGGGTCTGGTGGTGGCCTATGCGCTGCTGGGCGCCACCTGGCTGGTGATGAAAAGTGAAAATGCCCTGCAACAGCGGATGCGCGAAGTTTCTAAAACGCTCTTAATTGTGCTGCTGGCCGTTATCGCGGCGATCAGTCTCTGGACCCCGCTGGCGCACCCGGCCATCGCCGCGCGCTGGTTTACGCTGCCGAACCTGTTTTATCTGTTGCCGGTTCCGGCTCTGGTCGTCCTGCTGAGCCTGTATCAGTGGCGCTGCCTGAATAATCTGCAAAGCCATAATCGGCCGTTTATCCTGACGCTGGGGCTTATTTTTCTCGGCTTTAGCGGGCTTGGGATCAGCATCTGGCCGCATATTATTCCACCGTCGATCACCCTGTGGCAGGCGGCCGCGCCGACACAAAGTCAGGGCTTTATGCTGGTAGGTGCGTTGTTGATCATTCCCGTGATTCTGGTCTACACCTTCTGGAGTTATTACGTATTTCGCGGAAAAGTACAGCATGGGGAGGGTTATCACTGATGCAACAGCCTGTCTGGAAACGATTGCTGTGGCTGGCCATTATCTGGGGCGGCAGCGTACTGGCGCTGGCAGCTGTCAGTATGTTCTTCCGCATGCTGATGACGGCCGCCGGGTTTAAATCTCACTGATCTTGTCCCGGGCAACCGCTGCGTTGCCCGGTCTTCTTCCCGCACTTTCAGATAAACCCCATTAACGCACGCCAGCGTATCGTTACACTGGTAAATGATTCACAGTATTTATAGTTCGAGAAGAAAAATGAAAAAACTCATTGCGTTAAGTGTTATCAGTCTTGTCCTCTCCGGCTGCGTTAATCCGGGTAAAGCGTCTGTTCAGCCGGAGCAGCTTAAGAACCACCGCTTTGTGCTGGAAAATGTGGACGGGAAAGCCGTGAAGGCCACGACAACGCAACCTGAGATCAGTTTTAGCGCGTTGCCCGATATCAGCCTGGTTAATAACATCAGCATTTCCGGCGTGATGTGTAACCGCTTCAACGGACAGGGAAAATTGTCCGAAGGGGAACTTAAGGTTAAAGGGCTGGCGATGACGCGCAAACTCTGTACCGAACCACAATTGAACGAGCTGGATCAGGCCATCGGCGACATGCTGCGCAAAGGGGCGCAGGTCGACCTGACTGAAGACCAGTTAACGCTGGCGACAGCCGACAAAACGCTGATGTTTAAACGCGCTGAATAATCAGTAGCTACCGCAGGATCCAACGGCAAGCGACTGTTCACTGCAGCGTTTGCCGTTTGGCAAGGCGCACATCCCGATCGCAGAGCCATCGAGCTGGCGGGCAACCGACAGTGAGCCACCAATCATCGCGCAGTTGGCTTGTCCAGAACTGGACATCGCGGCTTTCATTCCCGGCGTTACGTGTGCCGCCGTGGCCTGCTGAACAGGTTCGTTACTACAGGCCGACAGCAATAACGCGGCACACCCTACCCAAAACGCTGAACGCATGCTCTCTCTCCCCCATGAATAATGCGAAACCTATGCATAATAGGCATCACATCCCGTGCCGTCGAGAGCAGAAGTGCGTATTTATGCGCTGCTGAAACAATTTCTCGCAATTTTTTCACCTAAAGTTTGATC
Organism: Enterobacter cloacae complex sp. SHL021; assembly: GCF_049237765.1. NCBI lineage: Bacteria > Pseudomonadati > Pseudomonadota > Gammaproteobacteria > Enterobacterales > Enterobacteriaceae > Enterobacter > Enterobacter cloacae complex sp. SHL021. The sequence continues at coordinate 101,720 of NZ_JBMKJG010000003.1, read as the reverse complement.
TACTCATTGATGGTGAGAATACCGAGGACACAAATGCGAAAATCGCAAAATCCGGCCTTTGCTAAAATAAGGGAATAATATTCAGGGTCTGACCAGATTTACGGACCCCTCTTTTTTTGCGCAATGTAAGGGTGTCGTCCTATGCAAACTATTGACGGTAATGGTGCAGTCGCGTCAGTCGCGTTTCGCACCAGCGAAGTTATCGCCATCTACCCGATTACGCCAAGCTCTACAATGGCCGAACAGGCAGATGCCTGGGCAGGAAACGGGTTAAAAAATGTCTGGGGCGATGTCCCGAGAGTCGTCGAAATGCAGTCCGAAGCGGGTGCGATTGCCGCGGTGCATGGTGCGCTACAGACGGGGGCGCTCTCCACGTCGTTTACCTCCTCGCAGGGATTGCTGCTAATGATCCCGACGCTGTACAAACTGGCCGGTCAACTTACCCCGTTTGTCCTGCACGTCGCGGCACGAACCGTTGCTACCCACGCGCTCTCCATTTTTGGCGATCACTCCGACGTGATGGCCGTGCGTCAGACCGGCTGCGCGATGCTGTGCGCCAGCAGCGTCCAGGAGGCCCAGGATTTCGCGTTAATTTCCCATATCGCGACGCTGAAAAGCCGCGTGCCGTTTATTCACTTCTTTGATGGTTTCCGCACCTCCCACGAAATCAACAAAATCGTGCCCCTGGCAGATGACACCCTTCTCTCGCTTCTGCCGCAGGCGGACATTGATGCCCATCGCGCCCGCGCACTCAACCCGGAACATCCGGTGATCCGCGGGACATCGGCCAACCCGGATACTTACTTCCAGTCCCGCGAGGCAACGAACCCGTGGTACAACGCGGTGTACGATCATGTGGAACAGGCGATGAACGATTTCGCTGCCGCCACCGGACGGGAATATAAACCGTTTGAATATTATGGCCATCCACAGCCGGAACGCGTGATTGTGCTGATGGGTTCAGCCATTGGCACCTGTGAAGAAGTCGTGGATGAACTGCTGACGCGCGGCGAGAAAGTTGGGGTGCTGAAAGTTCGCCTTTTCCGCCCGTTCTCAGCGAAACATCTGCTCTCTGCGCTGCCGGAGAGCGCACGTAGCGTGGCCGTGCTCGATCGTACCAAAGAGCCAGGCGCACACGCAGAACCGCTGTATCTGGACGTCATGACCGCACTGGCGGAAGCCTTCAGTAACGGCGAGCGCGAAACGCTGCCGCGTGTCATTGGCGGGCGTTATGGTTTGTCGTCCAAAGAGTTCGGTCCGGATTGCGTGCTGGCGGTGTTTAATGAGCTGAGTGAAACGAAGCCGAAGCCTCGCTTTACGGTCGGTATTTATGACGATGTCACTCATCTCTCACTGGCCTTGCCGGAAAACACCCTGCCCTCCGGCGCGAAACTTGAGGCGTTGTTCTACGGTCTGGGCAGCGACGGCAGCGTTTCGGCAACCAAGAACAACATCAAGATCATCGGTAATTCCACACCGTGGTATGCACAGGGTTATTTCGTCTATGACTCCAAGAAAGCCGGCGGGCTGACCGTGTCCCATCTGCGCGTCAGCGAACACCCTATCCGCTCCGCGTATCTCATTTCGCAGGCTGATTTTGTCGGCTGTCACCAGCTGCAGTTTATCGATAAATACCAGATGGCCGAACGTCTCAAACCTGGCGGTATTTTCCTGCTCAACACACCGTACAGTGCGGATGAAGTCTGGGCGCGCCTGCCGCAGGAAGTGCAGGCAGTGCTTAATCAGAAAAAAGCGCGGCTTTTTGTCATCAACGCAGCGAAGATTGCCCGCGAATGTGGTCTTGCCGTGCGCATCAACACCGTCATGCAGATGGCGTTCTTCCACCTGACAAACATTCTGCCGGGCGACAGCGCCTTAATGGAACTGCAGGGCGCGATCGCCAAAAGTTACAGCAGTAAAGGCCAGGAATTGGTTGAACGCAACTGGCAGGCACTGGCGCTGGCGCGCGAGTCGCTGTCTGAAGTACCGCTCCAGCCGGTGAATGCCAGCAGCCCGAACCGTCCTCCGGTGGTTTCTGATGCGGCTCCAGATTTTGTTAAAACCGTAACGGCGGCCATGCTGGCGGGGCTGGGCGATGCCCTTCCCGTCTCCGCCCTGCCGCCGGATGGCACCTGGCCGATGGGCACCACCCGCTGGGAAAAACGCAACATCGCCGAAGAGATCCCAATCTGGAAGGAAGAGCTGTGTACCCAGTGCAATCACTGTGTGGCAGCGTGCCCGCACTCTGCCATCCGGGCCAAAGTCGTTTCTCCGGACGCGATGGAATCGGCCCCATCCAGCCTGCATTCGCTGGATGTGAAATCCCGCGATATGCGCGGACAGAAATACGTTCTGCAGGTTGCACCCGAAGATTGCACCGGCTGTAACCTCTGCGTCGAGGTCTGCCCGGCCAAAGACCGACAGAACCCGGATATCAAAGCCATCAATATGATGTCGCGGCTGGAACACGTGGAAGAAGAGAAAGTGAATTATGACTTCTTCCTGAACCTGCCGGAAATCGATCGGAGCAAGCTGGAACGTATTGATATCCGTACCTCACAGCTGATCACGCCGCTGTTCGAATACTCTGGTGCCTGCTCCGGCTGCGGGGAAACACCGTACATCAAACTGCTGACGCAACTGTACGGTGACCGGATGCTGATCGCCAACGCGACCGGCTGTTCGTCTATCTATGGCGGTAACCTGCCGTCCACCCCATACACCACCGACGCCAACGGCCGCGGCCCGGCATGGGCGAATTCGCTGTTTGAGGATAACGCCGAATTTGGTCTTGGCTTCCGCTTAACGGTGGATCAGCACCGCGCACGCGTGATGCGCCTGCTGGATCAGTTTGCCGATAACATCCCTGCCGACCTGCACGCTGCGCTGCACGCTGAAGCCACCCCTGAGGTTCGTCGCGAACAGGTTACGGCGCTTCGTAATGCCCTTCAGGGCGTTGACGGCGCAGAACAACTGGTGACCGACGCTGACGCCCTGGTTGAAAAATCGATCTGGCTGATTGGCGGCGATGGCTGGGCGTATGACATTGGCTTTGGCGGGCTGGATCATGTGTTGAGCCTGACCGAGAACGTGAACATCCTGGTGCTGGATACCCAGTGTTATTCCAATACCGGCGGACAGGCGTCAAAAGCCACGCCGTTAGGAGCGGTAACAAAATTTGGCGAACACGGGAAACGCAAGGCGCGTAAAGATCTCGGCGTCAGCATGATGATGTATGGCCACGTGTACGTTGCGCAAATCTCGCTCGGCGCGCAGCTTAACCAGACGGTGAAAGCGATACAGGAGGCGGAAGCGTATCCGGGCCCATCGCTTATCATCGCCTACAGCCCTTGCGAAGAGCATGGTTACGATCTGGCGCTCAGCCACGACCAGATGCGTCAGTTGACCGCCACGGGCTTCTGGCCGCTGTACCGCTTTGATCCTCGCCGGGCAGAGGAAGGCAAGCTGCCGCTGGCGCTCGATTCACGTCCTCCGTCAGATGCCCTGGCTGAGACACTGCTGCAGGAGCAACGCTTCCGTCGCCTCAATGCGCAACAGCCAGAGGTGGCTGAGCAGTTGTGGAAAGATGCCGCCGCCGATCTGCAAAAACGGTACGACTTCCTGGCGCAAATGGCCGGGAAAGCGGAAAAATCCACCAGCGAATAATCCCCATGCCCGGCTTGTCCGGGCATTTTTATGCCATAAAAAAAGCCCGGTGTATTCACACCGGGCCAGACCAAATAATCCCTGAGCAACACGTTAAATGAATAAATGATATTCATGGGAATTATGGATAATAATCTTAAAGGCATATAACGGGGCAGACATTACCTGATTTACTGCATGATTAATAATTTTAATTTATTATGTTTTTCACTAAAACATTCATCAAACAAATTAACATTTCCGCAGAACAATTCCCTTTAGATTTTACTCACTTCGTAACAATTATAATTTATTACTCTTTCAGCGGAGTGATTTAGCATGTGACAACTCTCCGCAAAGGAAAGTTCAACAGGTAATTAAATAAAAACAACCGCAAAGGAATACCATAATGCAAAGAAAAGTACTGGCCCTGATGATTCCGGCTCTGTTAATGGCTGGCGCTGCGCATGCAGCAGAGATTTATAATAAGGATGGCAATAAATTAGATCTGTACGGAAAAGTAGATGGTTTGCACTACTTCTCTGATGACACGTCTAAAGACGGCGATCAGACCTATATGCGTTTGGGTTTCAAGGGCGAAACCCAGATCAACGATATGATGACCGGCTACGCACAGTGGGAATACAACATTCAGGCAAATAACACCGAAGGGTCTGACAACCAGTCCTGGACACGTCTGGCCTTCGCCGGTGTGAAAGTGGGTGACTACGGTTCCTTTGACTACGGCCGTAACTATGGCGTCCTGTACGACGTGGAAGGCTGGACCGATATGCTGCCAGAGTTCGGCGGCGACTCTTACACCTATGCCGATAACTTTATGACCGGTCGTGCCAATGGCGTAGCAACCTACCGCAACACCGATTTCTATGGTCTGGTGCCGGGTCTGAACTTTGCTCTGCAGTATCAGGGTAATAACGAAGATGCCAGCAATAACCAGGAAGGGACCAATAATGGTCGCGACACGCGTCATGAGAACGGTGACGGCTTCGGTATTTCTACCACCTATGATTTCGGTATGGGAATTTCAGCGGGGGCGGCCTATACCTCTTCTGACCGTACCAACGATCAGGTGAGAAATACCACCGCGGGCGGGGATAAAGCGGATGCCTGGACCGCGGGTCTGAAATATGACGCCAACAATCTCTATCTGGCGGCAATGTATTCTGAAACCCGTAATATGACCCCTTACGGCGACAATGAAAGCACCGTGGCGAATAAAACCCAGAACTTCGAAGTAACCGCACAATACCAGTTCGATTTTGGTCTGCGTCCGGCAATTTCCTACCTGCAGTCGAAAGGTAAAGACCTGGGCAACGGTCAGGGCGATCAGGACCTGGTTAAATATGCCGACGTAGGCGCAACCTATTACTTCAACAAAAACATGTCCACCTATGTGGATTATAAAATCAACCTGCTGGATGAAGATGACAGCTTCTACAAAAACAACGGTATCGGTACCGATGATGTCGTTGCATTAGGCCTGGTTTACCAGTTCTGATGATCAGAGCCCGCAGCATCATGCGGGCTCACTTTTTTGAGGTTAGTCGCACAACAGCACGCTATCGCGAGATTGTTGAGGATAAGTTGAAAGACTGCGGGTTAGACTGCGCAGATATCCCCCTCATCATTAAGGATAACTGTGTTGTTTGGTCGTGTATCCCTTGCCCTACTGGCTCTTTTAGCGTGTTTGTGGATGGCGTTAATTTTCGATTTCCGCGATATTGTTGGGCACCTCGGCACGCTCTTAAATCATCTCGACAGGCATTAACAGTGAGCCTTTGAAAACAAAAAGCCACCAGCAGTGCCGGTGGCCGTGATACCCTTAGTGAATGCTATTTTTTCACGGGCTGAGGCTTTTTATCCCCTGATTCAGGCGCCTCACGTGGGTCGTCTTTTTCAACACTAAGCATAATGTCTCCTCTTTAAGATACCCACTTCCCACTATAGCCAGCGTTAGCACAATGTGGCCAGGCGGCTAGGACGCTTGTGTTGGCGCGCGTTTGCGAAAAGAGAGATAGCCAAAGACCCCACTTTCGCCATCCGCAGGATGGTTAACCCCATCCATCACCGTCACTTCCGGGAAATCGAACGGAGAGACGTTTTCAAAACAGGCGACATTTACACCGTATTCATTGGGATTAGAACGCCGCTGATGGAAGGTATAAATCCCGCAGACCGAGCAGAAGAAATGCCGGGCTGTACCGGTGTTAAAGCGGTACTCCGTAAGTTTATCCTCGCCTTTGGTGACGGTTATACCGGTTAACGGTGCAGAGACCACAACCGCCCCTCTCATCCGACAAAAAGAACAGCTACAGCGACGGGCGGTATTTAACCCATCGGTTAACGCAACGGTGAATGCCACTGCACCACAATGGCATTGGGCATGACGGATATCTGCCATCGTTTAGACCCCTTTTCTTACCAGCTCAGCGGCCTTGACGAACACCTCATCCTCCACGCCGTCACCCTTTTGCCTGCCGAGTCTTAGCAGTTCATCAACAATGCTGTTACGATCGATCGGTTTCTGTGCCGAAACAAGCCCGATAACGGCAGCACCAATCGCCAGCCCAACTAACCCGGTTTGTTCATCTTTGTTCTTCATGTTCATGCTCCTGATACCACAAACAAGCGTAGCAGGATTTTAAAAACGCGGTGTCAGACCGTATTTCGGCGATTTGATATTTGCGGCCCAAATCTTGATATCGTTTTGCAGGAGAAGAGTGAAATCTGAATTCAGATGCGTCACCAGGGCATTGACGCTGGTTGCATCGACCACTGAAAAATGTTCAATTCTTTTCGACCCAACCTGAACACAGTAATAGCTGGCGGGCAGTACTTTACCATTCACATTAAGCGGCAGCGTATTTTTTCCGCATTGACCTTCGGTGATGTATGAAACCACCAGATTAGCGGATTTTTTCCCGGGCTGAGATACGCTCACCATTACCGGAAAACCTTCCGACGTCTGCGTCATGTCATAAAGAACGGCATTTTTTATATACCAGGTATTATATTCCCGCTCCTGAAACGTCGACCAGCCAGGCGCTGAATAAAACATCAGCGCTGCCAGCGTAATACATTTTATTTTCATGAGATGCTGTCGTCCGTGTTGTTGCACGTATTATTCAGAACGGACAAAAAACAGCAACCCACCAGGATTTGGCCTACTACTATTGGCAGTGAGAATGCTCAATAGCGAACAACAAAACCAAAAATCAGGTTTGGGTGACATTACAGGTTACCCCGCTTTTGCAAGCGGGGTAAAAAGCGTGAATGTGACTTAACTGTTTGACGCACCGAATTGCATTTTGTGAAGCTGTGCGTACACCCCATTGTGAGTCAGCAATTCCGCATGGCTTCCGCGTTCAACGATAACGCCATCTTCAACAACAATGATTTCGTCAGCTTTTTCGATAGTCGACAGACGATGCGCAATCACCAGTGATGTACGGTTCTTTTGCAGTTCCTCGAGCGCAGACTGTATAGCGCGTTCCGATTCCGTATCCAGGGCTGACGTTGCTTCATCAAGGATGAGTATTGGACTGTCCCGCAACAGTGCGCGTGCAATAGCGATACGTTGCCGTTGCCCACCAGAAAGCAGTACCCCGTTTTCACCGATGATGGTATCAAGACCGTTATCCATCTTGTTGATAAAGTCCATCGCATTTGCCATACGCGCGGCATTTTCGATCTGTTCACGGGTGTACCGCTCCGTACGACCGTAGGCGATGTTGTTGGCTACCGTGTCGTTGAACAGGTGGACATTTTGCGACACCAGCGCCACCTGGTTACGAAGCGACTGAAGGGTATATTCTCGCAGGTCGTGGCCGTCCAGCAGAATTTCACCTTCATCAATATCATAAAATCGCGTCATCAGGCTGGCGATGGTTGATTTACCCGAGCCGGAACGTCCGACAAGGGCAACAGTCTTACCGGCAGGTATGTTCAGGCTGATATTGCGTAGCGCTGGGGCCTCACGTCCCGGATAGGTAAACGTCACATTGCGAAATGCAACGTCCGCTTTAGCGCGTTCAAGTACGCACTGACCTTCATCTTTTTCCTGTTCGGAATCAAGAATAGTGAACAGCGTCTGGCAAGCGGCCATCCCGCGCTGGAACTGTGCGTTCACATTGGTCAGGGATTTAAGAGGCCGCATCAATGCAATCATCGATGTGAAAACGACGCTAATCGTTCCCGCCGTCAGGGTCGCCATAACACTCGGGAAGCTGGCAGCATAAAGAACAAACGCGAGTGCCAGGGAGGCAATAAGCTGAATAACAGGATCGGAGATTGACGATGCGGACATCATTTTCATTCCCTGCAAACGCATCTTATTGCTGACCTTATCAAAGCGTTTTGTTTCAACGTCCTGACCGCCGAAAATTAATACTTCTTTATGGCCTTTAAGCATCTGCTCAGCACTCGCCGTGACCTGCCCCATCGTATTCTGCATGCTTTTACTGATAGTGCGAAAGCGTTTGGACACCATACGAATAGTCACGGATATAACAGGTGCCAGTACAATCAGGATGATTGAAAGCTGCCAGCTATAGTAGAACATCATGGCGAACAAGCCGATGATTGACGCACCCTCACGGATGACCGTTATCAGCGTACCTGATGACGAAGATGCGACTTGTTCGGAATCATAGGTAATACGCGACAGCAACGTCCCGGTTGACTGTTTGTCAAAAAACGACACAGGCATGCCCATCAAATGGCGGAACAATTTCCGGCGCACATCCATCACCACTTTGCCCGAGACCCAGGAGACACAATAGCTGGAGATAAAACTGGTAATACCGCGTAGCGTCATCAATCCGATAACCACAACCGGCATCCATAACATGACAGAGCGGTCCATTTTGCCCACGCCATCATCCATTAACGGCTTTAGCAAAGACAGCATAAAAGGATCGCAGGCGGCATTTATCATTAATGCTAATGCCGCAACCAATAGTCCTTTCTTAAAAGGCGATATTATAGGCCAAAGACGGCGAAACGTGAGCCAGGTGGAAAGGTCTTTGTCAGTTTGCATACGGGAGCCTTAATAATGAGAGCCGTTGAGCATAACGTACAGTTTTAAAGGAACCACTGCACAACGGTATTAAGGGTATGTTGTGTTACTTCAACGAATATCTAACCACTCGCGAAAAATATTTTTTTGCTCTGTCATGTTCATTATGCTTATTTTATTTTTAACTTCATTTCACCCTGTTATCCAACCATCTATTAACATATCCCACACCAGAAAGAAATGAATAAAACAGAAGCAGATAAATCTTAATGTTTACTGATTGCACTTTCTTTTACCGCATATAAATTTTCGCTTTGTGCATGTTGATCATTTGTTATATTTACGACTAAAAATAGCCACACTGTATATACATGCTCCAGTTAAAAGACTGACAATCAGTAGCATTTTCAACCTGACGCACGTGAAACACTTCTCCTGCCGTATCTTTTATGCATGCTTCCTTCATTGACGTAAAAAGATGAAGATACAAGACACAACCCGCCAGGAAGCACCCAACTAAAAGACATACTTTTAAAACAGCCATCACCGTTTCCCTCCTGCTTTGTACGGGGAAAACAGCTTAATAGCTTGAAGATGAATAGACTCTCAACACAGTGCAGTTTAAGTGGCTATTTGTGCAGGTCACGTTAAAACTACGTATCAGCATGCAGGACCCCATCGTGAGGTCCTGGGTTGTTCTCTACTACTTATGAAATCGCTGCGCTATGCAGCCTGAAGATGATAAGCAGAAATCAATAACGCCTGATCGTGGTGACCGGCGCTCTGTCTGTCCAGTCGGGACGTTCACCAGCCATGATCGCCCGTTGCTGAGACGGTGTTACAGATTGCGTTATATCAGGCATTGGCTTATAAACCGGTTTTTCCGCAGGAGTGATAACCACATCAGAACTACACCCTGAGCACAATAAAATCATAAAACCAAAAGTACTTAACTTAAACACTTTCAACCCTTCCTGTGGGATATCATCTTAAGGGAATCGTTCGCCAGTGATTGTCTAATCCTAGCTGCCAGCACGTCAGTAAAGTCGCATGCGAGCTTCACATTCCCATACGCTAAAACGCAAGATAATAAGCAGCGATACAAGTTAAATCAATACTGATGCGAATGAAGAGCAACGTGAAATAGTCATAAAGGATTACATCTAAAAAAAGACGGATTTCAAAAAGAAGCACAAGATTAAACGCCACATATACGGGTACGCTGTGGCCGTTTATTGCTCTTTTTTTCTTTAAATGGAAATTCCCTTTCGTTGACGAAGCGTTGCAATTCACTGTTGTTAAATAATGCTGTATTAAAACGATTGTAACTATAAAGTTAATTAGAGGTTAATATGAAGGGTGGTATTTTTGCATTTTTGGCATTAGGTGTCGCGTTAGCAATAACAGGGTGCTCAAGTGATTATGTTATATCGACCAAAGATGGACATATGATGACCACACATGGAAAACCAGAGCGAGATAAAGACACCGGTTTAATTTCATACAAAGATGCAGATGGCAGCATTCATCAGATCCATCAATCGGATGTGAAAGAGATTGTAGAAAAGTAACCACCTGATCTGTCCTTCCGTTTTACTGGCTCCGCCATTTTATTGAGCGGAGCTTGCCTGCCCTTACCCACCGTATGTTATCTGTTTTAACGACCACGTCTCGCTGATGGCGAACAGAAAGCCGATTACGCTTTACCGCAAGTCGGCACAAGATCCTTCATCGCTGTAAAACGTGCTGGTATTCGCCGCCGGAATCCGTACCATACGCGACATACTTTTGCCCGCTGGCATTGACTGCCGGCGTTAACCCATCTTTCATAGCCAGACAGTTGCGGCATAGAATGCGTGGAAAATGAATGGCGAACAGGTGCTGATGCTTAACGATAAGCTGGCACGCTGAAAACTTTTGCCCCTGCTGGCTCCGAAGGTAGCAATAAATGCAAGACAATCAATCAAATACAAAGAAAGAACAATACAACCTCAACAAGCTGCAGAAGCGGCTGCGCCGTAATGTGGGCGAAGCCATTGCAGACTTCAATATGATTGAAGAAGGCGACCGCATCATGGTTTGCCTGTCAGGGGGTAAAGACAGCTACACCATGCTGGAGATCCTGCGTAATCTTCAGCAGAGCGCGCCGGTGAAATTCTCCCTGGTGGCCGTAAACCTTGACCAGAAACAGCCGGGTTTCCCTGAGCATATCCTGCCGGAATATCTCGATAAGCTGGGTGTTGAGTACAAAATCGTCGAAGAAAATACCTACGGTATCGTAAAAGAGAAGATCCCGGAGGGTAAAACCACCTGCTCTCTCTGCTCTCGTCTGCGTCGTGGCATTCTGTACCGGACCGCGACGGAGCTGGGCGCAACCAAAATTGCGCTGGGTCATCACCGCGACGATATCCTGCAAACGCTGTTCCTGAACATGTTCTACGGCGGGAAGATGAAAGGCATGCCGCCTAAGCTGATGAGCGATGACGGCAAACATATTGTCATCCGCCCTCTCGCCTATTGCCGCGAGAAGGACATTGAACGCTTCTCCCAGGCGAAAGCTTTCCCGATTATCCCATGTAACCTGTGTGGATCTCAGCCGAACCTGCAGCGCCAGGTCATTGGTGACATGCTGCGTGACTGGGATAAACGTTATCCAGGGCGCATCGAAACCATGTTCAGCGCAATGCAGAACGTGGTGCCTTCTCACCTTGCGGATGTTGAGCTGTTTGACTTCAAAGGCATCAACCATGATTCAGAGGTGGTGAATGGCGGCGATCTGGCGTTTGACCGGGAAGAGATCCCCATGCAGCCTGCAGGCTGGCAGCCGGAAGATGATGATAATCAGTTTGACGAGCTGCGCCTGAACGTACTTGAAGTGAAATAATCCTGTCGCGTCTCAGAGTCCATCTGAGACGCTTTTTTTCTGCCGCTTATTTCAGCAATCTGACCCGGCAGGTTTTGCCTTTAATTTTACCGTTTTGCAGCTGCTTCCATGCTTTATGCGCAACCGCCTGGCGGATTGCCACATATACGTGTGCCGGATGAACGGTAATCTTGCCGATATCGGCGCCATCCAGTCCCATGTCACCTGTCAGCGCGCCTAATACGTCGCCTGGACGCATCTTGGCTTTTTTGCCGCCATCAATGCACAGCGTCGCCATTTCGGCTTCGAGTGGCACAACGCGAACGTTCCCCGGAGTGTTCACCCAGTTAAGCTTTATCTGCAGCATTTCAGACAAGATATTGGCGCGCTGCGCCTCTTCCGGCGCGCAGAAGCTAATGGCCAGCCCGCTGTTTCCGGCACGTGCGGTACGCCCAATGCGGTGAACGTGTACTTCTGGATCCCAGGCCAGCTCGTAGTTAACAACCAGCTCCAGCGATTTTATGTCCAGCCCGCGTGCGGCGACATCGGTTGCAACCAGCACACGGGCGCTGCCGTTCGCGAAGCGAACCAGCGTCTGGTCACGATCGCGCTGTTCCAGATCGCCATGCAATGACAGCGCGCTTTGCCCGGCGGCATTCAGGGCATCACACACCGCCTGGCAATCTTTTTTGGTATTACAAAACACCACGCAGGAGGCTGGCTGGTGCTGGCTCAGCACTTTCTGCAGAAGCGGGATTTTGCCCTGCTGCGAGGTTTCAAAGAACTGCTGCTCGATGGCAGGCAGCGCATCCACGCTGTCGATTTCAATTGTCAGCGGATTTTTTTGTACACGACCGCTGATTGCAGCGATAGCGTCAGGCCAGGTCGCAGAGAATAACAATGTCTGACGATCTTCCGGCGCGAAGCGGATCACTTCGTCGATCGCGTCGCTGAAGCCCATGTCCAGCATACGGTCCGCTTCATCCATCACCAGCGTTTGCAGGGCATCCAGTGAAACGGTGCCTTTTTGCAGATGATCCAGCAGACGGCCAGGTGTCGCGACAATAATATGAGGCGCATGCTGGAGCGAATCACGCTGCGCCCCGAACGGCTGTCCGCCGCAGAGGGTTAAGATCTTGGTGTTGGGCAGGAAGCGCGCCAGACGACGCAACTCACCCGCGACCTGGTCAGCCAGTTCGCGGGTCGGGCACAGAACCAGAGACTGGGTCTGGAACAGAGTGGCATCAATATGCTGTAACAGTCCAAGACCGAACGCTGCCGTTTTCCCACTGCCGGTTTTTGCCTGTACGCGAACATCGCGCCCCTCAAGAATGGCGGGTAATGCGGCCGCCTGAACAGGCGTCATCGTGAGGTATCCCAACTCGTTGAGGTTATCGAGTTGGGCGGCAGGCAGAACATTCAGGGTAGAAAAAGCGGTCACAATAGTCTCTCGTGGTCATCTTTGCGGTCAGATGGCGCGTATCCTCGCAGATCTCGGGGTTCGATGCGACAATTTAATCGGTTCTTCATCGGGCGGCGGGTCGGGCATAGGCTGCGGACGCGGAATGGGATCGGGCATGGGCGTTGGGTCGGTCGGGACCGGATCGGACTGCCGTGAATGCAGTCGTTGCAGCGCGAGTAGATGGTTCATCTTTCCCTCCAGTTTTTTGGATTGACCCTTTTAGGGTAGACCCTGAGAAACGGGAGGCAAAAAAAAGCCGACTATTAAAGTCGGCGTCGTACGAATCAATTGTGCTATGCAGTAATTCAAAAAAGGAAGTAAGACAATATGGAGCGCAACGCCCATCGCTTGACGTTGCATTCACCTGCGGGAGTAATAATGCACCTTACACGGTTTCTGTTTATTGACTTTGCTCAATTAAAAGAGCGTTTTGATCCGCGCAAAAGGTGGAAAAAGCGTAAATTTACAACCATTTACTACGATGCAACCACCATGCAACACCGCCAATCAAAGCAGCTAACATGACGCAAAACGCGGTAAAGCCGTAGCGATAAGCACCGCCGGGAATGCCGCCCAGGTTTACGCCAAACAGACCGGTCAGAAAGGTACTGGGTAAAAAGACCATTGCCATCAGCGACATCGTGTAGGTTCTTCTGGCTAGCGACTCCTGCATCACCTGTGCTATCTCATCGGCCATTACTGCGGTTCTGGCAATACAGGAATCAATTTCATCCAGCCCGCGCCCCAGCCTGTCAGCAATGTCCTGCATTCTACGGCGCTGGTCATCATTCATCCAGCTGAGACGCTCGCTGGCCAGACGGGCATATACATCACGTTGTGGCGTCATGTAGCGACGCATCACAATCAGTTGCTTGCGCAGTAACGCCAGGAAACCGCGTGGCGGTATCTGCTGATCGAGCAGGTTATCTTCCAGATCGATAATTTTATCGTGCAACTCTTCGATAAACTCGCTCGCGTGATCGGTAAGCGCATCGCAGACATCCACCAGCCAGCTTCCGCAGTCGGTCGGCCCGGTGCCCTCTTTTAGATCGTTTACCACGTCATCCAGCGCCAGCACTTTACGCTGCCGAGTGGAAACAATAAGCCCATCATCCATATAGACGCGCATCGCCACCAGCTGATCGGGACGTTCATCCGTGCTGCCGTTAATACAGCGAAGCGTGATCAACGTACCGTCACCCATCCGGCTCACTCGTGGCCGCAGGCTTTCCCCTGCCAGCGCATCACGCACGTTGTTTGGCAATAAAGGGGTGGATGCCAGCCATTCAGCGCTATCCGGATGGGTATAGTTCAGGTGTAACCAGCAGGGATGCGCGTGATCGATCACGTCGTTGTCTTCCAGCGGCCGGGCACCGCCTTTACCGTCAAACACCCACGCAAACACTGCGTCAGGAACGTTCAGTTCAGACCCTTTTATGCTCTCCACAACGCCTCCGCTTTTAGCTTTTCGTTGTCAGTCTAGCTTTCGGCAGAGGTTACGCAACCACTATGTTCCGCATGGCGCTGAAATCGCTCGGGAATTGTACGGATAACGGCGGTGTCCCTTCAGGCGGAATGTCCTTGTCGCTGCGGGAACGCAAGCGGAACAACCGGTGTAGATAACGAACTATCAGCCGCGTATCCCCCGTCGAGCCGGAAATTGCGTGTCCGTGACTGCAGTTCGATAACCTGATTGCGCAGCACGTCAGAGGATCCGTTAAGTTCCTCCGCCATCGCCACATTGCTTTGCGTAACCCTTTCCAGCTCTGATAATGCCAGCGTGATCTGTGAAATTCCCTTCTCCTGCTCGGATGTGGAACTGGAAATTTCATCCATCAGACGGCTGACATTGCCGGATCCGGCCACAATCTCACGCATGTTTTTTTCCGCTTCTGACACTACCGTCACGCCCTGTGTAACGTTATTGCTGGTGACTTCAATCAGCGTTTTGATGTTCTTCGCCGCTTCCGCGCTGCGGTGTGCCAGATTTCGCACCTCCTCAGCGACCACAGAGAAGCCTTTTCCGTGGTCTCCCGCCCTTGCCGCCTCAACGGCCGCGTTAAGCGCAAGGATATTGGTCTGGAAGGCAATGCCGTCGATCATCGAGATGATTTCCGTCATTTGCTGTGCGCATTCGGTGATCGATTGCATATTGTGAGCAACCTGCCCCATCAGCTCGCCCCCCTTACGTGCCTGAAGCGTTGCCTGATTGGCCTGTTCACTGGCGAGTCGGGTGTTATCAGCATTGTTTTTGGTGCTCGCAGCCATCTGCTCCATGCTGGCTGCGGTTTGCACCAGCGAAGCCGATTGCTGCTCCGTTTTCACTGATAGCTGCGCGCTGCGTGCGGAGAGTTGATCCGATAAGGTCATGGCGGTTTGTGACGACGCCCTGATTTCCCGGACCAGCGTTGCAATATTGCCCGAAAGGCTGTTAATCCCGGGAATTAAACGCCCTGCGCAGTTGTTGCCAAACTCGGGGATTGTCACGCCAAGATTCCCTGCCGTGACATCTTCAATACTTTTTTTCACAGTATTGATCGGTGTCACAAGATATTGGGTCATGTAAATCCAGAGTAAAAAAAGAGCAATCACATTTATTACATTGAGCGTTATTAAGAGCGACGATGCGCCGGTAAATAGAAAGACGACAGCTGCGTTTAGCAAAAAAAGAGACAAAAGGAAATAGACAATGAAGGTTCTGACACTAATATTTTTTAGCATGATTATTCCCACAACTTAATATTTTGGTCGGCATTAAGGTTTATAGCATCCGTACTGGCGTTTGTCCTCACGAATAGCGGTGCTTTGTCGTTTCGCAGTTAGCAACCTGCAATTTAACTTAAGTGAGATAAAAAAAGCGTATTGTGGGAAATATTGTGCCATGGATACTGTGATACTGGTCTGACACGAACTTAAGCGATACCATCACCTGCGGCTAAATGGGTTAATCACCACCCTATTTTAGAGACTTTGTTGCAATTAACTGTCCTTGTTTAGCTGTGCTTAACACGTTAGAACTGAGAATATATTTTATATTGCTTACAGTTTTGCGTTTTAATAGTGCGGGCCGTTTTACGTACCCTATAACTAATATTGTTTGAACTCGCCTGCACGCAGCCAGATAAAGATCTGTCCCGGTTGGCGAAATCAGTAACCCCTTTGGCGTGGGATTGCATAATGCTCATTGTATCGTGGGACCCAGTGTTAATAGCCATCTCTTATCTTGTGGCCTTTATCGCCTCGTTTGTGTCCCTGGAGAATGCCGGGAAAATCCCGCTTTCCAGCGGAAAGGCCGCTCTGTTCTGGCGTTTTGCCGGAGGGCTTACGCTGGGCGTCGGGATCTGGTCGATGCATTTCATTGGTATGTTAGCGATGAAAATGCCCATGATCATGAGCTACAACCTCTGGTTAACCCTCGCCTCAATGGGCGTCGCGGTGGTGGCGTCTATGCTGGCAATGAATATTGCCGTGACGGGCGCTCGCCTTTCGCCCTTCAGACTGCTTCTCTCTACCTTAATTCTGAGCGCAGGCGTGGTGTCAATGCACTATATCGGTATGGCCGCACTGATGCTGGACAGCCCCATCATCTGGGATCACCCCATCATCGGTTTATCCATATTAATTGCCGTAATGGCCTCCGGTGCCGCGCTCTGGTTGGCCTTTCACCTGCGGCATCAGCGAAAAGGGATCTTTATCAATCGCATTCTCGCCGCTTTAGTTCTGGGCGCTGCCATCTGTGCCATGCACTACACTGGCATGCGGGCCGCTCAGTTCAGTGATATGGCTCATACCCTACCCGGCGGTATCAGCGAACTGGGATTATCGATAGGGGTGTCGGTCACCACGCTGTGCCTGCTCGGCATGATGTTGATTATCTCACTCATTGATTCCCACTGGCGTACCAACCGGCTCACGGACAACCTTCAGGCGCTCAATCGACAGCTTGAACTACAGGCACGGTTTGACGCCCTTACCGGCCTTGCTAATCGCCACCAGATGGATCTGCGCATGCAGGATTGCCTGCGCAGCGCGTTGCTTAGCAATAAACAGTTTGCCGTGATCTTCCTCGACGTTGATCACTTTAAACAGGTTAATGACACCTGGGGACATAACGTCGGGGATGAGTTGTTAATCACCATTGCGCAGCGCATCACGGCGAGGCTTACCCGTGAGATGACCCTGGCAAGATTGGGGGGCGATGCTTTTATTCTGCTGGTTCCAGAATGTGATGACGACAAACTCCAGTCCCTCCTCTCAACGCTGCTCGACGATGTGCGCCGCCCGCTTTACGTATGCGGGCATACGCTGAGTACAACGCTCAGCGCAGGCGTCAGTCGTTATCCGCAGGATGGCGAAACGCTGCATGAGTTAAAGCTAAAAGCAGATGCGGCAATGCAGTACGTTAAAAAGCAAGGCCAAAACGACTGGGTGGTCTACCGGACAGAGATGTCGACGGCGATCCCGGCTAACCCCGGTTTTTTGCAGGAACTCACGCAGGCGCTTGAGCGCGATCAGTTTGAGCTGTGGTATCAACCCACCTGGCACGCTGAAGAGAGAACTATCCACGGCTTTGAGGCGCTTCTTCGCTGGCGACATCCCGAACAAGGCGTGCTGCTGCCGAATCTGTTTTTACCTTCGCTTGAACAGACGGGATTAATTATTCCCGTGGGTAACTGGGCGATTGAGGCCGCATGCCGTCAGCTGCATTTCTGGACTGAACAAGGTTTTGCCCACTGGACGTTGTCTTTTAACTTATCCCCTGTTCAGTTTGAACAGCCGGATATCTTTCAGACCATATCGTCTCTGTTGCAGAAATATAATCTTTCTCCTTCCCGGCTCATCCTTGAGGTCACGGAGAGCACTGCCCTTAAAAATCTCGACCGCAGTATCGAATTACTGAGTGCATTCAACCAGGCCGGGATCACCGTCTCTATTGATGATTTTGGCACCGGTTATTCTAATCTGCTTATGCTCAGCGTGCTTCCGGCAAAAGAGCTCAAAATCGACAAAAGCTTTGTGACGTCAATGCTGGAAAATGAGAAAAGCCGCAAGCTGGTGGAGACCATTATTAATATTGCCCGGACCATGGAGATGTATGTTGTTGCCGAAGGGATCGAAACAGAAGAGCAACGAGCGGTGTTAACAGAGCTCGGGTGTGATTATTTGCAGGGTTTTCTGTTCTCCAGACCTTTGCCTGCCGAACAGATCCCGTGGCTACTGCTGCAGATTAATTCACAGAAACAGATTATACCAATTGGTAAAATTCATTCGGAATCCGCTTTTGTTTCACAAAAAAATCATGCTACACAGGGTTAACTGGAGTATGGTTCAGAGGAGTCCACGCGAGTCGATTCCGTCGTGATCGTCAAGCATATTGTGCCGATGTACAGGAATTCCTTATGTCGCAAAATTATTTTGATGCGCTGAATGTCATTAAAACCCCCGTGTGGCTGATCTCCCCCGTTTCTGGCCATATTATTTTTGCGAATACGGCCGCGGTTCAGGTGATGGGGGATAAAACGGTGGATGATCTGCGAAAAGGCGCTTTCTCAGCCAATGCGCAAGACGTGCTGTCGATGTATATCCCTGAGCTGAAAACGGACCAGGAGATTATCGAGATCTGGACAGTCTGGCGCGACGGGCATGAAACCGCGTTGAGCTGTCGTCTTTCGCTGACCCACCATGCGCCGTACGGCGACATTATCGTTTTTGAAGGGATTTCACATCCGGCACCGACCGGGCTTAAAGCGAGCCGCTCCGCTACTTACCAGCGAAAAAAGCAAGGATTCTATGCTCGCTTTTTTCTGACAAACAGCGCCCCGATGTTGCTGATCGACCCTGCTCGCGACGGCCAAATTGTTGATGCCAATCTCGCCGCGCTTAATTTTTATGGCTACTCGCACGAGGAGATGTGCAGCAAGCATACCTGGGAGATCAACACTCTGGGGCGCGATGTGATTCCAGTGATGAGCGAAATCGCCGCTCTGCCGGGTGGGCATAAGCCACTCAACTTTGTGCACCGCCTTGCCGATGGATCAACCCGCCATGTTCAGACCTATGCCGGACCAATTGAGATCTACGGGGATAAACTGATGTTGTGCATTATCCATGACATCACCGAGCAAAAAAGGCTGGAGCTTGAGCTGGAACATGCCGCGTTACAGGATGCCATGACGGGCCTGCTCAACCGGCGACAGTTCTATATTATCGCTGAGCAAATGAATCTCACGCACCTTCCTTTACAGCAGCAATTCAGTTTACTACTGGTGGATACCGATCACTTTAAGAATATCAACGACGTTTTTGGTCATCTGAAGGGGGATGAAGTGCTTATCGCACTTTCACGTACCCTGGAGGCCTGTAGCCGGAAAGAGGATTTCGTGTTCCGCTGGGGAGGCGAGGAGTTTGTCATTCTGCTGCCACGCACCTCTCTCGATACTGCATTACAAATCGCCGAAACGATCCGGGCAGCGGTTGCCCGCATCTCGATCCCCGGTCTGCCGCGATTTACGGTCAGCATTGGCGTGGCGCGGCACAACCAGGATGAGAGTATCGACGATCTCTTTAAACGGGTAGATGACGCGCTTTATCGCGCCAAGAATGATGGCCGTAATAAAGTCCTGGCGGCATGAAACTGGTGTATCGGATAAAGCCCCGCTACAATGCCCATCTTGATGAAAAAGACTATGGGTGGGTATCGTCTGCAATGGGAAGAACAGAAATAATCCTCACCATAATTATTTTAATGCTTATTATTTTCGGATTCTGGTTTATCTTCAGCGGCGAGATCTGGTTAGTGGCGGAATATATTGAAAACAGCATTTACCCCACTTTCGACGCGCTGTAACGCACGTTTAATCCGTTGTTTCACCTACCGAAATTATCAGGTATCGGCCAACTCAACAGGCGCGTAAGATATGCGCCGTTATCCTCCATTATGTTGGTAACGAATTGCTAAATCACTTGCTTATTTTGCCCGTGCTCTGACGGGCTTTTTTATTTCCGACATTTGCGCTACACCAGGCTATATCTAAAACGTCGTTATCCATAAAAGTGAGAAAATGATGAGCAAGAAGATCCTGATGCTGGTGGGCGATTACGCCGAAGATTACGAAACCATGGTCCCTTTTCAGGCCTTACAGATGATTGGTCATCAGGTTGACGCCGTCTGCCCGGATAAAGCGAAGGGTGACTATGTCATGACCGCTATCCATGATTTCGACGGTGCTCAGACCTATAGCGAAAAACCGGGTCACCGTTTTATCCTCAATGCCGATTTTTCCGCCGTTAACGAGCAGGACTATGACGCCCTGCTGATCCCTGGCGGCAGAGCGCCTGAATACCTGCGGTTAAATGATGACGTACTGAAGCTGGTGCAGGCATTTGATGCCGCGCACAAACCGATTGCGGCCGTGTGCCATGGCCCACAGCTGCTGGCCGCCGCCGGGATCTTAAAAGGACGAACCTGTAGCGCCTACCCGGCCTGTGCGCCTGAAGTGCGACTCAGCGGCGGCGAGTACGCCGATATCGGTATCGATCAGGCTCACGTTGATGGTAACCTGGTCACCGCGCCGGCCTGGCCTGCGCATCCGCAGTGGCTGGCGAAATTTGCGAAGTTGTTGGAATAGGCCAGCAAGGCAACCTGCTCTTTACATACGCTCTTCAAGCCAGACGATCGACCGCAACAAAAAAGCGTTCTTCCGTCAAAAGAGCGCGTTCTTTAATGCTCTGAAACTCGCGCCGGATAAACCAGCCCGCTTCCGGCGCCATGCTCAGATAAAACACCTCACGAAATCCCGGAGCTTCAACACGCATTCTTACACAACCCGTTTCTCCTGCACGAAAGAGCTGCTCTGGCACGATACTGACACTACGCTCGCCATTCTGCAGAAGGATAGTCGCTATCTCATAGCGGCAAATTCCGCTGCTCAGGCTATAACCTAATGTGCTCAGATCGTGAAGATACTGACGTGATAACGTGACTTCAATGCTGGTGCCCGCAAACCACTCAATGATTTGCTGCGCCAGCCCCTCTAACCGCTCGCAGAATTCAACGATTTCAGCCTCAACTGAGGTGTTACCTGACGTTATGTTCTTGCTACTCTGTTGCACTTTTTTAAAGAAACGTTCTCTGGCTGACACGTTGTTGCCTCTGTTCATTTTCACACGGTTAAACCAGGATCAGCCCCCTGCGCTGACCGGCCATTTTTATCTTCCCGGATACTTCCTCGCCTTCTTAAACGAGGGAACCCTTTGTAGCTATTCCGCCGTTTTTTGTTTCATCAGGGCATAACGGGCAATCAACTGCTGCAGATGCTGTTCTGTCTGGCTCTGCTGCGCATCAGGCCACGGCTGGTTTTCAGGCAGATCTGCCAGCTGTCGCAGTTGTTCCTCTGCAGGCACGGCACTGTTAAATGCCTGCATCATGGTAAATACCGCTGATTTCAGCTCGCTGACCGTCATGTACTTACCCCGCTGTTCATCAAGTGCGTTAAGCCGGTTCGCCAGTTGTTGCAATTGGGTCATTCCCTGATGCCAGCCAGTCAGATATGGCTGCGGAAGTGCAGCAACGTTAACCTGCTGCTGCCACTGTTGCGCCAGCGGTTTCGCCTCTTGCGGCCAAAGGATCAGCGCCTGCTGCACCAGGCTATCGCCGTAGCGCCATGCCCAGTCAGGTTTCAGTTCCCTAAGCTGTGCGAGCCGATTTTGCGTCTTGCTAAGCCCTGCCATGGGTGATGGTGACGCTTGTCGCAGCGCCTGCAACTGCGCTTTAGATAATTCGTCAGGTAAAGGCGCCAGAGTGGCATCGAGCTGCGTTTGAGCCGGGTCTGGTGTATGCATCGTCTGCCATCCCCATGCCACCGAGCTGGCAATCACCAGCATGGTGGCCATTCCGGCGACAAATGGCTTCCAGGGCTTCACCGGAGGCGGCGCGGTCATCACCTGCCTGTCCGGCAGCGGCTCCGGCTGCGCAACATAGACCCTCCTGACGTGTTCTGTCTGGGCCGTAAAGCTGGCCGGGAGAACAGCACCGCCCGCTTCCTGCCCGCCGTCGCTGTTTTCCAGCCGTACCGCCGCGTTATGGACCAGGGTACGCAGGGCATCGAGCTGGCTGGCATGCCTCAGTTCAAGACGCTGCAATACGTCGCCCAGTGCGTTCAGGTGCTCTTCTGTCTGGTACAACTGGCTGAGGTCGGTACAGGTCAGCGTCAGGGTGCGCATCGTCTGTTGTAACCGTCTGCTGAGCGCGCTGAGAATTTCCATACGCGCATGCACAGGCTGCGGCCAGATATTGCCCCACTGGCGGGAGAGGAGTGCGTCCAGTATTGTCAGTCCTTCGTTCATGCCGTACAGACCGGCCAGATGCGTTCGGACGAGCGTATACCAGGCCGCGGTCTGCAGTTCCACCCCGTTGTGCTCAAACAGCGACAGACAGAGCTTTTCCGCCTGCGGCCAGTTGATGTCCGGTCGCGCCGGGTGGGTCAGTTTGTTCATTTCGTCACGCAGGGCGGCGTAATCCGCAAGCGTACGCGGGTCACCGCCGGTTTTGAGGTGGCGTTCGAATTGTGTCGTCATGATGGTTTCAGCCTGAATAAAAATCAGAGTGCGGCGCGGGTATCAAGATACTGCTGCTGTTTCAGGTGGCGGATTAACACCCTGCCCTCCGGCATAAATTCCGTACCGTAACGGACCAGACCGATGCCCTTCAGCTCCGCGTCGATGGCGTAGCGCAGTTCGCCGGGAATAGCCTGCTCAAGCAACACCACATCGATTCTCTTAAGCCGGGGCTCGTACTTAAGCAATACAGACGATAAGATCCCCATCAGTTCATGGGTCGTACCCGGCATCCCCTGCAGAATTTTGGTCATATCCGGCAGACCATAGTCCGGCAGGTGCGCCAGCGTACCGGCGCGGCAGTTGAGCACGCGCTGCATGTTATCAAGTACGGATAAAATCACCTGGTTCTGCTCACTGACCTGGTGCAGGCTCAGACCACCGGAAAAATTACCAGTCAGCATTTCATACAGCGATGGCGTGTTATGTCCCTGTGGCATCAGTCATCCTTTCGCGGTTGTAATGTCAGATGGTTATTCCCGGCTTCAAGAATGCGCGGTTTATCCGGATCGAGATCTTCACGTCTGAGCACCTGTTTCCAGGTGTTGTTAACCATATCCGGATGGCGGAACAGCCCGACCACCGCGACAAACTTCGCGCCTTCTTCCATCGGCATATCAAGGCTCACATCCCCGCCCGGCTTCACCACCACGTCACGGCTGGCCAGAAGGTCCGCTTTAAGAATGGTCTCCCCGTCCTTCAGCAGCTGCTGATAGACCGTTTTGTCGAAGATCTTGCGGTCTTTCAGTTGATACACGCGGACTACCACCGGCTCAGACAGCGAGTTACTTTCGCGGGAATCGGTGTTCAACGCTTCACGGGCGGTGAAATCCAGATGCAGTACCTTAATTTTTTTATAAAACACAGCGTTAAATGCCGATTTAGTGCCATCAGTGATACCCTGCGTCATCCCGCAGCCCGCCAGGCTGAACGCCAGCAGTGCAGGCAGCCAGCACGCGGGTTTAATCAAACTTGTACGTAACACGTCGGTTTCCTTGTTGTGGTGTTGCAGGTTGCAGGCCGGTGTAATAGCCCAGTTCCGTCGTAAAGGTTTGCGGGATATCATCTGCAAACGCTCCCTCCTCCGCCCCCAGTACGCCGTTCATGCCGAGCCAGAAAGATCCTTCACCGAGCGGTGGCACGGCCAGCAGGCGGGTCAGGGTTGTCAGGGTGATTTTTGCCTTAAAACGCCAGCCAAGGTAGACACGCAACATTACCAGGAAGTCCTGATACAGCAGACCGTCCGGTTTCCATCCCTGTGATTCCTGTTCGTTATCGGTGGACAGCGCGATCAGCAGCTGGCTGCTGGCATCCATCGCTTCATCTCCAAGTGGCGTGTTGCCATCCAGTAGAAAATCGTCATCACCGTAAAAACCCAGTGGCTGACTGACCTCCACCGGACGCAGGCAGTACGGGCTGACCGTCACGGTGGTATCCGGTGCCAGCAGGCTCACCAGGGCCTGTATCCCCTCCTGGGTTTTCCCCGGTTGCTGAAGTACACCCAGCAGAGCCAGAAAACGGGATACCGGTGTGGCAATGTGGTTCGCGGTGCCGGGAATACCCAGCCCCACCAGGCCCAGCAGCGACTGCGAAATGCTGTCGGTCCCGCCGGGCTCAAAGGTGGCCGGGTAAGAGTACTTACGCCAGATGCGGTAAAACTGCGTCAGGATGCGGTGGCTGAAGATATCCAGAAAACCCTGCAGCGCATCATGTCCTTCACGGCGCTGAGTGATGTCATCAAGATACGCCGTCGGCAAGGGGGAATCGACACCGTACATCCCCATGAAGGTCGCTCGAATAACCGGAGGTGTGTTGTCATCGTCTTCGTCATATTCGACAGACTTCAGTTCACCGGCTGGAAAACCCATCCCCGGATGCGGTGCAAAGCGTACCGGGTCATCTGCGGGATGACTGGTTGAACCCATCAGTGGCCTGCCCGGATGACGTTTCTCCAGCAACTGACAGAAACGATAAAAATTCATGCGGTGCAGATCGGCTTCCAGCCGCGGGGTCAACCGGGAATGCGGCGATTGTGCTTCTCTTCCCATTCCAGGCGCTCTCCTGTCGGTTGCAGAATGATAATCAGGCGGTTAAACAGATAAATGTCGGTGTACAGCGCGAAGAAACGGCTCAGCATCTCGCCAAACAGGCAGATGTCGCCGCGCCCGGCAAAGCCGTGGCTGTCCAGCGTCACTTCAATCTGCACGCCACGAACCAGATAGCCCTGCTCAAAGCGCACGGTTTCACTGTGTTTCACGTCGAGGATGGCTTCCAGGCGGCGGCGGTTCATCTCGCTGTCGGTCCATTCATACAGCGCCAGGGTCCCGCGCAGCACATCGGCGTTATCCATCATCGACAGAAACCCGCTGCCGAGGTGATTTAGCACGCGCCAGTGAAAACGGTCCTGCGCCGGTGGATAACAGGGCAGCGTTGGCGCACACAGGTTGCGCACGGCAATATTAGCCGAAGTCGTTTTCATCACCGTATCAAGTACAGTGCTCTGCAGCGCACGCCGTGGCAGCTGGCCGTTGGTACCGGTGAGCGTCAGCGACAGGCTCTCATCTTCCGGCACCGTATGGTTATCAAACGCTTCACCGCCGAGGATGAGCCAGGTGTTATGCAACCCGGATGGCCCCCGGCGCACGCGGGTGTGGTAGTAATATTCCGGTGCTTCATGACGCATCATTCCGCCTTTGTGACGGAAGCTCGAAAACGGCACGTAGGTATGCTGGCTCGATGACATCACCGAATCCACGGTGTATATCTCGGTATGGCCATCCTGCACACGCATCGGGCGCAGCATGTATTCGGTTTGTAAGGAGTTAAGCGTCAGTGGGTCAGATTCCAGCGGAAACAGGTTAATCACCGGCACGCAGTTCAGGCGCAGATGCTTTTCGGTAAAGCTGAAATCGTGCTCCCAGCGTTCTGCCAGCACCACATCGATTTCAAACCAGGGGAGTTCAGCCGGAAAGGCCACGCTCTCCAGTCCGCGCAGCCCCGTGAACATGAATTTCTCGCGAAAGGTGAAATACTCCAGCAGCAACTGGTAACCGCTGAAACTGCTGTCCCCTTTCGGCCACAGTCTGTCATCATCACCAAACCCCAGTGCGGTGAAATACCCGTCCAGCGGTCTTCTGTCCGTGTCACCCGGCATCCGCAGCCAGAGGCGCGCAGTGTTCATGGTAAAGGCTTCATGCATGGCGCAGGCCAGTGGTGCGTCAGCATTGAAATAGAACGGGATCTGACTGAGATCGACACAACTCCAGTCAGCCAGATGGCTGCAGCTGAAGCGCAGGCTGATGACCGAACGCCCGTCCGGATCAGTCGACAGGCGGGCATGCTCCAGTGCCAGTGGCTGTAGGGTTATCTCTTGAGTTGTGGTGTAGCGACAACGTGTGCCTTTTTCACCGATCGGTCGCGAGTTTACTTCGAAGCCTTTGTCAATACGCATCGGTTCTTTCATCTCACGCCAGTCGGGGGTGAACTCCACCACCGACATCGAGGGAATGGTGCGCAGGTAATGCGGCCACAGCAGGCTGACCAGCCCTTCGGTCAGTTCAGGCAGATCGTCATCAAGCTTCTCGCGAAGACGCCCCATGAGGAAGGCAAAGCCTTCGAACAGGCGCTCCACGTACGGGTCGCGCGCGCCCGCTTTATCAAGATTGAGCATCGCTGCCTGTTCGGGGTGAGCACGGGCAAATTCTTCGCCCGCTTCCAGCAGATAGCGCATTTCGGCGTCGTAATAACGCAGGGTTAAATCGTCCATAAAAACCTGAATATGTGTGTTTTAAAGGTATGCAGGTGTTGTTACCCACAAAGCACCGCACTTCCTGCCGGGTCAAGTGCAATCAGACCGGCCAGAAGCTGGTCCATCTCCGGCTGAAGCCGTGACTTATCGGCTTCACTGCGTGTGGCTTTTATGCGCAGCAGTCGGAAGCGGCGCGATTTCACTTCAAACAACAGCGCCGGCGTCCACTGTGCGAGGGTGATGGACTGTGCGGCATTGTCGAGTTCACCCAGCAGATGCAGGGCCAGTTCATTCTTACCTTTCTGCTCGGCCACACGGGCCATCAGCAGTCGCAGTAACCATTTGTCTTTTGTGGAGTCGGTGCCCGGGCGTGTCTGAAGCCAGTGGAGTGTGGCATCCAGTCCTTCGCTGTCTGCTTTCTCCAGTGCTTCAGGTTCAAGCGCCAGAATATCGTTATCACCCGTACTGATAGCGCTGACAGGTTCATCCCGCCAGCCGGACATATCGTCCAGCACGCTCTGGTTTATCCAGTTCAGCGTGACCTCATCGGCAAACGGTGTCCCGTCGTTAAAGGCCAGGGTTTCAAGCCCGGTAAGACGGCGCAGCAGCCCTTTCAGGTCGGCTGTGATGATGTCGGCCAGCACATCCTGCCCCGACTTCATCAGGGCCTGATGGGTATACCACTGCAAATCCAGCCAGAGGTGATTGGCACCGCGCGAAAAGGTATTGTCCGCCTGCTCCAGTATTTCCAGCCAGCTCTGTTGCAGATAGAGGCGCTTGAGCATCGCACGCTGGTCAGCTCGCGGCGGCTCGATGCGCGTTTTCCCGTCAGCATCCGGTGCCGGAATAGCGCTCAGCGTGTCATGACGCAGGCTTTTCATCAGCCGGTGCGCCGCAAGCCAGCCACCGGGTTGCTCACGCAGGTACCCCGTCAGGGTGCGAGCCTGAGCCAGTAAGTCCTGACCCGAGGTGATGCGGCTCAGCACTGGAGCGTCCTGTTCTGTTGTGTGAGATGGCTGCTGACTACGTGTCTGATTGCTTGCGTTCTGCGGTACAACGGCATCCACGCCCCCGCCTTTCATCAGACGGGACTCAAGAGCGCTGTACAGGGCATTCAGCTCCGCCCGTGATGCTTCAGGCTCTGTCTCCAGGCTGTCAGCAATGAGCAGTAGCGCCCCGGCGGTACGCTGTGCATCCTCGCGTACGACCTCCGGGTACAGTGACAAACTGTCCAGTACACGGGTACCGCCGAGCCATTCCAGCGCGGCCTTGCGGCTGCGGTCCCGCCGGGGGTGAAGCTGGATGCCGTAGCGCTGCAATAATCCCGCCACCAGTTCAAGCCCTTCGGCGAAGCCAGCTTCGCCATCCTGGTGCAGGCGCGCCCAGCAGTAATAAGTCGCAACCCGGATATCTTTTGCCGTGGTGGTCATCAGTTTTTCGGCAAGCGTGCAAATCAGCCCGGTATCGATGCCGGAAAGCTTATTGACCTCCTCGCGAATGCGCTGGAAATCATCGTCATATCCCGGGTCTTCTCCCGTCGGACAGGTCACGCTGACCGGAGCAAGCCAGCGCAGCCAGCGTTCCGTACGAGTCTGCGCCTGCTGTCGCAACAGGGTTTCATCCGCCTGACAGGCGGCAACCAGATTCTGCAAAATATCCATTATTCCGTTCCGTCCATATCACTGCTTTCCGTACTGTCCATCAGCGCCTGCGCCGTGGCCACGCTGTCGACGCTGAATATCTGATCGGGCAGCGTAAAGCCGCGCAGTGCCAGTAACGCCAGCGGCCCGCTGCCCAGCTGTGAACGCAGCACCCACTGCAGGGTACGGCCATCCGGCGCGGTGAAACTCATCATCCACTGACTGCGATCAAGCTGCGCACACTTGCTCTGGTCCAGCCAGCGAATAAAGCCCCAGGTCCCGCTGTAATCCCCGAACAGACGCGCACCGGCGTTGACCGTGGTCCAGGTCAGCATGGTTCCCGGCTTGTACGTGTCTCCCGGCCAGCGGAAGGACTGCCAGTCAGCCATCTGGTTGAAGTAGTGCAGCTTTTGTCCATCAACAGTCAGTTGCGTCTCCACCACCTGCGGTACCGGACGCGCCTGCAGTTCGAAGCTGATACCCTGGCTGCCGTCGGTAAACAAAATGTCCGACAGCTGACTCAACTGATTAATCGCCCGCAGGAAGGCCGGGTTAAAACTCAGCCCCTGGCTGTTGACTTTATCCGGCACCCACTGGCTACCCTCCTTGTGAAGAACACCACCGAGCTCTGTCGTCAGGAAGCGTTCAATACGTCCGCTGTCCTTACGCACAAATTCAGCCAGCATCGGCAGGGAGGCATCACTTTTACTCGCGGCAAACGGGAAACGCCCGTCAAATGCGGTGTGCCAGTTCGCCACCACAGAGCGGCTCCACTTGTCATTGAGGCTCGCCGCCGATGGCTGAAGTACGGTTTCCCATGCCTGGGTCAGCGGCTGCACAAACATCGTGCTGCCAAAACCACTCCACTCTTCGCCAAGACTTGCCGAAATCAGACTGCCGTATTGCTGGGTGTCGGTCAGGTCCACGCTTTTGCCCTGAAATACGGTCTGCGCCAGGGTCTGCATCATCGCCTGCGGGTCAGAGGCACTGGCCACCTGTTGCAGTCGTAGACGCACGCGGGTGATACGGGTCAGGTACGTCTGCAGGCTCAGGGAGTTATCAGCCGACATGACGTTGCTGCCCTTGTTTTTACCCAGAAGCTGAAGCAACGGTCCAAAGGTGTCATCCAGCGGCCCCTGCGGTCCTGACGCAGACTGGTCAATCACCGGTTTGTCCTGCCCGCCCACCAGGTCTTTGGCCGATTTGATGATGGAGTCCGAAAGAGCTTCGCGCTGCTGTCCGGTCTGTCCCTGCCAGGCGAGGGTATTCATCAAGGCGATCAGCGGTGACTGGCGGACATCACTCATCAGCGTCAGCTGGTCTGTGACATCCGCTATGTTGTTCGCCGGATTAAGTTGCAGGCTGTTGAGGAAGCTCAGCCAGCTGCCAGCAAAGTCAGTGAAGTAGCGTTGTGTCAGACGCGCTTTCAGTGCTTCCGGCGACAGGTCTGAGGAGACGGCTTTCCGGCTGTCGCTCAGTACCCAGTCTATTTCATCGCGGCGGGAATTTGCGGCCTTTTCGATAGCCTGCTGAATCCCCCCCTCCCAGGCCTGACGGGTGAACATTCCCGGTACCACCTCATCGGTGGTAAACAGGCGACGGGCATCGGTACCGCCGGTCATGTCCTCCAGAGACACATCGGCAAAGTTACGGCGCACGGATTTGAGCATGTTCTCGTACAGCGTGCTTTCCGCGTTGCGCCGTCCTATCTGCTGCAGCAGCACCTGGCGGCCCTGGCTGACCAGCTGCGCATCTGGCGTAATTTTCCACTGTGGCTGCGCTGGCAGTTCGGATATATAGAAAGCCCACAAATCCGGTGACAGGCTTTGCCACAGGCCTGTCGAGATACCCATTCGCGTCGGCTGCACGGTTTTCATAGTCTGCGCGTAGAATGCGCCGTCGGCTTTATCCGGACGAGCCATCATCAGCCAGGCTTTCAGCTGGTCATAGCCCGGTTTCGCCAGTCGTGCCCGCTGGTCACTGTTGGGGGCAGAATTTGCCAGCGCGCTGAGCTTCTGCTTAAGCGCCTCATTTGCCGGGTCGCGTATCAGGCGATTGTTTGCCACGCCGTACCAGGGCAGCATCGCATCAAGCAGCTGCTGATTATGGTCGAGGCCGAAGCGCTGATACCAGGGCGCTCCGTCCTGGATACTGTGCTGCAGGCGGCCGGCATCATTGCGCAGAGTATGCAGGGCCGTCAGCTGGTAATCCGATACGGAAGGATGCTCCACCAGGGCATGCGCCTGCTGCGCAACAGAGACTATCTGCATGCGGTTGACCGCGAACGACAGAAGTGTTCCCGCCCCCCAGACGCCAATCATCGCCATCAGCGTCCAGGCAAGCGTCTGCTCCCACGCCATACCGACACGGCGGCCACGCACGCGGGGGCAGTCGTCAACGATACCCTGCCAGGTTGCCGGCAGGGTCAGTGCATGACGCTGTGACCCCGGAATATACTGCTCAGCGTCGGCTGTGCTCGCTGACGTACCGGCAGTTTTCTTCTCCGGCAGGCTGAACATCAGCCCCCGCAGGGGAACGCGCTGCTGGGAGGCAGCCAACCATGGCACCAGTTGCTCAGTCCAGCGGACGATACCGCCGTCTTTGAGATGCTGACCCAGGCGCAACAGGAAGTCGTGGCTGTTGTTCTCAGTGACCTGACTCACACCCTGCGTTCGCAATGCAGGCAGCATCCGCTCAAGCTGACGTGTAATATCGTCAGCTTTGGCACGCAGCGGGAAGCTTGCGCCTACCGCCTGCTCAGGACGCGTATCCTGCGACCAGTTGCTGTCACACAACTGCCACAGCCAGACCGGGGCGGAATAGCGCAGCAGTTCGCTGATTTTTTCCAGCCCGCGTAAATCGTTGTCGCTGATTAGCGGGGTCAGCTTAAGCGACTGCGGTAGTACACGGATAATCCCGTCCAGCGGGCGTCCGCGTCGCAGCTTGCGCAGCGCGATGTATTTTTCGCGGTCGGGCTCCGATGCCAGGCTGCCGCCGTAAATCAGCACGGTGCGGTTACCTTCAAGCCACTGCTGCTGTTGCATGCCGGGTACCAATTGTTCGATTGCCGCTTCATCGCCAGTGATTAACAACAGCCGGACTTTGCTACGCCAGAACGACGAGTACCGTCTTCTGAGATGCCTGCTCAGTGCTGAAAAATTATATTGATCCGACGATCTTTCTTCATTGTGATTGTTTTCACCATCAGGCGTGACGGGAGAGGGATTTTGTTGCCTGGACAACGTAAAAAATACCAGGGTGCATAATGTTGTGGTCAGGATGATGAAACCTGCCAGCACATACCAGAAATTATCGTCACCACTACCGGACGGTAACTGCGCTGTCTGTGCAAAAATAAAGAGTATCATCAGCAGAACTGCCACGATAAGTAGCCCTGCTCCCAGTGGCTTTGAAACCTTTTTCATGCCGGTTATTCCTTTCCGGAGTGTCGTGCTACCCTGATAAATTCCGGGCGCTGAAGGCGGGCTGTAATTCGTCTCAGCAAAATGGCCAGCCCAGGCAATGTCACTATCAATGACAGCAGAAGAAGAGAGATCCCTGCCCAGGAGAATGCAGTTGAAGGGAAATAGCGGATCATCAGACTGTACAGCCCAGCATTGAGCAGTAATGCCATAAGAACAGATCCCCCGGGAAAGGGTGGTTGAATAGCGAAATGATCATGCCCGATTGCGGGGGCGGCGTTTCCGAGCGTCACTACCCAGGCATCATCTTCACCTTCGAGAAGAAGCCACTGGCTGGCGGGGCCATAAGCAGCCATCTCAGCCGCAGCGCCAGTCATTGCCCAGCCAGCAAGACCGCCATACCGGACACTGGCGGTATCATAGTCAATGACACCGCCAGTGCCAATGCTATCGTACAAAGGAACCGACAGATCATTCAGCACCCTGCTCACTGACTGCCGTGGCGCATCTGAGAGTCCACTGTGCCAGACAAGGTGTTTCTTGCTGGCAGGCGTGAGAGCCATATCCCGTAATTCAGTGAGTTCCGTTGCAAGCATACGGGTGTTGAGCGGCATCGCCCGGAAAACCCGTAACGCATTTTTTTGCTCACCCGGATTCAGCATCGATGGCGGCATCAAAAATAACGCGCTGGCAAATTCCGGCAGAACATCATTGGGCAAACGATAGTGCATGGCTAGTACCAATACCGGCAGCGTTGTTAATCCCATAAACTGATTCCAGTCATCAAAGGATGAGTCTGCGTCCTGAAAATGAATCTCAGCTTTCCAGGGAGGGGAACCTGCTGACCAGATACGATGGAATGATTGAGATTCACGGTCTTTGTCGCTACCGTTGGTCTGAACAATAATCTGGAGTGGGCCGGAAGGATATCGCCGCCGAATCGAGGGCATTATCTGAGCAATGAGATGACGAAGCAGTTGCTCAAAACGTGAAATACCGGGTGTAAGCGGTTCGTCTGGCAACATCGTGAGAGGCGATGTGTCTGTACTTTCCTCTTCCTGCGTATGTGCAAGACGAGCTAACAGTCCCTTATCGGCAGTGATGAAAACATGGCTGAGAATGACAAGATGCTGTTGTGCACGTAAGCGCCACTTCAGACGCATGTTCCGGCACCACTCATTCCAGTTCCAGACACAAATTGCCAGCATTTCCTGACTGAAAGTATAGACCGCGATGGCTGCCGAAATGCCCGCAAATGTCCAGGTCGTCAGTGGTAACCAGGCCCCATTGCTCAATGAAAGTAACCCTGTCACCGGTGATTTTAGTACCACAACAAGCAGTCCAGTGCAAAGTCCGAGAATAATAATCAACAGACAGATCCACGGTGACCAGGCCGGTGCCTGCTCTTTTTCAGGCACTTCCGGCAGAGACCATCCCATCAGCCAACCTCCATATCCGGCATACTTGCAATGACACTCGCACCACACTGCGTCTTGCAGCCGTGCAATACAATTCCACGCCCGTTTTCTTCATACGCAGAAACATCGCATTCAATAATTTTATTAATGCCGTGTTTCGGGCAACTGACGGTATCATTCAAAAGTGCGGCATTTTTACCGGATATATCGAAACTGGATGAGGCTGATGTGACTTTGCCACCATGCGTAGTGGCATCCCCTAAAACAACGATGTATCTACTCATTTAATAACCATACTCCTTTGCCTTTTCTCGAATCATTTCCTCGATACCCGTTTCCCGACTTATCATTGAAGGTTCATTAATACTTTCAACAATCCCGGTGTTCATATAAGGATCAGCGCCAGTGGTCCAATCAGCAAGGTATCGGAGCTTTGAAAGGAATTCTTTATCCCATGTAGCATCGCAGTAACCTATCGGTAAATCATAAGCAACTACTCTGGACATAAATTTCTTGCTTCCCGGCAGTGTGCTGTGATCTGTTGGTTGAGAAACATAAGTTCGTAATCTTTTATCTTTTTCTTCGAAAGTTTCCTTCCTAGTTATCTCTTGCACATAACCACTTGGAAGCTCCTTATAGCCGATTACAACATCTTGATTTGGATATAAATTGACATAGTTATCATATGTATTGTCATATTTCTCTCCAGTTTTAGGGACTACTTCCCCCCACCCATCCTGTTGTTTTGAGTCATGCTCTTTACCAACTCTGGTTACATCAAATTCGGCCAACTCACTGGGATTAATTGGCTCAGGGACTTTTTCTGCATTTACAAACACTGTTTGCCATTCTGGAGGGTCTGGATAGGTGATGCTGCTGCTTTGATATTGGTCGCCTTTATCATCCCAGAAGGGTTTTCCATCAGGTAAAGTACCAAATGGTGTCTGCTTATCAGGATAAGAGCCGCATGGCGTATTCCTAGCCAACATCCTCTGGTACAAATTATTTTTAAATCTCACAATTAATGGATGTGGATTCCCATTTTTATCATTAGGTAAGCCCTGCCACCCTATCGAGCGAAGCGGTAATGACCCCATAACTCGGTCATGAGGGCAAAAATAAATATACGTTCTGCCATGATTATCACGTTCTTGTATTTTTCCAGCCCGTATTACATTCTCACC
Organism: Enterobacter cloacae complex sp. SHL021; assembly: GCF_049237765.1. Lineage (NCBI taxonomy): Bacteria > Pseudomonadati > Pseudomonadota > Gammaproteobacteria > Enterobacterales > Enterobacteriaceae > Enterobacter > Enterobacter cloacae complex sp. SHL021. Next base: position 67,685 of record NZ_JBMKJG010000003.1, on the reverse strand, counting down.
TTCAGGCTTCCAACTCGAGTTATCAGTAAACTTGCCTACACATAACCCTTTATAACCCACGGAGGACAGATGTGAGGATTGCTTTGCAATTTTTTCAATTATTGATGACAAAGTATTTTCGCGTCCACTTGGAGAAATTCTCTCTTGTTGAGGAATTGAAAATTCATTAAGCTGGCTATTATGCATTGCATAAGGGGAGTTTAATATAAAAAGAGCATCTGGTCCTTTTTTTGCTAATGTGACTGCGGCTAGCGAAACCATTGTTCCTTGGCTATGAGAGATAATACTAACTGTATCGTTAGGATATTTATCCCGGATAAGGTCTAAAAGATCTGCTAATCGCTTAGCTGCATGTGAATAATATTTTCTTGGCGGAGCGTTTGTTAAAAGTCTATCTTTATCTTCATTGAAATACTGAAGTTTCGCTCCAGGAATTCCCGCCAGATTCTCATCGAATCCATAGTTACTCCAAAGCGAGTGTAAGTTATTCGTGCCATTTTGGAATGGGCCACCTCCCCATATATATGGCCCTTTTTTCCGAATATCATCTGGTTTTATACCTGTCCTTTTCATTTGATGATAATCTTCACCATCCACATTAGCTAACGGAATAACATATTTATCCTCTTCCCCCCTCACAGAAGAATATCCCCAATAGAATCGAATGATTGGAGAACGCTCAGAATTTTCAATAAGTTCTCTGCGAGCTAAAGGTGAAGGTGACGAGTTACTTTTCCCTCCCTCTTCCTCACAATCTGTACTATATTTGTTCGGCTTCAATTCAAATTGAGTACCATTGAGCCCCAACCTATCATTTAATCCGTCGCAGAGAGACACTTCCGCATTTTGATACCATTCACCTGTTGAGTTAACACCATGGACGAGTATTATCAAACCAGGAAGATGAGGAGGTAAATCGCATCCTCCACGGACCTTTATATTTTTATGAGATGGGCTTGAACGCCATGAGGGTTTCCCATTGTCGTCATACTTCAACTCTAAAGCCCTAGTTGTTTCTGTTTTTTCACTCATTAGAAGCATCCTTTTATTATCTGTTAGACAAGCCGTTGCTTATCTTATTATTGGGACACCATGTAACTGAAGGATATATATAATAACATATGACAAAGCCACACACATACACCACTTACCTGCTTTTTTCCACCCACCATTAATAGGTTTATGAAAAAACCCAACAAAAATATATAAGAGACTGCCAATCACAAGAGAATATAAACACATTATAAAGAGTATTAATCCTAACATAGGTATTCCATCAATATTATTTAACGACCTGTAAGTGTTATGACCATATCATCTATCATATCCGAAGAATTAAGTGTCGTTGCCCCCTGCGAGTCTGTTATACCAGTGACAACTGATCCGTTTGGCATAGTTATTTTATAGGCTTTTCCTGGGAGCGGTTCTTGGGTTAATGCATTTCTGATAATAAATTTTTCGTCAAAACATTCTGGTTCGAATGACTTCATAACTCCTTGCATACTACCGGAACCAGCTTTTTTTATTCCTGAGTTCTTTATAAACAATTTGCCAGGACCACCAATCTCAACATTCCCGCCGCTGATTTTGATATAGCCGCCTCCGCATATCAGCGTCAGCTCGTCCTTTGCCGTAACAATCAGTTTCCTGCCACTCGAAATATGCGTGTCCTGTGTCGACCAGGTGGTGATATTCCCACCCTGAGCCTGAATATCAATGTCGTTTTGCGAGCTGAAAAGTTTTGCCCCTTCACGACTGTACAGGCTGAGTTGTTTACCGGCCGCCAGCGTAAAGTCCTTCTGCACACCGACATCCAGCTGTTTACCCGCTGTCAGCGTCATATTATCACTGGCTGATAGCTGCATATCTTCGCCGCTCACCAGTGCCATGCCTTTTGGCGCACTGCCCAGAATCACTTCCTCATGCAGTTGCCCGATTTTTTGTTTCAGGAGTTTTTGCTGGCGACTGACATCAGCAACCAGTGCCTGAGCCTGCCGTGCGCTGGCAGCAAGAGACTCCATTTCCACTAATGCTGCTGAAAGCCTTGCAAGCGCTGGCTCCATATCGAGGACCTGGCCCTGCGCCCTAGCCTGACCGTCAGCACTGATAAAAATCCCTTTCTGCGCCCGGATGGCACCCCAGCTGTCGGTTCTGAGCTCAAACCCCTCGCCGCGCTGCTGTTTCTCGCTGTCCACCAGGTGGCCGAGATTCAGCTGGCTCTTGCCGCCGTACTCCGTACTGACCTTGATATGCTCTTTTCCGCGCTCGTCGTCGAGGCGGATTTTGTTGTTCGCCGGGGTGCGCAGCACGTTACGTTTATAGTTGCGGATGGTGACGTGGTCACCGTGCGCCGAGTCGTGCAGCACACCGGCAATGTACGGCCGGTCCGGGTTGCCGTCTTCAAAACCAATCGCCACCTCGGTACCCGCCAGCAGCGGCAGGTGCAGGCCGTACGTGTCGCCGGCATACGGGCGGGACTGGCGGACCCGCAGGCTCTCGAATCCGGTCTCCCAGTTGTCCCGGTCAAACAGCATGTTGACGCGGTAGCGGCCGTCTTTATCGATATGCCCGTAGGTGTCATTTTCGGTGGTACTGGTGACGCGGGCCGGTAAGGTGCCGGCCATCACCGGGCGGCTGCCTGGCGCCGCGCGGAAACAAAAATCGGTGCTGTCCGGGATACCGTCAAACCTGACGCCAAAATCTTCATCACGCCGGGCATGGCTGTGCATCGCCGTGACAACCACACCCTGCGCAAACACGTCTGCCACTTCGTACCCACCGGTGACTTTCACTACCTGCCCCGGAGAGAGCACCGGACAGCTGGTGAAAGCCCTGGTCTTCGTCTGGCCATTCAGGTAACGTTCGTGACGAATGCGGGCGTAAAACGCCCCGGACTCCGGCGCCGGGTTGCGGTCATACGCGCTGCCGGGTGTCAGGTAGTTATCGGCCCAGTGATAGGCCTCACCATATGTGGTGGTATCCCCGCAGGTCGCATCCACCAGGGTATTCATGTCTTCCGTCGCCTGGCGGTAGTTGTAGTCGCGGGTGCTGACCTGCTTCTGCACCACGTTATGGTGGCTCTCCATTTCCCATACCGAGTCCACACCCTGTGAGTGCTGCCCGGACGGCGGCACCGACGGCAGCGTCAGGCCTTTCTCATACCCCTGCTGGCTGTCGTAAAACTCCACCACGTCGATGTTCAGCCGCGTGTCGGTGGTGAAGCGGAACCAGATACCGACTTCATCCAGCAGGCGGGTGATAAAGTGCAGGTCGTTCTCACCGTACTGCATCACCTGCTCACGCCGTGGATACTCTCTGGTGAGCGAAAACAGGAAATCCTGGCCGCGCATGCCGTGGCGCTCGCGCAGGATTTTCTCCACAACCTGCGGGACGGACATGTCCTGGTAGATGGCGTTCTGGTGCGAGCGGTCAAGCAGTGCCAGACGCGGCTCAAGCGTTACCGCGTAGCGGGTTTCATCTTTTGAGGTGCCAAGACGCTCAAGCCCGCTCACCATCCCCTGTATCACCCGCACCGGCTGCTGCACCTTAATGCCATAACCCTGGTCAACCGGAGCCTGCAGCGTCAGGGAAGCCGCTTTCATCAGCATCATCTCTTTGCTGATGGCATGGTCCGCGCTGCTGAATTCAATACGGTAGCGGAAGGGTTTACTCAGGGCTTCATCGCCCTCAAACGCCAGCACATCAAGCCCTGCGTCACAGCCCTTCACCGAAAGCAGATGATGGCTGTGGCTGAATCTCAGCGGGGGATTACTGCTCATGCGTGCGCTCCTCCTGTGCAGTCAAACTCCAGTCCGATCCCCGCCTCCTCACTCCAGTTGAGGGTCAGGTGCTGTGGCTTTTGCCCCGCCGCCTTATGCGTCAGCAACTGCTGGCTCAGCACCGGTAAAATCTGCTGGTTCAGCAGGCTGTCGATGTTACGCGCACCGGTATCCGGCAACAGGCAGGCCGCGGTCAGCGCGTCGTACAGGCTCTCATCAATTTTGGTGGTCAAACCGTAGTGTCGGCTCAGCCGCCTGCTCACCTGTGCGAGCTTCATTTCCACAATGGTGCGCATGGCGGCCTCCGCCAGAGGACGATAAATCACCGTCTGGAAACGCGCCAGCAGCGCAGGCTGGAAGTGGTCACGCAGGATCGGACGCAGCAGTTCATGCAGGTCACCTTCTGTTGCCTCCGGCTGTTCATCCAGCAGCTGCATGATGTGGTCGCTGCCGAGGTTGGAGGTCATCAGAATTACCGTGTTACGGAAGTCGATTTCACGCCCCTCGCCGTCGCGCATAAAGCCGCGGTCGAAGACCTGGTAGAACAGGTTCATCACGTCACGGTGCGCTTTCTCCACTTCATCGAGCAGCACCACGCTGTACGGGCGCTTGCGCACTGCCTCGGTGAGAATACCGCCCTGACCGTAACCGACGTAGCCCGGCGGGGAACCCTTAAGCTGGGAGACGGTGTGCGGCTCCTGGTATTCGGAGAGGTTGATGGTAATCAGGGATTTTTCACCGCCGTACAGCACGTCCGCCAGCGCCAGCGCGGTTTCGGTCTTGCCGGTGCCGCTCGGGCCGACCAGCAGGAACACGCCCTGCGGGCCGTTCTCCGGCGCAAGCCCGGTTTTTGACGCGCGCAGGCGCTGCGCGATGGCATTCAGCGCCGCATCCTGGCCCACCACGCGTTTACCGAGGTGCTCTTCGAGGCGTAACAGTTCCGTCTGCTCGTCCTTCATTAATGAGGAAAGCGGTACCCCGGTCCAGTCAGCAATCACCGTGGCGACGGTACGCGCATCCACATCCAGCCCCAGCAGCGGGTTACCCTGCTGAACGTCACTCAGTTGCTGTTGCAGGCCGGCAATCTCCGCCTGACGGGAGATGTCCGCACGGCAGGCGAGCAGTTCTTCCGTGAGTTTCAGCTCCTGGCCATACTGCGCTTCCCGTTCGTCGAGCTCCAGAATAATGCGGACTTCATCCCGTTCAATGGCCGCCAGACGTTCACCGTGGGTGAGGTTACCCACCGCGATATCCTCCAGTAACGCCTGCTTTTCCATCGCCAGGGCCGTGAGCTGCGCCCGCATGCGGGTCAGTGGCTCCGGCACGGTGTCGAGGCTCATCCGCACGCGGGCCGACGCGGTGTCCAGCAGGTCAACCGCCTTGTCCGGCAGCTGACGGCCGGTCAGGTAACGACGGGAAAGGGTCACCGCCGCCCTGACCGCCTCATCGGTAATGTGCACCCCGTGGTGCTGTGCGTAGCGGGATTTCAGCCCCCGCAGCATCAGGCAGGCGGTGTCGTCGTCCGGCTCGTCCACCTTCACCATCTGGAAGCGCCGCTCCAGTGCCGCGTCGCGCTCAAAATACTGCTTGTATTCACTCCAGGTGGTGGCCGCGATGGTCCGCAGTTCGCCGCGGGCGAGCGCCGGTTTCAGCAGGTTGGCCGCATCCGCGCCACCCGCCTGATTGCCTGCGCCAATAATGGTGTGCGCTTCGTCGATGAACAGCAGCACCGGGGACGGAGACTGCTGCACCGCATCAATGACGTTTTTCAGGCGCTGTTCAAACTCCCCCTTCACGCCTGCCCCCGCCTGTAACAGACCGAGGTCCAGCGTGCGCAGGCTCACCGTTTTCAGGGACTCCGGCACATTCCCTTCGGCGATGCGCAGCGCCAGCCCTTCCACCAGCGCGGTTTTCCCCACGCCCGGCTCCCCGACCAGAATCGGGTTGTTCTTGCGACGCCGCGAGAGAATATCCACCATCTGGCGGATTTCATTGTCGCGGCCGAACACCGGGTCGATTTTGCCCTCACGCGCGTTAGCGGTGACGTCAAGGGTGAACTTGTCCAGCGCGTTCTGCAGGGCCGGATTCAGTTCGCCCTCTTTCACCTCACTGCCGGACAGCGGCACGCTACCGCCCTGCGTCAGCTCCTCTTCCTGCTGTACCTCTTCGCGCTCGTCTGACTGCGCATCCAGCAGCGGTCGCAGACGCTCAAGCTGGCTCCCCCCCAGCGTCAGCAGCGGCCATAAGCCGTCGCAGCGCACCAGGCCCTGCAGGTCCACCAGCGCCATCAGCAGGTGCTGGCTGCGGATCTGCGCTTCGCCTGCCAGCGAGGCGCGCAGCCACGCGTCCTGCATCAGGGTCTGAATGCTGTCCGAAAGCTGCGGGCGGCCGCGCACTGAACGGGGCAGTTTCTCCAGAAAATTCAGCAAATCCTGCCATATCCCGTCCATGTCCCATTCATAACGGCGGGCCAGCACGGTGAGATCGCCTTCACCCTGCTCCAGCAGCTTCAGCAGCCAGTGCTCGGGCAGGATTTCCGCATGGGTGCGGGTCTGGCAGAGCGACGCTGCGCCTTCCATCGCACGGGCGCAGTAGGGGTTCAGACGACGTAACAGGCTGGCTGGATTTTCCATGAGACTCTCTCTTTATCAGTTCCGGACACGCTACCGCCCGTCGCTTTTCCTGGTATTCAGGAACCCAAAGCGCATAAGGTCGGGCAGGCAGATTGTGTTTTTCTTTGCTGAACGTCCGCGGTTACAGGCGTTCAGCAAAAACGGCGGACGGGAGAACCCGTCCGCACGAGACTCAGGCGGTGGCGCGTTCGTTCCAGGAATCGGAATGAATGATGTTGCCGTCCTTGTAGGTCCAGGTGATTTTTTCGTAGCGCAGCTCAATCTGCTCCAGATGGTTGTGCTTCTCGAAAGACGGATCCTTGATGTCATGCATCACCGGATTCACCTTCACCACCTTCACGTTTTCCAGTCTGGTGTTGAAGTACTCCACTTCCTGACCGGCATCGTTGATTTTGTACCACTTGAATTCCGCAGATTTCAGGGTCTGGCCGGTGGTCACCGCCTTGTACAGATACGGGCTGGAGGAGTCGATCTCCTTGGTGAACAGGAACGGCGTGTGGATACGGGTGCCGGTCAGTTTGCCGGTGTTGTTGTCGGTCGGGATGTACAGGTTGTGTTCCTGAGCAACAACTTCGATGCTGCCTTCACGATCCTGAACGTCCACGGAACCTTTGATGTCCGCGCCGCCATCGTCCTTCAGCCACAGATAAACAGGAATTGCCATGTTAATTACTCCATTTCATTTTTTGAGACGCCATCATCCTGCGATGGCGCGGGGGTATTGCCCGGCAGCTGACAGGCATTCGCCTGCGGCACCAGACTGATTTCGACACGGCGGTTCAGCGCCCGGCCTTCCGCCGTGTCGTTGGTGGCAACAGGACGGCTTTCGCCGTAGCCCTGCACCGCAAAGCAGCTCTCCGGCACATCGCCGGTGTCGCGCATCCAGTTGCGCACGGACTCCGCTCGTTTCAGGGAGAGCACCTGGTTGGACGGGTCATCGCCCGTGCTGTCGGTATGGCCCGCAATCACAATCAGCCAGCCGGGCTTCGCCTTAATGCCCACCAGCGAATTCACCAGCAGCTTCGTGGTGCCGGGTTTCAGCGCCCATTTGCCTGTGTCGAACAACGACATGCTGTCGAGGCGGATGATTTTCGGCGCGACCTTTTCCACAGGCTTCGGTGGAGGAGGTGGTGGTACATACGAACGGATCGCTTCCAGCACCGGTATTCGCAGACGTACCCCCCGATAAAGCCCCAGGCCCAGCCGGGCCGGTACACCATTGCGTGCATGCTCATCCAGCAGCGCCGCATCCTCGCGCAGCACCTGTACGGCGCTGGCTTTCGGACCGTAATCATCCATGGCGATGCTGTTGTAACGGACAATATCGAAGCTCACGCGTTGCAGCAGCTGGCGGTTGTTCCAGCCACTGCTGAGCAGTGCAGCAATGGCCGCCAGCGTGAAAATCCCGAGCGCACAACGCCAGGTTCGCTCACGCGGTGTCAGGCCCCGCCCTTCCGGCAGTAATGGCAGAATAAAATCCGGGAACAGGGAGATGACCGTACTGTCCGTTCCCACCGGCTGCCAGCCAGACACCTGCTGCATCGCGGTGTGACGGGAAAGCCACGTCGTCCAGGCCGATGTGGCCAGGCTTCCGGCCAGGATCGGCCCCATTCCCCACAGCACCGCAACAGGTGCAATGACCGGCACATCGGGGTTCTCATCCATAAAAACTGCCTGGACATGCTGACGAAACCAGTTCATCAGACTATTCATCAGCACCTGTTGCTGCACCGCAGGCGTTCCGCCGGAGGTAACCCATTCAGCAACAGAACCCGGGGCTGAAGATTCACGCCAGACCCTCACCCCTTCTCCCGGGAAAACCGCCTGCCAGAACATGTCATTCGTCATCGCGCTGCCGACCTGACCATTCAGCACCAGCGGCACAGAGTGACCGGTTGCTTTACGCAGCTGACTGATGTGCCAGCGCAGGGTCAGCAGTCGACTGATCAGGGCTTCGCTGTCAGGGTGCTGCTGCGGGCAGACGCTGACCATCACCGACAGCTGACGTCCCCAGTCAGGACGTAACCACAGTATCTGACGGGCGACCTGCGCCAGATCATGATGATCCTCTACGCGAATCCAGCATCCCTGCGTGACAGTGAGTACCGGTGACGAATGCGGCCAGGCCAGAGGCAGATCGCCACAAACCAGCACTACGGGCTGACGGTAAGTGGCGTCAGGCAGATCCTCCAGGCGCAGGGTGACATCATGCTGTTCACGGCGACTGGCGACAGTCCAGAACGCCACGATAAGCCCCAGAACCACCAGCAGAATGAGCACAGAAACCCACCTGGATACCGGCAGAAAACTCAGGCAGACCACGGCACTTAGCAGGACGGCCCACAACGCCAGCCCGCGCTGTTGTGCAGGACTCATTTCACGGCCCCCGGTAAAAGGGTTAGCAGCAACTGGTCCAGCCAGCGATCCAGTCCCCACCAGAGTGCAGCGACCACTATCACGCTCAGACCAATACGTACGGGCCATGACGCCAGCCAGCCGCCCATGATTCCCCGCCCGGTATGACTTTCCGCCAGTACGGGGTGGGACTGTGGATAGCTGAACGGCGTGACATATTCACTGAGTGCGTTGACAAGTTTCTGGCGCTCCGGGTCATTCAGTGAGCGGTAACTGCCGAGAAAACCCAGCATCATGACCCGCTGGAAGCAGGTCACGACAGCGTGGTCAGGCGCCGGTTCACGCAGCACATCGCGCATCCGATCGCACAGCGTGTCGCCGGCGTCCATAGTGCCGAGGAAGTGCCCCTGCAGGGGAATGTCATACCACTGCACACAGGCGTCATCTTCCACACCACGACCTTTCACCGCCTCATCGAGCAGGGCGCACTGTGCGGTAAGAATATGCTGACAGCTGGCTTCATCGAGTTCGCTCGCTTTCAGCTCACGCTGCACACGTTCGACATCAGCAATACAGCGCTCCCACAGCGTGCGCCCTTCGCCCTCCTGAAACGTCGGACCGTGACGCAGGCTGATCACCTGAAGCCAGGTGTCCTGCAGCAGGGCATCAATATCAATGGCCGCGGCAGTGCCGCGTTTACGCTCACTCATGTTCTCAGCACCGCAAAGAGTTCAAGTTCAGGCTCGCCGAGCATGCCCGGAACGTAAAACATGCAGGTCCCACCCTGAAGCATTTCAGTGGCCTGAGGATGAGAGACATCAAGACTGAAATACTGATTTTCCAGACGTAACGGAATGGCTGCCGGTACATGGCGCAGCGGCGTCAGAGGCACGCCGACCCGCGATGAATTGACGATACTTCTGACATGATCGGGGCTGCCGACCTTGCACTGGCGCGGGAACTGCTCCTGCAGTTGTGCCACCGGTACCGTTGAACGCACCGAGAGGTAGTAATCAGCCCCTTCACGCAGACGTGGGTCATGCAGACGGGCCTGCCAGAAGTGAAGCCGGGCATCATGCTCAAGCTCAATCGCTACCACCCGCGACGGCAGGCTGGCTTCCAGCAGGTCGCCCAGTAAATCAAACAGCGGCGGGAATACGTTATTCTGTTGCTCATGCTGCCAGACCGGGATCGCACTCACCTGATGCTCCAGCGAGAAAGTCAGCAGACTGCCCGCCAGGCGTGCCAGTTCCGGATACAGACGCTCCGGCGGGCTTTGCGGGTGGCGCTGAAACTGTCCGAGCACGGGTTCTGCGCTGTTAAGGGCATTGAGCAGCCAAAACAGGGACACATCCGCCACGGCAAAATCGGCCATCCGCTCATTACTTTCCCGGCGCATGGCCATCAGCCGACTCAGGCGTACACGTAGCTGGCTCATCAGCTGTTCCAGCTGGGTCATCAGCCAGCGGCTGCCCTGCAGAGCCAGCAGTGGCGGAAGAAACGTCTCATCCAGTAACCATGCCCCCTGCGAATCCTGCAGCAGGCGGGCAACCGGGCAGGTCAGATAATCGCTGTTGTCCTGACAGGCAAACCGCAGCGTCAGCTCAGGTTTCATGACCGCAATCTGGCGGGTGTCGTCCCCAAAAGCGTTGCGGATATCCCGCCAGCGCTGGCGATAGCGAACAGGGCGTTCGGCCACCGCATCGGGTGTAAGACAGTTGCCGCCATTCGCCCGCAGCAGCGGGAGGGCCAGCACCACCACCGCATCCTGTGATCCACTCTCAAGCGCCAGCACCGGTGGCAGATCGTCAGCATTATCAGTGTCGATAAGCGTCCCGTCAGGGAAACGAATGTGCAGATGACGAGCCTGCAGGCGGCCCAGTTTCAGTGCATCCGGTTCGAAAGTGGCATCAATCACTCCCCAGGGATGGGAGAGACCTAACCGGGCGATGCATTCCGCAGACCAGGCCGCATACGCGGCCTGTTGCTGGAAGTGCTGGGGAGAGACCATCTGGCCCCTGCCCCATAACGGTTGTTCCGTTTTCATTGGCTTCCTGCCTTAACTTACGCTTTCGCCTTCGGCATCTGGCTCACCAGCGACAGGTTCACGTCCATGCCTTCCACCTGGAAGTGCGGCACCGCGAACAGCTTCACGCGGAAGAAGCCCGGGTTGTCCTCAATGTCTTCCACCACCACCTTCGCGTCGCGCAGCGGGTGTGAGGCCTGTAGTTCGTCGCCCGGGTCGGTCATTTCGGTCACCAGACTGCGTACCCATGTATTGAGTTCCAGCTCCAGCAGACGGCGATCTTTCGTCGTACCGATATTTTCGCGCTGAATAAGTTTCAGATAATGCGCAATGCGCGACAGCAGGAAGATATACGGCAGACGGGCATTGATGCGGCTGTTGGCCGTGGCGTCGGCGGTATCGTACAGCGCCGGTTTCTGCGCCGAATTTGCCGAGAAGAAGCAGGCGTAATCACGGTTCTTGTAGTACGACAGCGGTATAAAGCCCAGGTTAGCGAATTCAAACTCGCGGGTTTCCGGGATCATCACCTCTGACGGGATCTTCACCTGGTTGCCGGTACCCAGATCGTACAGGTGGATCGGCAGGTCTTTCACCGCCCCGCCTGCCTGCGGGCCACGAATTTGCACGCACCAGCCGTTATTGATGAAGCTCTTCACCATGTTGGAGGCGAAGGAGAAAGATGCGCTTGTCCACAGGTATTTTTCGTGGTCCGGACCTTTCACCTGCTCAACGTAGTTGAAACTGCGCACCGGCACCGTGTCCGGACCGTAAGGCAGACGCCCCAGCACGCGCGGCATCACCAGGCCGATATAACGGGCATCGTCGGTGTCGCGGAAGGATTTCCATTTGATGTATTCGGCACGGTCGAAGTAGTTACCGATGTCCTTAATCGCGGCCACCTCTTCCATCGATTCCTTGAGGAAGAATTTCGGCCCGACGGCACCGATAAACGGCATATGTGCTGCGGCAGAGACTTTCGAGATATTGCGCAACAGCGCCACGTCCTGCGGGCTTGCGTCAAATTCGTACGCTGAAATAACCGAGCCTATCGGCTCGCCGCCCGGGGTGTCGTATTCGGCGGTATAGGTGTGCCAGTACAGGCCGCTCTGGATAAGTTCCGGCGCATCTTCAAAGTCCTGGCGCAGGTCGTCTTTGGACACATCCAGAATTTCCGTTTTCACGTTCTGGCGGTAGTCGGTGTTGTCCACCAGTTGCTTCAGGCCACGCCACAGGGATTCCACCTTCTGGAATTCTGCATGATGCATCACCGCATCCAGCTGGCGGCTGATTTGGAAATCCAGCTCCGCGATATGGTGGTCAATCAGGGTTTTATCGAGTTTTTCCACTGGCTGGCCGGATTTGCGGATGCAGTCCATAAATACCTGCATTGCCGCTGTCAGGCGCTCACCTGCCGGAGCATCAGACAGTGCGGCATCGTCCAGAAACGCATTGATATCGCCCAGGCTTGTGGCCGGGGTCAGGTTGATTTTGTCGAACAGGGAGGCGTAGACGCTCTCTTTTTCCAGCACAGTGGTCTGCCCCTGCGCGGAGCCATTTTCAGTATTAACAGACATCAGCATTCTCTCGTTTAATCCATTAAAAGACGCGCCCGTTGTTATTTCGGGGCCAGGGTACTCATTTCGTTACGTAATTCCTGAGACAGCGCCGGGTCCTTAAGAATTTTCTCGAGCTCTTTTCTGAAAGTGGCGTTATCCAGCAGATTGGACTTGAGGTCACGTAATAAATTACGCATCGCCAGCATGGCACGAAGTTGGGGAATTTGTCGGGCCACCTGTTCGGGTTCAAAATCTTTCATATCTGAAAAGCGCAGCGTCACATTCTCTTCCGTACGCTCACCCGCCAGCGTATTCGGAACCGTCATGTTGACCTCCGGGTTAAATTCCGAAAGTACACTGTTGAGGTTATTTTTGTTGACGTTGATTTTCTTTCTTTCAGATAATGGTCGGCTCTCTTTACCGTTACTGAAATCACCGACAGTGAGTAATTTAAGGGGTAGCTCAACTTTCTTCTGCGCCCCTCCGGTATGCAATGCAAGTTTTAAATTAATGCGTGCCTTAGGCACTTCGTTCTGGAACGTATCAGCCATAGCAGTCCCTTTCCTTAAGGAATGTTTGTTGAAGTTAACGACGTTTCTGAATAAATCGATATTAGAACAAAACACCACAATAGATCAACTATCTGGAATCAAAGCACAATTTAAGACATTCCTTAAGAATTTTACTCTATAGAAATAAAATATGGTTTGCAGAGTGACTTTTCATAAAGAAATATCAACCACAACTCCGAAAATAGTCAGCATTAATGGCTATTTCTGTGAAAAAAATGAAGATCCATATCCAAACAAAGCAAAGTTATTGATTTAAATCAATACGAGAGAAAATATCTACAGCGCCACCTAATAATATGACCCGCATCTATATTTACACGCTTCCGCAAGACGCGACACCCATTAAAAAGTCCAATAATGGACAGTTTTTTTAACGAAATGCAATATATTCAAAATATGAATATTTCGCTTAATTTAAAAAAACAGAGCAATACCCAGCGCTGTAAAACACAGTATCAATGCAGCGCCATCTTCACGATCTAGAATGAACAGAAAAGCGCTGGCACGTGATATCGGGCCAGCGCAGTATCAGGAGGGGAAATAAATTAGCAGACTCGCGTTTTTCAGTGCTTCACAATATACATCGTACGGCTGTACGCCACGTCTTCAGGATTATTGATCGGATATCCCTTCACCCAGGGTTTAATCAGACGTCCGTTGGTGTACTGGTAGATCGGCGCAATTGGCGCTTTTTCCGTGAGGATCTTCTCCGCACGATTGTAATCCGCATTACGGGCTTCCGCGGTGGTTTCAAGCGTCGCCTGATTGATGATCTTATCGTAAGCCGGGTCGTTAAAGCGGGAGATATTGCCGCTATGAGTTGATGTCAGCAGCGACAGGAAGGTCGATGGCTCGTTGTAGTCCCCGACCCAGGACGCGCGGATCACATCAAAATTCCCTGTGTTTCGGCTATCGATATAGGTTTTCCACTCCTGGTTTTGCAGTTTGACGTCTACCCCCAGGTTCTTCTTCCACATCGAAGCCACCGCAATCGCGATTTTCTGATGGTTCTCTGAAGTGTTATACAGCAGGGTCAGCTTCAGTGGACGCTGAGGGCCATATCCCGCGGCCTGCAGCAAGGTTTTGGCCTGCGCGTTTAGCTCCTGCTGCGACATCTGCTCAAACGGTGATGTCTCTGGCGTGAAACCTGCCGTCACATCAGGCGTGAAATGCCAGGCTGGTTTTTCTCCCGTACCTAACACTTTCTCCGCCATAATCCGGCGATCGATGGTCATACTCAGCGCCAGACGCACGCGGGAATCGGCGGTCGGGCCCTTTTGCGTGTTAAATGCATAGTAATACGTTCCCAGCTGCGGTGGCGTGTATACCTGTCCAGGAATATCCTTGAGCAATTTCTGATAAAGGTTTTTCGGGAACGACTCGGTGATATCAATATCACCTGCCAGGTAGCGTTTGGTGGCGGAAGACTCCTGGTTGATCGGAATAAACGTCACTTTTTGAAGAACAGTTTTCGCGTTATCCCAGTAGTGGGTATTCGGCACAACGACCAGCTTCTCATTCACCACACGATCTTTCAACACATAGGCACCATTGCCCACCAGGGAGCCCGGACGCGTCCACTCTTTACCGCTTTCGACGTTTGCTTTCTGAACCGGATAGAACGCGAAGTTTGCCGTCAGGTTGCTAAACCACGGCAGCGGTTTATCGAGCTGAACGCGTAACGTTCTGGCATCCACCGCCGTTACCCCCAGCGTATCGGGCGCGGCTTTGCCATCAATAATCGCCTGAGCGTTGTTAATGCCTGCCAGAGCAGCAAACCAGGCAAACGGCGAGGTGGTTTTCGGGTCAACCAGACGCTGCCAGCTGTAGACAAAATCCTGCGCCGTGACTGGCGTGCCGTCAGACCATTTTGCATCATCGCGCAGGGTAAATGTCCAGATGCGGTTATCGTTACTCTGCCAGCGCGTCGCCACGCCCGGCGTCAACTCCCCTTTCTCATTCTGATTGACCAGGCCTTCAAACAGATCGCGAATCACCTGAATCTCGGGTAGCCCCACGGCCTTGGCCGGGTCAAGCGACGCGGGCTCGTCTTTGATGTGTCTGACCAGCTCCTGTTTTTGCGCCAGCACCGTCCCCTTTGGCACATCAGCAGCGTAAGAAAATGACGATAGCCCGCAAAGGCACAGTGCAGAAAAAAGCAGCGAAACAGGATGCTTCATGAGATCCCCTTTAGAAATCGGTAATACGCGAATGCGTAATTATTTGTTTCGAAACGGCGAAATGCAAATACCTTAAGCCGGAAAGGTGATATCTGGCAATCTTCGTTCTTCGATGAAACTATTTGATTAAACGTGGGTTTTGCACAACACTGCCAGTAAGCACTTCTTTATCAGGATTTCCTATGGCAGTTACCCGACCAAGAACGGAACGTGGCGCTTTCCCGCCAGGCACCGAACATTATGGCCAGTCTTTCTTAGGTGCACCGCTAATCTGGTTTCCCGCACCGGATGCCGATCGTCATAGCGGCCTGATTATTGCGGGAACGCACGGCGATGAGAACTCCTCGATCGTCACCCTCTCCTGCGCGTTACGCACCCTTGCACCGACACTACGCCGGCATCATGTGATCCTGACCGTCAACCCGGATGGCTGTCAGCTTGGGCTGAGGGCGAATGCGAGAGGGATAGATTTAAACCGCAACTTCCCGGCGGCCAACTGGCGCGCCGGTGAAACGGTATACCGCTGGAACAGCTCGGCTGAAGAGCGTGACGTGGTGTTACTGACGGGAGAAAAACCCGGCTCAGAGCCAGAAACACAGGCGCTCTGCCAGTTAATCCACAAGATCCACCCCGCGTGGGTTGTCTCATTTCACGATCCACTGGCCTGTATTGAAGATCCCCGTCACTCCGCGCTGGGACAGTGGCTTGCCGATGCCTTTGCCCTGCCTCTGGTCAGCAGCGTCGGCTATGAAACACCGGGGTCATTTGGTAGCTGGTGCGCCGATCTGGATTTGCACTGCATCACCGCTGAATTCCCCCCGATATCTTCTGACGAAGCCAGCGAAAAATACCTGAAAGCGATGGTAGATCTTCTGCGCTGGCAGCCTCAGAGATGAAGCACTCCGCTGGTGAAGGTGAGCGCAGGCGAAACGTCAACTGCCAGCCAGGTCGGGCCATCAAGATCGGCAAACCGGACCTGATTCACCAGCGGTAGCGCCGCATTAATCGCCCGGGAAGTACTGAGCATGCATCCCAGCATCAACGTAAACCCCTTCGCCTGTGCCTGCGACGCCAGCGCCAGCGCCTCGGTCAGCCCACCGGTTTTATCGAGTTTGATATTCACCATCTCATAGCAGCCCGCTAAACCGTCGAGACTGTCGCGGGTATGGCAGCTTTCATCGGCGCAGATCGGCAGCGGGTGGATAAAGTTCTTCAATGCCGCATCATCCTGTACGGGAAGCGGTTGCTCCAGCATAGCCACACCCAGATCGGCCAGCAGCTGGCAGCGCGCGGCCAGCCCTTCCGGGTGCCATGACTCGTTGGCGTCGACAATCAGCGTGGCGTCCGGCACCGCCGCGCGAATGGCGACCATGCGTTCACTGATCAAGCGATCGTCGAGTTTCACCTTCAGCAGCGTGGCGCCAGCCTCAAAGAGCGCTTTTGCGCTGGCGGCCATCTGCTCCGGCTCGCCAATCACCACGGTTTGCGCGGTCACCACTTTCTCCGGAAGCGTCACGCCGACCAGCGACGGTAAGGATATCTGCTGCCTCGCCGCCTCAAGACTCCACAACGCACAGTCAATTGCATTACGAGCCGCCCCGGCAGGTAAACGCTGCTGTAACGCCTCACGCGTCAACCCGGTTTGCAGGTCAGGTACCAGGGTCATAATTTGCGCCATCACCGAGGCAAGGCTTTCTCCGTAGCGAGGATACGGCGTGCATTCACCAACCCCTTTAACCCCTTCTTCTTCTATTTCGACCACTACCACGCAGGCTTCACTTCGGCTGCCACGAGAGATCACAAACGGGGAATGCAATGGCCAGGCTTCTTCATAGACCTTAACGCTTCTCATCACTGACTCCTTGCAGCCCGGTAAGGCGAAAAAATTGGTTTGCCGTGTTATCCGCTGATGGCATACACTAGCCTCGACGTTAACTATATGTAAACAGGAAGATATCTATGTCACAACTCGTTCATTTCCAGGGCAACCCGGTTGCTGTAGCAGGTTCCATTCCTCAGGCTGGCAGCAAAGCGCAGGCTTTTACTCTGGTGGCTAAAGATCTGTCTGACGTCACACTGAGCCAGTTTGCTGGCAAACGCAAAGTACTGAACATTTTCCCAAGCATTGATACCGGCGTCTGTGCCGCATCCGTGCGCAAATTCAACCAGTTGGCCACTGAAATGGACAACACCGTGGTGCTGTGCGTTTCAGCAGACCTGCCATTCGCGCAGTCCCGTTTCTGCGGTGCTGAAGGTCTGAGCAACGTCATTACCCTTTCCACTCTGCGCAGCCCGGATTTCCTGGAAAAATACGGCGTTGGCATTGCTGAAGGCCCACTGAAAGGCCTAGCGGCGCGTGCCGTGCTGGTAATCGATGAAAACGATAACGTCGTGTTCAGCGAACTGGTAAACGAGATCACCACCGAACCTGACTACACCGCTGCGCTGGAATCACTGAAAGCCTGATTATTTACAGGCATTTTATAAAGCTTAGCAATGTAATGAAATAAAAGGTTTATTTAAGAATAGACCTTGCGTTCCAAACCTCGCCGATGCGGGGTTTTTTATTATCTCAACTGCTGAATCGTTAAAGCAAAAATGTTCTAAAATCACATATATCATGAAATAAAAACGTTCCATTCTCACCATAACGAGATCTCTCACGCATAATAAAGGTTTAAAAACCGCAATTTCTCCGCCAGTGAAGCCCGTCACATTTCCCTTCTCGCCTAAACATTAGATTTGCTTACGTAATAAAAAATCGTTTCAGCAAAAGGGATTAAATATGAAGATTAAACTGGCTTTTACGGTTCTTGCGGTACTGATATCTGGACATGCCGCCGCTAAAACCTGGGTGCTGACAAGCGCTGAAAGCGGCGTGGAGAAAGGAAACTGGAAAATTTCCAGCTCTGAGCTGAAGTTTCAGGGACAGCCTTTCAGCATCGAGCAAAAAGTCCTGCATGGTGGCAAGCAGGAAGGCAGCAAGGTAATCGTTATCAGCAGCAAAAATGGTCTGACAATTACCCTCAGCCCGACGCGTGGGATGAATCTGCTGCATGTCGAAGGCTTTGGTACCCGAATGGGGTGGGATTCGCCTGTCAAAGAGGTGGTGAATCCGGCCTATATCAATCTGGAAAGTCGAAACGGACTTGGCTGGCTGGAAGGTTTCAACGAAATGATGGTTCGTTGCGGCTATGAATGGACAGGCCACCCGGTCACGGCTGACGGTCAGATTTATACCCTGCACGGCAAGGCGGGAAATACGCCTGCGTCGCAGGTGGAAGTCGATGTTGCTGATGCCGCACCGCATGAAATTCGCATTCGCGGATTAATCAAAGAGAGCACGTTTAAAAAAGCAGATCTGCAGACGATGACCGAACTGCGTTACGTACCAGGCAGCAACCAGTTCAGCCTGCATGATGTTCTGACTAACCATGCTGATTATCCTCATGATTATCAGATTATCTATCACAGCAACTTTGGTACGCCAATCCTCGAAGAAGGTGCCCGCTTCCTTGCGCCGGCCGCCAGCATTGGTCCTTTCAATGACTATGCCAAAGCGGGTCTGGATAACTGGCAAACCTACGCTGGCCCCACTCAGGGCTTTGATGAAATGGTCTTCAATATCAAACCGCTCGCGGATAATAATCATGAAACCCTGGCGGCAGTGGTCAATAAAGCGGGAGACAAAGGTGCGTCAATTCAGTTCGACACGCGGCAGTTGCCTGTCCTGACCTTATGGAAAAATACCGATACGCTCAAACAGGGCTATGTCACGGGTATTGAGCCGGGAACCAGCTACGCCTATCCCGTTACCATTGAACGCGAGCAGAAACGCGTTAAGCAGCTACAACCTGGCGCCAGCACGCAATTCGACCTGACCTATACCCTGCTTCACAGCAAGGAACAGGTGAAAGAGGTTGAACAGAAAATTGCGGGGATTCAGGGAGAGACAAAAGTCGAGGTAGTTACCACGCCTCTGGCGAAAGAGTAAGTGCAAAAAAAAGCCTCTTTACAGAGGCTTTTATCGTTATTCGTCACCCTTCTTGTGGTTGAGTCCATATTCACGAAGCTTATTCGCAATCGCGGTATGGGATACCCCCAGGCGTTTTGCCAGCTTACGCGTGCTTGGGTAGCTGCGATAAAGCTGTGTCAGCACGGAACGCTCGAAACGGCTCGTAATATCATCCAGCGAGCCTTCCATCGCCTCTTCGCCCACCGATACCGTACCAGCATCGTAATCCGGTAACAGGATATCCTGTGGACGCAACTCGTACCCTTCCAGCTGCGTCAGCGCACGATAAACGGCGTTTTTCAGCTGACGAATATTCCCCGGCCAGCCGTAGCGCGTCAGCACCGTACCCAGATCGGCTGACAGTTTCGGACGCGGAACCCCCTGCTCGTCGGCGAAGCGTGCCACAAACAGCTCCGTCAGCGGAATGATATCTTGTGGACAATCGCGCAGCGGCGGAATGTTTAGCGTCAACACGTTCAGTCGATAGTAGAGATCTTCCCGGAACATCCCTTTCTGTACCAGCTCAACGAGGTTTTTCTGGGTGGCACAAATTACGCGCACATCCACGTGAACTTCGTGATCCTCCCCTACGCGACGGAAGGTCCCATCGTTCAGGAAGCGCAGCAGTTTGGCCTGCATGCGCGGCGACATTTCGCCAATTTCGTCCAGCAGCACGGAGCCGCCGTTCGCCTGCTCGAAGAAGCCTTTTTTGCCTTCCGGGGCGTGACCAAACAGCTCGCTTTCGACCGCATCCTCAGGAATAGAGGCACAGTTCAGCGCCAGATACGGTTTTGCCGCGCGTGGGCTGGCAAGATGCACGGCGTGGGCCAGCAGATCCTTCCCGGTCCCGGTATCGCCGGTAATCAGCAGCGGCGCGGTCAGGCTGGCGAGCTTACGGGCCTGATCGACCACATGACGCATTTTCGGGCTGACGGCAATGATCTGGCTGAACGCTCCCACATCCTGGCTGGAGAGATTTTGCAGCTGACGGCCCATCCGCACGGTAGAGCGCAGCATGATAACGGCCCCGGTCAGAACGCGAGTGTCGTTCTCTCCTTTCAGGTACACCGGCGTAATCTCCATCAGGAAATTTTGCCCGTTGATCACCACATGCTCGCTATGCGTATTTTGCGGGTTGCTGTCCAGCCAGCGCTGGAAATTAAACCCCGGGATCAGCTGCGCGGCATGGTGATGGGTGAGCTTGTCCTGGCTCTGGGCGAACAGCTGGCAGCTCGCATGGTTTACCCGCTCAACTTTGCTTTTCAAATCCAGTGACAGGAAAGGCTCTGGCATGGCTTCAAGCAAGGCGCTCAGGGCGAGGTGCTCACGCTCAGACGGCATCCAGGGAATGGTGCGTACATCCGTAACGCCAGCGATACGGCGGATTTCAGCCATCAGGCTGCTAAAAGTATTAAATTCAATTTCGGCAAAATTGAGGTAAATTCGCCCGACAGGATCAATCTCAATGCCACGTAAATCAATGCTACGTAAAACAAGGAGATCGAGTAACTCGCGGGTCAGACCGAGACGGTCTTCACAGAAGACTTCAAGACGCATGGGAAATTCACCGTTTTAAGCCAATAACCTTAAAATGATATGTCAGAACACGGTGATGCGGAAGATGGCTGTCAAGAAAGATTGACAGCCAGCACGATAAGTAAACAAACCGGTTACTGAACCGGTTTTTTATTGAGCGTCTCTTTGAGCTGCCCAATCAATTCACGACGAAAATCGCCCAGGCGCGGTTTATCTCCGTCGATCCACGGCAGTGGTCGGCAGACTTCCATCGCTTTAATGCCCAGACGTGCGGTTAACAGCCCTGCCCCAATTCCCTGCGCGGCACGCGCTGAGAGACGGGCCGCCAGATCCTGCGACATCCAGTCCATGCCGACTTCGCGCACCAGCTCACTGGCACCTGCAAAGGCGATGTTCAGCAACACCAATTTAAAGAGCCGCAGCCGGCTGTAGTAGCCAAGCTCAATACCGTAAAGACTGGCGATACGGTTTATCAGGCGCAGGTTACGCCAGGCGATGAACGCCATATCCACCAGCGCCAGCGGACTGACCGCGATCATCAGCGTTGATTCCGCCGCAGAGCGGCTAATCTCGCGCCGCGCCTGAGCATCCAGCACAGGCTGCACCATATGCGAGTAGAGCGTCACCACCTCCCGGTCATTTTGCGTTTCGTGAATGGCGGCATACCAGCGCTGCAGTGCCGGGTGCGACTGATCAATCCCCGCCTGCGCCGCCAGCTTTTCGCAGAATGCCCGGCCCTTTCCGGTACCGTGGCTGTGCAGCAGATCGCGTGCCTCATCCCGTTCATGCGCACGCTGCCTCAGACGCCACAGTCGACGCCACTCGGTGACAACCGACCCTACGCCAGCCCCCACGATCAACGCCCCCGCAGCACAACCGCCCAGCGCCACCCAGTCCTGGGTTTGCCAGGCGTTGATACCCCATTGCACGCCTTGTCCCACCACGCTTACGCCGAAGAGCGCCAGCCCGGCCGTGACCATCTTACGCCACAGGCTACGTTTCGGACGTAAAGCCGCCTCAACGACCGCTTCCGCCTGGCCCTCCTCAACGGACGGCTCGTCAGTCAGGGCCGGCGCAAAATGTTCTGCCTGCTCGCCGCTGAACGTCTGCGCCGTTTTAAAGGCCTCCTGCTGCGCCTGCTCAAGCGTCCCGGTAAAATCAATGCGGGGTTTTAACGGTTCCGTCATCGCAATTTATCTCCAATCAAAAACTCCAGCGCCGCATCCAGACGAATGTGCGGTAATGGCTGATCGACGGTCATGACCTGTGGGCGGAAGGCTTCAAACTGGAAGCCCTGACTCTGCCAGAATGCCTGCCCCGGAAGGCGTGCAGGCACTTCGCCCGGATACACGGTCAGCGGTTCGCCGTCGCTGAGGCGATTCCCGCGCAGGGCCGGGATTTTCTCGCCGTTAAGATCAATCAGCCCACTTTGCGTCGCCTGTACGGAAGCCAGCCCAAGACAATCCATGCTGATCCCTTCGAACGCCGCATTTTGCCAGGCGTCCTGCACCAGTTGCTGCAACAGCGACACCATGTTGGCATGCTGATCAACCGTTACGTGATCGGCTTTGGTGGCCGCAAACAGCAGTTTGTCGATCACCGGGGAAAAGAGGCGGCGAAACAGCGTACGCTGTCCGTAGTGAAAACTTTGCATCAGTTGCGTCAGCGCCAGGCGCATATCGTTGAAAGCCTGCGGCCCGCTGTTGAGCGGTTGCAGGCAGTCCACCAGTACAATCTGACGATCGAAACGTAAAAAGTGGTTTTTATAAAAACCTTTCACCACTTTTTCACAGTAGTAGTTGTAGCGCTCGCGCAGCATCCCGGCGTTGGTGTGCTTGTCTGCCTGCGCCAGCTTTGCCTCTCCCACGCCATCCACGTCGGGCCACGGGAAGAACTGCAGCGCAGGCGCACCCGCCAGGTCGCCCGGCAAAACAAACCGTCCTGGCTGGATGAAGTGCAGCCCTTCCTGTTTGCACTGATGCAGATAATCCGTCCAGGCTTCGGCAATCGCCGCCAGGCGGTTCTCATCTGCGGGTGCCAGCGGATCTAATCCTGCGCATAACTGCCGCCATTTTGCCGACCACTCCGCGCGGTGACCCTGTAACAAACCGGTCATTTGTCGCGACCAGCTGAGATAATCCTGCGCCAGCATGGGTAAATCGAGCAGCCATTCGCCCGGGTAATCCACAATCTCCAGATAGAGCGTGGAGGTATCCTTGAAGTGGCGCATCAATGATTCATTGGAACGAAAACGCAGCGCGAGACGGATTTCACTCACCCCTCTCGTGGGTGTCGGCCACGCGGGTGGGTCACCGTAAAGCTGTGCCAGCCCTTCATCATAGGTAAAGCGAGGGATACCGAAATCGCGCTGGGGAACGCGCTTAACGCCCAGCAGACGCTCTTCCCGCACCGCACTGAGCAGCGGCAGGCGTGCCCCGGCGTGCAGGTTCAGCAGCTGGTTAACCATCGCCGTGATAAACGCCGTTTTGCCACTGCGGCTAAGCCCGGTGACCGCCAGACGCAAATGGCGATCGACGCCGCGGTTCACCAGAGAGTTGAGTTCGTTTTTAAGTCGCTTCATCGCCGTCCTTCGTCGCTGGAAGCCTGGAATGACTTGCTTCAGAATACAGTAAATGGGGGCAGATCGTTGATTATCAATTCATAATTATTGCTATTGCCGTTTTTTCTCCAGTAAGATGAACGACATTGCCGTCCCGGAGTGAGTAAGGTGTATGTCACCCACCATCTATGATATTGCGCGCGTTGCTGGTGTTTCTAAATCAACCGTGTCCAGAGTGTTGAATAAACAAACCAATATTTCTCCTGAAGCGCGGGAGAAAGTGCTGAAGGCGATTGAAGAGCTAAATTATCAACCAAATAAACTTGCCCGTGCTCTGACCTCATCTGGCTTTGACGCCATTATGGTGATTTCCACCCGCTCAACAAAAACCACTGCCGGTAATCCTTTTTTCTCCGACGTATTGCACGCCATAACCGCCAAGGCGGAACAGGAAGGATTTGATGTTATTTTGCAAACGTCAAAGAGCAGTGAAGATGACCTGCTAAAATGCGAAAGCAAAATAAAGCAGAAAATGATTAAAGGGGTCATTATGCTGAGTTCGCCAGCCAATGAATCCTTTTTCTCACGGCTCGATATGTACGGTGTGCCGGTGGTCGTAATCGGTAAAGTTGAAGGCGACTTTCAGAATATTTACTCCGTCGATACCGACAATTTTCATGACAGCGAGATGCTGACCGACACGTTTATTAAAAACGGGCGGAAAAAAATTGCCTGTCTGCATGCGCCACTCGATTATCACGTGTCTATTGATCGTCTCGCGGGTTATAAAGCCAGCCTGGAAAAGGCGAATATTGCTGTTAACCCGGACTGGATCATTGATGGCGGTTATACCCATGAGAGCGCACTTTCAGCGGCCATTACGTTGTTGTCTTCTTCCACCCCACCGGATGCGGTATTCGCCACCGACAGCATGAAATTGCTGAGTCTTTATCGCGCTGCGGATGAGTTAAATTTGATGCTACCTGAGCAGGTTGCCGTGGCGGGTTACAGCGACCCGATGCTCTCCCTGATTCTGACGCCTGCGCCAGCTGGTTTTGATATTCCCACACGCAAGCTGGGCGAAGAGAGCTGCGACCTGCTTTTCAGGCGTATCTCCGGTAAACCCGCCCCACATAAAGTGCTGATTGAGACCCACTTTTCGTTCGCTGATTCTCTTCGCTAAACCAGGGGCTGATAGCCCCTGGTGAATAGCCGATCAGAAGGCGTAATTCACGCCCACGCCCGCATAGTGGAATCGATCGCTTTCGCCTTCATCGTGGTTTTCCCATTCATAGGCATACTCCAGCGTCATTGAAAGACCGTTATTGAAATCGTAGGCATAAAGCAGACCCAGACGGTTGAAATCATGCCCTTCACGCTCAGGATCGTCTTGCCAGTCCCAGTTTGACCAGCGGTCGAGCCCCAGGCGGGTATACGGCGTCAGCGTGGTATTGCCTAATGAAATGGGTAAATAGGCGCGGATCTCCTGCGTTGAAAACTCACCGTTATTACGTGAACTGTCCATATTAAAACCGCGCTCTAAATAGTAATTCACTTTTGCCGCGAAGGTTTCATTAATGGTCCAGGTAAAGCCCGTTTCTGTTTCAACGCGACTGTCGGCATAACCCGTTTTTTCCAGGTCGTTGGCAAACTGATACATGGCAAACCAGCCGCCGAAACGCCAGTCATCGCTTAACTTAATATCCCAGTCTGGTTGTATTTTGTAGCGCTGCATATTCGCGCTACCGTCTTTCGCGCCGTGTTCATCTTTGAAATGATAACCGTAATTACGGAAGCCGCCGGTCAGGCCGAGGGTAAAATCATCGGTTCCAATAAAACGATAGCGCAGCTCGAATTCGGGACGATCAAAATAGGTCCCGCGGGTCATACTGCTGTAATCAACGGGGCCTTCCTGATACATGGCAAGGGAAATCGTCCACGCATCCCATGTGGCGTTAAACCACACCGAGGGTTCATATAATCCGTCTTTATCATCCCCTTGACCTTCGACGTTTTCAATTTCATACATAGCACCTATATTAAAATTCCAGTGTGGTGCCGGTTCTGAGGCGTGTGCGTAGCTAGCCCCTGCGCATAGAATAAGCGCAGCACTTCTTAGTAGAGTACTCATTAAAATATTCCTTTATAATGGACAAACAAAAAAACCGGAAATTAATATTTCCGGCGAACATTTTTATTATCTGATTGCCGCTTCTGTTTCCGCGTCAAAAAAATGACACTTATTCATATCGAACTGAATGCCGATATTATCCCCTGCAGCATAATCAGTGGCAGCCCCTGCCCGGACGACCAGTTCGTGGCCCCCGACGGTGGCATACAGCATAAATTCAGCACCGGTCAGTTCGGCAACGCTGATTTTGGCGGCAATCGCCTCGCCGCTGGCTTGCGAGGTGAAAATATCCTCCGGTCTGATGCCAAAGACCACGGCTTTACGTTGATACCCCTGAGCGTTAAGTACCGAGAGCATATCTTCGGGGATCTCCAGACGCAGCGTTTCCGTCACGAAGTAGCGTTCATTGATCGCCCCCCGAATAAAGTTCATTGCTGGCGAACCAATGAAACCTGCCACAAACATATTTGCCGGTTCGTTATAGACCTGCTTCGGTGCGCCCACCTGCTGAATGTATCCATCTTTCAGGATCACAATGCGGGTTGCCATCGTCATGGCTTCGGTCTGATCGTGCGTCACATAAATCATGGTGGTATTCAGCTTTTGATGCAGCTTGCTGATTTCGGCACGCATTTGAACACGCAGTTTAGCGTCAAGGTTAGAGAGCGGTTCATCCATCAGGAAGACGCCCGCTTCACGCACAATCGCCCTGCCTAATGCCACGCGCTGGCGTTGGCCACCCGACAACGCACCGGGCTTACGCTTGAGGTAATCGCGCAGCCCAAGAATCTGAGCGGCCCAGTTAACACGCTCTTCAATGACAGCGGGCGCGATCTTCTGCATCTTCAGCCCAAATGCCATGTTGTCGTACACCGTCATATGGGGATACAGCGCATAATTCTGAAAGACCATCGCAATATCCCGGGACTTGGCCGGGACATCATTCATACGCACGCCGTCAATCACCAGTTCACCGGCGCTGATCTCCTCCAGCCCGGCAATCATGCGCAGCGTCGTCGATTTACCGCAGCCCGATGGCCCGACGAAAACGATAAATTCTTTATCCTCAATGTCGAGGTTGAAATCTTTGACCACATGGACCTGGTTGTCATAGATTTTTTGGATATGTTTTAGCGATAGTTGCGCCATTCTTAATTCCTTATCAGTACCGTCCGGGAAGCCCAGAAATCTGTCAGGCATTTCCAGGTCAGCTCCCGCGTTGATTGAAGTTGCAGTCCCGCATGGTTGAGGCCTGCCCCTATTCCCACCGACAGCATCCCTGCGGCGTTGATCGCCTCAACGCCGGAGGCGGCATCCTCAATCCCGATGGCCTCCTCCGGGCGGATGTTAAGACCCGCGCAGGCGGCAAGGAAGATTTCCGGGTCCGGTTTGGAGCGGGCAATGCGGGACGCATCGGCACAGAAATCAAACGCCCTGTGGATCCCCAGCGCCTGCAAAATGCCGGGAGCGTTAAGTGAAACAGATGCCAGCCCAATTTTGACGTTTGCCGCGCGTATGTCGGCCAGCACCTCACGAATGCCCGGGAGCAGTGACGCTTGCGTAAGCGAAGCCAGCGACTGGACATAGAGCGCGTTTTTTTTACACGCAAGCGCCAGGCGCTGCTGTTCGTCGAACGCGTCTTCTTTGCCACCGTGACGCAGGATCCGCTGCAGGGAATCCATGCGGCTAATCCCTTTCAGCGTTTCATTGAAGGCTTCATCAATGGTGATCCCGACCTCCTTCGCGACGGCGCGCCAGGCCAGGAAATGCAGATGAGCGGTGTCGGTGATCACCCCATCCAGATCGAATACAACGGCATTAAGGTTCATCTCTCCCCTCCGTGGTAGCGGTCCCAGTAACAGACGTAAGAAAATCCTTGCAGGACAAGACCTGCCGTCCCGAAAGCTGGAGGGTTTTACCCCAGAGCGTTAGCGTGACGGGAGCAGAACTGGTCACCGTAAGTGCCTCTTTCGTCACGATGAAGTGCAGCTGCGCATTCTGCCAACGCAGCGGAAACGCCAGCCTTTGCCAGTGCGCAGGTATCCTGGGTGCCAGATGTAACTCCCCGTCCACGATCTGCAGCCCGGCAAATCCCTGAATAACACCTGACCAGATCGCACCTGTCGCGGCAGCATGAATACCGTCATCACTGCTGTGCGGATCGTCGCCCAGATCGATGGCAATGCCATCACGCCAGAAGGCGTAAGCCCCTTCTGTATCACCACAGCGCGCGTTCACAATGCCGTGGATGGCTTTGCTCAGAGACGAGTCATGAATTGTGCGCGGCTCATAGAATGCCAGGTTGGCCGCGCACTGCTGCGGCGTAAAGCGTTCCGGCAACAGGTAATTAAGCATTACCACATCGGCCTGTTTGAGGATCTGCATCTCGTTAACTTCAGCGCGCGAGTAATCCAGCAGAATGGTCTGCTTGCCCGCTTTGGCTTTATAGCGGCTCAGATCGATCGCCGGTTTGGACATGAAGGTGTCATCCTGCGGTATGACCCCGTCGGCGTTAGCCTCGGGCAGCCATAAGCGCGCCAGGAACCGTTGCGCATTTTCCGTAAAACGCGCATCTTCACGCTCAAACATCGACATAAACCGGCAGGCACTGGCGACGTTGTGCCACGCCAGATAGTTGGTGTAGGCGTTGTTATTTACGTGCTCCGTGTATTCATCCGGCCCGATCACATCATGGATCTCCAGACGGTCGCCAACTTCCGTCGCGCGTCCCATCCAGAACAACGCGGTTTCCATGAGCAGCGTCAGGCCTTCATTGCACATAAAGGCATCATCGTGCGTTGCCTGCCAGTAGGCGACAACGGCCCACGCGATATCCGCCACGATATGATGTTCAGCCAGCGCGGAGGCCACTTTCTGACGAACGCCCGTGCGGATGTTGATCGCTGCGAATTCCGGCGTCTCTTCCTGACCGCTCGCGGCACTCTCCCAGGGGAACAAGGCGCCAGGCCAGCCGTTACGGCGTGCTTTTTCCCGCGCCCCCGGCAGGTTAAGCCAGCGGTAGCGCAGCAGACGACGGGCAACATCTGGTCGGGTAAAGAGATGGAAAGGCAGCAGGAAAATTTCGGTGTCCCAGAACACGTGGCCTTTATAGCCCTCCCCGGTCAGGCCCTTGGCCGCAATACTGCTCCGTTCATCATGGGCAGGCGTCATGGCCGTGAGGTGCCAGACCGCGTAATCCAGCGCCAGCTGATCCTGATGTTCGGTCGACGTGACGTCCACCCGGCAGTCATGCCAGACCTTTTTCCAGGCGCACGCCGCGCTTTCGAGTAACGCGGCATACCCTCTTGTCGCGCAGGTTTTGAGCTCAGCCAGAGCATTGCGGGCAAACGTATCCTGTGAAAGCGCTTTATCGCTGCGATGCGTCACCCAGACCAGCTTCTCAAGCGTGACAGTGTCACCCTGAGCGACCTTCACGGCGTGATGAACCGTGATACGCTGGTTTTTCGCGGTAAAGCAGCTGTCGCTGGTGGTTGAGAGACGACAGCATGCCGATATCACCACATCCGCAGCGCGATCCTGCGTTTCATACACGCCCTGCATGTAGTATTGGTCAAAGACTCTGACCGAGATTTCATCCAGATGCTGACGGCCGCTGTTGGTTTGCGTCGCATCAATCCCCGTGCTCAGCATAACGTCTGATGAGGCATCCAGCGGAGTGACGGAGAGCTGCATTGCCACCAACGGCAGTTGATCCAGTGAGACAAAACGGCGGCTTTCCACACGGTAGCACTTTCCGTCTGGCGAGCGCCACACTACGCGACGACGCAGTTCGCCATTGGCAAAATCCAGCTCCCGCTGCCAGTCAATAATCTCCCCTGACAGCAAGGTGAAATTGATGCCGTCCAGTTCGATATCCATGCCGATGATGTCAGGCACGTTGATCAGTTCGTTGGTCTCATTACGACCAGCACGATGATAAAGCCCGGCAAGATACATTCCCCGGGTCTGCTGCGTGTAGTTTTCCTCATGCGCCGCACGTATGCCCATATAGCCGTTGCCGCAGGCCATGATTGACGCGTATTTATTGAGGCTATGAGGGCAAAAACCCGGATCGTTTAATACAGACAGGTTCAGCATAACGTTACGCTTTCCCCTTTTTCTGCCGCCTCGTACAGTGCGGCGACCAGTTGCTGGATCACCAGACCTTGTTCGGCATCGGCAATCATAACCGGCTCTCCCATGACATGACGGACAAACGCATCCATGCTGCGTAAATGCCGCTGATCGTCTGCCTCTTCGCGCAGGGTTAGGGTCTGCAAAACTCCGCCCTCATCGGTGTAAATGTGGGCCGGGAACAGCGTTGCCCCCGCTTTTTCACCGCAAAAGGCGACATTCATGATGGACTGCTCACGGATATTGAGGGCAAAGGAGGTATCCAGACGCAGAATGCCGCCATTGCAAAATTCAATCGTCCCGAACAGGGCATCTTCAACGGTAAACTGTACAGGATCCCATTCACCAAACTGGCCACTGTTTTTGCGGTTTCCCAGTTTTTGAAAGCTGTGGGCCGTCACGCGTTTTACCGCCGGGAAACCCAGTACATACATCGCGGCGTCGAGCATATGGATCCCAATATCAATC
Source organism: Enterobacter cloacae complex sp. SHL021 (assembly GCF_049237765.1). Lineage (NCBI taxonomy): Bacteria > Pseudomonadati > Pseudomonadota > Gammaproteobacteria > Enterobacterales > Enterobacteriaceae > Enterobacter > Enterobacter cloacae complex sp. SHL021. Next base: position 37,740 of record NZ_JBMKJG010000003.1, on the reverse strand, counting down.
AGCGGCCCGCCCCCCTGCAGTGCTTTATTGGTGAAAACGCCCCAGCCGGGAACGCCGCAGCGGCGCAATGCCTGCGCCGTGGTGAAGTAGATTTCACCCAATGTCCCGTTTATTACCGCCTCACGCAGCAGTTGCGTATCACGTGCAAAGCGGTGGTGAAAATCATAGGCCAGCACTTTTCCCGCCGTTCGGGCCGCCACACGCATCCGGTCGGCTTCATGTGGCGTCATGGCTGGGGGTTTTTCGCACATTACATGGCAACCGGCTTCCAGGGCTGCCATCGCATGTTCAAAATGAAAACGGTTGGGCGAACAGACGCTCACCACATCCGGTTTGACCGCCTGCAGCATTTCATTCACGTCCTGCCATGCCGACGGAATGGCATGGCGTTCAGCAAACGCCTGAGCCTGTTCAGGATGGCTGTCCATGACAGCCACCATCTGAACATCACTGCGCGTGGAGTAATACGAGGCATGCACTTTGTCCGCGACCTGCCCGGCACCAATAATGGCGACACGCAGAGGCGAAGGTGTTAAGGCACTCATCACGCTGGTCATCCTTAGCATTCACGCAGATAAGTGAGAGAATCCTGATAGGCCTTCGCAGGGTCGTCAGCGCGAACGCGGCACTCGTAAACAACGTAACCCTGGTAACAATCGGCACGCAGCTGGTCGAACAGAGCGGCAAAATCAAGAGAGCCGCTTCCCGGCTGATAGCGATGGTTATCGGCAATATGCACATGGCCCAGCAGGTCACGGTTCTGGTGCAGCGCTTCCGTCAGCGAGTCTTCTTCAATATTCATATGATAGAAATCGCCGATAATCTGCACATGTTTCAGCCCATTCTCTTCGATGTAACGACGTGCATCCGCGAGGGTGTTGATCATGTGATCCTGATAGCGGTTCAGCGGCTCCAGGTAAACGGTGGTGCCGGTGCGCGCCGCCACCTCATCCAGCTGGCGCAGCGAGGCGCTCACCGCCTTGCGGTCTCCTTCAAGGCTACGCGGCGACGTCATCGGCGGCAGGCGGAAGGTAAACATCCCCCAGGCGGCAGGAACCACGATTCCTTTACCGCCCACCTCTGCTAATGCTTCAAGGATGCGTTCGATCTGCGTTAATCCGTTCAGGCGACGCTCTTCGATGAAGTCACCAATCCAGCCATCGTACCCGCCGCAGGCCGTGGTAACCGGCAGCCCTGTAGCCTTAATGGCCGCTTTAACCTCTTCAAGGTTCTCCACCAGCAGCTTGCCGTCTATCTCATACCCATCAAAGCCCATGGCCTTGATGTATTGATATTTTTCCAGGATATTTGTCGGGAAAAAGGCCTGGTTTTGCGTTGCGATTTTCATTTTCATGCTCTCCATAGCTCAGAACGTGACGCCCATTTTGATACTCAGTTCAGGATGCTGATCGACATAGGTCATGTAGCTCTCAGCGCTGGTGGTAAACGTTACGACCGGGTCGATTAAATCTTCGCAATTGAGATAGCCGTTCATCAGCAATTCCCAGCAGGACTCTTCAATACGCTTACGGTTCCAGCGTGGGTAATCAGGATTTGGCTCGCTGCAGGCGCGGGAGAAGACAATTTTCGCATTATTGAAATGCGCTTCGCGGCCGAGGTTAAAGCCTTCCGCGAACGGTTTCGCAAAGGCCACGTATGAGATGGTGCCGCCGTACGCGAGTCCGCGCAGCGCAGACTGTAGCGCATCAGCAAAGCCGCTGGTTTCGATAATCACATCCGCGCCCTGCTTGCCGGTCAGTTTTTTGATTTCCAGACCAACATCCGTGCCAATCGGATCCAGACAGTGGTCTGCCCCATGGCGACGGGCAATGTCGCAGCGGTGCGCGATAGGGTCGACACCGATAACGATTGACGCACCGGCTTTCTTTGCCAGCTGGATGGCTATCTGACCAATCGCGCCAAGCCCAACGACGACGACAAAATCCCCTACCCGCACATTGGCATCACGTACGCCGCTCATTGCGAATTGTGCCGGGTCGTAGCAGACCGCATTTTTCCAGGAGGCGCCCTGAGGCATTTTGCGCAGTTTGTAGTTGTTGACGGCATTCACAATGACCGTTTCCTGTAGCGGTCCATAACAGCAAACGCGGTCTCCGACACGGTATTCCGTTACGTCAGCGCCACACTCAATGATGTCCCCGACAATCATGTTCCCCAGCTGGAATTTACCAAACTCGATCCCGCGAGCCGCCCCCTCTTCACGCGGCGTAAACAGCTGCCAGTCAGGGTTAAACTCTTCATCGATAAACGGACTCGCCGCCCTGAAATCCACCACTTCGGTGCCGTGTTTCGGTGCGCCAAAGCGGGCGCGAATTTTCACTTCATGAACGGCAACGGGACGGTCTTCATATTCGACCAGCGCTGCCACACGCGGCGCTGTCGCAACTAACTTCTTCATTACTCACTCCTTGTTAAAATTGGCCGCCTCAGCCCTTAACGCCACCGGCGGTCAAACCACTTTTAATAAAACGTTCAGACAGCGCATACATGATGACCACCGGCAGTGCCGTCACCAGCGATGCCGCCATCATGCGGCCCCAGATGTAATCTGGCGTACTGAAAAGCGTGTTCAGCCCGACCGGCAAGGTGAAGTTGCTGGCGCTGGACAGGAAAATGGAGGCAAACAGATAGTCGTTCCACGCCACCATGAAGCAGTAGACAAAGACCGACACCAGGCCCGAAATCGCCAACGGAACGGTGATGCGAAAGATGATTTGCAGGCGGTTAAGGCCATCCATCATCGCGGCTTCTTCTATTTCGTCCGGGATGGTGTCGAAATAGCTGCGCAGCATAAATACCGCCGTGGGTAACGTCTGAGTCACCATGGTGATAATCAGCGCCAGTTCGGTGTCATAGATGCCGAGCGCGGTGATGATTTTGAACAGCGGCACCACCAGCAGAATCCCTGAAAACATGTAGACGGTGTAGCAGCTGGCGTTGATCGTCGTGCGCCCTTTAAAACGCAGTTTGGATAAGGCGTAAGCCCCCAGCGTGCCGAGAAACACGGCAACGATCGACGAGGTCAGTGACACCACCATGCTGTTACGGAAGTAATCCACAAACGGGAAAATCAGCGGGTTAAAGATGTCGATGTAATGCTGTAACGTCCACTCCTGCGGCAGAATGGTCGGATGCAGCGATATCGCCTCTCTGGCGCTTTTAAAGGAGGTCATCAGCATCACGAAAAATGGGAACAGCGTGATAATCAGGAACGCCGCGAGCCCAAGGTAAAAGCCAATACGACCCAGTACGCGTTTATTTGTTGCCATTGAGATTTACCCTTTTTCTGGTCAGCAGAATGACGGCGAAAATGATCACAAACAGCACCACTGAGATAGCCGCAGCTTTACCCAAATCGTTAAAGGCAAACGCCGTTTTGTAGAGATAGACGCCCAAAATATCGACTTTGGTAGTCAGCAGGTACACGTCCGCAAACATGTAAAACATCCAAATGGTGCGCAGCGTGATGACCGTGGCCAGCACCGGCATAATCGCGGGCAGCGTGACGATGCGAAAACGTTGCCAGCCATTCGCGCCATCCATTTCTGCGGCTTCGTATAACGATTTATCAATCGTTTGTAAGATCGCGAGAAACGAGATAAACGCATACGGGAAGTAGCGCCAGATGGCGAATAGCACCACCAGCACAAAGCTGCTGCCGGGGTTGTCGAACCACAGCGGAGCCTGGTCATACAGATGCAGCAGGTCTACCCCCAGATAGTTCACGATGCCGTAGCCGTTGTTGAACATGTACTTCCAGGCAAACACCAGTGAAATAGACGGCGTGACGTAAGATAAAATCACCAGCGAACGCGCCGTTTTGCGCAGCCGAAACTCCCGGTTAAAGAAGATGGCGACAGCCAGCCCTAGCCCCGTGCTACCTATCACCACCAGGGCCGTATACCAGAAGGTCATCCACAGGGAGTGCCAGAACGCTGCATCACTCAAAATACGGATGTAGTTATCCAGCCCAACAAACACAGCGCTAATGCGCGGGTTGAGCGGCAAGCGTAAGAAACTGATTTCAATGTTGGAAATCATTGGCCAGGCCACAAGGCCCCCCAGCAAAATCAGGCTGGGGGCCAACAGCAGCATGGCGAAAGGCATATCTGAACGACCAGAAAACAACGTCTTCATAATTTCCTTCCGCAGAAGCGCTCCTATCGTTGAGAAACCAGGTCAGTCAGGCGTTTCTGGCTGTTGCTTAACGTGGTGTTGAGGTCTTGCTGACCTACCGTCACGTTATGCACCATCGAACTGATGATGCCGGAACCTGTCACGTCGCCCATGCGGGTAAAGTTTTTGTCGCCCACGGCCCCAAATACCTGCACATTCGGGAACTGTGCGATCAGCTCATACGGCAGTTGACCAAAGGCTTTGATGACCTCGTTGTTTTTCCAGCTCTCGGTATCCACCACCAGTTTGTTCACCGGTAACGCCGCCCCCGGAGACATCATGACCCAGTCCGACGCGTTTTGAGCCTGCTCCATCCATGTCACAAATTTCTCAGCGGCTTTGGTTTCTTCTTCAGTCTGGCCGGTCGTGATCGTCAGCGACGTCACCATGCCGTAAACCGCAGACGATTTTTCCGTTGGAACCACGAAGCCCAGGTTGGCAGGATCCCCTTCTTTAAACACGGCAGGCAGAATGTAGGTGGAGTAAACCGCCATTGGCGCGGAACCGTTCATGAACGCGTCTTTGATCTCCATGACGTCGTTCGAGCCTGGCATCGTGTTCTTCGCCAGTTCTTTATAAAACGCCAGCGCGTTTAACATTTCAGGCGTATCGATCTGGATGTTGCCCTGCGCGTCGAAGACGTTTGCCCCACCTGAAAGGGCAAACTGGGAGAAGGCCTGCTCGGTCATGACGCTTTCAGCGGTTGGAAGCGCGATACCGTAGTGTTTCTTAGCCGGGTCGTTGAGCATCTGACTGGCTTTCAGCAGCTGTTGCCAGTTATGCGGCTCTTTAATACCCGCCGCGGCGAGAACATCTTTGTGGTACCAGACGCCTGACAGCCAGGCGCTAATTGGCACCCCCGTCCACGCGGTGCCGTCTTCCGTGCGAACAACACGGAGAATGCCGTCATAAAACGTCTTTTCACCGACGGCTTTAATGGCTTCGCCAATTGCGTCACGGTCCAGCAACTGCTCTTTATCCATCACTTTTGCATAGTCATGGCTGACCTCAATCACCTCCGGCAGTGCGCCGGTCCGCGCGAGGGTAATGACCTTGGTGTTGTATGCATCCTCTTCCACCGGCACCTGTTTCACCGTGATGGAGGGATTCTCTTTCTCGAATTTCTCAATCAGTTTCGTGATGACGGCCTGACGCTCCTGCTCCACCGACGAATGCATAAACTCGATGGTCACAGAAGATTGTGTGTCGTCCTTGCAGCCTGATAACAGGGCGCACGAAACCAGTGCTGAAATCAGCACAATTCTCGGCATTTTCATTGTTAAGGTCCTTTTTTAGTTTTCTTTAATCCACATAACCTGCCATGGATTTAGGGTCAACGTCGTATCGTTAATATTGTCCCCGGTTATTAAATCTTTTCCTGTCTGACTATTTGAAGGGACGTGCTGAATATCATTACTGAAATTAAAGAGTGCTGTAATTCGCTCGCCGTTATCGGCAACGCGAACTATTTTCAAAACATGCTCCCCGGATGTTTCAAAGCGCGCCTGACTGTCCGGGTGGAACGCTTTTTCCTGACGGCGTAACGAAATTAACGCACTCAATCCAGAATAAACTTTATGACGAAGGCTATTAATATCGTCGAGTTTATGATCAATTTCACCGGACTGATATTTCTTTCGGTTTATTGCTCTATTATACCCTAACCGCTCCACACCCTCATAATCATTACGGGAGCCAATAATACTCTGAATATAGATTGCAGGCACCCCCGGGAAACTCAACAGAACGGCATGAGCCAGAATAAAACGGGCTATGCGCAGAGTGTCTTCATCCTTCTTAGCACTTAATGCATCCAGATAGGTTACATTGATTTCATACGGGCTGCGCGTACCGTCAGGGTTATTTTTCCAGTTAACCAGCGCACCTTCCTGCTGGAGTGTTTCCACCAGCGACAGAATTTCCGATTCCGGTAAAATTCCGCGTAACGGATTAAGTCCGATCCCGTCATGCGAGGCCAAAAAGTTAAACCAGGTGGTTTGCTTTGACGGCAGTTCCAGCGATGAGGCCCACTGACAAAGTGCCCGTACATCCTGACGATGAACGGCATGCAGAACCAGTGGTGGCAAGGAGAACTGATACACCATCTGGGCTTCATTCTTGCCGTCACCAAAGTAAGAAACGTTGTCTTTATGCGGGACATTGGTCTCAGTGATGATCACCGTACCCGGTGCCACAGCGTCCGTAATGGCGCGGAAGAGTTGAATCAAACGGTGCGTTTGTTCAAGATGGATGCAGCTTGTTCCAGGGATCTTCCACATAAAACCGACCGCATCAAGTCGGATATAGCGCGCCCCTTCCATCAGGTAATGGAGAAGCACATCCACCATTGCAATCAACACCTCAGGAGAGGCGAAATTGAGGTCAATCTGATCATCGCTGAAGGTCGTCCACAGATGCCGAACGCTTCCGTCATCAAGTGTAAAAGGTGTCAGGAGAGGCAATGCGCGAGGCCGTGTCACAGCAGATAAATCAGTTTGCGGATCCACGGAAATAAAGAAATCTTCATAGCCCGGTTTTTGCGCAAGATAATGAGCGAACCATTGGCTTTTCGCAGACATATGGTTGCAAACAAAATCGAACATTAAACTGGCATATTGTTTTAATTCAGCAACGTCTTGCCATGTTCCCGTTTCAGGCGCAACGTCATGGTAATCGATAACGGAAAAACCATCATCAGAGGACCACGGGTAAAAAGGTAAAAGATGCACATGAGAAAATGAACGAGAAAGCCATCTGTTATAAAAACGGGTAAAAACAGGCAGCGCTTTCTCCCCTTTATTGTAGAACTGATCGGCATAGGTTATCAGGACGATATCTTTTTCATCCCAACCGGCTTTACGCTTTTCGGTAATAACAGCAGCAGCTCTGGAGATTTTCCCTGACAGTGTTTCACGGTGCGCCTCAGAAAACGATTCGCCGTAAACAAGATTGATTAAATTTTTAATTTTATCGTTCACTTTATTTTTCCATGGTAGCGGTCCCACGAAACGCAATCTACTCCCATGAAAAATATCTGTCAACGGACCTGAGGGGGTAAAAACGTCTTCTCAAGGCAACTCAGCGCAGTAATGTGAGCTGCCGCAAAGAAAGACAGAAAAGGAAGAAAACGAAGAGAAATGCCAGCAGCCCTCCTCTCATCAGAGAAAGACTGCGGTATACATGGAGATCAGGATAAGTATCGACGGGAAAAACGTTTGGCCAGTTTTTGCAGCAGCGGCTCCAGCGCCACGGCCAATAACAGTCTTACCGGCTTACGGGCAACAGATTTTATTGCCCAGCCAGCCACGCCTGCCGGACCATAACGTAACGCCGTCAGCAGGACCAGTTTACCTGCGATTTTCAGGCCGGGTTTTACCTTCTGACCGGCCAGTTGCCAGTTTTTGTTCATCTATGTTCTCTCTTAAAGCTGACGAAAACGACTTCTCAGCGTAAAGGTATCAGACGTGACGTAACGTTCCATTTCGCGCAACCGCTTTTCACCTGCGGCGAGTTCAGCATCCACCTGGTTCAGAATGTCACTACTGCTCGGTGCGCCTTCTGCAGCCAGTTCACCTTCCGGCATGGGGTCGAGCACAAACGACAATACGATGTACGCCACCAGAGTGATAAACGCAAGACCGAAGAAAATCGATAACACCGTTACCACGCGCACCAGCTTAACCGGTACATCCAGATAGTGGGCAAGCCCCGCACAGACGCCGCGAACCATGCCCTGCTGTGGGATCCGCCACAGCTTTTTATTCAGATTCAGTCCTGACATTAACGCTCCCTCCAGTTCGGGTGTTCCGCATCCAGGATAGCTTCCAGCGCCTGAATACGTTCACGCATCTTATTCGCCTGATCGGACAGCTGTACCAGACGTTGTTGCTCGCTCTGGGAAAGGGCGTCCCGTGAAGAACGGTTGCTGTAGTGCAGCCATAACCAAATCGGCAGCACGAACAGCACGAAAATGGTCAGGGGAATAGCGAGAAAAAGCGCGCTCATGTGTACTCCTTGTCGTACGATGCGTGGCGGCACGCTCAGGTGCCGCATGAATTATTATTGATTGTCTTGCTTCATTTTGGCTTTCAGGGCCGCCAGCTGCTCGCTGATTTCATCGTCGGCTTTCAGATCGGCGAACTGCTGATCGAGCGATTTTTGCTTACCGATGCTGTGGCTTTCCGCTTCCGCTTCCATCTGATCGATACGACGTTCGAAGGATTCAAAACGCGCCATTGCTTCATCAAGCTTACCGCTGTCCAGCTGACGGCGTACATCGCGGGAAGAGTTTGCCGCCTGATGACGCAGCGTAAGTGCCTGCTGACGCGCACGGGTTTCGCTCAGCTTGTTCTCAAGCTCGCCAATCTCTTTCTTCATACGGGTGAGCGTGTCGTCCACCAGCGTAACTTCATGTTCCAGCGCGGTAACCATATCCGCCAGTTTCTGTTTTTCAATCAATGCGGCACGGGCCAGATCTTCTTTATCTTTACGCAGCGCCAGTTCGGCTTTTTCCTGCCATTCATTAAGCTGGGCGGTAGCCTGCTCAATACGGCGGGTTAACTGCTTTTTCTCAGCCAGCGCACGGGCGGAGGTAGAACGCACTTCAACCAGCGTATCTTCCATTTCCTGAATCATCAGACGCACCAGCTTTTGCGGATCTTCCGCTTTCTCAAGCAGCGAGTTGATGTTGGCGTTCACGATGTCGGCAAAACGAGAAAAAATACCCATAATTCAATCCTCACATTTCTGTTATCGGGCGATGCCCTGCTGTACAGATAATACAATTCCCGTGCCAACTTTTTATCTTATTGATTTCACTGAATGTGATTGATTTTCGATCACAGTGGAACTAAGCTCACCTGGTGAATCTCGCTAAGGAGTGGTTAATTTCATCATGGCTGAATATAAAGACAATTTACTCGGTGAGGCTAACAGCTTTCTCGAAGTACTGGAGCAGGTTTCACGCCTCGCCCCTCTCAACAAACCGGTGCTGATTATCGGCGAACGCGGCACGGGCAAGGAGCTGATCGCCAACCGACTCCACTATTTGTCCGGGCGCTGGGATGGTCCTTTTATTTCGCTTAACTGCGCCGCGCTGAATGAGAACCTGCTGGATACCGAGCTGTTCGGCCATGAAGCGGGAGCCTTTACCGGGGCGCAAAAGCGCCACCCTGGCCGTTTCGAGCGTGCTGACGGCGGCACCCTGTTCCTTGACGAGCTGGCCACCGCGCCAATGCTGGTTCAGGAAAAATTGTTGCGCGTCATTGAATATGGCGAGCTGGAACGCGTCGGCGGCAGCCAGCCGCTACAGGTTAACGTGCGTCTGGTCTGTGCGACAAATGCCAACCTGCCGGAAATGGTGGCTGAGGATAAATTTCGCGCCGACCTGCTCGACCGCCTGGCTTTTGACGTCGTCCAGCTTCCGCCGCTGCGTGAACGGCGCAGCGATATTATGCTGCTGGCGGAACAGTTTGCCATTCAGATGTGCCGTGAGCTGGGTCTGCCGCTCTTTCCGGGCTTTAGCGATAATGCCCGGGAGACGCTGCTCAACTACCCCTGGCCGGGGAATATTCGCGAGCTGAAGAACGTCGTCGAACGCTCTGTCTACCGTCACGGCAGCAGCGACACAGAACTGGACAACATTATTCTCGATCCTTTTCAGCGTAACGCGCCATCTGTTACCGCCCCGGCGAGTTCGAACGATGGGCCCTCACTCCCGCTCGATCTGCGCCAGTTTCAGCATAAGCAGGAACAACAGCTACTGGAGCAGAGCCTGAGGATGGCGAAATATAACCAGAAAGGGGCAGCTGAACTGTTGGGGCTGACCTACCACCAGTTAAGAGCATTGCTCAAAAAGCACCAGATGCGCTGACGGGCAGAGCCATTCTGACGGGATTTATCCCCGCGAGGTTCCCGCGGGGATAAGAGTCATGCTACCGCAATATGCATCTGCGAAAGCATATCGGTATTCACACCGACCAGCGTGACGCTGCTGTCGCCGTAGGTGAGTAAGGCATTATCACCTTCAAACGACAGATGGTTGAGATAGCTGTCATTATCGGCAATGTTCTGGTTAGCCATAAAGATCAGGCTGTCGCTGGCGGAGAGGTTATAGACCGTGTCATGACCAAAATCACCGTAGAAGAGAAGCGTGTTTTCGCTGCCGTTAAGGTGGATGGCGTCGTCGGCATACCCGGAAACCACATTGTTATTGTTCCCGTTTACGCTGATCTCACTGTCATTGGCTCCTGAATAGAACCAGCTGTCATTACTGGCGGTCGAGATAGTGAAGCTGTTCTCTGTATCGGCATAATAGCTTTTCGCATACGCGATTGAGCCACTGTCACCTTCTAAGCCATAATCCGTGACCTGCCATGTCGCGTTCTGGTTGATGTTAATACCAAACAGGCTGAACAAGGTGTGGTCTGCGTTAACGTAATGGATATCTTCCGCCCGTGTAATATCGCCGGTGGAATATTTAAAGTACAGCGTCCCTTCTGCATCGTGGCTAAACGTAAAATCGGCAATATGACATTCCGTTACGTAGGTGTTAGTCCCTGCGCCGCCATAAATAACGTTGTAGCCGCTGTGATCTTTAAAACTGTCATCTCCGCCACCACCGCAGAGATAATCGTTACCCTTCCCGCCTTGTAATAAATCATTTGTTTCGGTACCAATAATAAATGTCGACCCCACATGCGTTACGGATTTATTGAGATCCGAAACCCAGGTCGTGGAACGGTATGCTTCAGAAAGATTAGAAACAATGATATTGGAATTTTGATGGGTGAAATCATAGATTTCAGAATCCATAATTCGTAATGCACCGTCCGTATAGCCCTGACCGGAGTGCCCGGCCCAGGACGCCATATTCGCGATCGAAAAGATCTTACAATCGTTGGTCAGGCCGGCATAGTAATCATTAAAGGAGACGATGTTGTTGGTGCAGGTTTCAAGCGGCGTGTCGTGGTTAAATAAACTGTCCAGCGTCAAGCTGTGACCCGTTAACACACGAAATACCGGATCGTTCTCATAACCAATATTAAGCACTTTGTCATCGGCCAGGTTTTGAGTCGGAGAGGCGAATGCGACATAGCTAGCGTCCTCAAAGAAACCACCCCACTGGCCCTGTGCGGACAGGGTTGCCATGCTGTTAACAGCCAGTCCGCCAAGACTATGTCCGGTAATGATGATGTCATTACCGGTCAGGCCATTTGCCGTGGCAAACGCGGCCACCGAACTCATGAGGTTTTTATACGCGTTGAGAACATAGTTATCCGCATAGCCGTCGACCAGTGCAGATAATACGTCGCTGACGGTATCCATCGCGGTATTGATGGTATGCTGAAGTGAAGGCGCGCTGGCGTAAGTGCCCGTCCCCCAGAAGCTAATGCCTATATTGACCAGCTTGCCATTGGCGTCATATTTTCCCATAACATTGCATTCGGCGCTGGTTTCAAGAAGACTTTCGCCATAAAAAGCACCATAGGGATTAGTACAGCCGCTGTAGTTAAGCGTGGTCCCGTCTAATACTTTCCAGCCATTTTCTTCTGTATAGGTATAATCAGCATACGTGGCTGCACCAAAATTGATACTTTCAATGGTCAGTGCATCCTTAATAAGCTGCGTGTTTTTCTCGCCCTGATAATCGAATACAGGCATAGTCGTCCCTCTGTTTATTATCAACAATCATTGAGCAAAATACGAATCAAGTAACATAACGTTATCATTGTTTATTTCGCCCGTCTGCGCGAGCAAACTGACCCATGCCTTAATGACAGCATGTTTTTCTGCAGTAAGCTCAACTTTGGTTTTATAGAAAGATTGTTCTGCATTTAATAAATCGATATTCATGCGCTGACCAGCCTGAATGCTTTTTTTCGTCGCTTCAATCTGACGCCTGGCGGCGTCCACCGCGGAAGCATAGGCAGCAAGGCGCTCTGACGCATGGAGGCATTTATTTAAGGATTTTTTAATTTCGCTGTAGGTCGCCAGCCGCTGTGCATCGTGAAGATATTTTGCCTGCTCATAGCGGGCCGCCGCCTGACGCAGGGACGCTGAAACGCCGCCCCCGGAAAAGAGATCCATGCTGACGCGCAGGCCTATGCTGTCGGTACGATATTTCTGATGAATGGTATTGTCGTTGCTTGAATCGTTCTCCGAATGCATCGCGTAAAGCTGTACCCGGGGAAGCGCGCCAGCGCGGCTGCGTTCAATTTCATAGCGTTTTTCTTCCACGCTATGTCCGGCAGAAAGGATATCGGGATTATGTGCGGCCGCCTTTTGTTCCCAGTATCGATAGTCTCCTGATGCCAGCGGCAGCTTAAGCGGCTTTTCACCGAGTATCGGCAGCGCTGCCGTCTGCAAGAGATCCACGCCCACGATCGCTGATAACGCAACGTTAGCCGTATCCAGCGTATCGCGCGCCTCCACCTCATCCGCAATCGCCAGGCTGAGCGCAGAGGCGGTCTCGGTGACATCCGTTACTGCGCCCTCACCGGCCTCGAACTGTCGCTGAGCCTGCTTTTTCTGCTCTTCCAGCCCCTGACGATGCAGAGCCGCAAGCTGAAGCCGTTGATGCGCCTCGGTAAGATCCAGCCAGGCGGTAATGAAGCGGTTTTGCAGATCAATCAAACTGCTTCGGTAGCGTTCATCAGACTGCATTTTTTTGATAATGCCGATGCGATACCCCGCATAGGCATCGTAATCAAACAGCGGCTGAACAACGGTAACCGATCCCGAATAACTGTCATATTGTTGATGTTGTACCACCTCAGAACGCTCCCCCAACAAATTTGTCTGCTGGTACTGCTGCCGCTGCCAGTTACGCGGTGCGCGTTGATAGCTAACGCTGACTTTTGGCAGTAACCCGGCGCGACCGATGGGGATGTACTCTTCTCCGGCAAGCTGATCCTTCACGGCAGCGCGGTATTGCGGATCGTTGTCCAGCGCCATGAACCAGCCCTGAGTCAGTGTCAGCGCACCTGCTGAAAAGGACGTCATCAGCGTGAGCAGATACACAACAGGTATGAATTTTGCGTTAAGCATCTTTACTCCTCGATGAACGACCGCGATGCACGATCCACAATGGGTTTCAGCAGATAGCTCAACAGCGAGCGCTCTCCGGCTTTAATAAAGACCTCTACTGGCATACCCGGTTTAACCTCCTCGCTCTTCAGCTTTTTCATCCCCTCCGGCGTAACGGCGATCTGAATCTTGTAGTACGGCTGCTGGGTGGTGGGATCGGTCTGGCGATCCGCTGATACCAGCGATACCCGGGCCGGGATTTTCGGCGTGCTTTGCTGGTTGAAGGCGGTAAACATCAGGGTAACGGGCATGCCCTTATGGACTTTATCGATCAGGGCGACGTCAATTTGTGAGTCGATAATCAGGGGGGAGGCCTGCGGGACAATTTCCAGTAGCTGCTCGCCCGCGCTCACCACCGCGCTGTCGCTGGCAAGCGCGAGGTTCATTACCACACCATCCTGCGGTGCGACAACGCGGGTCAGGGAGAGATCGACACCGGAGAGCGTCAGCTGTTTTTTGCTCTCGCTGACCTGCAGGCGAAGCTGGTCAATTTGCGTTTCAATATCTTTCCGGTTATCAATCAACCGCTGCTGCATGCCGCGTTTGAGCTGGGCGATCTGATTCCCTAACTCTACGATTTTGCTGCGGGTTTCACCCACCTCGCCCGCCAGAGACGCCGATTGCACCTGGATATCGAGATAGCGGTTACGGGGGAAATAGCCCTCTTCCATTAGTGGTTTCAGGTCTTTGAGTTGACGATTTAACAGTGCGAGCCCTTGCGCTTTCGTCTCGCAGGTTCTGGCAAGCGAATCGCGCTGGCGAGCCAGCCCTGCAATGGCCTGAGCGTCGTTTTCCTGAGCATTTTTCAGCGCCTCCTGCCGGGCATGCATAAGCTGGCGTTGCTGAGCCACTATGGGCTTGATCGCATCCCGCAGGGCTTCGTCTTCTGTCTCAGGGGGCAAGGTCAGCGTTTGCATGCCCGCCAGCTCAGACTGAAGGCGGCTTTCAGCAATGAGCGACGTCAGATAATGCTGGCGCGCAGCGGAGAGTTGGGCGAGCGTCGATTGCTGGCTGAGCAGCACCAGCAGGTCGCCTTTATGTACCGTCTGCCCCTCTTTGACGGCGATGCTTGTCACCACACCGCCTGTGGGTGCCTGAACGGCCTTACGGTAGCCGTCCACCACCACGGTTCCGGTGGAAACAACACCTTTATCCAGCGGCGCAAATGCCGCCCAGAGCAAGAAAGATCCCAGACCTGCCAGCAACACTACCCAGCCAAGGCGGACAAACGGAACGACGTCAACAAGGGGCGTCTTCTGCGCATCGCTATTATGCATGGACTCTTCCTTGTTCAGCAGGGACGCTGTCTGTCTTATTTACCGGGCGAGCTGACTGCTGTAAGAGTTGTGCCGTTGGGCCATAAAGCTTGGTTTTTCCGCCTTCGAGGACGAGCAGATGGCTGGTCAGCGGCAATATTCCCGGACGATGAGAAATGATGACGACGCTTTTTTTCTGCTGCCGGAGCTGCCGGATAACCTGCTGCAAAGCCTGCTCACCCGATTCATCGAGGTGAGCGTTGGGCTCATCAAGGATCACCAGTGCCGGATTGCCGTACAGCGCCCGGGCCAGGCCAATGCGCTGTTTTTGCCCACCCGACAGGGCCATACCCTGCTCGCCAGTCAGGGTGTTATACCCGTCAGGCATACGCAAAATCATGTCGTGGATCCCGGCCATCTTTGCCGTGGCGATCAGTTGCGTTGAATCAATCTCACCAAACTGGGCAATATTCTCAGCGAGGGTTCCCGTGAAAAGCGTAACGTCCTGCGGCAAGTAGCCGATTCCGGGACCCGGCTTCTGCTTCTGCCACTGGTAAATATCTGCCCCATCCAGCCTGACATCCCCCTCTCCGGCAGGCCAGACACCGCACAACACTCTGGCGAGACAGGATTTCCCCGATGCACTGGCTCCCACAATTCCCAGCACCTCACCCGGGTTTACCCGCAGAGTGATGTTTTGCAGTATGGGTTGCCGGGGGGTTCCCGGAGGGAAAACGGTGACATTCTCCACCGTGAGCACTCCCTGCGCAGCCGGCAGGCGTATGCACTCCTGCGCCGGGGGAAAGTCTCCCGTCAGACGAACCACGCGTTCCCATGCCAGACGAGCTGACCGGTAGCCTTTCGCCACGCTGATGAGTTGTTCCACCGGTGACAGCGCTCTTCCGAGCAAAATTGAGCCCGCGATCATCATGCCCGGCGAGATGTCTCCCAGAATCGCCAGCCAGCAGCCCAGCCCCAACATCAGGGACTGAAGCGCCATGCGTACGGTTTTGGTGACGGCAGACATCAATACAGCGCGTTCACTGGCCGCACTCTGGCAATAAAGGAATTGTTGGTGTCCACGCCACCAGCGCGCCTTAACGTTGTCAGTCATCCCCAGGGCATGCAGCGTCTCAGCAGATTGTAAGGAGCTGTTAGCCTGATGATTTGAGATCAAGGCATACCCCCCCGCTTCATTCAAAAGCTGACGCGTCGTTTTTTCGTTAACAAACGCCAGGGCCAGCAGCAGACATGCGCCTGAAAGCGAGAACACCCCGAGCCAGGTGTTAAAAAGGAAAATAACGCCGAGGTAAACGGGAAACCAAATGGAATCAAAAACCGCAAATAACGCCGGGCCGGTAACAAACTGGCGTATAACGGTGAGGTCGCTGATAGCCTGCCCGGCATTCGGGCTGTGCTTAACGAGATTACTTTCACATGCAGCGGTATAGAGTGCAGGCGAAAGCGCATTATCAAATTGATTACCCAATCGGATGATGACGATGCCACGCGCGTAATCAAGGAGTGCCATGACGGCAAACATAAATAACACCAGCAGCGTCAACATAAAAAGCGTTGTGGTATTCCCGGATGACAGCGCACGGTCGTAAACCTGCAACATATAAATAGATGGTGCCAGCATCAGTATATTTATGACCGATGAGAAAAACGCAATCGTCACGAATATGCGCGTGCGAACGCGTGCAAAATTCTTAATTAGCCCCAAAGGTTCAATCATCCCTAACTCTCTGATGTTTTAGTCACTTCCCATGCCACGAGAAAGGCGTGAGACGTCCATGATGAAAAAGATTTAACAATCAATATAAAAAAAACAGACCATCAGGCGCCAGAACTGATAGGTATACCTAACAGAAAACTGTAATTTTCTTAGATGTTATGATGATTCATATTATTCTTTTTTTCTTTCGCCCTGCCAAATTGCAGGAACAGAGGGTCAGTATATAAATCAACATTACGCGTAACGCAACCATTAATTAAGCAAGTATACGTTTAGTGAATATTTCTTATTGTAATACATCGACTCAATAATAATTCACGCCATCGCATCATGCTTGCACAGGATAAACAGCGCGCACTTTATTATCGGGTTTTATTGCCCACCCAATATCGCATCGCGAGGTAACGGGAAGATGTCTGTCGTGAGTTCCATCAGCCAATCACGCACGCAGTTGCTAACCGCATACGGTCTGTCGGGGCGAATCCTTCGTTTATAGCGAGTCAGACAGGGCATGAAAATGCTAAGATGGTTTATGAGGTATATTCAAAGTGGAGAGTCGGTATGAATGCCGATCAGGTTGGTATGCTGAATGAGCGACTGCAAACGCTACTGCCCCCAGGATGCCCTCAGGGATAAACGACACTGGATAATTTCGTTTAATATTAGTAAGATAGCCACTTAACATATCATACCTTAAAAATTATGCGTCTGGTTTTATCGTCCTTTTTTGCACTCAGTCTGTTCAGTAGCCAGGCCTTTGCTGCCCCCGAGCCAACTGAGCAGCCTGATATTCGTGACAGTGGCTTCGTCTACTGCGTCAGCGGACAGGTTGATACCTTCAACCCACAAAAAGCGGGCAGCGGCCTGATTGTGGATACTCTCGCCGCTCAGCTTTACGACCGTCTGCTTGATGTTGATCCGTACACCTACCGTCTGGTGCCGGAGCTGGCGGAAAGCTGGGAGGTGCTGGACAACGGCGCAACTTACCGTTTCCGTCTGCGTGATGACGTTGCGTTTCAGCATACGCCGTGGTTTACCCCCACGCGCAAGCTGAATGCAGACGATGTGGTCTTTACGTTCCAGCGTATCTTCAACCGCCATCACCCCTGGCATAACGTCAACGGGGGGAACTTCCCCTATTTCGACAGCCTGCAGTTTGCCGACACCGTTAAAAGCGTGCGCAAACTGGATAACCGGACGGTTGAATTTTCCCTGACGCGCCCGGATGCCTCTTTCCTCTGGCATCTGGCGACCCACTATGCGTCCGTCATGTCCGCTGAGTACGCGGCAAAGCTGAACAAGCAGGATCGTCAGGAGCTGCTTGACCGCCAGCCGGTCGGCACCGGTCCGTTCCAGCTGGCCGAATACCGCGCCGGGCAATATATTCGCCTGCAGCGCCACGAACACTTCTGGCGCGGCACGCCGCTGATGCCGCAGGTTGTGGTCGACCTCGGGTCTGGCGGTACGGGGCGGCTCTCAAAGCTGCTGACCGGCGAATGTGACGTGCTGGCCTGGCCTGCCGCCAGCCAGCTCACTATTTTACGCGACGATCCGCGCCTGCGCCTGACGCTGCGCCCGGGTATGAACATTGCTTATCTTGCTTTTAACACCGATAAGCCACCGCTGAATAACCCGGCAGTTCGTCATGCACTGGCGCTGGCCATTAACAACCAGCGTTTGATGCAGTCCATTTATTACGGCACCGCGGAAACCGCCGCCTCTATTTTACCGCGCGCCTCGTGGGCGTATGACGGTGAAGCCAAAATCACGGAATACAATCCGGCAAAAGCACGCGAACAGCTTAAAGCGTTGGGTGCTGAAAACCTGACGCTGCAGCTCTGGGTACCGACCAGCTCTCAGGCATGGAACCCTAGCCCGCTGAAAACCGCCGAGCTGCTGCAGGCTGATATGGCGCAGGTGGGTGTAAAAGTGATCATCGTTCCGGTTGAAGGGCGTTTCCAGGAAGCGCGCCTGATGGATATGAACCATGACCTCACGCTGACGGGCTGGGCGACTGACAGTAACGACCCGGACAGTTTCTTCCGTCCGTTGTTAAGCTGCGCGGCAATAAACTCACAGACCAACTACGCTCACTGGTGCAACCGCGAGTTTGACGCCGTTCTGCAAAAAGCGCTGGCGTCACAACAGCTCTCGTCACGCATTGATGCCTATGATGAAGCGCAAAAGATCCTCGCCAAGGAACTGCCTGTGCTGCCGCTGGCCTCTTCCCTGCGTCTGCAGGCCTATCGTTACGATATTAAAGGCCTGGTACTGAGCCCGTTTGGCAACGCCTCCTTCGCCGGGGTCGACCGTGAAAAAGAACAAGAGGTGAAAAAACCATGATCATTTTTACCTTGCGTCGACTCCTGTTACTGCTGGTGACGCTTTTTTTACTGACCTTCGTGGGCTTCAGCCTGAGCTACTTTACGCCGCACGCCCCGCTTCAGGGATCGTCGCTTTGGGATGCCTGGCTGTTCTGGTTCAACGGCCTGCTGCACTGGGATTTTGGCGTCTCCAGTATCAACGGACAGCTTATCTCTGAGCAGTTGAAAGACGTGTTCCCGGCCACAATGGAGCTCTGTATTCTGGCCTTCGGCTTTGCCCTGATGGTGGGCATTCCGGTGGGCATGCTCGCGGGGATTTATCGCAATAAATGGCAGGATAAATTTATCAGCGCCCTCGCCCTGCTCGGCTTTTCTATCCCGGTCTTCTGGCTGGCGCTGTTGCTGACGCTGTTCTTCTCTCTGACGATGGGCTGGCTGCCGGTTTCAGGCCGCTTTGACCTCCTCTACACGGTTAAATCGGTGACCGGTTTCGCCATTATTGATGCATGGCTTTCTGACTCCGTCTGGCGTCACGAAATGATCGTCAGCGCCCTGCGTCATATGGTGTTGCCGGTGCTAACGCTTGCGGTGGCACCAACAACCGAAGTGATCCGCCTGATGCGCCTGAGCACCATGGAAGTGTTTGATCAGAACTACGTTAAAGCTGCGGCCACGCGCGGGCTCTCACGCCTGACTATCTTGCGTCGTCACGTACTGCATAACGCGCTCCCGCCGGTTATTCCGCGCCTTGGGCTGCAGTTTTCGACCATGCTGACCCTGGCGATGATCACCGAGATGGTCTTTAGCTGGCCGGGTCTGGGCCGGTGGCTCATTAACGCCATTCGTCAGCAGGATTACGCCGCCATTTCAGCAGGCGTCATGGTGATTGGTTCGCTGGTGATTATTGTTAACGTGATTTCCGATATTTTGGGTGCAATGGCCAACCCGTTGAAGCATAAGGAATGGTATGCCTTACGATAGTGTATACAGTGAAAAGCGCACGCCCGGTGCGCTACGTACCGTGTGGCGTAAATTCTATGGTGACACCACGGCAATGATCGGCCTGTACGGCTGTGCCGGTCTGGTCTTGCTGTGCGTATTTGGATCGTGGTTTGCGCCGTACGGTATCGACCAGCAGTTCCTCGGCTATCAACTGTTGCCCCCGTCGTGGTCACGCTATGGGGAGGTTTCCTTCTTCCTGGGCACCGACGATCTGGGCCGTGATGTGCTGAGCCGCCTGCTGAGCGGTGCCGCCCCAACGGTGGGTGGTGCGTTTGTGGTGACGCTTGCCGCCACAGTTTGCGGTCTGGCGCTGGGCATTTTTGCTGGCTCCACCCACGGTCTGCGCTCGGCGGTGCTGAATCACATTCTGGACACCCTGCTCTCTATCCCATCGCTGCTGCTGGCGATCATTGTGGTGGCCTTTGCCGGGCCGCACCTGATGCATGCCATGTTTGCCGTGTGGCTGGCTATCCTGCCCCGTATCGTTCGCTCTGTGTACAGCATGGTGCATGACGAACTGGAGAAAGAGTATGTTGTTGCTGCCCGTCTGGACGGTGCCACCACGCTGAATATTCTCTGGTTTGCCGTCCTGCCGAATATCGCAGCCGGGCTGGTCACCGAGATCACCCGCGCTCTGTCGATGGCGATACTGGATATCGCTGCGCTGGGTTTCCTCGATTTGGGTGCCCAACTGCCGTCACCGGAATGGGGTGCGATGCTGGGCGATGCGCTGGAGCTTATCTACGTCGCCCCGTGGACAGTTATGTTACCGGGTGCGGCCATTATGGTCAGCGTGTTGCTGATTAACCTGCTGGGCGACGGTATTCGCCGCGCAATTAATGCGGGGGTGCAATAATGCCGCTTCTTGATATCCGCAACCTCACCATCGAGTTTAAAACCGGTGAGGGCTGGGTTAAGGCTGTCGATCGAATCAGCATTACGCTTGCTGAAGGTGAAATTCGCGGGCTGGTGGGCGAATCCGGCTCGGGGAAAAGCCTCATCGCCAAAGCCATTTGTGGTGTAGCGAAGGACAACTGGCGCGTCACCGCCGACCGCATGCGTTTTGATGATATCGACCTGCTGCGCCTCTCTCCGCGCGAGCGTCGCAAGCTGGTCGGCCATAACGTCTCGATGATTTTCCAGGAGCCACAATCCTGCCTTGACCCGTCCGAGCGCGTAGGTAAGCAGCTGATGCAAAATATCCCCGGCTGGACCTATAAAGGCCGCTGGTGGCAGCGTTTCGGCTGGCGCAAACGCCGCGCCATTGAGCTGCTGCACCGCGTCGGGATCAAAGATCATAAAGACGCAATGCGCAGTTTCCCCTACGAACTCACCGACGGTGAATGCCAGAAAGTGATGATCGCCATCGCGCTGGCCAATCAGCCGCGTCTGTTGATTGCGGATGAACCAACGAACGCGATGGAGCCGACCACGCAGGCGCAGATATTCCGTCTGCTGACGCGGCTGAATCAGAATAACAACACCACCATTTTGCTGATCAGTCACGACCTGCAAATGCTCAGCAAATGGGCGGATAAAATTGATGTGATGTACTGTGGGCAAACGGTGGAAACCGCCCCCAGTGAAGATCTGATCACCACGCCGCACCACCCCTATACGCAGGCGCTGATTCGTGCGATCCCGGATTTTGGCAGCGCCATGCCGCACAAGAGCCGTCTGAACACGCTGCCGGGTGCGATCCCGCTTCT
The DNA here is from genome assembly GCF_049237765.1 of Enterobacter cloacae complex sp. SHL021. Taxonomy (NCBI): domain Bacteria; kingdom Pseudomonadati; phylum Pseudomonadota; class Gammaproteobacteria; order Enterobacterales; family Enterobacteriaceae; genus Enterobacter; species Enterobacter cloacae complex sp. SHL021. The sequence goes on along the minus strand of NZ_JBMKJG010000003.1, from coordinate 16,427 downwards.
GGAATCATTGCCGATAGGCTGTCGTCTTGGGCCACGTTGCCCGTATGCTCAGCGTAAATGTATTGAAACGCCGCGTCTGACGGGGGCGAAAAACCATCTTTACGCCTGTCATTTCCCGCTGAACATGGAGAGAGAGTGAAATGGTCGAAACCTTACTGGAAGTACGCAACCTGAGTAAGACCTTTCGCTACCGCACCGGGCTGTTCCATCGCCAGACCGTGGAAGCGGTGAAACCGCTGAGCTTTACGCTGCGCGAAAAGCAGACGCTGGCGATTATTGGCGAGAATGGTTCCGGCAAATCCACGCTGGCTAAAATGCTGGCGGGCATGGTTGAGCCAAGCGGCGGTGAAGTGCTGATTGACGATCATCCGCTGGCATTCGGCGATTACTCCTTCCGCAGCCAGCGCATCCGTATGATCTTCCAGGATCCCTCCACCTCGCTCAATCCGCGCCAGCGCATTTCGCAGATCCTGGATTTCCCGCTGCGGCTGAATACCGATCTGGAGCCTGACGCTCGCCGTAAACGTATCTTTGAAACCCTGCGTATGGTCGGACTACTGCCCGATCATGAGAGTTACTACCCGCATATGCTGGCTCCGGGACAGAAGCAGCGTCTGGGGCTGGCGCGCGCCCTGATTTTGCGCCCGAAGGTGATTATTGCTGACGAAGCCCTCGCCTCACTGGATATGTCGATGCGTTCCCAGTTAATTAACCTGATGCTGGAACTGCAGGAAAAACAGGGGATCTCTTATATCTACGTCACCCAACATCTTGGCATGATGAAACACATCAGCGACCAGGTGATGGTCATGCATCAGGGGGAAGTTGTCGAGCGCGGCAGCACGGCGGATGTGCTGGCCTCCCCACTCCACGATTTAACAAAACGCCTGATTGCCGGACATTTTGGTGAAGCGCTAACTGCTGATGCATGGAGAAAGGATCGGTAACCGCCCGTCAGGCGTCTCCCGCGACAGCGAATATTTCGACTCAGAACTTCAAAGGATTAAACAGGACGTTTAATCCTTTTATTTTGTGTTGCACATCGCCATTCGTTTTATAAGCGGCTCTCCATTTTTCCTCCATACTCCAGGCAATAAGAATCAATCCTTCTCCTTCAGAATATGCAGATATTTCGGAGGAAAGAATGAACAAAACCACATATTATTTAAAACACCTTGAGTATCTGCTCAGGAAGTGTCGGTCTTATTTAATATCAGACATTAACTTTCATCTGTCCCGTCTCAAAGCAACCCACGGCGACACATTTGATATAAAATCACCTGCTACCCTGAACGAAAAAATTTGTCATCGTCTGGTCTATGACCATAATGCGCACTATACGATGCTGGCGGATAAACTCGCTGTGCGGGAATATGTCCTGTCGAGAACGCAACGTCTAAAAATCGTTCCATTGATTGGCGTATACCGTCGCGTTGAGCACATCGACATGACGAAACTGCCGCATAAATTTGTGTTAAAGTGCAACCATGACAGTGGAAGCGCGATCATATGCACAAACAAAGCTGAATTTGACCTTAAAAAATCGCAAAACAAACTCCGGCTGGCATTAAAGAGAAATCTATATTACACCACACGGGAATGGCAATATAAAAACATCCCTCCTGTTATTCTGTGCGAGAAGTATATCGATCTCTTTAATGACGCGGACAAAAACACAACACCCGAGATGTTGAGGATTCATTGTTTCCACGGTGTCGCGCAGTTTGTGGAAGCTGATTTCACCGATGAAAACGGCAATGGTTTTATCAACGTTTACGATCGCCACTGGCAGTTGCAGCCTTTCCAGATGGAATATCCCAACACTCCGCAGGACATATCCAAGCCTGCCTCTTATCAGGAAGCGCTGCTGGCGGCGCAAGAGCTGGCCCTGGGGATTGACTATTGCCGTGTCGATCTCATGCTCACCCGGGACGAGATCTACTTCAGTGAGATAACGTTAAGCCCGAAACGGGGCAAACTGACTATCACGCCGCCGGAATGGGATGCCAGGTTAGGTGAAATGTGGCAAATGACGCCCGTCGCAAACAGGCTCATTTGAGCCTGTACGCAGTTACGACGCGATCGGCCAGGTTAATTTGAAGAGGGAGTGGTTTTGCTTCGTCAATACATAGGTGACATCGCCACCGTGCGCAGACATGATGGCTTTGACCACCGACAGCCCTAAACCACACCCTTCAGGATTCAATTGTCTGGCCCCTTTATCCCGCTGAAAGGGCTGGAAGAGAAAATCATGAAATTCGCGCGGAATGCCCGGCCCTTCGTCCTGAATCAGAATGTAATTTTCTCTGCCAAACACGCCATTTTTTACGATGAGTTTACGTGATGTCGAATAATGCAGCGCATTGTCGAACAGCACGGTTAAGCACTGATTAATCCGTAGCGGATCGCAGAGACACCGCTGGGCTTTAAGTTCGGTACGAAGAGTAAATTGCTTACGCTCAAACTCGGGTCTGAAGGTTTCCAGCGCCGTTTCGAGGGTTTCCTTCAGATCGATTTCACTCTTGTATAACGTATAGCCGGCACCGCCGTCTGAGCTGACAACCCGGAGATCTTCTATCAGCCGCGCCAACCCTTCGGTTTGTTTAAGCAGGTTATTAAACAGAACGGGTTCCGGCGTAAAAACACCGTCGACGAGCCCCTGAAGCCGCCCGCGTAAAATCGTGACGGGCGTTCTCAGTTCATGCGCAATCGCCGCATTCCAGGATTTACGTTGACTGTCCAGCGTCTGTAATTTTTCAGCCATTTCGTTGAAGTCGTTGACGAGATGATTTATCTCGCCAAGCCGGGAACTGGCGCACCAGGCCCTGGCATCCAGCTCGCCCTGCGAGATGCGTTTCAGGCTTGTGGCTACCGCGTTTAATGGCGTGAGGATGCGCGATGACAGCTTTACGGTTAAAAAGAGGGAAATCATCACACTGATTGCAGAGACCGTCACGATCCACACCCAGTCCCACATCGTCATATTTTCATCGTTACCGGCCGCTACGCCGCCCGGAAGGTAATCGAGTACGAAGCTGTAAAACAGCCAGGACCCCAGGATAGCGATGGCGATAATCATCAACGCCAGCGTTAACATGTAGGTCAGAATCTGGCGGCTCAGAACAGATTCTCTGTTCATTTCTTTTCTCCCAGCCGATAGCCCATTCCTCTAATGCTTTCTGGCACACCATGAAGACCTGCAAGCTCCAGTTTTTTACGCAGTTTGCTCATGTGGCTGTCGACCGTTCTGTCTAAGGTATCGCCTTCCGGCAGGCAGGCGTTAAGTAATTCCTCACGGGAGCAGACCTTTCTTGGGTTCCTGACCAGGTAAGTCAGCAATTTAAATTCTGTGGTGGTCAATACCGGGCAAACCACCTCTTCCCCCACCGTAACTTCTATATAGAAATCATCCGGGTAGACTGTGATGAAGGGCGTCCTGAGCGGCATTGCAGCCACCTGTTGAACGTGAGCCTTCGTCCTGCGCAGTACGGCTTCGACTCGCGCGACAACTTCAGAGGGATTGAAAGGCTTGATCACGTAGTCGTCAGCGCCCAGGCGCAATCCCATCAGTTTATCAACATCCTGATCGAGGGCGGTGACCATAATAACAGGCACCGTACTCTCCCGGCGCAGCGTGGTAAGAACGCTCCAACCATCAAATACCGGCAACTGGATATCCAGCAAAATGAGATCCGGTTTATGCAGACGCGTCAGGTTTATCGCCTGCTCACCGTCAGTTGCCCTTAACGTTTTCATCCCAGCCCGCTGCAGGTAGCTCATCAGTATATCGGCGATTTCATCTTCATCTTCGGCGACAAGGATTAAATTATTTTTGTACATTTTATCTCCACAGGAACTGAAAGCGTCTCTATTATGTTGAGAAAATACGCTATACGTCATTTTATAAAAGTCTAAGACCCACGCACGACAAAAAAGTGCCGTTGCGCGACGACTTTTTATAAACATTTCTGCCACAACCGAACCCCCTTAGGTTATTGTCTCCACACTTCCTCCACATTTCGGAAATAAATACTCCATATACAGACGTAATCTTTTTATTCAGAAAAAAAAGCGACCAAAGAGAATAAACCGTTGAACTTCTCTCACGCACCCCGGTCTATCAATTGCTTTCATTAATACCCGAAGACACTCACCATGAATATTAATAGATATGTCTCACCTGCTAACATTGGCACGTCATGTTTGTTTCTTATTGTATCGTGGGGATTATTGCATCTTTGGATGATCCTGATACATGAAGTCGATGAAAAAGTAGCGGCAACCATTATCTCCTCACCTGTTATTTATGGTTGTATCGCAGCGACATCGTTTTTTCTTGCGATTCAACATAAAGGAGGCGGATTGACGGAACTCCTTGTCATGGCCCTGTGCCTGGCATTGATTTTTATCTACCTGATCATCATTTTCAGTATTTTGTTAAACATCGCACCTGATATTGCCGATCTGGTGTTTTACTGCGAATGTTTTCTCATTATATTTTTTGTTGGCTCACCCATTTATCTCATGTTAAGGATGATTTAAGTTTACTGTCTCCATATAACCTCCACAAATCGCACATCAGTACTAAACATGCGCTGTATAAAGTAACGGTTAATGGATAAATTCCTGACGGAATTCCCCTGCTCTCTGGCATTAATAACTCGAAAAATATGATCCTTAAAAAAACTCATCGTCCTCCGGTCGTTTCCGGGGTTGTTGGCTCACTCAAGGCACTTGCCGTGCGGCACCGCAAGAAGCTGTTTATTACCTTCTTTCTGGTTATTGCTGAAAATGTGACCTTTTTACTCTATCCCGTACTTGCGGGGATCGCGATAAATGCCATTCTCGCCGGGGATACCGTGAGCGCTGCACTGTATGGGCTAATGGTCCTGTTTATCTGGTGCATTGGTGCCGCCAGGCGCAGCGTGGACACGCGCACCTTCGCACGGATTTACGCCGGGCTTGCGGTCTCTGTGGTGCTGGCTCAGCGAAAATACCAGCTTAATCATTCGACAATCGCGGCGAGAGTTACCTTATCGCGTGAATTCGTGGATTTCTTTGAAATGCATCTGCCCATGCTCATTACCTCAATGAGTTCGCTTTTTGGTGCAGCCATTATGCTGCTGATCATTGAATTCTGGGCTGGCATCGTCTGCGCCATCATCGTCTTAATCCTGATGGGATTTGTTTCCGGTTTCACCCATAAGAATGAATTGCTGTTCAGACGCCTCAATAACCGCCTCGAGAAAGAGGTGGATTATGTACATAAAGCGGGTTCTGCGACCCTCAAACGTCATTATTCTACGCTTGCACACTTGCGTATTGCGCTCTCTGACCGCGAAGCGTGGGGATATTTACTGATTGGTTCGCTGATCGCCCTGCTTTTTACGCTGACCATTATCCTGATGACCCACTCGACGGGTATTACGGCGGGTCATATCTACTCCGTGATGACCTATATGTGGATGTTTGCGACAAGCCTGGATGACGCCCCGCAACTCCTTGAGAAATTTTCACAGCTCAGGGACATCGGTAAACGGGTATCGACCGATGACGAGGCACTGCACCCGTAATGCGTTTCACTGTTAGTTGACTGGAAGTAATCCTCATGCCGCATTTTTTTATTGATCGTCCTGTTTTCGCCTGGGTCGTCGCGCTTTTTATTGTTTTGACGGGCGTGTTGTCTATCCCCCGGCTGCCGGTTGCGCAATATCCGGCCGTTGCACCGCCGGGTATTATCATTACTGTCTCGTATCCCGGCGCCAGCCCTGATGTAATGAATACATCGGTCGTCTCTCTTATCGAACGTGAAATATCCGGCGTGGATAATTTGCTCTATTTTGAATCCTCGAGTGACACCACCGGTTCAGCCTCAATTACGGTGACGTTTAAGCCAGGCACAGATATTAAACTGGCTCAGATGGATCTCCAGAATCAGATAAAAATTGTCGAGCCGCGTCTACCTCAGTCGGTCCGGCAAAACGGCATTAACGTCGAGGCGGCGAACGCCGGTTTTCTGATGATGGTGGGGTTAAAATCCACCTCCGGGAAATTTCAGGAAGCGGATTTGAGCGATTATTTTGCCAGAAATATTAGCGATGAGCTTCGCCGCGTGCCGGGGGTTGGCAAAGTCCAGCTTTTTGGTGGTGAGAAAGCGCTACGTATCTGGCTCGATCCGATGAAGCTTCACAGCTATGGGCTGTCGGTGAGCGATGTACTTACGGCAGTCAGCCAGCAGAACACCATTGTTTCCCCCGGCAGAACGGGCGATGAACCGGCAACAGAAGGCCAGGGAGTGACTTATCCGATTACGGTCAAAGGACAACTTTCTTCGGTCGAGGCATTTAGCCATATTACCCTTAAATCCGATACCACAGGGGCCCGCCTGCAGTTGTCGGACGTTGCCCGCATTGAATCCGGCCTGCAAAGCTATGCGTACGGTATTCGCGAAAACGGCGTCCCGGCGACGGCAGCCGCAATCCAGCTGTCACCGGGAGCGAATGCCATCAGTACCGCCTCAGGCGTGCGGGCGCGCATTGATGAGCTCTCTCACGTGCTTCCGGAGGGAATGACCTTCACCGTCCCTTTTGATACGGCGCCCTTCGTAAAGCTTTCAATTATGAAGGTGGTACAGACGTTTGTTGAAGCGATGGTGCTGGTGTTTCTGGTCATGCTGCTTTTTCTGCACAAGATACGCTGCACGCTTATTCCGGCGATTGTCGCCCCCGTGGCGCTCCTGGGCACCTTTACGATCATGCTGCTCAGCGGTTATTCCATCAACATCCTGACCATGTTCGGCATGGTGCTGGCAATCGGTATCATCGTTGATGATGCCATCGTCGTGGTTGAAAACGTCGAAAGACTGATGGAAGAAAAAGCGCTTTCACCGCGCGAAGCCACGCGGCAGGCCATGCAGGAAATTACCCCAGCCATCGCGGGTATCACGCTTGTGCTCACGGCGGTGTTTATCCCGATGGGCTTTGCTGAGGGATCGGTGGGGATCATCTATCGACAATTCTGTATTTCAATGGCCATTTCCATTTTGTTATCGGCCTTTCTGGCGCTGACGCTGACACCCGCTCTTTGTGCCACGTTACTCAAGCCCCATGAGGCGAACAAGAGAGGGGCCGGGAAATTTGCGACCTGGTTTAACGCGCATTTTCACGCCCTCACGGCGGTATATGCCTCCAGCCTGGGCGCCGTATTAAAACGAACGGGCCGCATGCTGCTGCTGTATGTTGCCCTTTGCGCTGCCCTGTTTGCTGGCCTGTCGTCTTTGCCCTCCTCGTTTCTGCCGGATGAAGATCAGGGCTACTTTATGTCATCCCTGCAACTGCCGTCTGATGCGACCATGCAGCGTACCCTTAAAGTGGTTGAAAAATTTGAAGAGGAAATCGCATCGCGACCGGCGATTGAGAGCAACATTATGATCCTGGGCTTTGGCTTTTCAGGTTCTGGCCCCAACTCGGCCATGGCCTTTACCACGCTTAAGGACTCGAAAAACCGTCAGGGGATCACCGCCCAGGATGAAGCAAACGCTATCCAGTCGCGCATAGAGAGCGTTTCTGATGCCGTGACGATGAGCCTGCTCCCTCCGGCGATTTCGGATATGGGGACCTCATCCGGATTTACTTACTATCTGCAGGACCGAGCAGGACTGGGATATCAGGCTCTAAAAAAGGCTGCGGATGACCTTGTTCAGCAGGCAAATCAACGGCCTGAACTGAATGATGTCTACATAGATGGCCTGCCGGATGGCACCAGCCTGGCGATTCAGATCGACCGGGAAAAAGCCGAGTCCATGGGCGTCTCGTTTGACGAAATTAATCAAACCCTGTCTGTGACCACGGGCTCCAGTTACGTTAATGACTATACCAATAACGGCCGCGTTCAACAGGTGATTGTTCAGGCCGATGCGCCCTACCGCATGCAGCCCGAACAATTGTTAGCCTTATCGGTAAAAAATCGGACGGGACAAATGGTGCCGGTCTCTACGTTTGCCACCCTTTCATGGAACGTTGCGCCCCAGCAGTTGAACCGCTATCAGGGTTATCCTGCGATACGTATTACGGGGAGTGCCGCCTCGGGTGAATCCAGCGGTGCGGCAATGAAAATCATGGAAGCGCTGGCAAGAGAGATGCCTGCGGGTATCGTAGGGGAATGGGCCGGGAGTTCATTGCAGGAGAAAGCGTCTGAGTCACAGCTTCCCGGCCTTATTGTGCTGTCAATCCTCGTTGTGTTTATGGTTCTTGCCGCGCTCTATGAGAGCTGGTCTATACCCTTCGCGGTTATGCTGGTCGTGCCATTGGGTCTTATTGGCGCGGTAGCGGCCGTACACATTGCCGGCATGACAAATGATGTTTTCTTCAAGGTGGGGATGATCACCCTGATCGGGCTGTCTGCAAAAAACGCCATTCTGATTGTCGAGTTTGCCAGGCAGCTGCAGCGGGAGGGGGAAACAATCGTGGCAGCAACGCTACAGGCTGCCCGGCAACGCTTGCGCCCTATTCTGATGACCTCACTGGCCTTTACGCTAGGGGTTGTCCCGTTAATGTTGGCCCGTGGCGCAAGTGACAGCACGCAGCATGCCATTGGCACCGGGGTTTTCGGCGGTATGATTAGCGGTACATTTCTCGCCATTTTCTTCGTCCCGGTTTTCTTTATTGTCGTCGCGCGTTTCATCGAGCACGCCAGAAAAAGGTGAAACGCTTTACGGGATCACGCTTCGACGCTGGTTGGATGAGGTGAACCTGACGCCGGGTGATATACTGGACGAATGCCGAAATTTTCACAGCCGCGTTTCCCATATCAGCCCCTTACGCGCGTTCATTCCCGGGAGATTCGCGAGAAATAGCGTGACACAAGGGGCAGTGAGTGGGCTATAATTTCGAGCTGATTTCGAATAATTTTGAAATACTGCCTGTAACGCTATGAATTACAAGGCAAAATAAGCAATGAATATAAGGATTAAAGCTATGGGTTTTCTTTCCGGTAAGCGCATTCTGGTAACCGGCGTTGCCAGCAAACTGTCCATCGCATACGGCATCGCACAGGCAATGCATCGCGAAGGCGCTGAGCTGGCGTTCACCTACCAGAACGACAAGCTGAAAGGCCGTGTTGAAGAATTTGCCGCGCAGCTGGGTTCCAGCATTGTTCTGGAATGTGACGTTGCACAAGATGAAAGCATCGATGGCATGTTTGCTGAACTGGCAAAATCGTGGGACAAATTCGACGGTTTCGTTCACTCCATCGGCTTCGCACCTGGCGACCAGCTGGACGGTGACTACGTGAACGCGGTAACCCGCGATGGCTTTAAAATCGCTCACGACATCAGCTCTTACAGCTTTGTTGCGATGGCGAAATCTTGCCGTGCCATGCTGAACCCGGGCTCCGCCCTGCTGACCCTGTCCTACCTGGGCGCAGAGCGCGCAATCCCTAACTACAACGTGATGGGTCTGGCTAAAGCGTCTCTGGAAGCAAACGTCCGCTACATGGCGAACGCAATGGGCCCTGAAGGTGTGCGCGTTAACGCCATCTCTGCAGGTCCAATCCGCACCCTGGCGGCTTCCGGTATCAAAGATTTCCGTAAAATGCTGGCACACTGCGAAGCGGTTACCCCGATTCGTCGTACCGTTACCATTGAAGATGTGGGTAACTCTGCAGCATTCCTGTGCTCTGACCTTTCCGCGGGTATCTCCGGCGAAGTGGTTCACGTTGACGGCGGCTTCAACATCGCTGCAATGAACGAGCTGGAAATTAAATAAGTTTGTGACTCTCTTCCCGCCCGGGAAGAGAGTTTTTCCCGCCCCGCCCTCTCTCGTTATTCCGTTCTGCTATTTGTTATCACCTAACAATATTTTTCCCCTCATCCGCCTTACGCCAGGATATTGATCGCCATTTTGAGATCAAGGAACGCCCATGGAACAACGCCGTTTTTCCGGCAAAGGCCACTGGTACCACGAAACCCAGTCAAACCACGCGCAGACGGATGTCCTGCCTCTGGTGCCCGAAGCCGCTAACGTCGACGATCGTTTTTTGCTCGATTTAGCCTTACCGGATGAGATTGTTACTGCCTGTGCTGGCTGGCTTACTCCTGCCCGGGCGTTATGTCACCGGCTGTTTCCACTCGATATCGCCGTCAACCGTCTGCATACGCTGAGTGCCTACGACAGGCTGAGCACCGCGCTGACGGTGGCGCAGGCCTGCGGGGTTCAAAGGCTCTGTAACCACTACGCCGCCCTTCTCGCCCCCCTTCCCGGCCCGGACTCCTCTCGCGAAAGTAACCGCCGTCTGGCCCAGATCACGCAGTATGCCCGCCAGCTTGCCAGCTCACCGGATGTCATCGATGATAAAGCGCAGAACCAGCTTGATGAGGTGGGCCTGACAACGTATGACATTGTGCTCATCAGCCAGATTATTGGCTTCATCGGTTTTCAGGCCCGCGTGGTAGCGGTATTTCAGGCGCTACTGGGCCACCCCGTACGCTGGTTGCCGGGACACCATATTCAACCGCACACACTGCCCGCCAGGCCCGGCGCCTGGATCGCTCTACTGCCTGTCGTGGAACTGCGCTATGCCAGTGCGCATCAACTTGAGTCGCTTTCACGCTGGCAAGCCGAGCCCGCCCTTCAGGCGCTGACGCCTGTGCTCTGCCACGAACCCACGTTGCTCGATCTGACGGGAGAAATCCTGAACCATTGCCGCGATGAAGACCGGGCCGCGTCGCCGGCGCTCTTAGCGGCAGTGGAGTTGTTGACACGTTCACCGGACCGTTTCAGTGCAGCACAGTTTAACCCGCTCACGGAGGAAGGTCTTCCCGCTGGCCGGGCGATTGCACTGCTTACGCGAAGCGCGTTAGACGGCTGGCTGGAGCGTTTGAAAGTGGCGCTTGGCAAAGCGGAATAACCATACTATTTACCCAAAGAGCGCTTGCTGTGGCAGTGAGAATCGCGTAAAACTGTCAGCCGCTCAATGGCTACGAAAATAGAACATTATGTTTCAGGACAACCCGCTGCTAGCGCAGCTTAAACAGCAACTGCATTCCCAGACGCCGCGTGCAGAAGGGGTCGTAAAAGCCACGGAAAAAGGCTTTGGTTTCCTTGAAGTCGACGCGCAGAAAAGCTACTTCATTCCGCCACCGCAGATGAAGAAAGTGATGCACGGCGACCGCGTCATGGCGGTTATTCATACCGAAAAAGAGCGTGAATCTGCCGAGCCGGAAGAACTGATCGAGCCGTTCCTGACCCGTTTTGTGGGCAAGGTGCAGAGAAAAGACGATCGTCTCTCCATCGTGCCGGATCATCCTCTGCTGAAAGACGCCATCCCCTGCCGTGCCGCTCGCGGCGTTGAGCATGATTTTAAAGAAGGTGACTGGGCCGTTGCCGAAATGCGCCGTCATCCACTGAAAGGCGATCGCGGCTTCTATGCGGAACTGACCCAGTTCATCACGTTCGGTGATGACCATTTTGTACCGTGGTGGGTTACGCTTGCGCGCCATAATCTTGAGAAAGAAGCCCCGAACGGCGTCGCCACCGAGATGCAGGACGAAGGTCTGGAGCGTCGCGATCTGACTGCCCTGGAGTTTGTTACTATCGACAGCGCCAGTACGCAAGATATGGATGACGCCTTGTATGCTGAAGAACTTGCTGACGGCAAACTGCTGTTAACCGTTGCCATTGCCGATCCTACCGCCTGGATTGCTGAAGGCAGCAAGCTGGACGATATCGCGAAAATCCGTGCGTTCACCAACTATCTGCCGGGCTTTAACATCCCGATGCTGCCTCGTGAACTCTCCGACGATCTCTGTTCGCTGCGGCCGAACGAAGTGCGTCCTGTGCTCGCCTGCCGCATGACCATTGCTGCGGACGGCACAATTGAAGACGATATCGAATTCTTCGCGGCCACCATTGAATCTAAAGCCAAGCTGGCTTACGACGACGTCTCTGACTGGCTGGAGAACACGGGCAGCTGGCAACCAGCCTCTGAGGCCGTTGCCGCACAGATTCGTCTGCTGCACCGCATCTGTCTGAGCCGCAGCGAGTGGCGTCAAACCCATGCGCTGGTGTTCAAGGATCGTCCGGACTATCGCTTTGTTCTGGGCGAAAAAGGTGAAGTGCTGGATATCGTGGCCGAACCACGACGTATTGCGAACCGCATCGTCGAAGAAGCGATGATTTCCGCCAATATTTGTGCCGCACGTGTGCTGCGCGACAAGCTCGGCTTCGGCATTTATAACGTTCATACCGGGTTTGATCCGGCGAACACCGAAGCGCTGGCCGCCTTACTGAAAAACCATGATGTGCATGTTGACCCGGAAGAAGTGCTGACCTTGCAGGGCTTCTGCAAGCTGCGCCGCGAGCTGGACGCACAGCCTTCTGGTTTCCTCGACAGCCGTATTCGTCGCTTCCAGTCTTTTGCCGAGATCAGCACAGAGCCTGGTCCACACTTCGGCCTCGGTCTTGAAGCCTACGCCACCTGGACATCTCCAATTCGTAAGTATGGCGATATGGTTAACCATCGCCTGCTGAAAGCGATCATTAAGGGCGAATCAATTGCGCGTCCTCAGGATGACACTACCCTGCAGATGGCAGATCGTCGGCGCCTGAACCGCATGGCGGAACGTGACGTAGGTGACTGGCTGTACGCCCGCTTCCTGCAGGACAAAGCCGGCACAGACACTCGCTTCGCTGCAGAAATCATTGATATCAGCCGTGGGGGGATGCGCGTACGTCTGGTGGATAATGGGGCGGTGGCCTTTATTCCTGCGCCGTTCCTGCATACCGTTCGCGATGAACTGGTCTGTAGCCAGGAAAACGGGACTGTGCAAATCAAAGGTGAAACGGTTTACAAGGTCACCGACGTGATTGACGTAACTATCGCCGAAGTCCGCATGGAAACCCGCAGCATCATCGCGCGCCCTGCCGCCTGATAAGCTGTTCAATTGTCGGCCCTTTCCTTGCCGGACGGGCCGACAATTTTTTCTTTTACGCCACGCTGCAAATTCTTCATTTTTTCTTACTATTTTCAGACTTCCCCCGCCCAAATTCGCCAGAATTATCTACAGTAAAAGAGTGCCGTTATATTCGGTTACGTGAATTTTTATTTGCTAAGTATCCTTTTTTACCTGACTCGTTTTATTATAAGAAACCCGGGAAAAAACAATAAGTTCACATCGGTCTGGCCGTGGTCTCACCTCGAAAAAGCCGATTGCAACGGAATAAATTGTGCGCTAACAGGTAGCTGCAGGAGAAAACATGATGGACGATCTGGAGCAGAATTTGCTGTTTCGTTACATGGGAACTCACAGCCCCTGGTGGCGACTGACAGCAGACAGCAATGCTCTGCACCTTTCTACCAGCGAAAATGCTGATGTCACTCAGGTGGTGGCGCTGGATGATGAACAGGCCGAACTTATTCGCCAGTTAACCGTCATTACGTCCAGTATCTCTATGACGCTCTCGTTGTACGGCGAAGATGTTCCTGTTCACCTTGTCGGACGCAAAATCACCCGTAATGAGTGGGCCGGAACAGCCTCTGCGTGGAACGATACGCCTTCCGTAGCCCGGGACCTGGCTCAGGGGCTGTCCTTTGCGGAACAAGTGGTTTCGGAAGCCAACTCCGTTATCGTAATCCTCGATCAGAACGGCAATATTCAGCGGTTTAACCGCCTGAGCGAGGAGTACACCGGCCTGAAAGAACAAGAAGTTATCGGCCAGAACGTGTTCAAGCTGTTTATGAGCCGCAGTGAAGCGGCAGCCTCTAAGCGCAACATCACCGGCTTCTTTCGCAACGGCAGCTCTTACGAAGTCGAGCGCTGGATCAAAACGCGAAAAGGACAACGGTTGTTTCTGTTCAGAAACAAATTTGTCCACAGCGGTAGCGGTAAAAATGAAATTTTTCTTATCTGTTCCGGCACCGATATTACGGAGGAGCGCCGCGCCCAGGAGCGCCTGCGGGTGCTGGCCAATACCGACACCATCACCGGGTTGCCGAACCGCAACGCGATCCACGAACTGATTTCAGATGCCATCGACAGCCGCGGTGAGACGCAGGTTGGCGTGGTGTATCTCGATCTCGATAACTTCAAAAAGGTGAACGACGCCTACGGGCACATGTTTGGCGATCAGTTATTACAGGCGGTCGCGCTGGCCATTCTGAGCTGTCTGGAAGAAGGCCAGGTGCTTGCGCGACTCGGCGGCGATGAATTTATTGTCATGGCCACCAATACCTCTCAGGGTTCTCTGGAAGCGATGGCATCACGCATTCTGACCCGTCTGCGCCAGCCGTTCAGAATCGGTTTGATTGAAATTTATACCGGTTGCTCGTTAGGTATCGCCCTCGCCCCGCAGCACGGTAACGATCGGGAAAGCGTCATCCGCAATGCCGATACCGCCATGTACACCGCAAAAGAGAACGGCCGGGGTAAGTTCTGCGTCTTCTCGCCGGAAATGAACCAGCGCGTGTTTGAGTATCTGTGGCTGGATACCAACCTGCGCAAAGCGCTGGATAACGATCAGCTGCTGATCCACTACCAGCCCAAAGTCACCTGGCGCGGTGAAGTCAGAAGCCTTGAAGCGCTGGTGCGCTGGCAATCACCAGAACGTGGGTTGATTCCTCCGCTGGAGTTTATCTCGTATGCTGAGGAGTCAGGGCTGATTGTGCCGCTTGGCCGCTGGGTCATGCTTGATGTGGTTCGCCAGGTGGCGAAATGGCGCGACAAAGGCATTAACCTACGCGTGGCGGTGAACGTTTCGGCCCGTCAGCTGGCAGATCAAACCATTTTCAGCGACTTAAAACAGGCCCTGAAGGATCTGGATTTTGAATACTGCCCTATCGACGTAGAGTTAACGGAAAGCTGCCTCATTGAAAACGAAGAGCTGGCGCTGTCGGTGATCCAGCAGTTCAGCCAGCTTGGTGCGCAAATCCATCTGGACGATTTTGGTACCGGCTACTCGTCTTTGTCGCAGCTGGCACGCTTCCCCATCGATGCGATAAAACTCGATCAGTCATTTGTCCGGGATATTCATAAACAGTCTATTTCCCAGTCGCTGGTGCGGGCCATCGTCGCGGTGGCGCAGGCACTGAATTTGCAGGTCATTGCCGAAGGTGTGGAGAACGCAAAAGAAGACGCCTTTCTGACTAAGAACGGCGTCAACGAACGGCAGGGTTTTCTCTTTGCTAAGCCCATGCCCGCTGCCGCATTCGAGCGATGGCTAAAGCGATATCAGGCGCGTAAACAGCACTAACTGGCTTTGCGTAAACCCGCCGCCTGGTGGCGGTTTTGCAGCATGACCAGACGCTCCATATAAGCGATATCTTTTGGTTCCAGGCAGAACGCGGCGTCAACCCAATCTTCCGTGATATCCATCAGCTCACTGCGAGGCAGCTGCAGCACGCGGGTACGGGCGCGTAACATCGCCTTTACGCCGTTCATCTTCGGCCGCAGCGTGTCAATGAACGTTCTGACGGAGACGTAACTTTGTCCGGGTTCGAACAGGACATCCACTAACCCATGCTGTTCATACCATTCTGCCGTATGAGACTCCCCTTTGTAGATGAGCTCCTCCGCCAGCTTCATGCCTGAGCGGCGAGCAACCAGCGAGTACCCCCCCATGCCGGGGAAAAGGTTGAAGGCGATCTCAGGGAAGCCTAAGCGGGCATCGCGCTGGGACAGCACAAAGTGGTGCGCCAGCGCGGCTTCGAATCCGCCCCCTAACGCACTGCCTTCGACCATCGCCAGGGTAATAGCCCCCGTATCAAACCCCCGTGACGCCGCATGAACGCAGTCCACGCAGGCTCGGGCATAGGCTCTTAACGCCTCGCGACGTCCGTTTTGGATACATTCGACAAAGAACTGTAAATCACCTCCCGCATTGTACATCTCGGGTACCAGCGAACCGGTAACCCAAAAATCGACCGCAAACCCGGACTGGCGAACAAGCCAGGAGAGGTTCATGATCTCTTCGATTAACGCATGGTTGAAGCAAGGTCGTGGCTGCGCCCGCAACATCATCCAGACTGTGCGGCGCTCCTCCTCATAATACCCGGACAACTGAGTGAAACGTTCAGTATCGGTAAACAGTGTGCAGGTAGTCTGATTGATAACTGTCATAGTCTAATTCCTCATATAAAAAAGCGCCTTGCGCGCAGTTTTAGACTAATCCACTCATTCATCACGCTGCATGCGGGGGAATAAATTTATTACTTTCATTTATGTAATTTAGTTATTGCATTTTTTCCCTTCTCTTTTGAATCCATTTTCTGCATCATTGAAAATATTAACTTTTCGTACCCGGGATGAGATTATGTCTAACATTGATGCGCAGGCTGTAGCCTGATGAATCCCCTAATGATTTTGGTAAAAATCATTAAGTTAAGGTGGATACACATCTTGTCATATGATCAAATGGTTTCGCGAAAAATCAATA
>NZ_JBMKJG010000002.1:0-318198 GCF_049237765.1 Enterobacter cloacae complex sp. SHL021 | reverse complement strand
AACAAGGGAAGACTTACTCGTGGCTGCAACCCTACTAGCTCAAAATTTATTCACACATGGTTACGCTTTGGGGAAATTATGAGGGGATCTCTCAGTGCCAGGCGCGCTTATCAAAAGGAACATACTGAACCACTTCGCCATCGCGACGGATCAGGCAGTGCGCCGATACGCGCAGATGCGCAATCTCAGCAAAGAAAGGATGGGCATCGGGATCTATCGTTCCCGTGAATAACGCATCGATCCACGGACCGCCAAACTCACCCGGCGGGAGACTAATGTTATGAACCACCAGCAGTGTGGGCTTTTCATCCTCCGGGCGGCCATCGTGGTGCGGCGAGGGTACACGCCGCGCATCCACCAGCCATCCGTCTTCTAACAACATGCTGGAACTCCTTATGTATGGTGCTGTTACTCGGTTCAGAGTAGCATGTTTCAATATTATGATTCGTTACCAATTTGGAGTTTTATCATGCCGCCTCGCCGCTACAACCCCGACCACCGACGTGAAGCGCTTCTGGAACGTATTAATATGGATATTCCGGCAAGCGTTGCCCATGCTTTGAAAGAAGATCTGGGCGGTGACGTCAGCGCGGACAACGACATTACCGCACAATTATTGCCGAAAGAGACACGCTCACACGCCGTGATCATCACCCGTGAAGATGGCGTGTTTTGCGGCAAGCGCTGGGTTGAAGAGGTCTTTACTCAACTGGCTGGCGATGAGGTGCAAATCACCTGGCATGTTGAAGACGGTGACGCCATTACCGCAAACCAGCCGCTGTTTGAGCTTGAAGGCCCGTCCCGCGTGCTGCTGACCGGTGAACGTACCGCGCTTAACTTTGTGCAGACCCTGTCAGGGGTGGCAAGTGAAGTGCGTCGTTACGTTGACCTGCTGGCCGGTACCCATACGCAACTGCTGGACACCCGTAAAACGCTGCCGGGTCTGCGCACGGCATTAAAGTACGCGGTGCTTTGTGGCGGGGGAGCCAACCACCGTCTGGGGTTGTCCGACGCCTTCCTGATTAAAGAGAACCACATTATTGCCTCTGGCTCCGTGCGTCAGGCGGTGGAGAAAGCCTTCTGGCTGCACCCGGATGTGCCGGTTGAAGTGGAAGTTGAAAACCTCGAAGAGCTGGAGCAGGCCATCAAGGCCGGTGCCGATATCATCATGCTCGATAACTTTGAAACAGCACAGATGCGCGAGGCGGTGAAGCTCACCAACGGCCAGGCACAGCTCGAAGTTTCAGGAAACGTCACCTTCGAAACGATCCG
This sequence comes from Enterobacter cloacae complex sp. SHL021, assembly GCF_049237765.1. Lineage (NCBI taxonomy): Bacteria > Pseudomonadati > Pseudomonadota > Gammaproteobacteria > Enterobacterales > Enterobacteriaceae > Enterobacter > Enterobacter cloacae complex sp. SHL021. The sequence goes on along the minus strand of NZ_JBMKJG010000002.1, from coordinate 316,926 downwards.
TGAATTCGCCGAAACCGGCGTGGACTACATTTCTGTCGGGGCGCTGACCAAGCACGTTCGCGCCCTCGATCTCTCCATGCGCTTTAAATAACGTCGTTCCCCCTCTCTGCCTGGAGAGGGGAAATTTCAGCCCTCCTCGCAATCTCTCTGTTCTTCTCTGCAAGTAAGTACAAATTCCCTGAACGCCGCTTCACGTTCCATTTTTTGCCCCTCGTCTGCTTATTTCCCCGCTGTCAGAGTAGCGCCACTTAACCCTGAGGAGCAGATATGAACAGACAACAAGGCTTCACGCTCATTGAGCTAATGGTGGTAATCGGCATTATTGCCATCCTGAGCGCCATTGGTATTCCCGCCTACCAGAACTACCTGCGAAAAGCGGCCCTGACCGACATGCTGCAAACGTTCGTGCCCTATCGCACGGCGATTGAACTTTGTGCCCTGGAACATGGCGGCGTGACGAGCTGCGACGGCGGCAGTAACGGTATCCCTTCTCCAACGACAACACGCTATGTCTCAGGAATGAGCGTGACGCAGGGCGTCGTGACGTTAACGGGCCAGGAGAGCCTTAACGGACTTGAGGTGGTGGTGACACCGCAATGGAGCAGTGGCAACGGTATGACGGGCTGGAAACGTAGCTGCAATATCAGCAACGACGGTGCGCTCAAAGAGGCCTGCGAAGATGTTTTCCGTTTCGACAGTAACTGACAGGAGCGGATAATGAATTCAGATCAACTCGTCACCCTGTGCCAGCGCCACCATGCTTTGCTGCTGACCAGCGACGCCGACATGATTAGCATCGCCGTCGTGGGAAATCCCGCCGCTGAAATGATGGAAGCGCTGCGTTTCGCCACGCAAAAACGTATTGATATTGAATGCTGGACAGCGGAGCGCATGGAAAAACACCGGCAGTTAACCGCGCAATCACACCTCCCGGTCGTTTTAACGCCGCACAACACGGTGGATATTCTCAACCACACCCTGCAGCAGGCGATCAACCAGCGCGCTTCTGACATTCATATCGAACCGATGGGGGATATCTGTCAGGTCCGCTTGCGCGTTGACGGTGTGCTTTGCCCGCTGCCACCGCTTTCTGCAGCGGTGGCAAATACCCTCACCGCTCGCTTAAAAGTGCTGGGCCAACTGGATATTGCGGAGCGCCGTTTACCGCAGGATGGTCAATTTACGATTGAACTGGCAAGCGAGCCGGTCTCTTTTCGCATCGCCACGCTTCCCTGCAGCGGCGGAGAGAAAATTGTGCTGCGCTTGCTGCATCAGGTTCATCAGGCGCTGGAACCCGAAAAACTGGGAATGAGTGCGAAACAGCTGGCCCGCTTTAACGAGATCCTTCATCAACCGCAGGGGCTGATTTTGGTCACGGGCCCCACTGGCAGCGGAAAAACGGTCACGCTCTATAGCGCATTGCAGGCGCGTAATACCCCTGACGTTAACATCTGCAGCGTGGAAGATCCGATCGAGATCCCGCTTGCGGGGTTGAACCAAACGCAGATTAATCCCCGTGCGGGCTTAACCTTTCAGAGCGTTCTGCGGGCGCTCCTGCGCCAGGATCCGGACATCATTATGGTAGGCGAAATCCGCGATAGTGAAACGGCAGAGATTGCCATTAACGCCGCACAGACCGGGCATCTGGTGCTGTCGACGCTGCACACCAACTCCACGACGGAAACCGTCATTCGCCTGCAGCAGATGGGGGTCGCACGCTGGATGATCTCCTCTGCACTTTCGCTGGTGATTGCCCAGCGACTGGTGCGTCGTCTGTGTCCTCACTGTCGGCAGGAAGCCAACAGCCGCGCAGAATTACCGCGCACCGTATGGCCCCGGCCGCTTCCTCGCTGGCAACCTGGCGGCTGCGATCGCTGCTATCACGGCTTTTATGGCCGCGTCGCCATTTTTGAAGTCCTTGCCATCGACACCACGCTCCGGCAGGCCATCGCCAGTGGCGCCTCGATAGAGGTCATCGAAGCCAGCGCCCGTCAGGCGGGAATGACATCGTTATTTGAGCAGGGTTGTCTGGCCGTTGAGCAAGGTCTGACCACGCTCGAAGAGTTGCTGCGCGTGCTGGGAATGCCCAATGAGTATTAATCATCTCTGGCGCTGGCGGGCGCTATCCAGTGAAGGCGAATCTCTGTGTGGGGTGCTGTGGGCGGCAGATCGCGAAACGGCCTTCGTCAGGCTGATGCGTAAAGAGTTACATCCACTTTCGCTCACCCGATGCTCGCTGACGCACCGCTGGCGACCCCAGCATTGCTATGAGATGTTTCGCCAGCTTGCCACGCTGTTGCAGGCTGGCCTGACGTTATCGCAAAGTCTGCAAATGCTGGCCGAGCAGCATCCTGTCAAACACTGGCAGGCGCTGCTGGAAAACATGAATGATGATCTGAGCGAGGGATGCGCCTTTTCAGAGGCGCTGAAGCGATGGCCTGCGGTATTTAGCCCGCTGTATGTCTCGATGGTAAAAACAGGGGAGCTAACGGGAAAGCTGGAAACGTGCTGCCGCCAGCTCGCTCAGCAGCAACAATCCCAGCAGCAACTCACGGCAAAAGTGAAGAAGGCGTTGCGCTATCCGACGATCATCCTGGCGCTGGCCGTTCTGGTCGTTCTGGCCATGGTCACCCTGGTCTTGCCGGAGTTCGCGGCCATCTACAAAACGTTTAATACTCCCCTGCCGCTGCTGACACAGATGGTCATGGGCCTGTCGGCGTTTATCCAGACATACGCCATCGCCCTGTTCGTGCTGCTGCTTATTCCCGTGGCCATCGCCTGGGCGCTGCGACGGGATCCGCGCTGGCAACGTATCCTGATGCATATTCCCGTGACGGGAAGGCTGGCAAGAGGGCAAAAACTGGGGCAGATCTTTACCGTACTGTCACTCACCCAGCAGGCGGGCATCCCCTTTTTACAGGGATTACAGAGCGCAGAAGAAACTGTTGATAGCCGGTACTGGCAAGGCATATTGCGCAGCGTTCGTGGGGACATTGAACAAGGCTTTACCGTCTGGTCTTCATTTCAGAAAGCGGCCGTCTTTACCCCGCTGTGCATTCAACTCATACGCACCGGGGAGGTCTCTGGGTCACTCGACATTATGCTGGAAAACCTTGCCCGCCATCATACGGAGCAAACCTTTCAACTGGCAGATAATCTGGCCGCGCTTCTGGAGCCAGTGCTGCTGATTGTGACAGGGGTGATTATCGGTACGCTGGTGGTGGCGATGTATCTGCCCATTTTCCATCTCGGGGATGCAATGAGCGCGGGATAACGCTGGCGTACGGACATACGCCAGCAGAAACATTACAGGCTATTGAAAACGCGGTTTTCCTGCTCCTGAACGCGGATAAACGTCGTACGTTTTGTCAGCTCTTTCAGACGGGATGCCCCAACGTAGGTACATGCGGAACGCAGGCCGCCCAGGATGTCACGAGCCGTGTTTTCGACCGGGCCACGCAGGGGCAGCTTCACGGTTTTGCCTTCCGCAGCACGGTATTTTGCCACGCCACCTACGTGACGAGTCATTGCTGATTCTGAGCTCATGCCGTAGAACAGCATGAACTTCTCGCCGTTCTCTTCAACCACGGTACCGCCGCTCTCTTCATGACCCGCCAGCATGCCGCCGAGCATCACGAAATCCGCGCCGCCGCCAAAGGCTTTCGCGACATCACCCGGCATGGTGCAACCGCCGTCGCTGATGATCTGGCCGCCCAGACCGTGCGCGGCATCAGCACACTCAATCACCGCAGAAAGTTGCGGGTAACCCACACCGGTCTTCACACGCGTGGTACACACGGAACCCGGGCCAATGCCCACTTTTACGATGTCTGCACCTGAAAGGATCAGCTCTTCACACATTTCACCGGTTACCACGTTGCCCGCGATAATGGTTTTGGTGGGCCAGGCCTCACGCGCCTTGCTGACAAACTGCACGAAGTGCTCGGAGTAACCATTTGCCACATCAATACAGACAAAATTGAGCGCCGGGTTAGCGTTAAGAATCTGTTTGGTCTTCTCGAAATCGGCATCGGAGGTACCGGTGGAAACCATGACATGCTTCACCACATCGTCCGATGCAGAGGCGATAAAGGCATTCCACTCTTCCGGGCTGTAGTGCTTATGCACAGCGGTAAGGATATCGAATTTCGCCAGCGCGGTCGCCATCTCGAAGGTTCCCACCGTATCCATATTGGCTGCGATGATCGGCACGCCAGACCAGGTCTGACCGGAATGTTTAAAGGTGAATTGACGTTCGAGTTCAACGTCTGAGCGACTTTTCAGTGTAGAGCGTTTAGGGCGGATAAGAACGTCTTTGAAACCTAACTTCAGATCTTCTTCAATACGCATGTGCGGATTCCTGGGGTTAGAGGCAAATATGTTAAAAGCACAACTCCAGTGACGTTATCATACGCACTAATACCTGCTCCGCAAGACTGCGAAATTCTCTTTTTTTACGCTACAATCCTATAAATTTACCTGGTAAAAAGCCGGTAAAGAGAGCCAAACAGTGGCTGGCGCACGTTTGAATTTTAACCAACTGATTTTAATAATGAATAATTCCCAGGATTTGATTTAATGGGGTATATCGTCGCATTAACCGGCGGCATCGGTAGCGGGAAAAGTACCGTTGCGGACGCATTTTCTCGTCTGGGTATCACCATAATCGATGCCGATATCATTGCCCGTCAGGTGGTAGAGCCAGATACACCCGTACTAAACGCCATTAAGGCACATTTTGGTCAGGCAATTATCAACGCGGATGGCACGCTAAATCGCCGCAAGCTTCGTGAGTGCATTTTTTCTGATTCTTCAGAAAAGACCTGGCTTAATGCTCTGCTCCACCCCATTATCCACCAGGAAACCCAGCGTCAGATTGCCGCAGCCCGCTCGCCATATGTTCTGTGGGTGGTTCCGCTGCTGGTAGAGAATCAACTGCACAATAAAGCGGACCGGGTACTGGTCATTGATGTCTCACCCGAAACGCAAATCCAGCGCACCGTGGCGCGCGACCATGTCTCGCGCGAACAGGCTGAACAAATTCTTGCCGCTCAGGCCACGCGCGCTCAGCGCCTTGCCGTTGCGGATGATGTTATTGATAATAACGGCGCACCAGATGCCATTGCATCGGATGTTGCCCGCCTGCACGCGCAGTATCTGACGTATGCCGCGCAGGCCGTTGCACAGGAAAAACCATAATGTCGACCCACATCCTTTTTGAGCATCCGCTCAACGAAAAAATGCGTACCTGGCTGCGTATCGAATTTCTGATTCAACAACTCTCACAACATTTGCCCATCAACGATCATGCGACGGCGCTGCACTTCTTCCGCAATGTGGGCGATCTTCTGGATGTAATTGAACGAGGCGACGTTCGCACCGAGCTACTGAAAGAGCTGGAGCGCCAGCAGCGTAAACTACAGGCCTGGGCCGAAGTACCGGGCGTTGACCAGAGCCGCATTGATTCACTCCGTCAACAGCTTAAAAACAGCAGCAGTACGCTGATGGCCGCTCCCCGCGTTGGGCAGTTTTTGCGTGAAGACCGCTTAATCGGGCTGGTGCGCCAGCGCCTGAGTATCCCGGGCGGCTGCTGCAGCTTTGACCTGCCGACACTGCATATGTGGTTGCATATGCCGCAGCTCCAGCGTGATGCACAGGTGAAAAGCTGGCTGGACAGCCTGGAGCCGATGCATCAGACGTTATCCCTGATCCTCGATCTCATCCGTAACTCGGCGCCATTCCGCAAGCAAACCAGCCTGAACGGTTTCTACCAGGACAACGGTGATGATGCGGATCTGCTGCGTCTGAACCTCTCTTTGGGTGAACAGCTTTACCCGCAAATCTCCGGGCATAAGAGTCGTTTTGCGATTCGCTTTATGCCGCTGGATAGTGAAAATGGCACCGTGCCGGAACGCCTCGATTTTGAACTGGCCTGTTGTTAAGGAGTGCCTATGTCTGATGTAACCACCGTAAACTGCCCAACCTGTGGCAAAACTGTTGTCTGGGGAGAGGTGAGTCCGTTTCGCCCATTCTGCTGTAAGCGCTGTCAGTTAATTGACCTGGGCGAATGGGCGGCGGAAGAGAAACGCATTCCAAGTGAAGGCGATCTCTCGGACAGCGATGACTGGAGCGAAAACCAGCAGTAGCGGTAGATGCCTGCTGGCGCTTCGCTTAGCAGGCCTACAGGTTGCCCGTTAGCCGGGATATGACGGGCGCATTTGCCGGAGGAAATTTTTCGGCATCACTCGCGTGAAGCGAAACCCAGCCACCCGGTTGACCCTCTTTCCCCCAGGGTTCCCCCTGCCAGCTTTCCACAAGCCAGAACCACAGCGTGATGTGACGATCCGGAAACTGGTATTCCAGCTTATCAAACAGCGTTGCGCCAATCGGAGTAATGCCGACCTCTTCCTGAAGCTCACGCACCAGCGCCTGCTCCGGCGTTTCACCGGACTCGATTTTCCCGCCAGGAAACTCCCACTTGTTTGCCATGTGGGCGTCAGCGGCACGTTGCGTGATGAAGATTTGGTTTTGCGGGTTGCGAATAATCCCGACAGCAATTTGCAGTATTTTCATATTGTCACTTCCATAAAAAAGGCGCAGATTTCTGCGCCTTTTCGTTTTTTATGAACTTAGCTCAGACGGCCGTGGCACGCCTTATATTTTTTACCGGAGCCGCATGGGCACGGATCGTTACGCCCCACTTTGCGATCGCCAGTTTGCGCGGCGATCGCCGCAGCGGCTTCGCTATCGTCAGTCTGGTGGCTGAGCTGCTGCATCTGTGCCAGACGCTCGGCTTCCTCACGACGCTGTTGCTCCATCGCTTCCACTTCTTCCGGCATACGCACCTGCACTTTGCTCAGGGTGCTGATAACTTCATATTTCAGCGACTCCAGCATGGAGGCAAACATCGAGAAGGATTCGCGCTTGTACTCCTGCTTAGGATCTTTCTGCGCATAGCCACGCAGGTGGATCCCCTGACGCAGGTAGTCCATCGCCGCCAGGTGCTCTTTCCACAGTGAGTCCAGCGTCTGCAGCATCACCCCTTTTTCGAAATGACGCATCATCTCAGCGCCAACAACCTCTTCCTTACGCTTATATACCTCCAGCGCGGTTTCGTAGATACGCTCGCGCAGGGTCTCTTCGTGCAGCTCAGGCTCTTTATCCAGCCACTCTTTGATTGGCAGGTCGAGGTCGAAGTCGTTTTTCAGGCGCTCCTGAAGGCCTTCGATATCCCACATCTCTTCCAGAGACTGAGGCGGAATGTGCGCATCGATAGTCGCTTTGAACACATCTTCACGAATGCTGTTGATGGTTTCGCTCACGTCGGATACGTCCAGCAGTTCGTTACGCTGGGTATAGATAGCACGACGCTGATCGTTGGCGACGTCGTCATATTCCAGCAGCTGCTTACGAATATCGAAGTTGCGGCTTTCCACTTTACGCTGCGCGTTGGCAATCGCTTTGGTCACCCATGGGTGCTCAATGGCTTCACCAGGTTTCATCCCCAGCTTACGCATCATGCCGGAAACACGGTCAGAGGCGAAGATACGCATCAGCGCATCTTCCATCGACAGGTAGAAGCGGGAAGAACCGGCATCCCCCTGACGACCTGCACGACCACGCAGCTGGTTATCGATACGACGTGATTCGTGACGCTCGGTACCAATGATGTGCAGACCACCAGATGCCAGAACCGCGTCATGACGCACCTGCCAGTCGGCTTTGATCTGCGCAATCTGTTCCGGCGTTGGGTTTTCCAGCTCAGCCACTTCGGCCTGCCAGCTACCGCCCAGCATAATATCGGTACCACGACCCGCCATGTTGGTGGCGATGGTCACAGCCGCCGGATAACCCGCCTGCGCAACGATATCTGCTTCTTTGGCGTGGAATTTGGCGTTCAGTACGTTGTGCTTGATACCCGCTTTGGTCAGCTCATTAGACACCACTTCGGATTTCTCGATGGAGATGGTCCCCACCAGAACCGGCTGGCCTTTAGCTGTACGCTCGCGAATATCTTCGATGATTGCCTGAATTTTTTCCGCTTCGGTCATGTAGACCAGGTCCGGCATGTCCTTACGGATCATTGGACGGTTGGTTGGAACGACAACGGTATCCAGTTTGTAGATGGAGCTGAATTCAAACGCTTCGGTATCTGCTGTACCGGTCATCCCTGCCAGCTTCTCGTACAGACGGAAGTAGTTCTGGAAGGTAATAGACGCCAGCGTCTGGTTTTCGTTTTGAATATCCACGCCTTCTTTGGCTTCAACGGCCTGGTGCAGACCGTCAGACCAGCGACGACCCTGCATGGTACGGCCGGTGTGCTCATCAACGATGATGACTTCGCCGTCTTTGACGATGTAGTCGACGTCGCGAGTGAACAGCGCATGGGCGCGCAGTGCGGCAGTCACGTGGTGCATCAGCATGATGTTGCTCGGGGAGTAAAGAGACTCGCCCTCTTCCATGATGCCTTCAGCCACTAACAGCTCTTCAATTTTAACCAGACCACGTTCAGTCAGGTTCACCTGGCGCGCTTTTTCATCAACGGAGAAGTGGCCTTCACCCTGGAAGGTATCGGAGTCTTCTTTCTCCTGACGCAGCAGGTGTGGAATGATTTTGTCGACTTTACGGTACATATCAGAGCTGTCTTCGGCCGGACCGGAGATGATCAGCGGGGTACGCGCTTCATCGATCAGAATGGAGTCCACCTCATCCACCAGCGCATAGTGCAATTTACGCTGCACACGTTCTTCAGGGCTGAACGCCATGTTGTCACGCAGGTAGTCGAAGCCGTATTCGTTGTTGGTACCGTAGGTGATGTCGGCGTTATACGCTTCGCGCTTGGCTGGCGCAGGGAGACCGGACATGTTGATGCCGACGGTCATCCCCAGGAATTCGAACAATGGACGGTTATTTTCGGCGTCACGCTGTGCCAGATAGTCGTTGACGGTCACGACGTGCACGCCTTTGCCGGTCAGTGCGTTCAGGTAGGCAGGCAGCGTCGCGGTCAGGGTTTTACCTTCACCGGTACGCATTTCCGCGATGCAGCGCTCGTTAAGCACCATACCGCCCAGCAGCTGCACGTCGAAGTGACGCATGCCGAATACACGTTTACTCGCTTCACGCACAACCGCGAAGGCTTCCGGGATCAGGCTTTCTAAGGTTTCGCCTTTTTCCAGGCGTGCGCGGAATTCTGCGGTTTTCGCTTTCAGCTCGTCATCAGACAGCTTCTCCATCGCCGGTTCCATACCGTTGATGACAGCGACAGCTTTGCGCATACGGCGCAGGGTACGATCGTTACGACTACCAAAAACTTTGGTTAATAATTTGATTAGCATAATAAATTCTCAAACGCCCCATAACGGGCAGATAAATTAAGGTATTGAAAACGGTTAATTTAACTGAGGCGCTGAGGCCCGGCGCGGATGCCGTGAACCTGGCTTATCCACGTCGAGACAGAGAATGTGGCGGGTGAAACAACGACGGATTGCGCTGTCTGCGGAACGCTAACAGCTGGCTGGCTGTCCTGCGTCAACAGCGCGTTGAGCGTATCCAGCAGCGCAAGGTGTTGCGCCTGAACCGGCAGCGTCTCTTCAGCAACCGGTATGGCCTGCGGCGCCATTGCAAATGACAGATGGCGGATAACCGTGCGGATGGCGTGCTGCTGCCAGTAATCTACCGAAAAGTTAGGACGGCGGCTGGCTTCAAGCCACGCAAGATTGGTGAAGTTAACGCGCGCGGTGAGATCGTGTTTAGTGGTTGACGTCTTTGCCGGTGTGGCAGCTTCGGCGCTGTTGCTGAGCGCAGGCAAGCCGAAACTCGCCGCGACCATCCCTAATAAGAGATGCGGCCAGAAGTAACGTCTGCCAAATTGTCGCCAGCGCGTCAGAATTCCGCTCACTTGCTCCACCACATAAGCCCGTCTTACACAGGCTGAGTTCAGTTATTCTTTTAAGCGCCCAGATATTACCACTAAAGCCAATACACAGCAGCAGGAATGACGTACTGCAGCGGGGAAAAACGGTCAAGAATGCAGCTAACGCACAGATTTTCTACGCCTGCTAAGCGAAAGGGGAAGCTGGGGCAAAATGAAGAAAGGTAAAAATAAAAACGACTGGTTTCCCTGGTCGGAGAGAGTACCAGGTTAACCAGTCGATTTTTTACGGAACGGCTTGAACCGTTACGCCAGAACCAGGCCAGGGGCTTTGAAGGCCAGCGGCAGTTCAGCTTCGTCTTCGAAGGTCACATACTCCCAGGCTTCCTGTTTTGCCAGGACGGCCTGCAAGAGTTTGTTATTCAGCGCATGACCGGATTTGAACGCGGTAAATGCACCAATAATGTTGTGACCACACATGAACAGGTCACCAATTGCATCAAGCATTTTGTGGCGAACGAATTCATCTTCGAAACGCAGACCGTCTTCGTTCAGTACGCGATAATCGTCAACAACGATGGCACAATCGAAGCTGCCGCCCAGGCACAGGCCGCGGGACTGCAGATATTCGATATCACGCATGAAGCCGAAAGTACGAGCACGGCTGATCTGGCGCATAAACGCATCAGCAGAGAAGTTCATCGCATAGCGCTGGGTACTGGCATCAATCGCCGGATGGTTAAAATCGATGGTGAAGTCCAACGAGAAACCATTGTACGGTTTGAATTCAGCCCACTTGTCGCCATCTTCGACGCGAACGGTCTCTTTGATGCGAACAAATTTCTTCGCGCAGTTCAGTTCTTCGATGCCGGCATCCAGCAACAGATAAACGAACGGAGCAGCACTACCATCCATGATCGGGATTTCTGGCGCATCGACTTCAACAATAATGTTGTCGATACCCAGACCCGCCAGGGCGGCGTTCAGGTGCTCTACGGTAGAAATCCGCACGTCATGCTCGTTCACCAGACAAGTACAGAGCATAGTATCACGCACAGATTTGGCATCGGCCGGAAAATCTACCGGTGGATTCAAGTCGGTGCGACGATAGATGACCCCGGTATTGGCCGGCGCAGGGCGTAACGTCAGGGTGACTTTCTTGCCGGTATGTAAACCGACACCCGTCGCCTGAACGATACGTTTAAGTGTCCTTTGTTTGATCATCGTATAATCTCGCCAAATTAACTATCCAACCGAGAGTGTATATCACTAACGGTGGGCCAGTTTAGCACAAAGAGCGGAAATCCCCAAATTCCAGCCAATTCTTAGTCAGCTTGCTTACGCAGGAACGCCGGGATATCCAGATAATCTGGCTCTTTCGCCGTTTGCGGCGTTGGGTCATTAACCACTTTCGCGGCCGGTTTTTGCTCCTGAGTCAGAGGAGACATACCGTGCTGCTGGTAACGATCCATTACCGGTTGCTGAGTCTGCTTGTTCGTCACCAGAGTGATTTCAGGGCGCTTGTCCATACCGATACCGGTAGCAACAACCGTTACACGCAGCTCGTCGTTCATTTCCGGGTCAAGGGAGGTACCGATTACCACGGTCGCGTTGTCAGAGGCGAACGCACGGATGGTGTTACCCACGGTTTCGAACTCATCCAGACGCAGGTCAAAGCCAGCGGTGATGTTGACCAGCACGCCACGCGCACCCGACAGATCGATATCTTCCAGCAGCGGAGAAGAGATAGCCATTTCAGCCGCTTCTTCCGCACGGTCTTCACCGCTCGCCACGCCGGAGCCCATCATCGCGTAGCCCATTTCGGACATCACGGTGCGAACGTCAGCAAAGTCAACGTTCATCAGGCCAGGACGGGTAATCAGTTCAGCGATACCCTGAACCGCGCCTTTCAGCACGTCGTTTGCTGCGCCAAAGGCATCCAGCAGAGAGATACCGCGACCCAGCACTTTCAGCAGTTTGTCGTTCGGGATGGTGATCAGCGAGTCCACATGCTTGGACAGCTCGGTGATACCCTGCTCCGCGAAGGCCATACGTTTCTTGCCTTCAAAATTGAAAGGCTTGGTCACAACAGCAACGGTCAGGATACCTAAATCTTTAGCCACTTCAGCCACAACAGGTGCTGCGCCGGTACCTGTACCGCCACCCATACCTGCTGCGATGAAGACCATGTCCGCACCTTCCAGTGCAGCGCGTAACGCTTCACGATCTTCTTCAGCCGCATTGCGACCTACTTCCGGGTTAGCTCCTGCGCCCAGACCTTTGGTGATGCCACCACCGATCTGGATAGTCTGGCCGACTGCCGTCTTACGCAGTGCCTGTGCATCGGTGTTAACCGCAAAGAATTCAACACCTTCAATGCGCTCGCGCACCATATGCTCTACGGCGTTACCGCCGCCGCCACCGACGCCGATGACTTTAATCACCGCGTCGTTGGTCAGTTCCATAGGTTCAAACATAATTTCTCTCTCCGTTGTGCCTGTCGCCCGAGACCGTTAATTCTCTCCGGTCTCTTAAAAAAATTAAAACTCTTTTCGCAGCCAGTTGTTCAGTCGTTTGACCCACGACCCTACTGAGACGCGTTTTTCCACTTCTGCTTCACCACTGAGATGGGATTCTTTCCCGTAGTGGAGCAGGCCCACAGCCGTTGAATAGTAAGGCTCCTGGGCATAATCCGTTAAACCGGTAATATTCAGCGGTGCGCCAATACGCACCTGCGTATGGAACACACGCTGCGCACAGGCCGCAAGACCTTCAATTTGCGCTGCACCGCCGGTTAATACAATCCCCGCCGCAAGATGATGTTTTACGCCCTGCTGGCGAAGCTGTTCCTGTAACTGCAAAATCTCTTCGTTGACCAGGTTGAGCAGCTCGGTATAGCGTGGCTCAATCACCTCTGCCAACGTCTGGCGCTGCAGGCTACGCGGCGGACGGCCGCCCACGCTTGGCACTTCAACGCTCTCATCTTTGCCAACGATAGACCCCAGCGCACAACCGTGGCGCACTTTAATCGCTTCTGCATCGCTTGGCGGCGTACCAAACGCGTAGGCAATATCGCTGGTCACCACGTTCCCCGCGTAAGGGATCACTTTGGTGTGGCGCAGGGCACCGCCGGTATACACGGCCATATCCATTGTACCACCACCAATATCGACCACACAGACGCCCAGTTCACGTTCATCTTCGGTCAGCACGGAATAGCTTGCCGCCAGACCGGCGAAAATAAGTTGGTCAACTTTCAGGCCACAACGTTCAACGGCTTTTACGATGTTCTTCGCCATATCGTTGTGACATGTGATCAGGTGCACTTTTGCCTGCATACGCACGCCAGACAGACCAACCGGGTTCTTGATCCCTTCCTGGTAGTCGATCGCATATTCCTGCGGGATCACGTGCAGCACGCGATGCTCATCGCGCACGCGCACGGACTTCGCCGTATGCACTACGTTTTCAACGTCTTCCTGCGTCACTTCTTCTTCAGAAATGGGCACCATGCCGATTTCGTTCTGGCAGCTGATATGCTTACCAGAGAGGGCCAGATAGACAGAGGAAATCTGGCAATCTGCCATTAATTCAGCCTGATCGATGGCGCGCTGCACGCATTTCACCACCGACTCAAGATCGTTTACCCCACCTTTATCCATACCACGGGACGGGCAGCTGCCCACGCCAATGATATTGACCATACCGTCGGGCAGAACTTCCCCTACTAAAGCGGCAACCTTCGCGGTGCCAATCTCCAGTCCAACTACCAGTTTTCTGTCCGTCGCCTTGATCATTGTTGTTCTGCCTGTACCTGTGCCTGATTCTGTTGCTGATTAGGTTCCTCGACCGGAGCCGGTACCCAACCGACTGCTGCGCCTGAGTCATAGCGCAAATCAACGTAGCTTATCCGTTTGCCGTCAGTCTGTGCCTGCTGCTGTAAAACCGGGTAAAGTTCTACAAAACGCGCCAGACGCTTCATCGTGTCGCCGCGGCCAAGGTTGAGCTTAATGCCATTCGTTAAGGTGAGCTGCCACGAACGGCGCGCCGTCATCGCAGCTTCTTTTAACGTAAACCTGTCCTTCGCCAGCACTTGCCCCATCTCGCGAAAACCCTGTAACACTTCGTTTTCGCTGCCTTCAGGACCATACAACATCGGTAAATTTTGCTTGTTGACACGATCGGCCGGGACGCTGAAGGAATTTCCGTCTACGTCAACCATGTGCTGATCATTCCAACGCGCAATGGGCACATATTCAACCAGATGAATCTTCAATTCATCAGGCCATTGCTTTCTTACACTCGCCTGTTTTATCCAGGGCAGACGTTCAATCTGACTCTGGATAATGTTGACGTCCTGCGTCATAAAGGTGCCAGGCGACCCCAGTGCCAGAATCGACTGGCGAATATCATCGTTACGCGTGTAGTGGCGTTCACCGGTGACCACCAGCTTCGACAGCGGCAACCGCTGCGCATCTTCCATCCAGCCCAGTACCATCCAGCCGCTGATAAACACGGTGCACAGCACCCCGAGCAGGAAAATAATCCCTGCAAGACGCGTTCCATTACTCCGGCGTGAAGAAGAATATTCTTCCTCGTCATCGCGGTTGCGCGTGTTCAATGCAGCCTGAGACATATCAGCCCGCCTGGTCCAGAATACGTACGACTAACTGCGAGAAGCTCATCCCCGCCTGACGCGCAGCCATTGGCACAAGGCTATGGCTGGTCATGCCTGGAGAAGTATTCGCTTCCAGCAAATAAAATTGCCCATCGCTGTCGAGCATCACATCAATGCGTCCCCAGCCACTGCAACCAAGAATATGCCAGGCTTTAAGCACCAGGGACTGTAAATCCGCTTCACGTTCTGCTTCAAGACCTGCTGGGCAGAAATATTGCGTCTCGTCAGAGAGATACTTCGCCTCATAATCATAGAAGACGCCAGCAGGCTGGATGCGAATCGACGGTAAAATTTCTTCACCAAGCATCGCCACGGTAAATTCCGGCCCGCTCAGCCATTTTTCAATCAGAACTTCTTCATCGTGTTGAAATGCCAGCGCTAAAGCAGACGATAAATCGTCAGCTTTATCAACTTTGGACATCCCAACGCTCGACCCTTCACGGCTGGGCTTTACAATAACCGGTAATCCCAGCTCAGCAATGCGTGCATTAACGCTATCCTGAAGGCCCATTTCAAATTCGCGGCGCGTCAACGCAACCCACGGCGCAACCGGCAAACCCGCTCCCTGCCACAGCAGCTTACTGCGCAGTTTATCCATTGAGATGGCGGAGGCCATCACGCCGCTGCCGGTGTAGGGCATACCGATGAGATCCAGCAACCCTTGCAGGGTACCGTCTTCTCCCCCACGACCGTGCAGAGCAATAAAGACTTTATCGAAGCCCATTGCTTTCAGTTGCGTTACATCGACCTCTTTCGGATCGACCAGATGTGCATTAACGCCAGCCTCACGCAGGCCCGCCAGTACCGCAGCGCCTGAATTCAGGGAAACCTCGCGCTCGGCGGAGGTGCCGCCAGACAGGACAGCAATCTTATCAGCCATGATGCACATCCTCCTGAGTTTGCGGCTTCAGTTTGATTTCAGCTAAGGTACGGGCGATTTTGCCGATATTTCCCGCGCCCTGAATCAGAATCAAATCGTTACCTGTCAGTACCGGTGCCAGAATTTCGGCGACCTGAGCAGGATCCGAAACCAAAATAGGGTCTACTTTACCGCGTCCGCGAATGGTTCGACACAGAGAACGGCTGTCCGCGCCTGGGATCGGCGTTTCACCTGCAGAATAAACATCCAGCATCAGCAATATGTCCACCTGGGACAGCACGCTGGCGAAATCGTCATACAGATCGCGCGTACGCGTAAAACGGTGTGGCTGGAAGATCATCACCAGGTTCTTCTCTGGCCATCCCGCACGTGCGGCCTTAATGGTCGCGTCCACTTCGGTTGGATGGTGGCCATAGTCGTCCACCAGCATGGCGGTGCCCGGTTTACCGTTCACCGCATCCAGCGGGAATTCGCCAAGGAAGTCGAAACGACGCCCGGTTCCCTGGAAGCTTTCCAGCGCACGCAGGATCGCATCGTCTTCAATGCCTTCTTCTGTTGCGACGGCCACCGCCGCGGCTGCGTTCAGGGCGTTATGACGGCCTGGTGCGTTTAGCGTCACGTGCAGCAGCTCTTTGTCCTGACGCGCCAGGGTGAAATGCCCCTGCGCACCAATCTGTTTGTACTCTTCCACGCGAACATCCGCGTCTTCACTGAAACCATAGGTGGTGATCTGACGACCAACCCGCGGCAACAACTCGCGAATGACCGGATCGTCCACACACATTACCGCGCGTCCATAGAACGGCAGGTTATGCAGGAAGTTAATAAAGGTCTGCTTTAAGTTCTCGAAGTCGCCCTGGTAGGTATCCATGTGGTCAGCTTCGATGTTAGTGACAATCGCCACCATCGGCTGCAGATGCAGGAACGACGCATCGCTCTCATCCGCTTCCGCAATCAGATAACGGCTGTGGCCCAGACGCGCATGCACACCTGCTGCTTTTACCAGACCGCCGTTGACGAACGTCGGGTCGAGACCCGCTTCGGCATAAATACTGGAAACCATCGCCGTGGTCGTGGTTTTACCGTGCGTCCCGGCAATCGCAATCCCGTGACGAAAACGCATCAGCTCTGCCAGCATTTCCGCGCGGCGGATCACCGGAATACGCGCTTCATGCGCGGCCACGATTTCCGGGTTATCAGAGGAGATGGCGCTGGATACCACCACCACACTCGCATCGCGCACATTTTCCGGGCGATGGTTGAAATAGATAGTCGCCCCAAGCGACGCCAGTTGCTGCGTAACAGGGTTTGGCGCCAGGTCAGACCCGCTGATCTGATAACCTTCGTTAGCTAACACTTCGGCAATACCGCCCATGCCAGCACCACCGATGCCAACAAAGTGAATGTGCCGGACGCGACGCATCTCGGGCACGATTGAACGCAGTTTTGCCAGTTGTTGTGTATTCATTCTCTAAACGCCATCGACTACTTAAAAAAATCGTGCAGCGCAACACGCGCTGCGAGGGTTAAGCCTGGGCTGCCAGGCTCACTTCTTTTGCCACCCGCTCCGTTGCATCAGGAATGGCCGCCGCACGTGCACGTTGCGCCATCTCCATTAATGTTTCCCGGTTCCAGCCCGCCAGGGTGGTGGCGACCGCATCGGCGGTAAATTGTGGCTGCTCGAATATTTTCGCGGCACCGGCTTTTTCAAGCGGCAGCGCATTCCAGTACTGCTGACGATCTTTGTGCTGGAACGGCACAAACAGAGCCGGTAAACCCGCGGCGGCAATTTCACTCACCGTTAATGCACCGGAGCGACAGACCACGACATCGGCCCAGGCGTACGCTGCCGCCATATCGTCGATAAATTCCGTCACTTTGTGCTGCGGCTGACCTTCTGCCGCATAAGCCTGCTCAACGGTCTGCTGAGCGCCTTTTCCGCTTTGATGCCAGATGGTCACGGCATCACCCAGCTTTGCGGCAACCTGCGGCATCGTCTGGTTCAGGATGCGTGCGCCCTGCGATCCGCCGACGACCAGCACGCGAACAGGGCCTTCACGGCCAGCCATGCGGGCATCCGGCAACGGCAGCGCCAGCACATCCACACGCACCGGGTTCCCGACGACGTCCGCTTTCGGGAACGCACCAGGAAATGCCTGCATCACTTTGGTGGCGATTTTCGCCAGCCACTTGTTGGTCAGTCCGGCAATACCATTCTGCTCATGCAACACAACAGGAATGCCCAACGACCACGCGGCAAGTCCGCCCGGACCGGAAACATAACCGCCCATGCCCAGCACCACATCCGGCTGAAAGCGCTTCATGATGCTGCGCGCCTGACGCCATGCGTTGAAAATGCGCACCGGCGCCAGAAGCTGGGCCTTAATGCCTTTGCCACGAAGGCCAGAAATACGAATAAAGTCGATCTCAATACCGTGCTTCGGTACCAGGTCGGCCTCCATGCGGTCTGCGGTTCCCAGCCAGCGTACCTGCCAGCCCTGATCCATTAAATGGTGCGCAACCGCCAGCCCCGGGAACACATGTCCACCGGTACCGCCTGCCATCACCATTAACCGCTTCGGTTGATTCATCGTGAACCTCGTGTAAACGCCTGGGCTTTTTCCAGACGCGTTTCATAATCTATACGTAACAACATCATGATGGCCGTCGACATGATCAACAGACTGGAACCACCATAACTGATCAACGGCAACGTCAGGCCCTTGGTCGGCAGCATACCCGCTGCGGCCCCGACGTTAACCAATGCCTGGAAGCTAAACCAGATACCAATTGAACAGGCTAAGAAACCTGAGAAGCGGTGATCGATCTCCAGCGCTTTCCGCCCAATCGACATGGCGCGGAAAGCGACGAAGAATACCATTAATAGCGCTAATACCACACCGATATAACCCAGTTCTTCTGCAATAATGGAGAAGATGAAGTCAGTATGCGCTTCGGGTAAATACTCCAGTTTCTGAACCGAGTTGCCCAGGCCTTGTCCCCAGACTTCACCGCGGCCAAACGCCATGAGTGACTGCGTCAGCTGATAGCCACTGCCAAACGGATCTTCCCACGGGTTCCAGAACGAGGTCACACGGCGGATACGGTATGGTTCAGCAAGGATCAACAGGACAACCGCTGAAATACCCATCCCGATAATGGCGATGAACTGCCACAGTTTCGCCCCCGCCAGGAACAGCATCGCCAGCGTCGTCACAAACAGAACCACCACGGTACCGAGGTCAGGCTGCGCCAGCAGTAAGACCGCCAGCACCAGAATCACGCCCATCGGTTTCAGGAAGCCGCGAAGGTTGTTACGCACTTCATCTACTTTGCGCACCAGGTAGTTCGCCAGGTAGCAGAACAGGGACAGTTTGGTAAATTCTGCAGGCTGAATACGCAGCGGACCAAAGGCGATCCAGCGCGATGCCCCGTTTACGGAACTCCCCACCACCAGCACGATCAGCAGCATGATGATCGAGGCGATCAGCATCGCGGTACTGTGTCGCTGCCAGAACGCCATTGGCAGACGTAAGGTTATCAGCGCAAGACAGAACGCCAGGATGATGTACAGACCATCTCGCTTGGCAAACAGGAAAGGATCGTTCGCCAGTCGCTGCCCGACGGGCATTGATGCTGACGTCACCATAATAAAGCCGACCGCCGCCAGCCCCAGGGTGAGCCAGAAGAGCGTGCGATCGTACATGATCAGGCTGTCGTTATCTTTCTGACGAGAGCCCATCACCCAGCCTTTCAGTGCCGCAAACAACCACACCAGGACACCAAATCCTGGGAAGCGCGGCATTTTCAGGCGAGGGAGAGATAAACGCATCAGCCTAACTCCTTCGCCAGGCGGGTAAAGAGATCACCACGCTGTTCGAAATTCTTGAATTGATCGAGGCTGGCGCATGCCGGAGAGAGCAGCACCATATCGCCCGGCTTCACGCGAGGAGCAATCAGGCGCATTGCCTGTTCCATGGTTTCGGTCTGCTCGGCGATCTCAGGACGCAGTTCCGCCAGTTCCCTGCCATCACGACCAAAGCAGTAGAGACGGATGTTATCGCCGGAGAGATACTGCTTCAGGGAGGTGAAATCGGCGGATTTACCGTCGCCACCCAGCAGCAGATGCAGAGTACCTTCCACCTGCAAACCATTCAGCGCGGCCTCTGTACTGCCTACGTTGGTGGCTTTGGAATCATTGATCCAGCGTACGCCGTTATGCTCCAGCGCCAGCTGGAAACGGTGCGCCAGACCCGTAAAGGTGGTCAGCGCCTGCAGGCTGGAGGAGCGTGGCAGACCGACGGCATCCGCCAGCGCCAGCGCCGCCAGCGCATTGGTGTAGTTATGCTGACCGGAAAGCTTCATCTCCTTCACGTTCAGCACTTTCTCACCTTTCACCCGCAGCCAGGTTTCACCCAGCTGACGGTTCAGATGATAATCACCCATGGTGATACCAAAGCTGATGCAGCGGTCATCGGCACCGCGTACCGGCATGGTCAGGGCATCATCGGCGTTAACGACGCAGACTTTGGCATTTTCATATATACGCAGTTTGGCTGCGCGATACTGCTGTAGACCAAACGGATACCTGTCCATATGATCTTCGGTCACGTTCAGGATTGTGGCCGCGGCCGCATGCAGGCTGGAGGTGGTTTCCAGCTGGAAGCTGGAGAGTTCCAGTACGTACAGCTCGCAGCCTTTGTCCAGCAGCATCAGTGCCGGCAAACCAATGTTGCCGCCAACGCCGACATTTTTGCCCGCCGCTTTCGCCATCTCACCCACCAGGGTAGTGACGGTGCTTTTTCCGTTAGAGCCGGTAATGGCGATAACTGGCGCCTGCGCTTCGCGACAGAACAGCTCGATATCACCGACAATCTCAACGCCCGCATCGGCTGCGGCGCTCAGTGAAGGGTGCGCCAGCGCCATACCGGGGCTGGCCACAATCAGATCGGCTGCCTGCAGCCAGTCATCATTCAGACCACCAAGGTGGCGTTCAACCTGTTCCGGCAGTTTGTCCAGACCCGGCGGAGAAACACGCGTATCCATCACCCGCGGCGTCACGCCGCGCGCAAGGAAAAAGTCCACGCAGGACAGGCCAGTAAGGCCCAACCCGATGATAACGACTTTTTTGCCCTGGTAATCTGCCATGATTAACGTACCTTCAGCGTTGCCAGGCCAATCAGCACCAGCATCAGCGAAATAATCCAGAAGCGCACGATGACGCGCGGCTCTGGCCAGCCTTTCAGTTCATAGTGATGGTGAATCGGTGCCATACGGAAGATGCGCTGGCCGCGCAGCTTAAAGGAACCGACCTGCAGGATCACCGACAGGGTCTCAACCACGAATACCCCGCCCATGATCACCAGCAGGAACTCCTGGCGCAGCAGCACGGCAATAATACCCAGCGCGCCGCCCAGAGCTAGTGAACCGACGTCACCCATAAAGACCTGGGCCGGATAGGTGTTGAACCACAGGAAGCCCAGCCCCGCCCCGACAATGGCCGTACAGACGATCACCAGCTCGCCCGCGTGACGCAGATAAGGAATGTGCAGATAGTTGGCAAAGTTCATGTTGCCGGTCGCCCACGCCACCAGCGCGAAACCTGCGGCCACGAAGACCGTTGGCATAATGGCCAGGCCATCCAGACCATCGGTCAGGTTCACCGCGTTACCGGTGCCCACAATCACGAAGTACGCCAGCAGAATGTAGAACAGCCCCAGTTGCGGCATGACGTCTTTAAAGAACGGCACCACCAGCTCGGTAGCGGGAGTATCTTTTCCGGCCAGATACAGCGCGAAGGCCACGCCCAGCGCAATTACCGACATCCAGAAATATTTCCAGCGGGCGATCAGACCTTTCGTGTCTTTACGTACCACTTTGCGGTAATCATCAACAAATCCAATGATTCCGTAGCCCACCAGCACAGTCAGGACACACCAGACGTACGGGTTGGATGGATAGGCCCACAGCAGCACGGAAACCACGATCGCGGTCAGGATCATAATCCCGCCCATGGTTGGCGTACCGCGCTTGCTGAAGTGCGATTCCGGACCATCGTTACGCACAACCTGGCCGAAAGAGAGTTTTTGCAGACGGGCAATCATGCGCGGGCCCATCCACAACGAGATGAACAGCGCAGTCAGCAGGCTGACGATGGCGCGAAACGTCAGATAAGAAAAGACGTTAAAGCCTGAGTAATATTTGACCAAATGTTCGGCCAGCCAAACTAACATGTCCCGTTCTCCTGTAATGCGTGCACTACCTCTTCCATGGCGGCACTACGTGAACCTTTCACTAACACAGTCACAATTTGTTTTTCAGCAATCAACGTCTTCAGACGTTCAATCAGTGCGGCTTTATCGGCAAAATGTTCGCCAACACCGCTGGCATGGCTAATCGCCTGGCTCAGTTTTCCTGCGCTCAGTACGCAATCCAGCCCGGCCGCTTTCGCGGCTTCACCCACCTGGGTATGACAGGCTTCGCTCTCATCGCCCAGCTCGGCCATATCGCCAACCACCATCACGCGATAGCCTGGCATTTCGGACAACACCTGTACGGCTGCCGTCATCGAACCGACGTTCGCGTTGTAGGAGTCATCCAGCAGCAGTTTGTTTTCTGCAAGCTGGACTGGGAACAGACGTCCCGGTACGGCTTTTAAATTCGCAAGGCCAGTCTTGATCGCGTCATGTGTCGCGCCGACGGCCATCGACAGCGCCGCGGCAGCAAGCGCATTGGCGATGTTATGGCGACCCGGCAGCGGCAGCAGAACCTCAATGCCTCCCGTTGGGGTATTGAGCGTGAATTCCGTACCATGCGAGGTCACATGGATATGGGTCGCGGTAAAATCACTGTCTGCCGCATTTGGCGAGAAGCGCCACGTCTTACGTGAACCGATGATGCTCTGCCAGTTCAACCAGTCGTTATTATCGGCATTCATAATGGCGATACCGTTATCCGGCAGGCCGGTATAGATCTCACCTTTGGCTTTCGCCACGCCTTCAAGTGAACCGAAACCTTCCAGATGCGCGGCGGCCAGGTTGTTCACCAGCGCAGCCTCCGGACGCGTCAGGCTGACCGTCCAGGCAATTTCACCCTGGTGGTTTGCCCCTAATTCAATCACCGCAAAGTCATGCTCTTTGGTGAGGCGAAGCAATGTCATCGGCACGCCGATGTCATTATTTAGATTGCCTGCGGTGTAAAGCGTGTTACCGCACTGACTGAGGATCGCCGCCGTCATCTCTTTTACTGACGTTTTGCCCGAAGACCCCGTCAGAGCAACAACGCGAGCTGGCACCTGCTGACGAACCCATGCTGCCAGTTCACCAAAGGCAAGGCGCGTATCCTTCACCACAATCTGCGGTAAATCGATATCGAGTTTGCGGTTCACCAGCAGCGCACCCGCACCATTCTCTTTCGCCTGTTCAGCAAAATCGTGGGCGTCAAAACGTTCGCCCTTCAGCGCCACAAACAGGCACCCGGCGGTCACTTTGCGGGTATCTGTCGTCACGGCGTCGATGGTCAGATCCTGACCATGCAGCGTCCCCTGCAGGAGGGTTGCCGCCTTGCCGAGCGTTAAGCTGATCATGCCACCACTCCCAACAGACGCGCTGCCGTTACACGGTCCGAATAGTCCAGACGACGATTGCCAACAATCTGATAATCTTCATGGCCTTTACCCGCCAGGAGCACGACGTCGTTCTCCTGCGCCTGCATGATGGCGTTGGTCACGGCTTCCGCACGGCCTTCCACCACGCGGGCACGTCCTGCATCCAGCATACCGGCCAGGATATCGTTGATAATGGCGCGCGGCTCTTCAGTACGCGGGTTATCATCGGTCACAACCGGAATATCCGCGAACTGTTCGGCGATGGCCCCCATCAACGGACGCTTGCCCTTGTCGCGATCGCCCCCACAGCCAAACACACACCAGAGCTTACCGGCGCAGTGCAGACGTGCCGCTTCAAGCGCTTTTTCCAGCGCATCCGGCGTGTGGGCATAATCGACTACAACGGTCGGTTTACCGGGTGCACTGAACACTTCCATACGGCCACAGACGGGCTGCAGACGCTCTGCGGTGTTGAGCAGTTCGGCCATCGGATAGCCCAACGCCAGCAGCGTTGCCAGCGCCAGCAGGAGGTTGCTGACGTTAAACGCCCCCATCAGGCGGCTTTCAATTTCGCCTTCACCCCAGGAAGAGGCAAAGCGAATCGTCGCGCCGCTGTCGTGATAATTAACCTCAACCGCCTTCAGCCAGCGGCCATGGCAGTTCGGATTGATATGGTCTTCCATCGACACCGCAACCGCATCCGGCAGCTTCGCAAGCCAGCGGCGCCCCACTTCGTCATCAGCGTTGATGATGGCCTGTCCATAGTGATGCGTGGAGAAGAGCAGCCATTTCGCGGCCTCGTAATGCTCCATATCACCATGATAATCAAGATGATCGCGACTCAGGTTCGTAAACACGGAGGCAGCAAATTTCAACGCCGCCACACGATGCTGTACCAGACCATGAGAGGAGACTTCCATCGCGGCAAAGGTCGCACCCTGCCCTGCCAGACCAGCAATTACATGTTGTACGTCAACCGCGGAGCCGGTGGTGTTTTCCGTCGGGCTCACTTTACCCAGCAGCCCATTCCCCACGGTGCCCATTACGGCGCCGGTTTCTCCCAGCAGTTGCGCCCATTGCGCCATCAATTGGGTGGTCGTCGTTTTACCGTTAGTGCCCGTCACGCCCACCAGACGCAGCTGGTCTGAAGGCTCGTTATAAAAACGTCCCGCCAGTGCGGAGAGTCGCTCATTCAACTGGCTAAGGTAGATAACCGGCACACCGTGCATTTCACGGATTTCACCGTCGGTTGCCTCATCTTTAACCTCAGCAATAATGGCAGCTACACCTTGCGCAATCGCCTGCGGGATATATCGACGCCCGTCCGCCTGATGACCAACTACAGCCACAAAAAGATCGCCGGAAGCAGCCACACGGCTGTCCAGTACCATCTCCCGTAGCGCTCGCTCAGGTGCGTTTGGCACCCACGGAGCGAGAAGGTCGCGCAAATTACGATCTGCCACCTGTACCCTCGCCTTGATTAATTACAAATTCACTTTTTTCGCCCGTTGCCAGCGCGTCCGGTTCAACGTTCATGGTGCGTAATACGCCGCCCATGATGGCGCCGAACACAGGCGCTGAAACGGCGCCGCCGTAGTATTTACCCGCCTGTGGATCGTTAATGACGACCACCAGCGCAAAACGCGGATTGCTTGCAGGCGCAACGCCTGCGGTATAGGCAATGTATTTGTTGATGTAGCGGCCGTCTGGCCCCACTTTTTTCGCCGTACCGGTTTTAATGGCGATGCGATAGCCTTTGATCGCCGCCTTCACGCCGCCACCGCCAGGTAGCGCCACGCTTTCCATCATATGCACAACGGTACGAACGATAGATTCCGGGAAGATACGCTCGCCCGGAACCGGTGGATCAACTTTGGTAATCGACAGTGGGCGATAGACGCCATAGCTGCCAATCGTTGCGTAGACTCGCGCTAACTGTAACGGGGTTACCATTAGCCCGTAGCCGAAAGAGAAGGTGGCCCTCTCTATGTCAGACCACCGTTGTTTTTGAGGATATAAGCCACTGCGTTCTCCGACCAACCCCAAATTGGTCGCCTTTCCTAGCCCAAAACGTGAGTAAGTCTCTACTAACGCTGAGGACGGCATCGCTAACGCCAGCTTTGAAACACCGACGTTACTCGACTTCTGTAATACCCCGGTCAGGGTCAATTCGCTGTAGCGCGCCACGTCTTTAATCTCGTGGCCGTTGATTCGGTAAGGGATCGTGTTCAGAACCGTGTTCTCATTGACGATGCCGCGTTGCAGCGCCGTCATCACCACCATCGGCTTCACCGTGGAGCCAGGTTCGAACACGTCGGTAATGGCCCGGTTGCGCATTGCATCTTTGGCGGTACCGGTAAAGTTGTTCGGGTTGTAGGACGGGCTGTTGGCCATCGCCAGCACTTCACCAGTGCTGACATCCACCAGCACGGCGCTGCCCGACTCCGCCTTGTTAAAGGCCACGGCATTGTTCAGCTCGCGATACACCAGCGCCTGCAGGCGTTCATCAATGCTCAACGCCAGGTTATGCGCGGCCTGGCTGTCTGTGGAAGAGATATCTTCAATCACGCGACCATAGCGGTCTTTACGCACGATTCGCTCACCCGGCTGACCGGTAAGCCACTTATCGAAGCTTTTTTCAACCCCTTCAATCCCCTGGCTGTCGACGTTTGTAAAACCAATGAGGTGAGCGGTTACTTCGCCGGAAGGATAGTAACGGCGAGACTCTTCTCGCAGATGGATACCCGGGAGCTTCAGTTTTCTGATGTAATCGGCCATGTCAGGGTTAACCTGACGCGCCAGATAGATAAAGCGCCCTTTCGGGTTGGCATTAACGCGGGAGGCAAGCTGATCCAGCGGCATTTTCAGGGCGTCAGACAGCGCTTTCCAGCGGTTGTCGAGCGTGATACCACCGGCATCGTGCAGCTCTTTCGGATCGGCCCAGATCGCCTTCACCGGTACGCTCACCGCCAGCGGACGACCGGAACGATCGGTGATCATCCCGCGAGATGTGGAGACTTCCTGTACGCGCAGAGAGCGCATATCGCCCTGGCGCACCAGCATGTCAGGCGCGATGATTTGTAGCCACGCCACACGCCCCAGCAGGAAGCCCAGCGCGAGTAAAATGCAGCCGCAAAGCAACGCAAAACGCCAACTGATAAAGTTGGCCTGTTCTTCCTGACGTTTTGGTTTTAGCGTTTTTGCCGCTGCTGTCATGCGTCGCGTTTTCCCTTATTTTTGTACTACGATATTTTCCTGGGAAGGATCAACATGCTGCAATTGCAGCTTTTCTGTTGCGATCCGCTCGACCCGGCTGTGATCGCCAAGGGCGTTTTCTTCAAGGATCAGGTTTCGCCATTCAATATCCAGCGCATCGCGTTCCAGTACCATCTGCTCGCGTTGCGCAGTCAATAAACGTGTGTGGTGGGCTGTCGTCACCACCGTTACTGCCGTCACAATGATGCAAATGAACAAGCAGAGTGGCAGCTTCCCAAACCGCAAAAGATCGTCGCCGATCACGCCAGGCAAGGCATGGCGCTCGTTGCTTCCTAACGAATCCTTAACTTTACTTAGGGTCTCTGTCACTCTGCCGATCATGCGTTCGTCCTCTCTGCAATACGCAGCACTGAACTACGGGCGCGTGGATTCTCTGCCACCTCTTCTTCGCCCGGCATCAACTTGCCTAATGCTCGCAACTGACGGCCACCCAGCTTCCTGAGTTGTTCTTCCGTCATCGGCAGCCCTGCTGGCACCTGTGGACCGCGGCTTTGTTCACGCATAAAGCGTTTCACAATACGGTCCTCCAGCGAATGGAAGCTGATGATGGACAACCGCCCTCCCGGGGCCAGCACGTCGAGTGAGCTTTTTAGCGCCAGCTCTATTTCCTCCAGTTCACTGTTTACCCAGATGCGAACCGCCTGGAAGGTACGGGTCGCGGGGTGTTTGTGTTTATCCTTCACCGGTGTTGCCGCCGCAATCACCTCGGCCAGCTCTTTCGTGCGGGTCATCGGCTCAATACGATTGCGCTCAACAATGGCGCGCGCGATGCGCTTGCCAAAACGTTCTTCGCCAAAGGTTTTGATCACCCAGGCGATATCGGCTTCATCTGCGGTCTGTAACCACTCGGCGGCAGACTGACCGCGCGTGGGATCCATGCGCATGTCAAGCGGGCCGTCGCGCATAAAGGAGAAGCCGCGTTCAGCATCATCAAGTTGGGGTGAAGAGACGCCAAGATCGAGAAGAATCCCGTCGATCTTGCCCGTCAGACCGCGCTCAGCAACGTAATCCGCCAGCGCAGAGAAAGGTCCATGCACGATGGAAAAGCGTGGGTCATCGATGGTTTGCGCAACAGCAATCGCCTGCGGATCGCGATCAATTGCCAGCAGACGTCCTTCCGCTCCAAGCTGGGAGAGGATCAAACGCGAGTGGCCACCGCGACCAAAAGTGCCATCAATGTAGATGCCGTCCGGACGAATATTCAGGCCGTTGACGGCCTCATCCAGCAACACCGTTGTATGTTTATAATTTTCCATCATATTTATAGAGACAAGTCCTGCAGCCGTTCCGACAAGGTAGCGGAATCAGACTGCTCAGCGTCGATATCTTCCTTGACCTGTTGATACCAGGTCGTTTCGTCCCACAGTTCAAACTTGTTGAACTGACCGACCAGCATCACTTCTTTGGTCAGACCGGCATGCTGCCGCAGCACGGGCGCAATCAGTAATCGCCCTGCACTATCCATCTGACACTCACTGGCATGCCCCAATAACAACCGCTGCACGCGGCGTTCCTGTGGGTTCATACTCGACAGTCGCGACAGCTTTTGCTCAATAATTTCCCATTCAGGTAAAGGGTAAAGCAGCAGGCAGGGGGAGTTGATGTCAATGGTGCAAACCAGTTGACCCGAAGCGTTCTCGATCAGCTGGTCGCGGTATCGGGTTGGTACCGATAAACGCCCCTTACTGTCGAGATTGACTAACGTTGCTCCACGGAACATGCCAGTCTCACCCCTCCTCACCACTTTAACCCACAAATTCCCACCTAAAGGAGTTTACGGAGCGAGGGAAAAGCTTGTCAAGCCAGGACTCTCTCTATACGAACCCGAAAGGGCTCTATTTACAGAGATAAACAGTCCTGGTTAATAACTGCACAACTGGCGAGGCAAAATTAACGTTATGAATATTTGTAAGAAAAAAACCGAATATGCACACTAGCGTTAAGGCTCACTCAATATCATCGCATCGAAATATAAAGTGTCAGTTTGCGACGCGGGCAGCATTTTAAGACATATTCACAGGGGATAACAGCGCCACATTCACCACAATGCGCAATGAA
The DNA here is from genome assembly GCF_049237765.1 of Enterobacter cloacae complex sp. SHL021. Taxonomy (NCBI): domain Bacteria; kingdom Pseudomonadati; phylum Pseudomonadota; class Gammaproteobacteria; order Enterobacterales; family Enterobacteriaceae; genus Enterobacter; species Enterobacter cloacae complex sp. SHL021. The sequence continues at coordinate 288,557 of NZ_JBMKJG010000002.1, read as the reverse complement.
CGAACCGGCTGGCAGGCAAGCACGCTGGAGCAGGGGAAAAACGTCTGAATATTCATCGACCGGGCAGCTTTGTAACAAAACAATACAAAGACAGGCTTTATAAATCGTATAAATGTTCTTTCAAAGGCATTTTAAAAAGCCTGAAAGAATAAAAAAAATAGCAGGTTCTGATTCCTAAGGAATCGTCCTAATTTTTCTCCGGGAATTATTTGACAGAATTATCCAGAAAAAAGAGGGGGCAGTTTTCGCTGCCCCCTCTCATTTCATAAATGGCGGCTTAAAATTCCGCGACGGTAGAGATTACGTTTGATGCGCGTCAGCCCCGGCTTCGGTTTACGTGGTTCATCAAGGCTCGCGAGAACGATCTCCAGCACGCGCTCCGCCACATCACGATGGCGCTGCGCGACGGCCAGGACCGGACATTGCAGGAAGTCGAGCAGTTCGTTATCACCGAAGGTGGCGATAGCGAGATCGGAAGGCAGCTTACCATCCCGACGCAAAGTGACATCCATCACCCCCTGCAGCAACGCAAATGAAGTGGTGAATAGCGCCTGAGGCATCGGGTGCGTCTCCAGCCATTTCTCGAACAGCTGCGCAGCGGCTTCGCGTTCATAACTGTTAGCATAAAGGTAGTGAACCTCGCGCGGATCGTCTTTCCACGCCGTTCTGAAGCCTTGCTCACGCAGGAAACTCACAGAAAGCTCAGGCAACGCCCCAAGATAGAGTACGGTTTCAGCCGGGAAGGTTCTCAGCTCCGCGGCCAGCATTTCCGCGTCATCCTGATCGGCACCGACGACACTGGTAAAATGCTCTCTGTCCAGGGCGCGATCCAGTGCAACGATTGGGAACGGATCGTTCGCCCAGCGTTGATAGAAGGGATGCTCGGGTGGCAAGGAGGTCGAAACGATGATCGCATCAACCTGACGCTGGAGCAGATGCTCAATACAGCGCATTTCGTTATCAGGCTGATCTTCAGAGCAGGCAATCAGGAGCTGATAGCCACGCTGGCGAGCCTGACGTTCAAGATAGTTAGCGATGCGGGTGTAGCTGGTGTTTTCCAGATCGGGGATCACCAGACCAATCGATCGGGTGCGCCCGGCACGTAAGCCCGCTGCGACAGCATTCGGGTGGTAGTTGTGCTCACGAACCACCGCCATGACTTTCTCAACGGTTTTGTCGCTGACACGGTACTGCTTTGCTTTACCGTTAATCACATAGCTGGCCGTAGTTCGTGACACGCCGGCTAGCCGGGCGATTTCATCCAGTTTCACAATTGCCCCTTAAAAAAAGAAAAGAGTCCATGGCCCTGTCAAGGTTATGGTTAAATCTTTTAACATCTAAACGCAGAATAGCTTTCGCGGCAACCGCTTTTATCTGTGTTATCGGCGTATTACGCAAAAAAAAGCCCGGCTTTGGTGACCGGGCTGAAAGAGGCGAACCTTATTGCCTGCTAACGCATGATTTTCTCGCCGCGCGAAAGACCGACAACGCCCGACCGCGCAACTTCAACAATTTTTGCTACATCCCTTACGGACGCCAGGAATGCGTCCAGCTTGTCACTCGTTCCCACCAGTTGAACCGTATATAAAGAAGGGGTAACGTCGATAATCTGCCCACGGAAGATATCCGCGTTGCGTTTAACCTCTTCACGGCCGTAACCGCTGGCCTGAATTTTCACCAGCATGACCTCACGTTCTACATAGGCCCCCTGCCCCAGTTCGCTCACGCGCAGAACATCGACAAGTTTGTGTAACTGTTTCTCGATCTGCTCAAGCACCTTGGCGTCGCCGACGGTCTGAATCGTCATGCGCGACAGCGTAGGATCCTCGGTAGGGGCAACGGTCAGGCTCTCAATGTTGTAGCCGCGTTGTGCAAAGAGTCCAATAACGCGTGACAGTGCGCCAGACTCGTTTTCCAGTAATACAGATAATATCCGGCGCATATCAGGTTCTCTCCGTTTTACTTAACCACATTTCGTCCATACCACCACCGCGAATATGCATCGGATAAACGTGCTCTGTACCATCAACAATGACATCCATGAAAACAAGGCGGTTATTTTTGACGTGTTCAAGCGCTTCAGCAAGTTTCGCTTCCAGCTCTGCCGGCTCGGTCACCCGCATCCCGACATGACCATAGGCTTCGGCCAGACGAACAAAATCCGGCAGCGATTTCATGTAGGAGTGAGAATGGCGGCCAGAGTAGATCATATCCTGCCACTGCTTCACCATACCGAGATAACCGTTATTCAGGTTCAGAACCAGAACCGGCAGTTCATATTGCAACGCGGTGGAGAGTTCCTGGATATTCATCTGAATGCTGCCGTCTCCCGTCACGCAAACGACGGTTTCATTCGGCAGCGCAAGCTTCACCCCAAGTGCGGCAGGTAACCCAAAGCCCATTGTCCCCAGACCACCAGAGTTGATCCAGTGACGTGGTTTATCAAACGGATAATAAAGCGCGGCAAACATCTGATGCTGACCTACATCAGAGGTGACATAGGCTTCACCTTTCGTCAGACGCCAGAGGGTTTCGATCACCGCCTGCGGCTTAATGTTTTCGCTTTGGGTATCGTATTTCAGACACTGGCGTGCTCGCCACAACTCGATCTGTTGCCACCAGTCGCGGATCTCATCCAACGGTTGTGAAGGGGTTTCCTGCGATAGCAGCTCCAGCATTTGCTCCAGAACCTGTCGCGCATCCCCAACGATCGGCACATCCGCCGGTACCGTTTTCGAAATAGACGTAGGATCGATATCAATATGCAGCACGGTGGCGTTCGGGCAGTACTTCGCCAGATTGTTGGTCGTGCGATCGTCAAAGCGCACGCCAACGGCAAAGATCACATCCGAATGATGCATCGTCATGTTAGCTTCATAGGTACCGTGCATGCCCAACATACCCAGAGCCTGGCGGTGCGTTGCCGGGAAGGCGCCCAGTCCCATCAGTGACGAGGCGACAGGAAGGTTTAGTTTTTCGATCAGCTCACGCAGTTGCGTTTCACAGGCTGAGTTAACCGCGCCACCTCCGACATAGACCACCGGCTTTTTCGCAGCCAGAAGCGTGTGCAACGCACGTTTGATCTGGCCTTTGTGGCCCTGTGTCGTTGGGTTGTAGGAGCGCATGCTTACCGTTTCCGGCCAGACATACGGCAGCTTGTTTGCCGGGTTAAGAATATCTTTAGGCAGATCGACCACCACAGGACCAGGCCGCCCACTGGCTGCCAGCCAGAAGGCTTTTTTCAGTACGCCGGGAATGTCTTCGGTTTGCTTCACCAGGAAACTGTGCTTCACTACGGGGCGTGAAATCCCCACCATGTCGCACTCCTGAAAAGCATCGTAGCCAATCAGTGACGTTGCGACCTGCCCGGATAGAATGACCAGCGGGATGGAGTCCATATAGGCTGTCGCAATGCCGGTAATTGCATTCGTCGCGCCGGGGCCGGAGGTGACCAATACCACGCCCACTTCACCCGTCGCACGCGCCAGCCCGTCAGCCATGTGCACCGCCGCCTGCTCGTGGCGCACCAAAACATGGTCAATGCCGCCTACCGTATGAAGCGCATCATAAATATCCAGAACTGCGCCTCCAGGGTAGCCGAACACCTGCTTCACGCCCTGATCGATTAACGATCGGACGACCATTTCCGCGCCAGACAACATCTCCATGCTTTGCCTCCAGGCATTTTGTTATAGACGGACTGCAGAATTCATTTCCACACCGTCTTACGATCGTGATGAACCAATCTTATATATTGCAGAGTGACCGTTACCTTAACCGCTCGTTTTGAGGCAGGCAATTAGCAAACAGGACGTGGCAAACGGGGTCAGAAGCACAAAAAGCAGCGTTACAGAGAGGATATGGTTAATTCCACTGTAATTCGTTCGTGAGGTGATAAATCATCGCTGAAAAGCGCAACCTTTCAGAAAATCATCTATTTTTGCGAAGCTGGCAGCAGCCAGAAAAAATAACAACAGCATAAAATACCGCAAATGAAAAAATACGCAGGATAAACCACACACGCCGATGTGATTTATCCTGACGCGCTTATCGGCGGCAAATGCTAATAAGCAATTCTTCCATCCACTGATGGCCTTTATCCCGGCCTGCGGCTTCATGCCAGGAAAGATAACAGGTACGGCTATTGAGCTTGAGCGGCAACGGCAGAATTTGCAGATTTAAGGGTTCCGAAAACTCCTCCGCCAGCCAACGCGGGGCAATAGCGACCAGATGGGTCTGGGAAACCACATTTAAGACGCTGACCATGGCCATTCCCTGATAAGCCACGCTCGCCTGTTTATCCGCAGTGTCATACCACGGCAAACTAAATGAGGCGTATCGGTCGAGGGCAACAACAGCGTGCTGCTCGTTATAAACATCACTTTCGCGCAGCGGCATATTCATTCGTGGATGTTTTTTGCTGGCGACCAGTACCATTTCATCTTTAAACAGAGGCACACAGGAAAATTCCGGACGACGGAACTCTTCGTATCCCAGAACGAATTCTGTTTCCTGATATCGAAGCTGATGTTCTGTGTTCTGATTAAGAGAAGATTTAAATACCAGCTGAATATTGGGCGCAATTTCTTCCACTTTATTGTAGATCACGGACGTCAAATAATTATCTAACGGGCTACATACACAAAGATGGAAAACACGCTCACTGCTTAAGGGCTCAAAACCCGATCCCGGCAGCTCATTTTGCACCAACTGTAACGCCTGGCGGATAGAGCCAAACAGCTGAAATGCACGCGCCGTGGGTTGAATCCCCCTGCCATAACGAACAAACAATTCGTCATTAAACATCACTTTAAGCCGGGATACCGCATTGCTGACGGCAGGCTGCGACATCCCCAGAGACTGCGCTGCCCGCGTGATATTCTGTTCCTGCATCACCGCGTCAAACACGGTCAACAGATTGAGATCCACGGTGCGTAACTGAGGTTTAACCCCATTATAACCCTGAGGTTGATTAATATTATTTTCTGGCACTCCTGGCTCCACTGTCACGCTAAACTCCCTTTGCCAAATTACAGTAATAATTTCGAAAAATATGATTTACCATGCAGATACAACCAGCGAAAGAGAATTGTTTAAAATTCGGAAAATATAAAGAGCGCATCATCAAAAGGGTGACTTCGCCCAGGTCATTGATGGTGAGATGAAATTCCGCATAAATGATATCAATGACATTATGGTTTGCATGAAACCATAATCAAGACAAATACACAATCGCCCTTCAGTTAATGATAACTTAAGTATTATTAAACTATTCACATGAGCCATGCCAAACAATTAACAAACTCGCATCATTGCTCACGCTTTATTTACTGCAGTTTTATTTACAGTACTTATAAATTAATGAAATTAAAAACTATTCTTCTCAGGGCTCATCCATTACAGACGTATGTTGAATTGATACTAATTATATTTAAATCGTTCCGGAGATGAATCTCCAGTCCAAAAATAGACTTTTCAAAAGGCATGAAAGATAAAAACCAGCACAATTAGCTAAATCAAATTCTCTGGAACATCGTGCGATCGGGGTCGTTTTTGTTGTCAGGGGTTGACATCAACCCCCATATCCAGTACCACTAAAAGCATATTGAATTTAACGGAGCACGATTCATGATTCGCACCATTCGTTTCACCGGTCTACTACTACTAAACGCATTCTCTGTGCGCGGTAGACTGGCGGGCGAAATTCAGCGTTGAATCGTCACCAGTAAGACTAAAAACCCGCGCCACTGCGCGGGTTTTTTTATGCTCGTAGCAAGGCGCCCTAAGACTGACAAGGACCTAACCCATGAGCCAGCAAGTCATTATTTTTGATACTACTTTACGTGACGGTGAACAGGCATTACAGGCGAGCCTGAGTGTGAAAGAGAAGCTGCAGATTGCGCTGGCTCTCGAACGTATGGGTGTCGACGTGATGGAGGTGGGTTTCCCGGTCTCTTCTCCGGGTGATTTCGAATCGGTACAGACCATCGCCCGTACCATCAAAAACAGCCGCGTCTGTGGTCTGGCACGCTGCGTTGAGAAAGACATCGACGTTGCCGCCGAGTCACTGAAAGTGGCTGAAGCATTCCGTATTCATACTTTTATTGCCACCTCCCCCATGCATATTGCCACCAAGTTGCGCAGCACCCTCGACGAGGTGATTGAGCGCGCGGTCTACATGGTCAAACGCGCGCGCAACTATACGGATGATGTTGAATTCTCATGTGAAGACGCAGGCCGCACGCCAATTGAGGATCTGGCGCGCGTGGTGGAAGCCGCCATTAATGCCGGGGCCAAAACCATCAACATCCCGGACACCGTCGGCTACACCATGCCGTTTGAGTTCTCCAACATCATTACTGGCTTGTATGATCGTGTGCCGAACATTGATAAGGCAATTATCTCTGTTCATACCCACGACGATTTAGGCCTGGCCGTCGGCAACGCCATCGCCGCTGTTCACGCCGGTGCCCGTCAGGTAGAAGGTGCGATGAACGGTATCGGGGAACGCGCAGGCAACTGTTCCCTGGAAGAAGTGATCATGGCGATCAAAGTGCGCAAAGACATCATGAACGTGAATACCCGCATCAATCACAATGAAATCTGGCGTACCAGCCAGACCGTCAGCCAGATTTGCAACATGCCGATCCCCGCTAACAAGGCGATTGTCGGTACCGGCGCATTCGCGCACTCTTCCGGTATCCACCAGGATGGCGTACTGAAAAACCGCGAAAACTACGAAATCATGACCCCGGAATCGATCGGTCTGAACCAGGTTCAGTTGAATCTGACCTCCCGCTCCGGCCGTGCGGCAGTGAAACATCGTATGGAAGAGATGGGTTACAAGGACAGCGATTACAACATGGATCAGCTGTACGACGCGTTCCTGAAGCTGGCCGACAAAAAAGGTCAGGTATTCGACTATGACCTGGAAGCACTGGCCTTCATTAATAAGCAGCAGGAAGAGCCAGAGCATTTCCGTCTGGATTACTTCAGCGTGCAGTCTGGCTCCAGCGACATCGCCACGGCATCCATCAAGCTGGCCTGCGGGGATGAGATAAAAGCGGAAGCGGCAAACGGCAATGGTCCTGTCGATGCTATCTACCAGGCGATTAACCGCGTCACCGAATACGACGTGGAGCTGGTCAAATATGACCTGACGGCCAAAGGCCATGGCAAAGATGCACTCGGTCAGGTGGATATCGTGGTCAATTATAACGGCCGTCGCTTCCACGGCGTGGGTCTGGCGACCGATATCGTCGAATCCTCTGCAAAAGCGATGGTGCATGTCCTGAACAATATCTGGCGCGCCGCTGAAGTCGAAAAAGAGTTGCAACGCAAAGCTCAGAATAAAGAGAACAACAAGGAAACCGTGTAATGTCGAAGAATTACCATATTGCTGTGTTGCCGGGTGACGGTATTGGCCCGGAAGTGATGGCACAGGCGCTGAAAGTACTGGAAGCCGTTCGTTCGCGTTTTGCCATGAAAATTACCACCAGCCACTACGACGTGGGCGGTATTGCTATTGATAATCACGGTACGCCGCTGCCAAAAGCAACGGTAGAGGGCTGCGAGAACGCCGATGCCGTCCTGTTTGGTTCCGTGGGTGGCCCGAAATGGGAACACCTGCCACCCGCAGAGCAGCCAGAGCGCGGCGCGTTGCTGCCGCTGCGTAAACATTTCAAGCTGTTCAGTAACCTGCGTCCGGCAAAGCTGTATCAGGGTCTGGAAGAGTTCTGCCCGCTGCGCGCGGATATCGCCGCTAACGGCTTCGACATTCTGTGCGTGCGTGAACTGACCGGCGGGATCTATTTCGGCCAGCCAAAAGGCCGTGAAGGCAGCGGTCAGCATGAAAAAGCGTTCGACACCGAGGTCTATCACCGTTTCGAAATTGAACGTATCGCCCATATCGCTTTTGAGTCAGCACGCAAACGCCGCCATAAAGTCACCTCTATCGATAAAGCGAATGTGCTGCAGTCTTCCATCTTATGGCGTGAGATCGTCAGCGAAGTTGCTAAGCATTATCCTGACGTTGAGCTGTCGCATATGTACATCGACAACGCGACAATGCAGCTGATTAAAGATCCGTCCCAGTTTGACGTGCTGCTGTGCTCCAACCTGTTCGGCGATATCCTCTCGGATGAGTGCGCGATGATCACCGGCTCCATGGGCATGCTGCCATCAGCGAGCCTGAACGAAGAAGGCTTTGGCCTGTACGAGCCTGCTGGCGGCTCCGCGCCGGATATCGCAGGTAAAAACATTGCTAACCCGATTGCGCAGATCCTCTCCCTGGCTCTGCTGCTGCGCTACAGCCTGGATGCAGGCGATGCGGCAACCGCAATTGAGAACGCCATTAATCGCGCGTTAGAAGAAGGCGTCCGTACCGGTGATTTAGCACGCGGCACGGCGGCAGTCAGTACCGATGAAATGGGCGACATCATTGCCCGCTATGTCGCTGAAGGGGTGTAATCATGGCGAAGACGTTATATGAAAAATTGTTTGATGCACACGTTGTCTATGAGGCACCAAACGAAACCCCACTGCTCTATATCGACAGGCATCTGGTACACGAAGTGACCTCCCCACAGGCATTTGATGGGCTGCGTGCGCACAAACGCCCGGTACGTCAGCCGGGTAAAACCTTCGCGACAATGGATCACAACGTTTCCACCCAGACCAAAGATATCAATGCGTCGGGCGAAATGGCGCGTATCCAGATGCAGGAGTTGATCAAGAACTGTAACGAGTTTGGCGTCGAGCTCTACGATCTGAACCATCCGTATCAGGGTATCGTTCACGTGATGGGACCTGAGCAGGGGATCACCCTGCCCGGCATGACCATCGTCTGCGGCGACTCCCATACCGCAACGCACGGCGCGTTTGGTGCACTGGCCTTCGGTATTGGCACCTCTGAAGTTGAGCATGTTCTGGCTACGCAGACCCTGAAACAGGGCCGAGCCAAAACCATGAAGATTGAAGTGAAAGGCAAAGCCGCGCCGGGGATCACCGCGAAAGACATCGTGCTGGCCATCATCGGTAAAACGGGCAGTGCCGGCGGCACCGGGCACGTTGTTGAGTTCTGCGGTGACGCTATTCAGGCGCTGAGCATGGAAGGTCGTATGACTCTGTGCAATATGGCCATCGAGATGGGGGCCAAAGCAGGTCTGGTGGCACCGGATGAAACCACCTTCAACTATGTAAAAGGGCGTCTGCACGCACCAAAAGGTCAGGATTACGCTGACGCCGTCGCGTACTGGAAAACCCTGAAAACCGATGATGACGCGGTTTTTGACACCGTTGTTACCTTGCAGGCGGAGGAGATTGCCCCGCAGGTGACCTGGGGAACCAATCCGGGTCAGGTCATTTCCGTGAATGACACTATTCCCGATCCGGCCTCATTTACCGATCCGGTCGAACGCGCCAGTGCCGAAAAAGCGCTGGCGTATATGGGTCTCAAACCCGGTGTGCCGTTGACCGATGTGACCATCGACAAAGTCTTTATTGGCTCCTGCACCAACTCGCGTATCGAAGATTTACGCGCCGCGGCGGAGATCGCCAAAGGCCGTAAAGTGGCACCCGGCGTACAGGCGCTGGTTGTGCCAGGCTCTGGTCCGGTAAAAGCGCAGGCGGAAGCCGAAGGCCTGGATAAGATCTTTATCGAAGCAGGCTTCGAGTGGCGCTTGCCTGGCTGCTCCATGTGTCTGGCCATGAACAATGACCGCCTGAATCCGGGCGAACGTTGTGCCTCCACCAGTAACCGTAACTTTGAAGGTCGTCAGGGCCGCGGTGGACGCACCCACCTGGTCAGCCCGGCGATGGCCGCCGCTGCGGCAGTTACCGGCCATTTCGCCGATATTCGCAGCCTGAAATAAGGAGACAATCATGGCAGAGAAATTTACCCAACATACAGGCCGGGTTGTCCCTCTGGACGCCGCTAACGTCGATACCGATGCGATCATCCCGAAGCAATTTTTGCAGAAGGTCACCCGCACCGGATTTGGTGCTCATCTGTTTAACGACTGGCGTTTTCTGGATGATAAAGGTCAGGTACCTGACCCGGAATTTGTGCTGAATTTCCCGGAATATAAAGGCGCCTCCATTCTGCTGGCACGGGAAAACTTTGGCTGCGGCTCCTCACGCGAGCACGCGCCATGGGCGCTGACCGATTACGGCTTTAAAGTGGTGATCGCCCCGAGCTTTGCAGATATCTTCTACGGCAACAGCTTCAACAACCAGCTGCTGCCGGTGACGCTGAGTGACGAGCAAGTGGATGAATTGTTCGCGCTGGTTAAGGCAAATCCGGGCATGTCGTTTGAAGTGGATCTGGAAGCGGAAGTGGTGAAAGCCGGGGATAAGACCTACAGCTTCAGCATCGATGCCTTCCGTCGCCACTGCATGCTGAACGGTCTGGACAGCATTGGCCTGACGCTTCAGCATGAAGACGCCATCTCCGCATACGAGAAAAAACAGCCTGCGTTTATGGGCTAAAGGCAATGGCCCGCACGATGCGGGCCATTGATAAGGGTGCGTTGAGGCTCAACCACTCTGGAGGGGCGGGGAACTTTCCCCGCCCATACCGCTAACGTTTTGCTTCGTAAGCCAACACTGCTGCCAGCTCTGTTTTCTCCTGTCTGAAATGCAGTTCACACAGTGAATCACGCACCATCCAGGTAAAGATCAACAGCGTTGTACAGATCAGAAACAAACCTAACAGCAGAGTACGTTTTGGCATTCCAGCCTCCTTATTGCTTTTCGGCAATGAAGAGACTAACCTCGCAATGTTGGTTGTGAAGTTGGTCTCCCCATCAGTTTTTTGATGTGGGACTCTCCACTGTTTGCCTCTTGCGAAAGCCTGAGGCAAACAGCCTCAAGCACCCGCCACGCACTCTATGTGTCTTCTTAAACTCTGTCAGAAAATCGTTTCATTTCGTGAAGGCGCCTTCCAGAATCAGACGTCTTTTACGCGCCAGGTCAGCATCAGCGTGACAATCGACGTTAGTGCAATCATCCAGTACACCGACCCATGTCCATAGCTTTGCGACAACGCCCCCTGAATCACCCCCGCCAGAATTACCCCCGTAGAGATACTGTTGGTAAAGAGTGTGGTCGCCGAACCCGCCCGTCCGGGCATTAAATCCTGGAACCAGAGCATCCCTATCCCGGCCACGATCCCGATAAACACAGCATTAAACAGCTGCAGCGCCAGCAACGCCTCTCGTGAATGGAAGAAAATCAGCCCCAGGTAGAAAAGCACTCCGGCCGCTACGGCTATCAGCATCATCCGGCGTTTCCCGAGATGTTTCACGTAGTATCCCGCCAGAATCATCGCCGGAATTTCCAGCCCGGCGGCCGTCCCCATTAAGATCCCCGCGAGCTTATCCGGCAGCCCCAGATCGCTGCTGATCCATAGCGGCATATCGATGATATACATGGTGTTGCAGGTCCACATCAGCGTGGAGGCGATAAACAGCATACGGACGTTTTTGTCCTGCCAGCCGCTCACCTGAGTAATGGGTTTATCCGCTGTCTGTTCGACACGCGCCACTGACGGCAGCACGAAGGCAATCAGTGCCAGGCTAATGGCAAAAATCCCCGCAGCGATGGAAAACATGGCGGTAAAACCGTAATTCAACGCCAGCATAAAGGCCAACGGCGGACCAATGACCCATGCAAGAGAGAGCTGCGCACGCATCACCGAGCTAAACATCACTACTTCCCGCGCCGAGTTGTCGGCATATTCCCGGGCCAGCGCGAACAGCTGCGGCATGGCGGTGTTCGCCAGTGAGGCCAGCAGCACGCCGCAGGTGATCAGCGTCAGGTAGTGACGATTAAAGGCAAACAGCAGCGCGTTACCCACGGCCATGGCGCAACAAAAGAGGATCAACTTGCGGCGATCGCCCTGGCTGTCGGATCGTTTCGCCAGCCCCAGGCTCACCAGGATCCCGGCGATGGCGTTCACGGTATAAAACAGGCCGACCCAAAACGGCTGCGCCCCCACCTCCCGGCTGAGAAAAAGACTCAGCGTCGGTGCCTGCAGCGCCCCCGCCACGCCCATCATAAAGGCCACCAGCATAAAAGCGGCATACACGCCGTTCAGGCGTCGCCCCATCGTCATTAACCAGAGCATCTGCAAGTCCTTGTGAAAGCGAATCGAAATTGGGTGAAAGAATAAACGAAAAAAGCCAGCAAAAAACATTTTGCTGGCGGGTGATAAGCACCAATACTCAGTCACACATGATCGAGGCGAGTTAGCGAGAAGAGGTCGGTTTCGTAACGTCCCACTGCATCAGTTCTTCTAACATTTTCAGCCGTTGCTCAGCACACTGACGGGCCAGCCAGGACGTTCCTTTTGTCGCTGAAAAGTACTGCTGATAAAACTGACGTGCGGTAGACCTCTTCATAATGTACCTCCTCACTTCATCGGGAATCATTATTGGCTTAATATAGGGATTAATAAATTGCTGATTTTTTGTCAGGAGTTCCCCTTTTATGCCTTCTGGTCGTCTGCAACAACAATTCATCCGCCTCTGGCAGTGCTGCGAAGGGCAATCGCAGGAGACCACGCTTAACGAACTGGCTGAACTCCTTAACTGCTCCCGACGTCATATGCGCACGCTGCTTAACACCATGCAGCAACAGGGCTGGTTAAACTGGGAAGCCGAAGCGGGACGCGGCAAACGCTCACGCCTGACCTTTCTCTATACCGGGCTGGCCTTGCAGCAACAGCGAGCAGAAGACCTGCTGGAACAGGACAGAATCGATCAGCTGGTGCAACTGGTTGGCGATAAAGCCGCAGTGCGTCAGATGCTGGTCTCCCATCTTGGGCGGAGTTTTCGTCAGGGCCGCCACATTCTGCGGGTGCTCTACTATCGCCCGATGAAGAATCTGCTCCCCGGCACGGCCTTGCGCCGCTCAGAAACCCATATGGCGCGACAAATATTCAGCGGCCTGACGCGAATAAATGAGGAAAACGGGGAACTGGAAGCTGATATTGCGCACCACTGGCAGCAACTCTCCCCACGTCACTGGCGCTTTTTCTTACGTCCCGGTATCCACTTTCACCACGGCCGCGAGCTGGAAATGCGCGATGTCATCGCCTCACTGGAGCGTGCCCGCAAGCTTCCGCTTTATTCGCATATTTCGCGCGTTCACTCCCCTACAGCCTGGACGCTGGATATTGAACTGTCTCAGCCGGATAAATGGCTTCCCTGGCTGCTGGGGTATGTCCCATCAATGATTTTGCCAGGAGAGTGGGAATCGCTGCACAATTTTGCCAGCCAGCCCATTGGCACCGGGCCCTATGCCGTGTCGCGTAACACCAATAACCAGCTGAAAATTCGCGCGTTTGATGACTATTTTGGCTACCGGGCGCTGATCGACGAAGTGAACGTCTGGGTATTACCGGATCTCAATGAAGAGCTCAGCGCCGGGCTGACGCTTGAAGGCCCCACAACGGGCGAAAAGGCGGTGGAAAGCCGCCTTGAGGAGGGCTGCTACTACCTGCTGTTTGACAGCCGCACCCACCGCGGGGCCAATCAGGCGGTACGCAAATGGATCAGCCACGTCTTATCTCCTTCTAATCTGATTTACCATGCGGAAGAACAGTATCAGACGTACTGGTTTCCGGCGTACGGGTTGCTTCCTCGCTGGCATCATGCCCGACCTGCCCACTGTGACAAACCGGCAGGGCTGGAGTCTGTCACCCTGACCTACTACCGCGAGCACGTGGAACACCGTTTTATCGCCAGGATCATGACCAGACTGCTGGCCGCAGAAGGCGTCCGGCTGGACATCAGGGAAGTGGACTATGACGAATGGCACCAGGGGGAACTGACCAGCGATATCTGGCTGAACAGCGCCAACTTCACCCTGCCGCTCGATTTCTCGCTCTTCTCACACCTGTATGAAGTCCCGCTGATCCAGCACTGTATCGATCGGGACTGGCAGCAGGATGCGGCGCAGTGGCGCGCGGGTGAGATGAACCTGGCCACCTGGTGTCAGGCGCTGTTGGCCGAACAGGCGATCGTGCCGCTGATCCACCACTGGCTGATGATCCAGGGTCAGCGCAGTATGCGGGGGCTACGGATGAATACGCTGGGCTGGTTTGATTTTAAATCCGCCTGGTTTGCGCCACCAGAGCCATAACACTTTCGTAATATTCGCCAAATCATTACAATAGCGCCGTTCTCAACGGGGTGCTGCATCACTGATGTGCGCTGAGATAATACCCGTCGAACCTGATCCGGATAACGCCGGCGAAGGGATTTGAGGCTGTCGCTCAAAATCCTTTGCCACTCAACCTTGAGGTGCAAAGTGTTAAAAAAAGTGCTTCCCCTGCTGGCGCTGTTTGCGCTGCCTGCTTTCGCAAAACCCGTCCTGACGGTCTACACCTACGACTCCTTTTCTGCCGACTGGGGCCCAGGCCCGGTCGTCAAAAAAGCCTTTGAAGCCGACTGCAACTGCGAACTGAAATTCGTGGCGCTGGAAGATGGCGTCTCGCTGCTTAACCGTCTGCGTATGGAAGGTAAAAACAGCAAGGCCGACGTGGTACTCGGCCTGGATAACAACCTGCTGGATGCGGCCTCGCAAACGAAACTGTTCGCCAAAAGCGGCGTAGCGGCAGATGCGGTTAACGTGCCGGGCGGCTGGAAAAACGACACCTTTGTGCCGTTCGATTACGGATATTTTGCGTTTGTTTATGACAAAAACAAGCTGAAGAACCCGCCGAAAAGCCTGAAGGAGCTGGTGGAAAGCGACCAGAAATGGCGCGTGATTTATGAAGATCCGCGCACCAGCACGCCGGGTCTGGGGCTGCTGCTGTGGATGCAGAAGGTATACGGTGATAAAACGCCGGAGGCGTGGCAGAAGCTGGCCGCCAAAACCGTGACCGTCACCAAAGGCTGGAGCGAAGCCTATGGCCTGTTCCTGAAAGGGGAGAGCGACCTGGTGCTGAGCTACACCACCTCCCCGGCTTATCACATTATCGCCGAGAAGAAAGACAACTACGCCGCCGCTGATTTCGCTGAAGGTCATTACCTGCAGGTGGAAGTGGCTGCCCGCACTGCCGCCAGCAAGCAGCCGGAACTGGCCGAGAAGTTCCTGAAATTCATGGTCTCCCCGGCGTTCCAGAATGCGATCCCAACGGGTAACTGGATGTATCCTGTGACCAACGTGACGCTACCTGCTGGCTTTGAGCAACTGACCAAACCGCAAACCTCGCTGGAGTTTACGCCGCAGCAGGTCGCCGCGCAGCGAGCAGCATGGGTAAGTGAATGGCAACGCGCCGTCAGCCGCTAATTCCCGGTTGGTTATTTCCCGGATTGCTCGCCGCCGTAGTGATGGTGGCGGTCAGTCTGGGTGCTTTTCTGGCATTGTGGTTTAACGCGCCGGAGAGTGATCTGCTCTCTCTCTGGCACGACAGCTATCTCTGGCACGTCATCCGGTTCTCTTTCTGGCAGGCGTTTCTCTCTGCCCTGCTGTCGGTAATCCCGGCCATTTTTCTCGCGCGGGCGCTCTACCGCAGACGCTTCCCCGGCAGGGAGGCGCTGTTGAGACTGTGCGCCATGACGCTGATCCTGCCCGTCCTGGTGGCGGTATTTGGGATCCTGAGCGTGTATGGTCGTCAGGGCTGGCTGGCCGCCCTCTTTAACCTGCTTGGTCTGGAGTGGACCTTCTCCCCTTACGGACTCAAAGGTATTCTGCTGGCGCACATCTTTTTCAACATGCCCATGGCGACCCGGCTTTTTTTACAGGCGCTGGAGGCTATCCCCGGCGAGCAGCGTCAGCTTGCGGCACAGCTGGGTATGCGCGGCTGGTCATTCTTCCGCTTTGTCGAATGGCCATGGCTGCGCCGTCAAATCCCTCCGGTTGCGGCGCTGATCTTCATGCTCTGTTTTGCCAGTTTCGCCACCGTGCTTTCTCTTGGTGGTGGACCACAGGCGACCACCATCGAACTGGCGATTTACCAGGCGCTGAGTTACGACTACGACCCCGGCCGCGCTGCGCTTCTGGCTCTGGTGCAGATGCTGTGCTGTCTTGTGCTGGTCCTGCTGAGTCAGCGTCTGAGCAAAGCCATTCCACCGGGCAGTCATCAGATTACAGGCTGGCGCGATCCACAGGACAGCCTGCACAGCCGAATCGCGGATGTGATGTTGATCGTACTGGCCCTGCTGCTGCTGCTGCCGCCGCTGATGGCCGTCATCGTCGATGGCGTTAACCTTAACCTCGTCTCCGTGTTGCAACAGCCCGTCCTCTGGCAGGCGACCTGGACATCCTTGCGCATCGCACTGGCTGCCGGGCTATTGTGTGTCGTGCTGACCATGATGCTGCTGTGGAGCAGTCGCGAACTTTATGCGCGCCAGGCGCGCAAAGCCGGACAAGCGCTGGAGCTGACGGGGATGTTAATCCTCGCAATGCCGGGCATCGTCCTGGCAACCGGCTTCTTTTTATTGTTCAACAGTACGGTTGGTCTGCCGGAAAGCGTCGACGGAATCGTGATTTTTACCAACGCCCTGATGGCCATTCCCTATGCGCTGAAGGTGCTGGAAAACCCCATGCGCGACGTCAACAGCCGTTACGCTTTGCTGTGTCAGTCGCTTGGTATACAGGGCTGGCGCCGGTTAAAGGTGGTTGAACTGCGCGCGCTGAAACGCCCGCTTGCTCAGGCGCTGGCCTTCGCTTGTGTGCTCTCCATTGGAGATTTTGGTGTGGTGGCGCTCTTCGGCAATGAAGATTTCCGCACGCTGCCATACTGGTTGTATCAGCAGATCGGCTCCTATCGCAGCCAGGAGGGGGCCGTCACGGCGCTGTTGCTGCTGTTGCTGTGCTTTGCCTTATTTACCGTTATCGAAAAACTTCCGGGGCGCAATGTTAAAACTGACTGATGTCACCTGGCTCTACCAGCACCTGCCTATGCGTTTCAGCCTGTCGGTACGCCCGGGTGAGATGATTGCCGTGCTTGGCCCAAGCGGGGCAGGGAAAAGTACCTTACTCAATCTGATTGCCGGTTTTCTGCAACCGGCAAGCGGGTCGATAATCATTGAAAACAACGACCATACCTACACCCCGCCCGCCAGGCGTCCGGTCTCGATGCTGTTCCAGGAAAATAACCTGTTCACCCATCTGACGGTGCGGCAAAACATCGCGCTGGGTATGGATCCGGGGCTGAAACTGAACGACGCGCAGCGCAAGAAGCTGGAAAAGATTGCCGGGCAGATGGGCATTACCACGTTTATTGACCGGCTCCCCGGAGAGCTCTCTGGCGGACAACGTCAGCGCGTGGCGCTGGCTCGCTGTCTGGTTCGCGAGCAGCCGATACTGCTGCTGGATGAGCCCTTCTCTGCACTCGATCCCGCGCTGCGCCAGGAGATGCTCGCCCTGGTACAGCAGGTCTGCCAGCGTCAGCAACTGACGATGCTGATGGTGTCACACAGTATTGAAGATGCCGCACGCATCGCCCCGCGATCGGTGGTGATCGCGGAGGGTCGGATCGTGTGGGATGGTGAAACCGAAGAGTTGATGAGTGGTAAAGCAAGCGCGTCGCACCTGCTGGGGATCCTTAACGGCTGACCACCTTCAACAGGATCTCACCGTACACCGGCATCAGCGGATGGCGAATCAGCGCGATCAGCGCCACGACGGCAACGCCCAGCGTCAGCGGCGCCAGCCACAGCAAGCGCGAGCGAGGCAGATAGCGCGTCAGACGATCGACATTCGCTTTCGCGCTGCGCCATAGCCGCCAGCACAACCATGCAGCGAGCCATAACAGCAGCGCTGTTGCCAGCAATAACCATTTAAAGCCACCGCTCTGCACATCGTCAGGAATATCAATTGCCGCCCCCGCCAGGATCCCCGGCAGGAAGTAGAACGGCGGCCAGAAGACGCAGCCGATAATGTTCGGTAAAACGAATTTTGCGACGGGCAGATCCAGCATCCCGGCGACCATCGGCACCAGCGGACGCGTTGGCCCGACAAAGCGTCCGACGAGGATCGTAAACATGCTGTGCTGATGCAACGCATGCTCGGTTTTATCCAGCAACGCTTTGTTCTTTTTCATAAAAGACCAGCGGTGCAGCGGCTTCTTGAAACGCCAGCCCAGCCAGAAGGAGATCCAGTCGCCCAGTAAGCAGCCGATCATACCGGCCAGCCATGCCTGCCAGAAATTGACCTCACCGCTGCCAATCAACGCGCCCAACGCCGCCATCATCACCGTACCAGGCAGGATCAGCCCAACCAGCGCCAGCGATTCCAGAAACGCCACCAGCGCAACGGCGATAAGCGAATACATAACGGACTGGGTAATAAAATGTTCCAGCAATGCCTGCATAACTATTCCGGTCAGAAAACGAATCAGGGATTCTGCTTAGCGCCCTGCACCGCGTCAAGACAACAATTGTCTGAATAGTTTACAGGTTGCTTCCGTTGTTCACCTGCTTGTTTATCTTTTTTTACCGTTTATTCACATCCCGCCCGGAATTCACTGGGGCTGGCGCCAGTGCATTTTTTAAATACGCGGGAAAAATAGAGCTGATCTTCAAAGCCCACATTGCGCCCGACGGTGGCAATGGGCATCCGGGTGGTGCTGAGCAGCAGTTTCGCCTGGCTGATGCGCTGATCTTCGCGCCAGCTCAGCACGCTGACACCCAACTGCTGCCGGAACAGATGCGACAGCCGCGACGGCGACAGGCAGACATGCTGGGCCACGCTGGCGATATCAAACTGGCTGTCGGCCAGGTGGTCGCTGATGTACTGGCAGGCATCACGCACACGGTTATCCAGCGGCGGATTAAGCGACGCGTTAATCGCCTCCATCCGGCGCAGTAACACCTGTTCAAGCAAATTAATTGCCAGCAGCTCAGCGTAGCGCCCACCGGCCTGCCCTGCCTCTATGATCTGGGCAAACAGCTCGCGGAACTGGGCCAGATGAGCGTCGTCCGGGCGGTAAAAACCGGTGTGTGCAAAAATGGCTGGCCACGAAAGCCACTCCTGCCAGTAGGCGCGGGGGCGGAAGTAGACCCACTGGTGATACCACTCTTTGGCATCCGGATGACGCCCGTAATGGTGGATCTCACCAGGCGGAAACAGCAGCATATCGCCGGGACGACAGACGAACTGCTGATCGTTGTTTTTGATTATCCCTTCCCCACGCACGGTCAGGTTCAGAATGTACCCTTTCATCCCAAGCGGACGGTCAACGTAAAAATCGAGATATCCCTCAGCCTCGATAGGGGTCAGCCCCGCCACCAGGTGGGCGTTAAACGAATAACCCGGCAGTAAGGGATCGTTTTGCGTTTCGGCCATAGATTCAGTTCTCCCAACGGTACTGAAGGAAACCAATTGTCCATATCGTTAAAAGCCGTATAAAAATGGCCTGCGACGAGATCCAAAAAGCATCACGTCTCTTTTACGTCCGCCATGTTTCAGCCTTTCCCCCTGATTTCTCCGCCAGAGTGGGCAGATAAGCAGTAACAAAAGTGTCTATAAGTGCGGCAGAAATGTCCACATTGAATATTTGCACGGCGTCACACTTTCCATCTCAACAGCAATTTAATCCATAAGATTAGCGGATCCTGCCTGACGATTTTCGCCCCCAGTCTCTAATGTTCTCTCATACCTGTTTTCTGATGGAGCAACACCATGGCAATTGCGATTGGCCTCGATTTTGGCAGCGACTCGGTTCGCGCCCTGGCAGTGGACTGTACGTCCGGCCAGGAGATAGCAACCAGCGTTGAGTGGTACCCACGCTGGCAAGAGGGGCGCTACTGCGATGCGCCAAACAACCAGTTCCGTCACCATCCACGCGACTACATTGAGTCGATGGAAGCGGCAATCAAAACCGTGCTGGCAGAGCTGACTGACGCCCAGCGTGCAGAGGTGGTTGGGATCGGCGTAGACAGCACCGGTTCTACCCCCGCGCCAGTGGATGCGGAAGGCCGGGTGCTGGCGCTGCGTCCTGAATTCGCCGACAACCCGAACGCCATGTTTGTGCTGTGGAAAGACCATACCGCCGTCGAAGAGGCCGAAGCCATCACCCGGTTGTGCCACCAGCCGGGCAAAACCGACTATTCGCGCTACATCGGCGGAATTTATTCCAGTGAATGGTTCTGGGCCAAGATCCTGCATGTCACCCGCGCTGACGCAGCGGTTGCACAGGCAGCCGCATCGTGGATTGAACTGTGTGACTGGGTTCCTGCCCTGCTCTCAGGTACCACCCGCCCGCAGGATATTCGCCGCGGCCGCTGCAGCGCCGGGCATAAATCCCTATGGCATGAAAGCTGGGGCGGTCTGCCACCGGCAGCCTTCTTCGATGAACTCGATCCGATTATCAACAAGAGCCTGAAGTACCCGCTCTTTACCGACACCTTTACCGCCGATATTCCGGTGGGCACGCTCTGTGAAGAGTGGGCAACACGCCTGGGCCTGCCGCAAAACGTGGCAATCTCCGGCGGTGCGTTTGACTGCCATATGGGCGCGGTGGGCGCTGGCGCCCAACCCAATACGCTGGTGAAAGTGATCGGCACCTCCACCTGCGACATCCTGACGGCGGATAAGGCCAGCGTCGGTGACCGCGCAGTGAAAGGTATCTGCGGACAAGTCGACGGCAGCGTGGTGCCGGACTTTATCGGTCTGGAAGCCGGGCAGTCTGCGTTTGGCGATATTTACGCCTGGTTTGGTCGGGTACTGGGCTGGCCGCTGGACCAGCTGGCGACCGCGCACCCGGAACTGAAAACCCAGATTGCCGAGAGTAAGAAACAGCTGCTGCCCCAGCTCACCGCCGCGTGGGCGAAAAATCCGTCTCTTGAACACCTGCCGGTGGTGCTCGACTGGTTCAACGGCCGCCGTACGCCATTTGCCAACCAGCGTCTTAAAGGCGTTATCACCGATCTCAATCTGGCGACCGATGCCCCGGCCCTGTTTGGCGGCCTGATTGCAGCCACCGCCTTTGGCGCGCGCGCGATTATGGAGTGCTTCACCGAACAGGGCATCGACGTCAATAACGTCATGGCGCTGGGCGGTATCGCCCGTAAAAACCCGGTGATCATGCAGGCCTGCTGCGACGTGCTGAACCGTCCGCTGCAGATAGTCGCATCCGATCAATGCTGCGCGCTGGGCGCGGCCATTTTCGCCGCCGTTGCCGCGGGCGTACACGCCGATATCCCGACTGCACAGCAGCGTATGGCAAGCGCGGTCGAAAACACCCTTCAGCCGCGTGCTCAACAGGCGCAACGCTTTGAACAGCTTTATCAGCGCTACCAGCAATGGGCAAAAAGCGCCGAACTTCACTATCTCCCTGTCGCCGCCCCGTCAAAACACACCGCGGACACGACGGCAACCCTGACCCATTAAGGACACGACGATGACCATTTTTGATAATTATGAAGTGTGGTTTGTGATTGGCAGCCAGCATTTGTACGGACCGCAAGCGTTGCAACAGGTGACGAAACATGCGGAACACGTCGTGAACGCGCTGAATGCTGAGGCCAAACTGCCATGCAAACTGGTGCTGAAGCCGCTGGGCACGACGCCGGATGAGATCACCCATATCTGCCGTGACGCAAACTACGACGATAAATGTGCGGGTCTGGTGGTGTGGCTGCACACCTTCTCACCCGCCAAAATGTGGATCAACGGTCTGTCTATCCTCAACAAACCGCTGCTGCAATTCCATACCCAGTTCAACGCCTCCCTGCCATGGGACAGCATTGATATGGACTTTATGAACCTGAACCAGACCGCACACGGCGGCCGTGAGTTCGGCTTCATCGGCGCCCGTATGCGTCAGCAGCACGCCGTAGTGACCGGACACTGGCAGGATCAACATGCGCAGAAACGCATCGGCTCCTGGATGCGTCAGGCCGTTTCCAAACAGGATACCCGCCATCTGAAAGTGGTGCGATTTGGCGACAACATGCGTGAAGTGGCAGTCACCGACGGTGATAAAGTTGCCGCGCAGATCAAGTTTGGTTTTTCCGTGAACACCTGGGCCGTGGGTGACCTGGTGCAGGTCGTCAATGAGATCGGCGATGGCGACGTGAGCGCGCTGGTTGACGAATACGAAAGCAGCTACCGCCTCACCGCAGCGGCGCAGGTGAAGGGTGACAAACGCCAGAACGTGCTGGACGCGGCGCGCATTGAACTGGGGATGAAACGCTTCCTGGAACAGGGTGGCTTCCACGCCTTTACCACGACATTTGAAGATCTCCATGGTCTGAAACAACTGCCGGGTCTGGCAGTACAACGTCTGATGCAGCAGGGCTACGGCTTCGCGGGCGAAGGCGACTGGAAAACTGCCGCTCTGCTTCGCATCATGAAAGTGATGTCAACCGGTCTGCAGGGCGGCACCTCCTTTATGGAGGACTACACCTACCACTTCGAAAATGGCAACGACCTGGTACTCGGTTCACACATGCTGGAAGTGTGCCCGTCCATTGCCGTTGAAGAGAAACCGATCCTCGACGTGCAGCACCTCGGCATTGGCGGTAAAGCGGATCCGGCACGTTTAATCTTCAACACCCGTACCGGCCCGGCCATCAACGCCAGCCTGATCGACCTGGGCGATCGTTTCCGCCTGCTGGTGAACTGTGTGGATGCGGTTGAAACGCCACACGCGCTGCCAAAACTGCCGGTCGCCAACGCCCTGTGGAAAGCGCAGCCCGATCTGCCAACCGCCTCCGAAGCCTGGATCGTCGCCGGTGGCGCACACCATACCGTCTTCAGTCACGCGCTGGATCTCAACGATATGCGTCAGTTCGCTGAACTGCACGACATCGAACTGACCGTGATCGATAACGATACCCGTCTGCCCGCGTTTAAAGACGCGCTGCGCTGGAATGAAGTCTATTACGGTTCGAAACGTTAAGTACGACGTGCCCGGTGGCACTGCGTTTACCGGGCCTACGATTGTGTAGGCCGGATAAGCGAAGCGCCATCCGGCGGGAGACAACAATGCTAGAAGATCTCAAACGCCAGGTACTCGAAGCCAACCTGGCGCTGCCTAAACATAATCTGGTGACCCTGACCTGGGGCAACGTCAGCGCCGTTGACCGCGAAAAAGGGGTGTTCGTCATCAAGCCCTCCGGCGTGGATTATACGGTGATGACCGCTGACGATATGGTTGTGGTCAGCATTGCAACCGGTGAAGTGGTGGAAGGGAAGAAAAAACCCTCCTCCGATACCCCCACCCATCGCCTGCTGTATCAGGCATTTCCGACCATCGGCGGCATTGTGCATACCCACTCGCGTCATGCGACTATCTGGGCGCAGGCAGGCCAGTCCATCCCGGCTACCGGTACCACGCACGCAGACTACTTTTACGGCACCATCCCCTGCACCCGCCTGATGACCGATGCGGAAATCAACGGCGAGTACGAGTGGGAAACCGGCAATGTGATTGTCGAAACCTTTGAAAAACAGGGAATCGACGCAGCACAGATGCCTGGGGTGCTGGTGCATTCTCACGGCCCGTTTGCGTGGGGCAAAAATGCGGAGGATGCAGTGCATAACGCGATTGTGCTGGAAGAGGTGGCCTATATGGGCATCTTCTGTCGTCAACTGGCACCACAGTTGCCGGATATGCAACAGACGCTGCTGGACAAACACTACCTGCGCAAGCACGGTGCAAAAGCCTATTACGGGCAATAAACTGTATATAAACCCAGCATAAAACCGCTAACCAGGCTATAATCAGGCCTGGTTTTGTTTTATGGGATAACGGCGTGACGCAGGCGCAAGAAGGTTTTTTACTGACCCGACACTGGCGGGATACGCCTCAGGGAACAGAGGTGGAGTTCTGGCTGGCGACGGACAACGGCCCGCTGCGCGTTACCCTGCCGCCACAGGAGTCTGTGGCATTTATTCCCGAAGCCCACATCGACAAAGTAAAGCAGCTACTGCGCGGTGAAAACAACTGGCGCATCACGCCACTCGAGCTGAAAGATTTCCATCGCCAGCCGGTTTACGGTCTCTATTGTCGCGCCCATCGCCAGCTGATGCGCTATGAAAAACTGCTGCGCGAGGCGGGCGTCACCCTGTACGAAGCCGATATTCGTCCCCCGGAACGTTTTCTGATGGAGCGGTTTATTACCGCCCCTGTCTGGGTTGATGGCACGGCGCACAACGGCGGGCTGATTAACGCCCGTCTGAAACCCAACCCGCACTACCGTCCGCCGTTGAAATGGGTCTCACTGGACATCGAAACCACCCGTCACGGTGAACTGTACTGTATTGGTCTTGAAGGCTGCGGCGACCGGGTTGTCTATATGCTCGGGCCACCGAATGGTGATGCCTCCGCGCTGGACTTCCGGCTGGAGTACGTCAACAGTCGACCACAACTGCTGGAAAAACTGAACCAGTGGTTTGCCGATCGCGATCCCGATGTCCTGATCGGCTGGAACGTGGTGCAGTTCGACCTGCGGGTACTGCAAAAACACGCCGAGCGTTACCGCATCCCGCTCATGCTTGGGCGGGGTCATAGCGAACTGGAATGGCGCGAGCACGGTTTCAAAAACGGCGTCTTCTTCGCACAAGCCAACGGTCGCCTGATTATCGACGGCATCGAGGCGCTGAAATCCGCATTCTGGAATTTCTCTTCCTTCTCGCTGGAGGCAGTGGCGCAGGAGCTGCTGGGGGAAGGGAAATCCATTGATAACCCGTGGGACCGAATGGATGAGATCGACCGCCGCTTCAACGAAGACAAACCGGCACTTGCCACCTATAACCTGAAAGATTGTGAGCTGGTTACGCAGATTTTCCACAAAACCGAGATCATGCCTTTTCTGCTGGAACGCGCCACAGTGAACGGTCTTGCCGCTGATCGGCACGGCGGTTCCGTGGCGGCATTCAGCCATCTGTACTTTCCCCGCATGCACCGGGCAGGCTACGTCGCACCGAACCTGGGGGACGTACCGCCGCAGGCAAGCCCAGGCGGCTACGTGATGGATTCCCGGCCGGGACTGTATGACTCCGTGCTGGTACTGGACTACAAAAGCCTCTACCCCTCGATTATCCGCACCTTTCTGATTGATCCGGTGGGGCTGGTAGAGGGGATGGCGCAGCCGGACGATATGCACAGCACCAACGGGTTTCTGGGGGCGCGTTTCTCACGGGAGAAACACTGCCTGCCGGAGATCGTGGGGCAGATCTGGCACGGGCGCGACGAGGCCAAGCGCCACGGCAACAAGCCGCTTTCTCAGGCGCTGAAAATTATCATGAACGCCTTTTACGGTGTGCTGGGCACCAGCGCCTGTCGCTTCTTCGACCCGCGTCTCGCCTCGTCTATCACCATGCGCGGGCATGAGATCATGCGCCAGACAAAGGCGCTGATCGAATCCCAGGGCTATGAAGTGATCTATGGCGATACCGACTCCACCTTCGTCTGGTTGAAGGGCGCACACGCCGAAGAGGAAGCCGCGCGAATTGGCAAACAGCTGGTGGCCTTCGTGAACGACTGGTGGCAAGCGCATTTGCAAAAAGAGCGGTTAACCAGTGCGTTAGAGCTGGAGTATGAAACCCATTTCAGCCGCTTTTTAATGCCCACTATCCGTGGAACCGATCAGGGCAGCAAGAAACGCTACGCCGGACTGATTCAGGAAGGTGAAAAGCAACGCATGGTGTTTAAAGGGCTGGAGACGGTGCGCACAGACTGGACTCCGCTGGCTCAGCAGTTCCAGCAAACGCTCTATTTGCGGATCTTTCGTAATGAGCCTTATCAGGACTACGTCCGCGAGACGATAGCCAGCCTGATGGCTGGCGAGCTCGACAACCAGCTGGTATATCGCAAACGCCTGCGCCGCCCGCTGGCCGAGTATCAGCGTAACGTTCCGCCGCACGTCCGCGCCGCGCGTCTGGCGGATGAAGAGAACGTCCGTCGGGGGCGCGCCCCGCAGTATCAGAACCGGGGCACCATCAAGTATGTCTGGACGACAAACGGGCCAGAGCCCGTGGATTATCAACACTCTGCGCTGGACTACGACCATTACCTGACGCGCCAGCTTCAGCCCGTCGCGGATGGAATTTTGCCGTTCATTGACGACGATTTTGCTACACTAGTGACAGGGCAGCTTGGCCTATTTTGACACGTGACGAAATCGCTGCCATCCAGTACCATAGCGCCCTTTCCACTCCCGGACCCATTTTTCGATGACCGTCTTTTTTGACGGTGGTTGAACTATTGCCTGCAATTAAAGATTAGAGCCGAACACATATGCCTTTTACACTTGGTCAACGCTGGATCAGCGATACAGAAAGCGAACTTGGATTGGGAACCGTGGTTGCAGTCGATGCACGCATGGTCACCCTCCTTTTCCCTGCTACGGGTGAAAACCGCCTGTACGCTCGCAATGACTCCCCTGTTACCCGCGTGATGTTCAATCCAGGTGACACCGTGACCAGCCACGACGGCTGGCAGCTAAAGGTTGAAGACGTAAAAGAAGAGAATGGTCTGCTCGCCTACATTGGGACTCGCCTCGACACTGACGAGAGCAATGTCATCCTGCGTGAAGTGCTGCTCGACAGCAAACTGGTTTTCAGCAAGCCGCAGGATCGCCTGTTTGCCGGGCAAATCGACCGTATGGATCGCTTCTCCCTGCGCTATCGCGCACGTAAATTCCAGAGTGAACAGTACCGCATGCCGTGGAGCGGCCTGCGTGGTCAACGCACCAGCCTGATCCCTCATCAGTTGAATATCGCCCATGACGTTGGTCGTCGTCATGCGCCTCGCGTACTGCTGGCAGACGAAGTGGGCCTCGGTAAAACCATTGAAGCCGGTATGATCCTGCATCAACAGCTGCTTTCTGGCGCCGCCGAGCGCGTGCTGATCGTGGTACCGGAAACGCTGCAACATCAGTGGCTGGTTGAGATGCTGCGCCGCTTTAACCTTCGTTTCTCGCTGTTTGACGACGAGCGCTACGCCGAAGCCCAGCATGACGCGGACAACCCATTTGAAACCGAACAACTGGTCATCTGCTCCCTGGACTTCGTGCGCCGCAGCAAGCAGCGCCTTGAGCATCTGTGCGACGCAGAGTGGGATCTACTGGTGGTCGACGAAGCGCACCACCTGGTCTGGAGCGAAGAGGCACCGAGCCGTGAATACATGGCGATTGAACAGCTTGCCGAGCGCGTGCCGGGCGTCCTGCTGCTGACCGCTACGCCGGAGCAGCTGGGGCTGGAGAGCCACTTCGCCCGTCTGCGCCTGCTCGATCCAAACCGTTTCCATGACTTTGAGCAGTTTGTCGAAGAACAGAATAATTACCGCCCGGTTGCCGATGCTGTCGCCATGCTGCTGGCGGGCAAACGCCTCTCGAATGACGAACTCAACACCCTGAGCGATCTGATTGGCGAACAGGATATTGAGCCGCTGCTGCAGGCAGCCAACAGTGACAGCGACAACGCGGTATCCGCGCGTAAAGAGCTGATCGATATGCTGATGGACCGCCACGGCACCAGCCGCGTGCTGTTCCGTAACACCCGTAACGGCGTGAAGGGCTTCCCGAAACGCGAACTGCATACCATCAAGCTGCCGCTGCCGACGCAGTATCAGACGGCGATAAAAGTCTCCGGCATTATGGGGGCGCGCAAAAGCCAGGAAGAACGTGCGCGCGACATGCTCTACCCGGAGCAGATTTATCAGGAATTTGAAGGGGATACCGGAACCTGGTGGAACTTCGACCCGCGTGTTGAATGGCTGATGGGTTACTTAACGGCTCATCGTTCACAGAAAGTGCTGGTGATCTGCGCCAAAGCGGCCACCGCGCTGCAGCTGGAGCAGGTTCTACGCGAGCGTGAAGGTATTCGAGCCGCCGTGTTCCACGAGGGCATGTCCATTGTCGAGCGTGACCGCGCCGCGGCCTGGTTCAGTGAAGAAGACAGCGGCGCACAGGTTCTGCTGTGCTCTGAAATCGGTTCTGAAGGGCGTAACTTCCAGTTCGCCAGCAACCTGGTGATGTTCGATCTGCCGTTCAACCCCGACCTGCTGGAACAGCGTATCGGCCGTCTGGACCGTATCGGTCAGGCGCATGATATTCAGATCCACGTCCCTTACCTGGAAAAAACCGCTCAGTCGGTGCTGGTACGCTGGTTCCACGAAGGTCTGGACGCGTTCGAACATACCTGTCCGACGGGACGCACCATTTACGATCAGGTGCATACGGATCTGATCGGTTACCTGGCAGCGCCGGAAAATGCAGACGGTTTTGATGAGCTGATCAAATCCTGTCGCGAAAAGCATGAGGCCCTGAAAGCGCAGCTGGAGCAGGGACGTGACCGCCTGCTGGAAATCCACTCCAACGGTGGCGAAAAAGCGCAGGCGCTTGCCGAAAGCATTGAAGAGCAGGATGACGACACCAGCCTGATCAGCTTCGCCATGAACCTGTTCGACATCGTCGGGATTAACCAGGACGATCGCGGCGAGAACATGATCGTGCTGACCCCATCCGATCATATGCTGGTTCCGGATTTCCCGGGCCTGCCGGAGGATGGTTGCACCATCACCTTTGAGCGTGACGTGGCGCTGTCTCGCGAAGACGCGCAGTTCATCACCTGGGAACACCCGTTGATCCGCAACGGCCTCGACCTGATCCTTTCCGGCGACACGGGTAGCAGCACGATTTCCTTGTTGAAAAACAAAGCATTACCCGTTGGTACGCTGCTGGTTGAGCTGATCTATGTTGTGGAAGCGCAAGCGCCGAAACAGCTGCAGCTCACCCGCTTCCTGCCGCCAACGCCAGTGCGTCTGCTGCTGGATAAAAACGGCACCAACCTGGCTGCACAGGTTGAATTCGAGAGTTTCAACCGCCAGTTGAGCGCAGTAAACCGCCACACGGGCAGCAAACTGGTCAACGCCGTACAACAGGACGTGCACGCCATTCTGCAGTTGGGTGAAACGCAGATCGAAAAAGCGGCCAGGACGCTGATTGATGCCGCACGCAAGGAAGCCGATGAGAAACTGTCTGCAGAGTTGTCTCGTCTGGAAGCGTTAAAAGCGGTGAACCCAAACATCCGTGATGACGAACTGACCGCGATTGAGAGCAACCGTCAGCAGGTGCTGGAAAGCCTGAATCAGGCAAGCTGGCGTCTGGATGCCCTGCGTCTTATTGTTGTGACGCATCAGTAAACGGAGCACAAGATGGTGATGGAGCCTTACAATCCGCCGCAAGACCCGTGGCTGGTTATCCTTTATCAGGATGAGCACATTATGGTGGTCAACAAGCCTAGCGGCCTGTTGTCCGTGCCGGGGCGTCTGGATGAGCACAAAGACAGCGT
Organism: Enterobacter cloacae complex sp. SHL021; assembly: GCF_049237765.1. Lineage (NCBI taxonomy): Bacteria > Pseudomonadati > Pseudomonadota > Gammaproteobacteria > Enterobacterales > Enterobacteriaceae > Enterobacter > Enterobacter cloacae complex sp. SHL021. The sequence continues at coordinate 259,301 of NZ_JBMKJG010000002.1, read as the reverse complement.
GATGACACGTATTCAGCGTGATTATCCCCAGGCGGAGTCCGTTCATCGCCTGGACATGGCAACCAGCGGTGTGATTGTGGTGGCGCTGAACAAAGCGGCTGAACGTGAACTCAAACGTCAGTTCCGCGAGCGTGAGCCGAAAAAGCAATATGTCGCACGCGTCTGGGGCCATCCCGCACAGGCGGAAGGGCTGGTGGATCTGCCGCTGATTTGCGACTGGCCAAACCGGCCAAAGCAGAAAGTGTGCTATGAGACCGGCAAGGCCGCGCAAACCGAGTATGAAGTGCTGGAGTACGCGCCGGATAACACCGCGCGCGTGCTGCTAAAGCCCATTACCGGGCGTTCACATCAGCTGCGTGTGCATATGCTCGCGCTGGGGCACCCGATTCTGGGAGACCGTTTTTACGCACCACCGGAGGCGCTGGCTTCAGCGCCGCGTTTGCAGCTTCATGCCCAGACGCTCACCATCACCCACCCGGCGTTTGGCAACGCAATGACGTTTAAAGCCCCGGTGGACTTCTAAAAAAAATGGCCCGACTGTGTCGGGCCATTTTTTTATTTGAAATTTTTCTGCTCTTTTATCAGCTCGTACGCTTTCTGGATTTCCTGCGCTTTTTGCTTCGCCATCTCCATCATCTCTGGCGGTAAACCCTTCGCGACCAGTTTATCCGGGTGATGTTCACTCATCAGCTTACGATAGGCACGCTTGATGGTTGTCGCATCATCCGAAGGTTTAACGCCAAGCACGTTACAGGCGTCTTCCAGCGTCGGGCCACGCTGCGCCTGCTGCCAGCCGCCGCCAGAGGATTGATGCTGTTGATAGCCACCGCCAAAGTGTGCGCCGCCCTGCATCATGCGCAGGAACTGGTCGAACTGCATGCGGGAAATCCCCAGCTCTTCGGCAATCACGTATAACACATCGCGTTCATTAGGATGAAGAGACCCGTCGGCAAACGCCGCCTGAATCTGGATCTCCAGAAACATCCGAATTAAATCAAAACGGCCGAAACAGATACTGCGGAACTGACGCATTTTTTCGCGCAGCGGATAGTTATCCGATTTACCGATGCGAAACGCATTTTGCGCCGCCACACGAGATTCCCCGTGCAGATTCATGCGGTCCATAAATACGCTGGCAATCTGGATATCGGCTTCCGTCACCCGCCCTTTTGATTTGGTTAAGTGCCCCATCACCTCAAAGGTGGTGGAGAAAAAGAGGGACTGACGCTCGCGCTGGTTGGCGAACCACGCCATTTTGCGGCTGCGTGCCTTATCGAACATATGGCCAATAATCAGGCCAAGTACGATGCCCCAAAACCCGGCACCCATGATGATGGCGAACGCAACGCCGATGATTTTACCCCAATACTGCATATACTCCCCGGATAGTCATGTCCCTTGTCGACGCAACGCCATCATTACAGTGGTCGAGCCACGGTCAATTGAGGGACATCGCCTATAATTTGCATTATCATACTCGTCATTCGATAGCGAGCCTAACACTCTGGCACGCAAACGGGCAGGATTAACGCTGGTACTGCGCTGATGAGTAAGATAGTCTCTGAGCGTTTGTAAGCCGTAGCCACTGATGACGGAACACTAAAATATAACGTATGAAAAAACGTATCCCCACCCTCCTGGCCACAATGATTGGCACCGCCCTGTACAGTCAACAGGGGCTGGCGGCCGATCTTGCCTCGCAGTGTATGCTTGGCGTCCCAAGTTATAATCGCCCACTGGTGAGTGGCGATACAAATAGCTTGCCGGTAACCATTACTGCCGACAGTTCTAAAGGAACCTATCCTGACAATGCCACGTTTACGGGCAGTGTGGATATTAATCAGGGCAATAGCCGCCTGCAGGCAGATGAAGTGCAGTTGCACCAGAAGCAGCCGGAAGGTGCGGCCGAACCGGTACGAACGGTGGATGCGCTGGGTAATGTGCACTATGACGACAATCAGGTCATCCTGAAAGGTCCGAAAGCATGGTCAAACCTGAACACCAAAGATACGAACGTCTGGGAAGGTGATTACCAGATGGTAGGTCGTCAGGGGCGTGGTAAAGCAGATCTGATGAAACAGCGCGGTGAAAACCGCTATACGATTCTGGAAAACGGTTCCTTCACCTCTTGTCTGCCGGGTTCGAATACCTGGAGCGTGGTCGGAAGTGAGGTAATTCACGACCGTGAAGAACAGGTCGCAGAAATCTGGAACGCCCGGTTTAAACTCGGCCCGGTGCCGGTTTTCTATAGCCCATACCTGCAGCTTCCCGTGGGCGACAAACGTCGTTCAGGCTTCCTGATCCCAAATGCTAAATACAGCACCTCGAACTATTTTGAGTTCTATCTGCCGTATTACTGGAACATCGCGCCCAACATGGACGCCACGATCACGCCGCACTATATCCATAAGCGCGGCAACGTCATGTGGGAAAACGAGTTCCGCTATCTGACCCAGGCGGGTACCGGTTTGATGGAACTGGATTATCTGCCATCAGATAAAGTCTTCCAGGATGAGCACCCAACAGAAGGTGATAAACACCGTTGGATGTACTTCTGGCGTCACGCTGGCGTCATGGACCAGGTCTGGCGTTTTAACGTCGACTACACCAAAGTCAGCGATCCTTACTATTTCAACGACTTCGATTCCAAGTACGGTTCCAGTACCGATGGTTACGCCACGCAGAAATTTAGCGTTGGCTATGCCATTCAGAACTTCAACGCTACGGTGTCGACGAAGCAGTTCCAGGTGTTTGATAGCCAGACGCGAAGCACTTACGGTGCAGAACCGCAGCTGGATGTGAACTGGTATCAGAACGATGTTGGTCCATTCGATACGCGCGTCTACGCTCAGGCAGTGCATTTCGTCAATACCAACTCGGACATGCCGGAAGCCACGCGTGTTCATTTAGAACCAACGATCAATTTACCGCTGTCGAACAACTGGTCGAGTCTGAATACCGAAGCCAAGCTGATGGCGACCCACTATCAGCAGAAAAATGTGGACTGGTATAACAACCGTTATGGCACCGACCTTGACGAATCCGTGAACCGCGTTCTTCCACAATTCAAAATGGACGGTAAGCTGATCTTCGAGCGCGATATGGGTCTGCTGGCGGATGGGTATACGCAGACGCTTGAGCCACGTATGCAGTATTTGTACGTGCCTTATCGCGATCAGAGCAAAATCCAGAACTATGACTCCGCTTTCCTGCAGTCTGACTACAGCGGCCTGTTCCGTGACCGTACCTACGGCGGTCTCGACCGTATTGCTTCCGCGAACCAGTTAACGACCGGCGTCACAACGCGCGTTTATGATGAATCTGCCGTTGAACGTTTTAACGTTTCTGTTGGTCAAATCTACTATTTCACCGAGTCTCGTACCGGTGATGACAATATCAACTGGGAGAAAGACAACAAAACAGGTTCGCTGGTGTGGGCGGGCGATACCTACTGGCGCATGACCGATCGCTGGGGCTTACGCGGGGGTCTGCAGTACGATACGCGTCTCGACAATATTGCGACCAGCAGTGCAGCCGTCGAGTATCGTCGTGATGAAGATCGTATGGTGCAGTTGACCTATCGTTACGCCAGCCCGGAATATATTCAGGCAACATTGCCGAACTATGCCACCAGTGAACAGTATAAAGACGGGATTTCGCAGGTGGGGGGTGCAGCCAGTTGGCCAATCGCTGACCGCTGGTCAATTGTGGGCGCATACTACTTTGACACTAACGCCAACAAGCCTGCTGATCAGATGGTTGGTCTGCAATATAACTCCTGCTGTTACGCGCTGCGTGTCGGCTACGAACGCAAGCTTAACGGCTGGGATACTCAAAACAATCAGAGCAAATACGATAACGTGATTGGCTTTAATGTCGAATTGCGCGGCCTGAGCTCCAACTACGGCCTGGGCACGCAGCAGATGCTGCGCTCGAACATTCTGCCGTACCGCAGTTCCTTGTAATGTGCTTGTTTTGCAACGTAATCCGCTTTGCGGTTAATTGAAATGGAAAAAGTATGAAGAACTGGAAAACGCTGCTGCTCGGTGTCGCTATGGTTGCGAATACCAGCTTCGCGGCCCCCCAGGTTGTTGATAAGGTCGCCGCTGTGGTTAACAACGGTGTCGTGCTCGAAAGTGACGTTGACGGTTTGATGAAATCTGTGAAGCTCAATTCGGGCCAGGCGGGTCAGCAACTTCCGGATGACGCAACGCTGCGCCATCAGATCCTGGAACGTCTGATCATGGATCAGATTGTCCTGCAAATGGGTCAGAAAATGGGCGTGAAGATCACTGACGAGCAGCTCGATCAGGCGATCGCAAACATCGCTAAGCAGAACAATATGACCCTGGATCAGATGCGTAGTCGTCTGGCCTATGATGGCATCAGCTATTCAACCTACCGTAATCAGATCCGTAAAGAGATGCTGATTTCAGAAGTGCGTAACAATGAAGTTCGTCGCCGCGTCACCATCCTGCCGCAGGAAGTCGACGCGCTGGCAAAACAGGTGGGCAACCAGAACGATGCCAGCACCGAGCTGAACCTGAGCCATATTCTGATCCCGCTGCCAGAGAACCCAACGTCTGACCAGGCCGCTGAAGCGGAAAGCCAGGCGCGCGCTATCGTTGAGCAGGCACGTAACGGCAGTGACTTTGGCAAGCTGGCCATTACCTACTCTGCCGACCAACAGGCGCTGAAAGGCGGCCAGATGGGCTGGGGACGTATTCAGGAACTGCCATCCATCTTTGCCCAGGCGCTGAGCACGGCGAAGAAAGGCGACATCGTGGGTCCAATCCGTTCAGGTGTTGGCTTCCACATCCTGAAAGTCAACGACCTGCGTGGTCAGAGCCAGAACATCTCCGTCACCGAAGTTCATGCTCGCCACATTCTGCTGAAACCGTCACCGATCATGACGGACGATCAGGCGCGTGCGAAGCTGCAACAGATTGCAGCGGACATTAAGAGCGGAAAAACGTCGTTTGCGAATGCCGCAAAAGAGTTCTCTCAGGATCCTGGCTCTGCTAACCAGGGCGGCGACCTGGGCTGGGCGGCTGCGGATATCTACGATCCGGCATTCCGCGATGCGCTGATGAAGCTGAACAAAGGCCAGATGAGTGCACCGGTACACTCCTCCTTTGGCTGGCATCTGATCGAACTGCTGGATACCCGCAACGTTGATAAAACCGACGCAGCGCAGAAAGACAGAGCCTATCGTATGCTGTTCAACCGTAAGTTCTCTGAAGAAGCGGCAACCTGGATGCAGGAACAACGCGCCAGCGCTTACGTGAAAGTTCTGAGCAACTAATGAAACAGCATCGTGTTGTGATCACCCCCGGCGAACCCGCCGGGATTGGGCCTGACCTCGTGGTCCAGCTTGCCCAACGTAGCTGGCCGGTGGAACTGGTCGTCTGTGCTGATGCAACACTGTTACAAGACCGGGCTTCACTGCTCGGTCTGCCTTTAACGCTTATCCCTTACGTTGAAGGTCAGCAGCCTGCACCGCAGCAAGCCGGAACGCTCACGCTTCTTCCCGTCCCTCTTCGTACTCCTGTTATTCCGGGTCAGCTCAGCACTGAAAACGGCCACTATGTTGTCGAAACCCTGGCACGCGCCTGCGATGGTTGCATAAAAGGGGAATTTGCTGCCCTGATTACGGGCCCCGTGCATAAAGGGGTGATTAACGAAGCCGGTATTCCGTTCACCGGACATACCGAGTTTTTTGAAGAGCGATCGCACACCCCGAAAGTGGTGATGATGCTGGCGACGGAAGCGATGCGGGTGGCTCTGGTAACAACCCATCTGCCGATTAAGGCCATTCCTGACGCCATCACCCCTGAACTGCTGCGGGAGATCATCGGGATACTGCATCACGATCTGCAGACCAAATTCGGTATTAAACAGCCGCACGTTCTGGTCTGTGGCCTGAACCCACACGCCGGGGAAGGCGGGCATATGGGGACTGAAGAGATCGACACCATCATTCCGGTGCTGAATGAAATGCGGGCGAAAGGGATGAACCTGAGCGGGCCATTGCCTGCCGATACCCTTTTCCAGCCCAAATACCTGGATAATGCCGATGCCGTGCTCGCGATGTACCACGATCAGGGCCTGCCCGTGCTAAAATACCAGGGCTTTGGCCGCGGTGTGAATATCACCCTCGGTTTACCTTTTATTCGAACGTCCGTTGACCACGGTACTGCGCTGGATCTGGCAGGCCAGGGAAAAGCGGATGTCGGCAGTTTTATTACGGCGCTTAATCTCGCCATCAAAATGATTGTTAATACTCAATGACTAATCGAGTCCATCAGGGCCACTTAGCCCGTAAACGCTTCGGGCAAAACTTCCTCAACGATCAGTTCGTGATCGACAGTATTGTCTCGGCCATTAATCCGCAAAAAGGCCAGGCGATGGTTGAAATCGGCCCCGGTCTGGCAGCACTGACTGAACCCGTCGGCGAACGTCTGGACGAACTGACCGTTATCGAACTCGACCGCGATCTCGCTGCTCGTCTGCAAACGCACCCGTTCCTTGGGCCGAAGCTGACGATTTATCAGCAAGATGCCATGACCATGAATTTTGGCGAGCTGTCGGAAAAAATGGGTCAGCCGCTGCGCGTATTCGGTAACCTGCCCTATAACATCTCCACGCCGCTGATGTTCCACCTCTTTAGCTATACTGATGCCATTGCCGACATGCACTTCATGTTGCAAAAAGAGGTGGTAAACCGTCTGGTTGCAGGGCCGAACAGTAAAGCGTATGGTCGTTTAAGCGTGATGGCACAATATTTCTGCAATGTGATCCCGGTACTCGAAGTGCCGCCGTCTGCCTTCACGCCGCCGCCAAAAGTCGACTCTGCGGTTGTGCGCCTTGTGCCGCATAAAACGATGCCATACCCGGTCAAAGACCTGCGTGTACTGAGCCGCATCACCACAGAAGCCTTTAACCAGCGCCGTAAAACGATCCGTAATAGCCTCGGCAATCTGTTCACCGTTGACGTGCTGGCCGAACTGGGCATTGACCCGGCAATGCGAGCAGAAAACATCTCTGTTGAGCAGTACTGTAAACTGGCTAATTACATTAGCGAAAATGCGCCGCCGAAGGAGAGTTAAGCCATGATTGATTCGCCCCGCGTCTGTGTCCAGGTACAAAGCGTTTACGTTGAGTCGCAGTCCTCACCCGATGAAGAACGTTTTGTTTTCGCCTACACCGTGACCATTCGCAACCTGGGGCGGATGCCTGTGCAACTGCTCGGGCGTTACTGGCTTATCACTAACGGCAATGGCCGTGAAATCGAAGTTCAGGGTGAAGGTGTGGTTGGTGAACAGCCCCACATCGCCCCTGGCGAAGAGTATCAGTACACCAGCGGTGCAGTAATTGAAACACCGCTGGGTACCATGCAAGGCCATTATGAAATGGTCGACGTCGATGGCAATGTGTTCCGCGTTGCTATTCCTGTGTTCCGTCTCGCCGTTACAACACTCATTCATTAATCTAATGTCTACATATCTGATTGGCGACGTTCACGGTTGCTACGATGAACTGATCGCATTATTAAAACAGGTCGACTTTACGCCAGGACGGGATATTCTCTGGCTGACGGGCGATTTAGTGGCGCGTGGGCCAGGCTCCCTGGAGGTTTTACGCTTCGTAAAATCGCTGGGCGACAGCGTTCGCATGGTGCTGGGCAACCATGATTTGCATCTGCTCGCCGTCTTTGCCGGCATCAGCCGCAATAAGCCGAAAGATCGCCTCACCCCGCTGCTGGAGGCGCCAGACGCCGACGAACTGATCAACTGGCTGCGTCGTCAGCCCCTGTTGCAGATCGATGAAGAGAAAAAACTGGTCATGGCACACGCCGGGATCACCCCACAGTGGGATCTTGAGACGGCAAAAACCTGCGCGCGTGACGTAGAAGCCGTGCTGGCGAGCGATTCCTACCCCTTCTTCCTTGATGCCATGTACGGCGACATGCCAAATCACTGGAGTGAAGATCTGAGCGGCCTGGCGCGTCTGCGTTTTATCACGAACGCGTTCACACGGATGCGTTTCTGCTTCCCGAACGGGCAACTGGATATGTACTCAAAAGAGACGCCGGAAAGCGCACCTGCACCACTTAAACCGTGGTTTGCGATTCCCGGACCGGTCACCAGTGAGTACAGCGTGGTGTTTGGCCACTGGGCCGCGCTAGAAGGGAAAGGCACGCCAGACGGGATCTACGGTCTTGATACCGGTTGTTGCTGGGGCGGGGATTTAACCTGCTTACGCTGGGAAGATAAAACATACTTCGTGCAGCCGTCCAACCGACAGCTGGACCTGGGGGAAGGCGAGGCAGTCGCCTCCTGAGAGTGAATTCCCTCTCCCGGCCGGGAGAGGGTCTATCAACTAGCGACGTTCCAGAATCTCGAAGCAGTAGCTGTGTGAGTTCTGCGCATCCGCGTCGTGAAATTCGCTGAATACCGATTCCCACTCGTCCGGATCGTAGTCCGGGAAATGGGTATCGCCTTCCACTTCCGCATCAATATGCGTCAGATAGAGCTTTTGCGCTTTTGGCAGGAACTGCTCATATACACGCCCACCACCAATCACCATGATCTCTTCGGCGTTACCGCACGCGGCAATCGCCTCGTCCACGGATTTCACCCATTCGACGCGATCGTCAGTGCCTGGCTGGCTACTGATCACGATATTCTTACGGCCCGGCAATGGACGACCAATCGACTCCCAGGTCAGGCGGCCCATCACTACCGGCTTGTTTAACGTCGTACGTTTAAACCATGCGAGATCGGCAGGCAGGTTCCACGGCATGGCATTTTCCATACCGATAACACGGTCCACCGCCAGCGCTGCAATCAGACTGATCATTGAAAATTTCCCGGATGCAAAAAATTGCCGCCACTATACGGAAAGCTTAATCTTTCGTCGACTGGCGGCATGGTAAAGAGAGAGAAATTTTTTAATATTGCTGGCAACTCCACTTCACGGGGAAGGTTTACTCTTCGGTTCGTCCGCCGGATCGCCGGTATGCTTGCCCTCCTCCGTTCCCTGCCAGCCATGACGCTGCACCAGCGACAGATGATTACGATCCTCGTTAATGATCTCTGTCAGCATCGCACTGGTGCGTTTAAACACCGCTGCACGCTCTGAGGCCGTACTGCCCGCCATCGCCACCATCTCTTCCACCATATCGGTATTGAAGCGACGGAACAGGTCCGCACGCTCGCGCGCTTCATACGCGCCCAGGCCCAGACTTTCCAGCGCCATGCGGCCAGACTTAAGCGCCCCTTCGAAGGTTTCACGTTCGGGTGCGTCCACCCCCGCCTGTCGCAGCTGGATATAGTGATCCACATCGCGCGCGCGGGAGATAATGGTCAGGTTCGGGAAATGCTCCTTCACCAGCTCAACCAGCTGCATACTGGTCTGGGGATCGTCAATCGCGTTGATGAGGACTTCCGCTTTTGCTGCCCCGGCTGATTCCAGCAGATCGACACGCGTTGCATCGCCGTAGAAGACTTTCATATCGAACTTACGCAGGGTATCCACATGGTCCGGATCGTGATCGAGGATGACCATTTTTACCCCGCTTGAGAGCAGTAAACGACCGGTGATCTGCCCAAAGCGACCGAATCCGGCGATGATGACCCGCGGCTGTTCCTCATCGATCTCATCGGCTTCGCGTTCCTGTTCGCTGCCGGTTTTTTCCAGACGCGTCAGCAGCACCAGCAGGATCGGCGTTGCCGCCATCGACAGCGCGACCGCCAGCGTCAGCGCTTTCGCCCACTCGGGATCGAGCACATTGGCCATTTGCGCTGCGCCGAAGACCACAAACGCGAATTCGCTTCCCTGTCCGAGCAGCACGGCGAACCAGCGACGCTGTCTACCAGGCACGTTCAGCGGACGGGCGATCAGCCACAGCATCACCATTTTGATGACCAGGAAACCGACCAGCAGGATGAGGATCCGCAGTGGATGCGTGACCAGCGTGCCAAAGTCGATAGACATCCCGACCCCGATGAAAAACAGCCCCAGCAGCAGTCCTTTAAATGGCTCGATATCACTTTCAAGCGCGTGTCGATACTCTGAGCTGGCCAGCAGAACGCCCGCGAGGAAGGCTCCCATCGCCATCGACAGCCCGGCTTCCTCCAGCAGCAGACCAAAACCAAACACCAGGAACAGCGCCACGGCACTGAACACTTCCCGCAGCCCCGAGCGGGCGACGAATCGAAGCAGCGGACGTGTTACATACCGGCCAAGCAGGACAACCAGTGCCAGCGCACCGACCACTTTCAACGCAGAGAGGGCAAAAGCGCCGAGCGTGGTGGAGGCCCCACTTGCGGCCAGCAGCGGGATCATCGCCACCAGCGGAATGGCCGCGATATCCTGAAACAGCAGAACCGAAAACGCACTGCGTCCCATCTGTGAAACAGTCAGGTTTCGCTCGTTCATTGCCTGCATGGCAATCGCCGTCGAAGAGAGTGCCAGCGTCATGCCAATAAGCTCTGCCACTTTCCAGTCCATTCCCAGCAGAATACAGAAGCCGCCCAACAGCAGACCACAGGCCGCCATTTGTAGCGCCCCGCCGCCAAACACTGAGGCGCGCAGCTTCCACAACCTCTGCGGGTCAAGTTCCAGACCAATGACAAACAGCATCAGCACGACACCAATTTCGGCGAAATGCAGGATCGCCTCCGCGTCGGTGACCAGGCGGAATCCCCAGGGTCCGATAACACACCCGGCGATCAGGTAGCCCAGCACGGAGCCCAGCCCCAGGCGAACCGCCACGGGCACAATCAGCGCCGCCGCGCCAAGGTAAATCAGCGCCTGTATCAGCGTATGGCTATCCATTGTGCGTCTCCTGCCACTCAAGTAAGCGTTGTTTATAATGACGAGCCTGCGCCTGCAACGTCTCATCGTCACAAACAAATGTGCAGTGCATAGCAAATGGAGGAAGCCAGGTAAGACCACAGTAGAGTGCTGTCGCCTGAAGCGGTTGTGCCAGCACCTCAAAACCCGGGAAAGAGCCAATATCGAAGTGGCTTTCTCCTCCACCGGTGGTAACAGCCCACATCAGGCTTTTTCCCTTCAGCGCATGCCCGTTGTGACCATACGCCCAGCCGTGGGAAAAGACTTTGTCGATCCACAATTTGAGGAGCGGAGGTATGCTGTACCACTGCATCGGGTGTTGCCAGATGATCAGATCGGCGCGAGTGAGCGCCTCCTGTTCAGCGGCGATGTCGATGTTAAAATCAGGATAAAGTTGATAGAGGGAACGTATCTCTACGTTGTCGAGTGTCCTTACCTGTTCAAGCATGCGCTTATTCGCATGGGAGTGATGCGGATAGGGATGCGCATAAATTATCAGAATCATCAGTTAGCCTGTCTTTACGGTTCCGTTCTCTCTGGTAGCAGTGAGTGTAGACATTTAACTCGCTCACTGAAAGTCTCCCATTGCCTGGTGGCGGCAAATCGCAAGTAGCGTAACTGCTTCTTTAACCATCAATGTTGTTCATATATGTGCGTCTTTGAACAAACAGGAATCCATAGTCGCCAGAAATATCTAACCAATTTTACATTTACCACACTGAAATATTAAGCATTCTTAAAACGACTTTTTAATAAAACAAAGTATACATAACCTATTGAAAAAATAATAATTTTAGATGGTTTTGCGATAACCGCTCTTCAGAAATGTATACGCAATTATTAACCTGAACATTTCACGAACTTTTCATTCAAATGGATGTGTGCATGAGTAATATACGCATTGAACTTAACAGAACAACCAGAATGCTCGGAAGACTGTTCCCCGCCATATTGGCATTCACACCAGCAATAACCTCAGCAGGAATTATTGAACAGTCTACTTCCGTCCCACAAGATTTTTCCGCTGATACCGAATATGTTATCAATAAAGATGTAACGATTTCTTCCTCAAGCAATAAAGCAGCCGTATCCGTATCAGGTATTGATGTCACATCAGTAACAAATAAAGGTAATATATCTGGAGCGGCCAACGGTCTTGATATTAACACCGGCGCCCAGCGTGTTGTTGTTGAAAATGAAGTCGGTGCAACAATTTCTTCTACCAGCGCAAACGCAGTAAATGTGGAGTCTTTACTGGGTGACTTCAATAATAGTGGAAATATAACGGGTGCTGAAAAAGGTATTTTCATTAGTGAGTCATCATCTGCTATCAATATCACTAATACCGAATCAGGATTGATTAAAGGCAAAACGGGTTTGAGCGCCGAGACAGGGTTAGGCATCAACAATGATGGCAAAATCACGGGTATTGACGGTGATGGTATTGCTTTAAGTAGTGGCAATACAAAAGTCTTAAATAGTGGTGTTATTGAAGGCACGCAGAACGGTATTTATGTCTCAGGTAACGCTAAAGTTGATATTACGAATAGCGGTTCGCTCGGGGGTGGAAATGCGGCAGTATTTTTTGCCAGCGATAAAAATAACACCCTGGTGCTTAATACTGGCTCATCATTATCAGGTGACGTTATTTCGACAGTCTCGAAAGGTAACACCCTGACCCTGGTAGGCACCGGTACAGAAGACAGCAATTTTATCGGACTGAACGAAGGCGATGGTTTCGCCTCTGTCAAAATGAACGGTGAAGACTGGACGCTGACGGGTAACGTCGACATTATTGGTGCAGGTGATTCACTGCAGGTGAATAGCGGCAACCTGACCCTGGCGGGTACCGTTTCCAATGCTGGCAATACGCTGGTGGAAAATGAAGCCACGCTCCAGCTGGGCAATGGCGAAGGTATGGCAAGTCTCAGCGGCGGCCTAACCAACAATGGTACGGTTATCTTTAACCAGGGAGGCAATTTTACGTTTTCTACCGACATGACCGGCAGCGGAAACGTAGAGAAAGTTGATGCGAATACGCTGACGCTTACCGGCAACAACAGCTATACCGGCGATACGACCCTGCGAAGCGGCACAACGCTGGTAGCGGCAGGCGCAACGTTAGGTGTTGAAAACAGCAATGCCACTCTCACCGTGCAGAACGGGGCAAAGTTTGCCACCGCAGGAACCGTCTACAACAACATCACTATTCTCAGCGGCGGTACGCTGGCAGCGTGGAATGCAATTGAGGGTAATGCAACCCTCAGAGACGCCGGCATTGATACCATTAACGGCAACGTGACCAACAGCGGCACGCTTTTGCTCAGTGCTGCCGACCACAGCGTGGGTAATGACTTTACCATCAATGGCGACTATACCGGCGCAGAAGGTAGCCAGATTGTGTTAAACAGCGAGCTGGGTACTGACACGGCACCTACCGATCATCTCACAATAACCGGCAGCAGTTTTGGCCAGTCCGGCGTGACCGTCAGCAACATGGGTGGACTTGGCGCACAGACCGTTAACGGCATGGAGATTGTCAGCGTTACCGGCAGCTCTGAAGCACAGCTGACGCTGGCCAAACCGGTTGTGGCAGGCGCATACGAATACTCTCTTTACCAGCATAGTGACGGGAACTGGTACCTGGAATCGAAGGCCACGCCACCTGTCGATCCAACAGATGATACCGATGACGGTGATAATACCGACAACGGTGGCAATACCGACGATGGCGGTAACACTGATAATGGCGGTAACAATGACAATGGCAGCAATACCGACGATGGCGGCAACAGCGGCGGCAATGATAACGGCGACGGTGGTAATAATACCGATAACGGCGGCGGCAATACCCCAGCACCAGAAGTGATGGCACCTGAAGTGGGCGCGTATTTAGGCAACTATCTGGCTGCTCAGAGTATGTTCCTGCACAAACGTGACGATCGCGATCAGCTCACTTTCCGTAACGAAGACGATCTGAATACCTGGATGTATGTTAAAGGTCGTTACCATGAAAATGATGCAGGCGGCGATAAAGTCAGCTACGACACCACGACCACCGTTCTGCAAGTCGGCAGCGATTTCCTCAGCAAGCCAATGGACAGCGGTATCCTGCGTGCCGGTGGCATGTTCGGTGCAGGCCAGGCGAAGACCCACTCAGATGCGAAACACAACGTGCGTGACGCACAGGGTAAAGTCGATGGCTTCAACGTTGGGCTCTACGCCACCTGGCAGGAAGATCAGAAATTACGCCTGGGCAGTTACATTGATACCTGGGCCGCCTACAGCTGGTACAACAACAAAGTGACCAGCAACCGCAACGATGAAGATTACAACAGCGAAGGTTTTGCCGCGTCTGTTGAAGTCGGCCATGCGTGGGTTATCCCATCTGAAAACGAGCGTACCTGGAAGATCGAGCCTCAGGCGCAGGTGATCTACAGCTATCTTGATCAGGAAAATCATACAGATCGTGATGGCGTCCGGGTGACGACTCTGGATAACGACAGCGTCTTCGGTCGTCTGGGTGTGAAATCCAGCTATTTCCAGCAAAAGGACGTCACGGCCTGGCAGCCATACGTTGCGGTAAACTGGCTGAAGGGTGCAGGTCAAAACGATCTGGCCTTCAACGACGAAACCGTAAGTAATGATACGCCGGAGGATCGTGGTCAGGTAGAGCTGGGTATTACCGGCAATCTTAACGAGACCACGACAATTTCACTTCGCGCCAGCGGCGAATGGGGTGAAAACAACTATGCCGCTTATGGCGGTCATATTTTGTTAAACCACCGCTGGTAATCCATCCGCATCAAGCAAAAAAGCAGTGGCGGATGCCACTGCTTTTTTTAATTATCCAGTTCACCCATGGATTTAACCTGGTCACGGTTAATCTGCTCGGTTTGACCAGTTTCCGCGTTTTTATACGACACCAGACCGGTATCGTCATCCACCTGCGGTTTGCCGTCCGTAATGATGGTGCGGCCATCGGTGGTTTTCACCGCCTGATTAGATGAACACCCCGCTACGGTGAACATTGCAGTGGCAGCCAGAACGGAAGCGATCAGTAGTTTATTTTGCATGGTGTTTTCCCCTGCTCTCAGTTGAATTTCATTATCGACCTAACCATTTTAGGCTAACTGACTGAATGCGGATGGAAAACCAGAAGGTTCTGAAGAGGGGAAGAATGCCCGGTAACCGAACGGTACCGGGCAATTTGTCTTACTTGTTAATCTGGGCGTGCATTTCCTGGACCGAAATCACCTTCTCGGTGGCATCCGCGTTCAGCGCCATGGCTGTTGCGAAACCGCCGTTCAGGGTGGTGTCGTAATGCACTTTGTACTGCAGCGCGCTGCGGCGAATCAGCTTGGAGTCTTCAATCGCCTGGCGGCCCGCAGTGGTGTTGATGATGTAGGTGTATTCGCCATTCTTGATGCGATCCTGAATGTGCGGACGACCTTCATGCACTTTGTTCACCAGACGCGGGTTGATTCCCGCTTCACCCAGCACAATCGCCGTACCGTGGGTTGCATCCAGCTCGAAGCCCTGTTTCAGCAGCTTGGCCGCAAGGTCAACCACGCGCTCTTTATCGCCTTCGCGAACAGAGAGCAGCGCACGGCCAGATTTCTTCATGGTGGAGTTGCTGCCCAGTTGCGCTTTAGCAAACGCTTCTGCGAAGGTGCGGCCCACGCCCATCACTTCACCGGTAGAGCGCATTTCTGGCCCTAACAGCGGGTCAACGCCCGGGAATTTGTTGAACGGCAGCACCACCTCTTTCACCGAGTAGTAAGGCGGGATAATCTCTTTTGTGACGCCCTGCTGAGCCAGCGTCTGGCCGGCCATCACGCGCGCCGCCACTTTTGCCAGCGGAATACCGGTCGCTTTAGAGACGAACGGTACGGTACGTGCCGCACGCGGGTTCACTTCAATCAGGTAGACTTCGTTGTCTTTCACGGCGAACTGGACGTTCATCAGGCCGCGAACCTGCAGTTCGAAGGCCAGTTTCTGCACCTGCTGACGCATCACGTCCTGAATTTCCTGGCTCAGGGTGTACGCTGGCAGTGAACAGGCGGAGTCGCCTGAGTGCACGCCCGCCTGCTCGATGTGCTCCATGATGCCGCCAATCAGCACCATTTCACCGTCGCAGATAGCATCTACATCCACTTCAACCGCATCGTCGAGGAAGCGATCCAGCAGCACCGGCGCATCGTTGGACACGCTGACTGCCGTCTGGAAGTAACGACGCAGGTCAGCTTCGTCGTAGACGATTTCCATCGCGCGGCCGCCCAGCACGTAAGAAGGACGCACCACCAGCGGGTAGCCAATCTCTTTCGCCTTCTCAACCGCTTGTTCAATCGCAGTCACGGTGGCGTTTGCCGGCTGTTTCAGCTTCAGACGGTCAACCGCCTGCTGAAAACGCTCGCGGTCTTCTGCACGGTCAATAGCATCCGGGCTGGTACCGATAACCGGCACACCTGCGGCTTCCAGCGCGCGCGCCAGTTTCAGCGGAGTCTGGCCGCCGTACTGCACGATCACGCCTTTTGGCTTCTCGATGCGCACGATTTCCAGCACGTCTTCCAGTGTTACCGGTTCAAAGTAGAGACGGTCAGAGGTGTCATAGTCGGTAGAGACCGTTTCCGGGTTACAGTTGACCATGATGGTCTCGTAACCGTCTTCGCGCAGCGCCAGAGAGGCGTGTACGCAGCAGTAGTCAAACTCAATGCCCTGGCCGATACGGTTTGGGCCACCGCCCAGTACCATGATTTTGTCGCGGTCAACGGACGGATTCGCTTCACACTCGTCTTCATACGTGGAGTACATGTAAGCCGTATCGGTCGCGAACTCTGCCGCACAGGTATCAACACGCTTGTAGACCGGGTGCAGGTCATACTGGTCGCGCAGCTTGCGGATTTCCGCTTCACGCACGCCGGCCAGTTTTGCCAGACGCGCGTCGGCAAAGCCTTTGCGTTTCAGCATGCGCAGGAAGTCAGCGTCCAGGCCATTGATGCCCAGCTCCGCCACTTTCTCTTCCAGACGCACCAGCTCTTCAATCTGTACCAGGAACCAGCGGTCGATGTTGGTCAGGTTGAACACGCCGTCCACGGACAAGCCTGCGCGGAAGGCGTCGGCGATATACCAGATACGCTCTGCGCCCGCGTCTTTCAGCTCGCGGCGGATTTTGGTCAGTGCTTCCGGGTCGTCCAGGCTCACTTTCGGATCGAAGCCGGTCGCGCCCACTTCCAGGCCGCGCAGCGCTTTCTGCAGGGATTCCTGCTGCGTGCGGCCAATCGCCATCACTTCACCCACAGATTTCATCTGGGTGGTCAGACGGTCGTTCGCGCCAGCGAATTTCTCGAAGTTGAAGCGTGGAATTTTGGTCACAACGTAGTCGATAGACGGTTCGAAGGACGCAGGCGTGCGGCCCCCGGTGATGTCGTTCATCAGCTCGTCAAGGGTGTAACCGACCGCCAGTTTCGCCGCCACCTTCGCAATCGGGAAGCCGGTCGCTTTAGAGGCCAGCGCGGAGGAGCGGGACACGCGCGGGTTCATTTCGATAACAATCAGACGGCCGGTTTTCGGGTTCACCGAGAACTGCACGTTAGAACCACCGGTTTCGACGCCGATTTCACGCAGTACTGCCATCGAGGCGTTACGCATGATTTGGTACTCTTTGTCGGTCAGCGTTTGCGCTGGCGCAACGGTAATGGAGTCGCCGGTGTGGATACCCATCGCATCGAAGTTTTCGATGGAGCAGACGATGATGCAGTTGTCGTTTTTATCACGCACCACTTCCATCTCGTACTCTTTCCAGCCAATCAGCGATTCATCAATCAGCAGCTCTTTGGTTGGGGAGAGATCCAGGCCGCGCTCGCAAATCTCTTCAAATTCTTCGCGGTTGTAGGCGATACCGCCGCCGGTGCCGCCCATGGTGAAGGAAGGACGGATGATGCACGGATAACCCACTTCAGCCGCTACGGCCAGTGCCTCTTCCATGTTGTGAGCGATACCGGAACGCGCGGTGTCGAGGCCGATTTTTTTCATCGCCACGTCGAAGCGACGACGGTCTTCTGCTTTATCAATCGCGTCGGCGGTCGCACCAATCATGGTCACGCCGAACTCTTCCAGCACGCCCTGACGCTCCAGCTCCAGCGCGCAGTTCAGTGCAGTCTGGCCACCCATGGTCGGCAGAACCGCATCCGGACGCTCTTTCTCGATGATTTTACGTACCACTTCCCAGTGAATTGGCTCGATGTAGGTTGCATCCGCCATTTCCGGGTCGGTCATGATAGTCGCCGGGTTAGAGTTCACCAGGATAACGCGGTAACCCTCTTCGCGCAGGGCTTTACACGCCTGTGCACCGGAGTAGTCAAATTCACAGGCCTGACCGATAACAATCGGGCCAGCGCCAAGGATCAGGATGCTTTTTATGTCTGTACGTTTTGGCATGGTCTTCTCGGCTCCTGATTATTTAGCGGTCTTACGGTATTGCTCGATAAGTTCGATGAAGTGATCGAACAGCGGTGCGGCATCGTGCGGCCCCGGGCTGGCTTCCGGGTGTCCCTGGAAGCTGAACGCTGGCTTATCGGTACGATGGATCCCCTGCAGGGTGCCATCGAACAGGGATTTGTGCGTCACGCGCAGATTAGCCGGCATTGACGCTTCGTCTACTGCGAAGCCGTGGTTCTGTGCCGTAATCATCACCGTGTTGTTGTCGATGTCTTTCACCGGGTGGTTACCACCGTGGTGACCGAACTTCATCTTAATGGTGTTCGCCCCGCTCGCCAGCGCCAGCAGCTGATGGCCGAGGCAGATGCCGAATACCGGAATATCGGTTTCGAGGAAGGACTTGATGGCATCGATAGCGTAATCGCACGGTGCCGGGTCGCCAGGACCGTTAGAGAGGAAGATGCCATCCGGGTTCATCTTCAGTACGTCTTCGGCAGAGGTTTTCGCCGGCACCACCGTCAGACGGCAGCCGCGATCAACCAGCATGCGCAGGATATTGCGCTTGGCGCCGAAATCGTAGGCGACCACGTGGAACGGCAGCTCGCTCTCTTTTTTCGCTTCCGGCAGGTCATCTGACAGCGTCCAGCTACCTTGCGTCCAGCTGTATGCTTCAGTGGTCGTCACTTCTTTCGCCAGGTCCATGCCATTCAGGCCCGGGAAGGCTTTCGCTTTTTCCAGCGCCAGCGCCGCATCGAGGTTGTCCCCTGCGATGATGCAGCCGTTCTGTGCACCCTTCTCGCGCAGCAGACGCGTTAACTTACGGGTATCGATATCGGCAATCGCCACAATGTTATGGCGCTTCAGGTAGGAAGAGAGGTCTTCGGTATTGCGGAAGTTGCTGGCAATCAGCGGCAGGTCGCGAATGACCAGGCCTTGCGCATGTACCTGAGAAGATTCTTCGTCAGCAGCATTGGTGCCGACATTGCCGATATGAGGATAAGTAAGAGTAACGATTTGGCGAGAATAGGAAGGATCAGTGAGGATTTCTTGATAACCGGTCATTGAAGTATTGAAAACGACTTCCCCAACCGCCGAACCCGTTGCCCCTATGGCCCGACCGATAAACTGGGTTCCGTCTTCCAGAACCAATAGCGCTGACTTAATCAAAACACCCTCCAGAGAATATTCACTCACTTTATTTGCATATTAATTCACAACCATGTCATAAATCAATGCAAATGTGTTGCCAGCGGATTTTTGGCAAACGGCGGCATTCTGGAGATTTGCCAGGTAAAAGTCAACTCAAAACGGATATTTTAATTATCCTTTTGCAAGCCTGGCGGCCTGAAAAGATGTTAAGCGGCAAAAAGATCAGGTAAATCACGACAGAAAACGCTTGCGTGGCAAGTTTATTGGAATTTCTGGTACGCAGATAATAAAAAGTGGACCAAACGGTCAAAATTTACATAACAGCAACACAAAATGGCGGGATAACATCTACTTTTAGCAAAAAAAAGACAAAAATAAACATGGAATGGATAAAATAAAAGGGCAATAAATTATTGCCCTATGCAATCAAAAAGTTACGACTGCAATAACCACATCACGATGGGTAATATCTCTTACAAATTGTTGAGATCGAGCACATCACGCATATCAAAAAGACCGCTTTTTTTGTCTTTCAGCCACAAAGCGGAGCGAACGGCACCATTCGCAAATGTCATGCGGCTGGATGCTTTATGCGTGATCTCAACACGTTCTCCAATATCGGCGAACATCGCAGTATGTTCCCCGACGATGTCACCCGCACGCACGGTTGCGAAACCAATCGTTCCCGGGACGCGTTCGCCCGTATGGCCTTCGCGACTATATACCGCGCAGTCTTTTAAATCTTTATCCAGTGCATGAGCAATCGCTTCGCCCATTGCCAGTGCCGTGCCGGAGGGAGCATCGACTTTGTAACGGTGGTGAGCTTCGACAATCTCAATGTCGGTATAATCGCCCATCACTTTTGCGGCCTTCTCCAGCAGCTTAAGCATAACGTTGACGCCCACGCTAAAGTTAGCAGCGAAGACAATAGCAATCTCATGTGACGCATCCTGAATGGCTTGTTTACCGGCTTCATCAAACCCGGTGGTGCCAATCACCATGCCTTTACCGTGCTGGCGGCAAAATGCCAGATGGGTCAGTGTGCCTTCTGGCCGGGTGAAATCGATAAACACATCAAAATCATCTTTCACCGCATCAAGACTGCTTTGAACGGTAACGCCCGTCTTGCCCGCGCCTGCCAGTTCACCGGCATCGGCCCCAAGAAGCGATGAACCTTCACGCTCCAGTGCTGCGCCCAGCGCTACGCCATCCATCTGAAGTGCCGCCTGAATGAGCTGGCGACCCATACGTCCACCCGCGCCCGCAATAGCGACACGGATCTGTGCATCATGCATAGTTATTCTCTTACGTTAAAATGATGTAAACCGTTTTCAGATTAACCAGCCTTTGTCAGGCCTGCCAACTGAAAACACCGATAATTAGAATTTAACGTGAAACGGACTCAAATATCAGTAAAAGACATGATTTTGTCGTCACGATAAAGTAGCAGATAAAAAAAAGGCCAGCACAGGAGGTGCTGGCCTTTCATCAGAAGAAGGATTATTCCACTTCGCGTGCATCAATACGCAGCTCTTTCGGGACTTCGAAGACGATGTTCTCTTCGCGGCCTTCCAGCGGAACGGCTTCACCACCACCCAGCTCCTGCAGACGGGCAATCACGTTCTGCACCAGGATATCCGGCGCGGAAGCCCCTGCGGTGACACCGACACAGGCCGCGTTTTTCACCCACGCTTCCTGAATGTCCGTCGCGTCGTCAATCAGAAACGCCACCTTGCCCATGCGCTGCGCCAGTTCGGCCAGACGGTTAGAGTTAGAGGAGTTTTTCGAGCCGACCACCAGCACCACGTCCGCCTGCTCAGCCAGCGCACGTACCGCTTCCTGGCGGTTAGTGGTTGCGTAGCAGATATCATCTTTACGCGGCCCGACGATTTTCGGGAAACGCTGGCGCAATGCGTCAATCACATCCGACGTATCATCAACTGAAAGCGTGGTCTGCGTCATGAACGACAGACGGGCTTCGTTTTTCACGTTCAGCGTCAGAACATCTTCCGGCGACTCCACCAGATACATCCCCCCTTCCGGGTTGCTGTACTGGCCCATGGTGCCTTCGACTTCCGGATGACCCGCATGACCAATCAGGATCGACTCTTCACCGCGACGACTGGCGCGCGCCACTTCCATATGCACTTTGGTTACCAACGGACAGGTGGCGTCGAACACCGTTAAATCACGGCTTTTCGCTTCGTTACGTACCGCCTGGGAGACACCGTGTGCGGAGAAAATCAGGATCGCGCCGTCCGGCACTTCGCTGATCTGCTCAATGAAGATTGCACCGCGTTCACGCAGGCTGTCGACCACGTAACGGTTATGTACAACTTCGTGACGCACGTAAATCGGCGCGCCGTAAATCTCCAGCGCGTTTTCAACAATGCTGATAGCGCGGTCTACACCGGCGCAGAAGCCGCGCGGGTTAGCCAACAGGATCTGCATTTCAGGCCTCCAGTACCGGATCGATCTCCAGCACTTCAATATCAAAATGGACGGTGCGCCCGGCAAGAGGATGGTTGAAATCTACGGTGATGGAGTCGCCGTTGATTTCGCGGATCACGCCAGGCATTTCGCTGCCATCCATAGCGGTAAAGAGCATAATCGCCCCGATTTCCGGTTCGCCCGCATCCATAAACTCACGACGAGAGAAGTACTGGATAAGATCCGGGCTTGGCACGCCAAACGCGGCATCCGGCTCCAGCGAAAACGCCTTCTTCTCCCCCTCTTTCAGACCCAGAAGCTGCTGCTCCAGACCTTCAGATAACGACGTATCGCCAAGACGAAACAGGGCTGGTTTGCCGTTATTGCGGGTGGATTCGGCCGTTGAGCCGTCATCCAGTTTCAGCGTGAAGTGAACGAGAACCGCGCTATTGCTTTGTACGGATTTAGACATGCAAATTGCTCGCTTGTTTTGGGTCACCTGTTGCCCGGTGGCGCTGCGCTTACCGGGCCTACGGGAGGCCACAAATTCTGTAGGCCGGGTAAGCGCAGCGCCACCCGGCATTTACAATTAAGCCTGCTCTTTCGCGGCGGGTTTCGGCAAGAAACCTTCCAGCACGATTAACGCCGCACCGATACAAATTGCGCTATCGGCGAGGTTAAAGGTCGCAAAGTGCCAGTCGCCGACGTAGAAGTCGATCATATCGACCACAAAGCCATGCCACAGGCGATCGAACAGGTTACCTAACGCGCCGCCAATGATCAGCGCATAGGCGATGTTATTCAGCTTTTGCGTCGCTTTCGAACGGTACATCAGCACCGCCAGCACCACACAGATACCGATAGCAATACCCGCAAAGAACCAGCGCTGCCAGCCACCGCTGTCAGCAAGGAAGCTAAACGCTGCGCCATAGTTACGCGCATAGTGCAGATTAAGCGACGGGAACAGCGGAACCGTATCCCCCAGAGCAAAGTTCTGGAGGATCAGGAACTTGCTGCCCAGATCAATAATCAGCACCACCACAACCAGCCACAGCCAGCGCAGTCCTGTTGAACAGAGAGTTTTACTCATCAGGCAAACTTACGTTTTTCGCCGTCACCGGCGACGTTGCTTACACAGCGTCCGCAGATGTCTGCGTGTTCCGCCACCTGGCCGACATCGGTGGTGTAGTGCCAGCAGCGCGGGCACTTCTCACCTTCGGCTTTGCTCAGTGCGACTTTCAGTCCTTTAAGCAGTTCGCTCTGCTGAGCATCAGCAGAAGCGTCGGCATAATCCGCAACTTTCGCACCAGAGGTCAACAGGACAAATCGTAATTCATCGCCCAGCGCCGTCAGTTTGGCCGCCAGCTCAGGTTCTGCGTACAGGGTCACTGCCGCTTCCAGAGAACCACCGACTTTCTTGTCAGCACGCGCCTGTTCGATGACCTTGTTCACTTCGCCACGCACTTTCAGCAGCTCGTCCCAGAAGGCATCGTTCATCGCTTCGGTACTGGAGAGATCGAACAGACCTTCGTACCACTCGCCGGTAAAGACATACTTCTCACGCTCACCTGGCAGGTAGCCCCAGATTTCATCCGCGGTGAAGGACATAATTGGCGCCATCCAGCGCACCAGTGCTTCTGCGATGTGATACAGCGCAGTCTGGCAGCTACGACGCGCCACGCTGTCCGCTTTCGCGGTGTACTGGCGATCTTTGATGATGTCGAGGTAGAACGAGCCCATCTCGATGGAGCAGAAGCGCATCAGGCGCTGCACCACTTCATGGAAATCGTAAGACTCATATGCCTTAACGATATCTTCCTGCGCCGCTTTCGCACAGCCTACCGCCCAGCGATCCAGCACCACCATCTCTTCCGGTTTCACCATGTCTTTTGCCGGATCGAAACCATTCAGGTTCGCCAGCAGGAAGCGCGCGGTGTTACGGATACGACGATAGCTGTCAGCAGCACGTTTCAGGATCTCATCTGATACCGCCATTTCGCCGGTATAGTCGGTAGATGCCACCCACAGACGCAGAATGTCTGCGCCCAGTTTGTTCATCACGTCCTGCGGAGAAACGGTATTACCGATAGATTTGGACATCTTACGGCCCTGACCATCAACGGTGAAACCGTGGGTCAGTACCTGACGGTAAGGAGCTTTACCTTTCATGGCGGTGGAGATCATCAGGGATGACATGAACCAGCCACGGTGTTGGTCAGAACCTTCCAGATACATATCAGCCGCGTGACCGGCAAACTCAGGGCGCACGTCAACCACGGAGGCGTGAGTAGACCCGGAGTCGAACCACACGTCCAGGGTATCTGGCACTTTTTCGTAGTTGTCCGCGTCAGCGCCCAGGATATCGCGGGCATCGAGATCCCACCACGCCTGAATGCCATCAACTTCAACACGCTTCGCCACTTCTTCCATCAGTTCCAGCGTGTTCGGGTGCAGTTCGTGCGTCTCTTTATGCACGAACAGCGACATCGGCACGCCCCAGGTACGCTGACGGGAGATACACCAGTCAGGACGGTTAGCCACCATGGATTCAATACGTGCCTGGCCCCAGTCCGGGATCCACTGCACGCCTTTGATCTCTTTCAGAGACTGCTCGCGCAGGCCTTTCTGATCCATGCTGACGAACCACTGTGGGGTCGCACGGAAGATGATCGGCGTCTTGTGACGCCAGCAGCACGGGTAGCTGTGCTGCATTTTCTCAACGTGCAACAGCGCGCCGCGCTCACGCAGCATCTCCACGATGATGTCGTTCGCTTTGAAGACGTTGATACCGTCCAGCGATGGATACGTACCAGGCAGGTATGATCCGTCCGGCCCTACCGGGTTCGCGATTTCCAGACCATATTTCAGGCTGATGTTGTAGTCGTCAGGACCGTGACCACCGGCGGTATGTACTGCACCGGTACCGGCTTCCAGCGTCACGTGGTCGCCCAGGATTGCCGGAACGTCGAAGTCCAGGAACGGGTGTTTGAAACGCATCAGCTCCAGCGCGTCGCCCTTCACGGTGCCCAGCACGGTGTAGTCGGTGATGTTCGCGCGTTTCAGCACGCTTTCCACCAGATCTTTCGCCAGGATCAGCGCCTGACCGTCAATCTGAACCAGTGCATATTCGAACTCACCGGAGAGGGAGATTGCACGGTTAGCAGGCAGCGTCCATGGGGTGGTGGTCCAGATAACCAGCGAGATCGGGCCGCTTACGCCCGGCAGACCGAATTTACCTTTGATCGCATCCTGATCGACCGCTTCGAAGGCCACGTCGATTGAAGGCGAGGTTTTGTCGTAATACTCAACTTCTGCTTCTGCCAGCGCAGAACGGCAGTCCACG
The DNA here is from genome assembly GCF_049237765.1 of Enterobacter cloacae complex sp. SHL021. NCBI lineage: Bacteria > Pseudomonadati > Pseudomonadota > Gammaproteobacteria > Enterobacterales > Enterobacteriaceae > Enterobacter > Enterobacter cloacae complex sp. SHL021. The sequence goes on along the minus strand of NZ_JBMKJG010000002.1, from coordinate 234,079 downwards.
CACCAGTGCACCGGCTTCGCGCCTTTGTGCAGGTGGCCATTGCCGATGATTTTACCCAGCGCACGGATGATGTTGGCTTCGGTTTTGAAGTCCATGGTCAGGTACGGATGCGACCAGTCGCCCAGCACGCCCAGACGAATAAAGTCTGCACGCTGGCCGTCAACCTGAGTGGCCGCGTATTCACGGCATTTCGCACGGAATTCCGCCGCGGTGAATTTCTCACCCGGCTTACCAAATTCCTGCTCAACTTTCAGTTCAATCGGCAGACCGTGGCAGTCCCAACCCGGAACGTAAGGCGAGTCATATCCCGCGAGTCCTTTGGACTTCACGATAATGTCTTTCAGAATCTTGTTTACAGAGTGACCAATATGAATGCTGCCATTCGCATATGGAGGGCCATCATGCAGAATGAAGGTTTTTTTGCCTTTCTTGGCTGCACGGATGATGCCGTACAGGTCATCATCGGTCCAACGCGCCAGCATTCCCGGTTCGCGCTTGGCGAGATCGCCGCGCATCGGGAACCCTGTTTCCGGCAAATTCAGGGTTGATTTATAGTCACTCATCAGATTCTCGGTTCCGTATTTATCACGTAGGCATTTAAGCCGGGTTCAAAGCCCAAAAAACTCGCGGGCCGTTAATTCATCTCGCGCGATTTGCGCTTTTAGTTCATCCAGCGAGGCAAATCGCTGCTCATTGCGTATTTTTTTACGCAGTATGACATCTATATGGCGACCGTAGAGGTCCATTACAACGTCCAGCAGATGCACTTCTAGCTGCTGCCGCACACCGGCGACCGTAGGACGTGTGCCAATATTGGCGACACCGTAAAAAGGTTTCTCGCCCAGTCCAGCCACTTCCACCGCATATACCCCTTTAACCGGGGAGACCTGACGACGCAGCGGTATATTCGCCGTCGGGAAACCTATCGTACGGCCCAGCGCATCGCCATGAACCACACGACCAGAAATGGTAAACGGATGCCCCAGCAAATTCTCTGCGGTTTCCAGTTCATCATTGGCCAGCGCCTGACGAACCGCCGTACTGCTGACGCGCACGCCACCTTCGCAAAAGGTCATCGCGCTGGTGACGTCAAAACCATATTCCAGGCCAGCCTTCTGTAATAGCAAGAAATCGCCCTGACGACCAGCGCCAAAGCGGAAATCATCACCCACGGCGAGAAACTGCACGCCAAGGCGCTTGACCAACAGGTCGCCGACGAAATTTTGTGCTGTCAGCGCGGCAAAACGACGATCAAAACGGACACACAATACGTAGTCCACACCGGACTGTGCCAGATAGCGCAACTTCTCGCGCAGGCGAGTAAGTCGGGCAGGCGATTTATCGCCCGCGAACAGTTCCAGCGGCTGCGGCTCGAAAATCATCACTACCACGGGCAGGCCACGTGCCTCCCCTTCTTTACGCAATCCCTGCAACAGCGCCTGATGCCCACGATGCACGCCGTCGAAATTACCAATGGTCAGCACGCACCCGTGGGGGGCTTTGCTGAGATTATGTATGCCGCGTATCAGCTTCATGTCTGGCTCAAAACAGTGAAAATCGCCAAAGTATACCTTGTACAGCGATTAAGGTTAACCGACGATTGTCTGCACAAAACAGAAAGCCGTAATGATTTCATCATGCTGACCTTTCACAGCAAAAAAATCTGTCCGGGAACTGCGATTTTTATGCCGAAAAGCTGTATTCACGAAAGACAAGCTGGTAGAATCCTGCGCCATCACTACGTAACGTAGCGTCGCTAATTAACGGCGCTTATTTGCACAAATCCATTGACAAAAGAAGGCAAAGAGGGCATATTCCTCGGCCTTTGAATTGTCCACATAGATCATATTTGGGAGTTGGACTTGGCTAATATCAAATCAGCTAAGAAACGTGCCGTTCAGTCTGAAAAGGCTCGTAAGCACAACGCAAGCCGTCGCTCTATGATGCGTACTTTCATCAAGAAAGTATACGCAGCAATCGAAGCTGGCGACAAAGCTGCAGCGCAGAACGCATTTAACGAAATGCAACCAATCGTGGATCGTCAGGCTGCTAAAGGTCTGATCCACAAAAACAAAGCAGCGCGTCATAAAGCAAACCTGACCGCGCAGATCAACAAACTGGCTTAATCGCCGCTTGTTGTTGCTTGTTTAAAGAACCCGCTTAACGCGGGTTTTTTTATACCTTCAGTTTGCTGGCGGGGTAAACAGCGCCGAGTAGTCGCGGTTACAGATACGCTGCACCGCCGGGTGTTGAATCATCCTTTCGGCGAAGATGGCGTGATACTCCTCCATGACGTTATCGACTCTGCCAATCTCGGTAATCTTGTTATCTGAATAGAGATCGTGCATGTACAGCGTCGGCGCAACAAAGATTGCGTTGTGCGCCTCACCAAACGCTTTCATCAGTGCTGCATCATCGAACTCACCGAGGATCTCCACGTTCAGCCCCTGAGAGTTAAACCAGTTCTGCAGCTTACGCCCCAGCATGGAGCGCCTTCCCGGCACCAGCAAGCGGCGTTCTTCCAGACAGGCAGGGAACGGTTTTTCCGGAGGCGGGTTGATGCACCAGAAGCTTACCCCGCATTCACCAATCTTGACTGAGAACAGCCCCTCCTGCTGCGTGGAGTCGATGGGGCAATCCGAGATAATCATATCCAGTTTATGCTGGCTCAACTGCTCCAGCAGCATTTCGTGTGTGGATTCAAAACAGCGCAAATGGATCTGTTCGTCTTCAACCACCGCCGCATCCAGCACGCCACTCACCAGCCGTTTCGAGAGGGCATCCGCCACGCCCACGTCAAACAGCAAATTAGACTCTTTGCGGTAGTTGACGATATCCAGCATCTCCTGGCTCAGGGTAAACATCTTGTCCGCATAGCGAAAAACCAGTTCACCCAACTCGCTTGGCTCTATCCCACGTCCTTTACGCTTGAACAGCTTGCCTTGCAGGCGTTCTTCCAGAGCTTTGATTTGCCCGGTGATAGTTTGTGGCGTCAGAAAAAGAGCTTCTGCCGCCCCGACCACCGAGCCTTGTTTGTAAACATGCCAGAAGTAATAAAGATGGTTGTAATTCAAATGAGACATCGCGTCTTCTCTCCCTGAGTGTATCGGGAGAAGAATGACCTCCTCCCGGTTTTCCGTTATGCCTGGACGGCCTGCCCGGACAACTTCACCTTCAATAAGGTATAACCAATAACTGCGGCCAGTAATGAACCGATAAGAATGGCGAGTTTTGCCCAGATAATCAGCTCAGGCGCGTTTGCACCAAACGCCAGCGTCGAGATAAAGATCGACATGGTAAATCCGATACCGCACAGCACACCGACCGCCATAATCTGACCAAATGTTGTGCCGTTCGGCAACGTTGCCAGCTTAAGCTTCAGCGCCAGCCAGCAGAACAGGCTGATCCCCAGCGGTTTACCAATAAACAGCCCGGCAATAATACCCAGCGGCAGCACGGAAGTGAGCCCCTCCAGCGTAACCCCTCCCAGGGAAACACCCGCGTTGGCAAACGCAAACAGCGGCAGGATCATAAATGCGACCCACGGGTGCAGCACATGCTCCAGTTGTTTGGCCGGTGATTTACCCTCCTGCGGCTTAAGCGGCACAAAGAAGCCGACGATCACCCCGGCCAGCGTGGCATGGACACCCGATTTCAGCACCGCCGTCCACAACACCATCCCCACAAGGATGTAAATTCCAATGCGACGGACATTGAAAATGTTCAACAGCGCCAGGACTGCAATCGCCCCTGCTGCCACGCTCAGCGACAGAATCGACAGATCGCTGGTGTAGAACAGCGCGATAATGACGATCGCCCCCAGGTCATCAATGATCGCCAGCGCCATCAGGAAGATTTTCAGTGCAACCGGAACCCGGCTCCCGAGCAACGCTAAAACGCCAAGCGCAAACGCGATATCCGTTGCCGCCGGGATCGCCCACCCGTCACGCGCGACAGGATCCTGCCAGGCAAACGCGAGGAAGAGCAGCGCCGGAACGACCATCCCGCCAATGGCGGCGATCACCGGAAACGCTGCGCGCTGGCGGCTGGCTAACGAGCCCATCACCAGCTCACGTTTCACCTCAAGCCCCACCAGCAGGAAGAACACCGCCATCAGCGCATCGTTGATCCACAGCAGCATGTTCTTGTTAATTTCCAGCGCGCCGACCTTAAGCTCGACGGGCGTTTCCAGAAATGCGTGATAGAGATCGCGCGTCATGCCCATGTTGGCGAGCAGCATCGCGGCCGCAGCAGCAATAATCAGGATCACGCCGCCGGATGCTTCACTGCTAAAAAAACGGTGTAGTAATTTCACGTTAATTCTCTCTTTTACAACAATACCTCGATAAAACCATAATATCAGCGCAAACAAATCGGTAAAAACAGATTAATATTGAATATATACTCAGTTTAACCGAGCTTTTGAACAAGAAACAAAAAACCCGGAATCGCTTCCGGGTTTTTAAAGGATAGTTACCAGCTAACGATTTAGCGGGTCAAATCATCGAAGAATTTTTTGACGCCATCGAAGAAGCTTTTGGAGCGTGGGCTGTTTTTCTCACCCGTCGGGCCGCCAAAGCTTTCCTGCAGCTCTTTTAACAGCTGCTTCTGCTTGTCGTTCAGGCCAACCGGGGTTTCAACCACCACGCGGCACAGCAGGTCGCCCTGCGCACCACCGCGAACGGATTTCACGCCTTTACCGCGCATGCGGAACAGCTTACCGGTCTGCGTTTCGCCTGGGATTTTCAGGTTCACGCGCCCATCCAGTGTAGGCACTTCAATTTCGCCACCGAGCGCTGCCATAGCAAAGTTGATCGGGACTTCACAGTAGAGGTTGTTGCCTTCACGCTCAAAGATAGCGTGCTGTTTCACCTGCACCTGAACGTACAGATCGCCTGCTGGTGCGCCGTGCTCACCTGCTTCGCCTTCACCTGCCAGACGGATGCGGTCACCCGTATCTACGCCAGCTGGGATTTTAACGGACAGGGTTTTGGTTTTCTCAACGCGACCGTGGCCGTGGCATTTGGTGCATGGATCTTTAATCAGCGTCCCACGACCATGACAGTGCGGACATGCCTGCTGAACTGCGAAAAAGCCCTGACGCATCTGCACCTGACCGGAACCGTGACAGGTTGGACAGGTTTGTGGCTGCGTACCCGCTTTCGCACCGCTGCCATGGCAAACGTCACACTCTTCCAGCGTCGGGATACGGATCTCTTTGGTGACACCGCGAACGGCCTCTTCCAGCGTCAGCTCCATGTTGTAGCGCAGATCCGCACCACGCGCTGCGCGTTGACGACCGCGGCCACCACCGAAAATATCGCCGAAAACGTCGCCAAAGATATCGCTGAAATCAGCGCCGCCGCCAAAGCCGCCGCCACCGAATCCACCGCCACCCATGCCGCCCTGTTCAAAGGCTGCGTGACCGTACTGGTCATAGGCCGCACGTTTTTGTGCATCGGTCAGGACTTCGTAGGCTTCTTTGATCTCTTTAAATTTAGCTTCAGCCTCTTTGTCACCCTGGTTGCGATCCGGGTGGAATTTCATGGCCAGGCGCTTATACGCCTTTTTGATTTCACGCTCTTCCGCAGTTTTCGGAACGCCTAAAATCTCGTAATAGTCTTGCTTTGCCATTGGTTTTTTTAAGCCCCTTAACATGCGAGCACGGGCGTGGAGAGTTCTCCTACGCCCGTGCCGATTAATTACCCTGCATCAGGGCGATTATTTTTTATCTTTCACTTCTTCGAACTCAGCGTCGACAACGTCGTCGTCTTTCGCGTTGTTCTGGGAAGCATCAGCGCCCGCCTGCTGCTGTGCGTGCTGCTGCTGAGCGATTTCCATCAGCTTCTGAGAAGCCTGTGCCAGCTCCTGCATCTTCGCTTCGATATCCGCTTTGTCTTCGCCTTTCAGAGACGTTTCCAGCGCGCTCAGTGCAGCTTCGATAGCAGTTTTGTCTTCCGCTGGCAGTTTATCGCCTGCTTCTTCAACCTGCTTACGGGTGCTGTGCAGCAGATGGTCGCCCTGGTTACGGGTCTGAACCAGTTCTTCGAACTTACGGTCAGATTCCGCGTTGGCTTCCGCTTCACGAACCATTTTCTGGATCTCTTCCTCGTTCAGACCGGAAGAGGCCTTAATGGTGATCTTCTGCTCTTTACCGCTGTTTTTGTCTTTCGCGGAAACGTGCAGAATACCGTCAGCATCGATATCGAAGGTCACTTCGATCTGCGGCATGCCGCGTGGTGCCGGGTTAATACCATCCAGGTTGAACTGACCCAGAGATTTGTTATCAGACGCACGCTTACGCTCACCCTGCAGCACATGGATGGTTACCGCAGACTGGTTATCTTCAGCGGTAGAGAACACCTGGCTGTGCTTGGTTGGGATGGTGGTGTTTTTGCTGATCAGTGCCGTCATTACGCCACCCATGGTCTCGATACCCAGAGACAGTGGGGTAACGTCCAGCAGCAGAACGTCTTTAACATCACCGGTCAACACGCCGCCCTGAACCGCAGCACCAATTGCCACTGCTTCATCCGGGTTAACGTCTTTACGTGGTTCTTTACCAAAGAATTCAGCCACTTTCTTCTGAACCATTGGCATACGGGTCTGGCCACCAACGAGGATAACGTCGTTGATATCAGACACGGACAGGCCAGCATCCTGCAGTGCAACTTTCAGTGGCTCGATAGAACGGTTCACCAGGTCTTCTACCAGGCTTTCCAGTTTCGCACGGGTCACTTTGATGTTCATGTGCTTAGGACCGGTCGCGTCTGCAGTAATGTACGGCAGGTTCACGTCGGTCTGCTGAGCGGAAGAGAGTTCGATCTTCGCTTTCTCAGCGGCTTCTTTCAGGCGCTGCATAGCCAGCGGGTCGTTACGCAGGTCAATGCCCTGATCTTTCTTAAATTCGTCAACGAGATAGTTGATCAGACGGGTATCGAAGTCTTCACCACCCAGGTGCGTATCACCGTTGGTTGCCAGAACTTCGAAGGTTTTTTCGCCGTCTACTTCGTCGATTTCGATAATAGAGATATCGAAGGTACCACCACCCAGGTCGTAAACCGCGATAGTACGGTTGCCAACTTCTTTATCCAGACCGTAAGCCAGAGCAGCAGCGGTTGGTTCGTTGATGATACGTTTTACTTCCAGACCTGCGATACGGCCAGCATCTTTAGTTGCCTGACGCTGAGCATCGTTGAAGTACGCAGGAACGGTGATAACTGCTTCAGTTACCGGCTCACCCAGGTAATCTTCTGCGGTTTTCTTCATTTTTTTCAGCACTTCAGCAGAGATCTGAGGTGGTGCTGTTTTGGTGCCTTTCACATCAAGCCATGCATCGCCGTTATCTGCTGCGATGATTTTGTAAGGCATGATAGAAACGTCACGCTGAACTTCTTCGTCCTGGAAGCGGCGGCCAATCAGGCGTTTAATCGCAAACAGGGTGTTTTGCGGGTTCGTCACTGCCTGACGTTTAGCCGGCTGACCAACCAGAGTTTCACCATCCTGGGTATAGGCAATGATAGAAGGCGTGGTGCGATCGCCCTCGGCGTTCTCCAGCACACGTGCAGTAGTGCCATCCATAATCGCTACACAAGAGTTGGTAGTACCCAGGTCGATACCAATAATTTTACCCATCTAAACGTCTCCACTAAAAATTCAGTCAACATGTGGTTGTGTACCTGTAATAAGGGCAGAACGTGCTTTTTCAACTGCCCAGATTTGATTTTTTTCAGGTCCACACACTGCGGTTGCTTACAAGATGGGGTCGCAACGTCATCCATCAAGGGGGGAAGGATAAAAAAAATTTTAATTTCACCCTGACGAGATCATAGACGGCATCGTTTGCGCCCATTATGATGCCGCGCCCCTTCAGGGAGTACTGTCGCGGGTTTAACCATTTCACCATATTAATGATGATTTTTTTGAGGACTTATGGGCAACACTAAGTTGGCTAATCCGGCTCCGCTGGGCCTGATGGGTTTTGGCATGACCACCATTCTGCTGAACCTGCACAACATCGGGATGTTCCCGATGGATGGCATTATCCTGGCGATGGGCATTTTTTACGGCGGTATCGCGCAAATCTTCGCGGGCCTGCTGGAATATAAGAAAGGCAATACCTTCGGCTTAACCGCCTTTACCTCTTACGGTTCCTTCTGGCTGACCCTGGTCGCCATTCTGCTGATGCCTAAAATGGGCCTGGCAGAGGCGGCAAACGCCCATTTCCTGGGCGTTTACCTGGGCCTGTGGGGTGTCTTCACCCTGTTCATGTTCTTCGGCACCCTCAAGGGTAACCGCGCACTGCAGTTTGTCTTCCTGAGCCTGACCGTGCTGTTCGCCCTGCTGGCGATTGGTCATCTGGTGGACAACGAAGGCATCGTTCACGTTGCAGGCTGGATTGGTCTGGTTTGCGGCGCAAGCGCTATCTACCTGGCAATGGGTGAAGTGCTGAACGAGCAGTTTGACCGCACCATTTTACCGATTGGTGAAAAACACTGATCCCTCTGTCGTGTCCGCCTCGCGGGCACGACATTCTCCCATCTGGCGAAGCCAAATCCCCAACACCAGCCCCATCAGCGACAACGCCAGCACATACCAGGCAGGTGCCAGCGGTGACACGCCCATCAATACCGTAACCGCAATCGGCGTCAGTCCACCGAAGATGGCATATGAAACATTGTATGAGAATGAGATGCCGGTGAAGCGGACTTCTGGCGGGAAGGCCCGAACCATCACATAAGGCACCGCCCCCACCACGCCAACGCACAGCCCTACCACGCCGTATAAAAGGAACAGCTGTTCAGGATGACTCCCGGCCAGATGGTAAAACGCCCAGCTTGAGCCCGCCAGTAACAGGCTGCCAACGATAAAGGTTACGCTGGCACCGAAACGATCCGCAGCCAGCCCGGCGGCCAGGCAGCCGAAGCAGAGCATAACCGTGGCGATACTGTTCGCCTGTAAGGTCACCGCCGGGGCAAAGCCGTACTGCTTTTGCAGCCAGACCGGCGACATCAAAATCACCACCACAATGCCTGCCGAGAGCAACCAGGTAAGCAGCATCGACACCACCACCGCTTTTTTATGACGCACCACGACGGCTTTAACGGGCAACTCTTGTGCCAGCGCTTTGCGCTGCTGCATTTCGAGGAAAATCGGTGTCTCCTGGAGCCAACGGCGCAGGTACATCGCCACCAGGCCAAACGCCCCGCCCAGCAGGAACGGCAGACGCCAGCCCCAGTCGTGTACGGCCTGTTGCGTCATGCTGGTATTCACAATTGTCGCGACCACGGAACCGAGCAAAATCCCCACCGTTAGCCCCGCGGTTAAGGTTCCGCAGGCGATACCAATGCGGCGCGCCGGAACATGCTCCGCGACAAACACCCACGCCCCCGGCACTTCACCGCCGATGGCCGCCCCCTGAAGAATACGCATCAGCAGCAACAATAACGGGGCGAGAATGCCCATCGAGGCGTAGGTTGGCAGCAGACCAATGGCCAACGTCGGCACGGCCATCAGCAGGATACTGAGGGTAAACATCTTTTTGCGCCCGACAAGATCGCCAAAGTGCGCCATCACAATCCCCCCAAGAGGACGCGCCAGATACCCAGCAGCAAAAATACCGAAGGTTTGCACCTGACGCAGCCATTCCGGGATATCCGCCGGGAAGAACAACTCCCCCACCACAGCGGCAAAGAAAACAAAGATGATGAAATCGTAAAACTCCAGCGCGCCGCCCAGGGCCGCGAGCGTAAGAGTTTTGTAGTCCTGTCGATTCAGAGGTCGGGTGTTATGTGACATAGCGAACCATTTAGCGTGTGTTGTGGAATTATTATTACAGCTATCGTAAAGAAAAAATTACTATACCGTAAAACTTTTAGCACACCACAGCAGCTTCAGCTAATGTCACATAATGATTATTTTCAGGAGATTGTTTCGCGGCGTGCGCTTTTAGGACGAAATGCTGCTACTACTTTGTCATCGGTTTCGACATACGGCCCGTCCAGCAGCTGTATACAATACGGTACACTTGCAAAGATCCCATGGACGATCACGCTGCCGTCATCCGCTTTTAACCCTTCCAGCGTCTCTTTGATCGACTTAGGCTGGCCCGGCAGATTCAGGATCAGCGCCTGCTTGCGAATCACCCCCACCTGACGGGAGAGGATCGCCGTTGGAACAAAGTGCAGGCTAATCTGGCGCATCTGTTCACCGAAGCCCGGCATTTCACGGTCAGCTATAGCAAGCGTAGCATCTGGTGTCACATCACGACGTGCAGGACCGGTTCCGCCGGTGGTCAGCACCAGGTGGCAGCTCATCTCATCCACCAGCTCACACAACGTCTGCTCGATGATCGGCTGTTCGTCCGGGATCAGGCGGGTCTGGATTTCAAACGGGGTGGTCAGCGCGCTACCCAGCCACTCTTCAAGAGCAGGGATGCCTTTATCCTGATAAACACCGCTTGAGGCGCGGTCAGAAATCGACACTAAGCCGATGCGTAAGGTATTCATATCCATTCCATTCAAAAAGTACTGATTAAAGGGAATGATACACGCAGAGGGGAATTTCAGACAGAGTACGAAAGAAGTCGCGTGACCGGGAGCCCGGTCACGCAGAATGATTACAGCAGATCGCCGATCATTTTTTCCAGTTTTTCCTGGTCAATAGCAAACTTACGGATACCGTCAGCCAGTTTGTCTACCGCCATTGGATCCTGGTTGTGCTGCCACAGGAACTCGGATTCAGTGATACGCTCTGGACGCGCTTTCACTTCACCGATGTAAGACAGTTTACGCTCGATGGTACCTTCGCTCTCAGCCAGCTCTTTCAGCAGCGCTGGTGCGATGGTCAGGCGGTCACAGCCAGCCAGTTCGATGATTTCGCCGACGTTACGGAAGCTTGCGCCCATAACAACGGTCTCATAACCGTGCTGTTTGTAGTATTCGTAGATTTCAGTCACGGAAATCACGCCTGGATCTTCAGACGCGGCGTACTCTTTCTTGTCGGTATTGGCTTTGTACCAGTCCAGAATACGACCCACGAACGGAGAAATCAGGTATACGCCCGCTTCCGCACATGCACGCGCCTGCGCGAAGGAGAACAGCAGCGTCAGGTTACAGTTGATACCGTCTTTTTCCAGCTGTTCAGCAGCGCGGATACCCTGCCAGGTAGAAGCCAGTTTGATCAGGATACGGTCATTGCTGATACCCGCATCGTTATACATTTTGATCAGACGTTTGGCTTTCGCGATAGACGCTTCGGTGTCGTAGGAGAGACGCGCATCCACTTCGGTAGAGATGCGGCCAGGAACCAGTTTAAGGATCTCCAGACCGATGTTCACTGCCAGTTTATCAGTGGCATCCACAACCTGCTGCGCGCGGTCGTTGCTCTGTGCTTTCGCCCAGGTCACAGCGTCGTCAATCAGTTTGCGATACTCAGGGATCTGCGCGGCGTTAAGGATCAGAGAAGGGTTAGTTGTGGCATCCTGCGGCTGGTACAGCTTCATTGCCGCGATATCTCCGGTGTCAGCTACGACAGTGGTGAACTGACGAAGGGAGGTCAATTTATCCGTCATGATAGTGTTTCTCTTTTAACGTGCCCTGGATAATTCACGCTACCGACAGCATGCCTGCAGCGGAAAAATGACAGGTTTACTTGTTAGGGGGATGTAACCGGTCTGCCCTGATGATAACACGACAGAGGGGTAGCGCAACCGCAGACAGTGCGCTTAGCCAATGTATGATAAACTCGGAATATTAAGAGGCAGCTACGTAACAGTACGCCCAATATGTGGTAGCGCTTACATCCTTACCCTGGCATCAACATGAGGGACGTTAATGCCTGATTTCTTTTTCTTTATTAACGAAGTGCTCTGGGGTTCGATAATGATATACCTGCTTCTGGCAGCAGGTATATGGTTTACGTTACGCAGCGGTTTTATCCAGTTTCGTTATATCCGCAAATTTGGCAGAAGTCTGAAAAACAGCGTCACGCCACAACCCGGTGGATTAACCTCGTTCCAGGCGCTGTGCACCAGCCTTGCGGCACGGCTTGGCAGCGGTAACCTGGCGGGGGTCGCGCTGGCTATCAGCGCCGGTGGGCCGGGGGCGGTTTTCTGGATGTGGGTGACGGCAATTATCGGCATGGCAACGTCCTTTGCCGAATGCTCTCTCGCCCAGCTCTATAAAGAAAAAGATCATCATGGCCAGTTTCGCGGTGGCCCTGCCTGGTACATGGCGCGCGGCTTAGGAATGCGCTGGATGGGCGTGCTGTTCTCACTTTTCTTACTCGTCGCCTATGGCCTGATTTTCAACACCGTCCAGGCAAATTCTGTCGCCCATGCCCTGCGCTATGCCTTCGCCTGTCCGGAATGGCTCACCGGCGCGGGGTTAGCCCTCTGCATACTGCTGACCATCTCTACCGGTCTTAAGGGTACAGCCCGCCTGATGCAGTGGCTGGTTCCCATTATGGCCTTGCTCTGGGTTGCGGCCAGCCTGCTGGTCGCTGCGTTGCATATCGACCAGGTGCCGGATGTGATTGCGACCATTTTCAGCAGCGCCTTTGGCTGGCGTGAAGCGGCTTCGGGTGCGCTGGGCTATACCTTTAGCCAGGCGCTGATGGCGGGTTTTCAGCGCGGTATGTTCTCTAACGAAGCCGGAATGGGGTCTACCCCCAATGCCGCGGCGGCGGCCGCTTCCTGGCCCCCTCACCCGGCCGCGCAAGGCATTGTGCAGATGATTGGAGTCTTCACGGACACGATTATTATCTGCTCCTCCAGCGCCATGATCTTGCTGCTGGCAGGCCCAATCTCTCACTCAACGGAAGCCGGCGGGATACAGCTTCTTCAGCAGGCGCTGGTGAACCTTACCGGTGGCTGGGGAGCGGGATTTGTTTCGCTCATTCTGCTGTTGTTCGCCTTCAGCTCAATGGTCGTCAATTACCTTTACGCCGAGAACAACCTCATTTTCCTGAAGCTCAACTCTCGCCCCATGCTCAACCTGTTGCGCCTGGGCATGTTGCTGATGGTCATCGTGGGTTCTCTGCTTAGCATGCCGGTGGTCTGGCAACTGGCGGACGTGATTATGGCGCTGATGGCGATCACCAACCTGACGGCGATTTTGCTGCTCTCGCCCGTAGTCACCCTCATCGCCCGGGACTACCTTCGCCAGCGCAAGCTGGGGGTTCCGCCGGTGTTTGACGCCTCGCGCTATCCCGAAATCAAATCGCAGATTGCGCCCGGCACGTGGGATGATTTGCCGCGGCAATAACAGCTATCGATCAATTCAGGGCGATTTTTTGCTAAAGTCGCCTTAAATTTCCTGCAAGGACTGGATATGCTGATTCTGATTTCACCTGCAAAAACGCTCGACTACCAGAGCCCGCTCGCGACCGAGCGTTATACCCAGCCTGAACTGCTGGACTACTCGCAACAGCTGATTCACGAGGCGCGTAAGCTCTCCGCGCCGCAAATCGCCTCGCTGATGAGCATCAGTGATAAGCTCGCCGATCTCAACGCGACCCGCTTCCATGAGTGGCATCCTGACTTTACTCCTGCGAATGCGCGCCAGGCGCTTCTGGCCTTCAAGGGCGATGTCTATACCGGCCTGCAGGCAGAAGAGTTCAGCGAAGCCGATTTCGATTTTGCCCAGCAGCATCTGCGTATGCTTTCAGGCCTGTACGGCGTGCTGCGCCCGCTGGATCTGATGCAGCCCTATCGTCTGGAGATGGGCATCCGCCTGGAAAACGCCAAAGGCAAAGATCTGTACCATTTCTGGGGCGACATTATCACCGATAAGCTGAACGCAGCCCTGCACGCGCAGGGGGATAACGTGGTGATTAACCTCGCCTCCGATGAATACTTCAAATCGGTGAAGCCGAAAAAGCTCGATGCGGAAATTATTAAACCGGTCTTCCTTGATGAGAAAAACGGCAAGTTTAAGGTCATCAGTTTCTATGCCAAAAAAGCGCGTGGCCTGATGAGCCGCTACATCATTCAAAACCGCCTGACGAAGCCAGAGCAGCTCACCGGATTCAACAGCGAGGGGTATTTCTTTGACGAGGAAGCGTCAGGGAAAGGGGAACTGGTGTTTAAGCGCCACGAACAGTAAAAAAACAACCCCGCCTGCTGGCGGGGTTTGTATTAGTGATGCTTCCAGTCCGGGCCTGGTCGGTGATCGTCGTGGCGGTGGTCATGACGATCGTAACGATCGCGATGCTCATCATGTGGACGCCAGTGGTTATCGCGCCACTCATAATGCGCCTTCCACCAGTCATGGTCGCGCCAGCGGCCGCCGTCCCAGTAATGGCCGTTATTATCCCGATCGCCAATCTGCAGTTTGACCGCCGGAACCAGGGTGATTTCGGATGCCTGTACCGCCATGGGAGCGACCAGCATCAGTGAAAGCGCAATCAGCGCAGGTTTCAGTTTAGACATCGGTGACTCCTTATGATTCTTACCCAACGTGGGCCGATGTAAGGAGATTACGTGAGGGGAACCGGGGATGTTATTCTCTGCAATCCTAAACGCTAAGTGACCGCATTTATTGGGAATTTCTGCTTTTTCCCTGCTATTTTTCTCCTTATTTTCTTCACAAAAAAGCCGGGTGATGCTTCGCTTACCCGGCCTACGATTGAGATTGTTGCAGGCCCGGTAAGCGCAGCGCCACCGGGCAAAAAATCACGCTCGGGTCATCATCAGCTTACGCAGCGCGGCAAAATCCGCTGGCAGCTCATGAGAGAGCAGCGGCAGGTCAGCGCGATCCGCCAGCTCTTTCGGCAGCGGCAGCGTTTCACCCAGAATCTCTTCCACGCTCTCTTTGAATTTTGCCGGATGCGCCGTCCCCAGGAACAGGCCATACTCGCCAGGATTAAGCTGGTCGCGCAGCGCACGGTAAGCAATCGCCGCATGCGGTTCAGAGGTATACCCCACCGCTTTCAGCTCACGCATAGTGCTTTTGGTGGTTTCATCGGTGACCGCCGCATAGCCCAGATCGCCCAGACGCCACACTTTACGGCGGAACAGCTCTTCCACGCGCGGCCAGTTGTTTGGCTGTGACACGTCCATCGCGTTAGAGAGCGTCGCCTGGGTCGCGTTCGGCGCCCATTTACCGTCTTTCAGGAAGCGTGGCACGGTGTCGTTGGCGTTGGTCGCCGCAATAAAGCGTTTCACCGGCAGCCCGAGGGATTTCGCCAGCAGGCCCGCGGTCAGGTCGCCAAAGTTTCCGCTCGGTACCGAAACCACCAGCTGATTACGCGCCTCTTGCGGCAGTTGGGCAACCGCTTCGAAGTAGTAGCAAATCTGCGCCAGCAGGCGGCTGATGTTAATGGAGTTAGCAGAGTTGAGCCCCAGCGCGACTTTCAGCTCTTCATCATCGAAGGCCTGTTTCACCAGTGCCTGACAGGCATCGAAGTCGCCATCTACCGCCACGGTTTCAATGTTACCGCCGAGGGTGCAGAACAGTTTTTCCTGGAGCGGGCTGATCTTGCCTTTCGGATAGAGGATCACCACGCGGACGTTCTTCAGACCGTAAAAAGCATGCGCCACGGCGGCACCGGTATCCCCGGAGGTGGCGGTCAGAATGGTGACCGGCTTGTCGCCGCTGATGTGGGTAAGCATCTGCGCCATAAAGCGGCCGCCGAAGTCTTTAAACGCCAGCGTTGGGCCGTGGAACAGCTCCAGACAGCCCACATCCGGCTCAACCTGCTGAACCGGTGCCGGGAAGGCGAACGCCGCACGTACGCGCTCTTCCAGCAACTCCTGCGGGATTTCGTCGCCGATAAACGCAGACAAAATTTTTGTGCTGCGAGTGACAAAGTCCTGCTTCAGCAGCTCATCAATGTCGGTCAGCTGGAATTCAGGGAGATCGTGAGGGAAGAACAGCCCCTGATTTTTGCCCAGTCCCTGAGTCACCGCCTGCGCGAAGCTGACCTGCTCGTTATGATCTTTCAGATTGTAGAGTTTCATTCGTTATCCCAGTACTCGTGCGCCAGCCGTGTCCAGACGGCAAATATGAACAAAGCCTTCCTGATTTTGCAGGTAGTGTTTAGAGAGCCAGTCCGCCACGCGCTGCGCGGTGTCTGGCTTATCGCACAGGGCGAACAGCGTCGGGCCGGAGCCGGAGATGCCGCACGCCTGCGCGCCAATATCAAGCGATGCCTGTCGCGCCTCATTAAAGCCAGGCAGCAACTTCGTACGATACGGTTCGGCAATCACATCTTTCATCAATTTCGCCGCCAGCTGTGGCTGACGGGTATAACAGGCGTGAATAAAGCCTGCCAGATGACGCCCGTGGGCGATGCAGTCCTGACGGCGATACTGCGCAGGCAGGATCGCCCGCGCTTCCGCGGTAGACACTTTGATACCCGGGTAGGCCAGCACCCACAGCCACTCATCAAACCCTGGCACCTGCTGGCTGATGATGCCATTTTCTTCGATCATCAACTGCATACCGCCGAGGAAACACGGCGCGACGTTATCGTAGTGGATACTGCCAGAGATGCGGCCTTCCAGCTCACCCATTAACCCCAACAGACGGCTATTGTTCAGGGGTTTGCCGCAGTGCTCATTCATCGCCACCAGCGCGGCCACAACAGAGCAGGCACTTGATCCCAGGCCAGAGCCAATCGGCATACTTTTTTCCAGCGTCATGGCGACCGGCACGTTTTTCCCGATCTCCTGACAGAAACGCTCCCAGCACTGATAGACGATATTCTCGCGCGGTTCGGACGGCAGCTTGCTGGCAAAACGTCCCACGTTATTCAGGCTGAAACTTTCTGCCGCTTCCACCGTGACCGTATCGCCCAATAGTGAACCGTCCACCGGCGTCACCGCCGCACCCAGCACATCAAACCCGACGCTCATATTGGCGCTGGAAGCCGGGGCATAAACTTTGACCATGTTAAACTCCTAACTTCCATGACAGGGTACGCAGCAGATCGGCAAACACACCCGCCGCCGTAACATCGTTCCCTGCGCCATAGCCGCGAAGCACCAGCGGCAATGGCTGATAATAGTGGCTGTAAAACGCCAGGGCGTTTTCGCCGTTTTTGACTTTGTACAGCGGATCGTTGCCATCGACTTCGGCAATCTTCACCCGGCACACGCCATCTTCTTCAATGTTGCCAACATAGCGCAATACCTTACCTTCATCACGGGCTTTCGCCACGCGTGCGGCAAAAGCGTCATCCAGCTGCGGTAAATTATCCATAAAGGCGCTGACGTCACCGCTGCTGTCAAATTCAGCCGGCAGCACGGGTTCTATCACGATATCGGAAAGCTCCAGTTCACGGCCCGTTTCGCGCGCCAGAATAAGCAGTTTGCGCG
Organism: Enterobacter cloacae complex sp. SHL021; assembly: GCF_049237765.1. Classification (NCBI taxonomy): domain Bacteria; kingdom Pseudomonadati; phylum Pseudomonadota; class Gammaproteobacteria; order Enterobacterales; family Enterobacteriaceae; genus Enterobacter; species Enterobacter cloacae complex sp. SHL021. Next base: position 216,759 of record NZ_JBMKJG010000002.1, on the reverse strand, counting down.
CCACGTCCATACCGGAGAGATCGTCACGCGGATCCGGCTCGGTGTAGCCCAGTTCACGCGCGGCGCGGGTTGCTTCTGAGAGGCTCATCCCTTCATCCAGCTTACCGAAAATAAAGGACAGCGAGCCGGAGAGAATGCCGGAGAAACGTTGCAGTTCATCGCCCGCGTTCAGCAGGTTCTGCAGGTTTTCGATAACCGGCAGGCCCGCCCCCACGTTAGTGTCGTACAGGAACTTGCGACGCGATTTGCTCGCCGCCAGACGCAGCTGGTGATAGTAATCCATCGACGAGGTGTTGGCCTTTTTGTTCGGCGTGACCACATGGAAGCCTTCACGCAGGAAGTCCGCGTACTGATCGGCAACCGCCTGGTTCGACGTACAATCGACAATCACCGGGTTCAGCAGGTGATACTCTTTCACCAGACGGATCAGACGCCCAAGGTTGAACGGCTCTTTTGCCTCGTTCAACTCGGCCTGCCAGTTTTCCAGGTTCAGCCCGTGAACGTTGGTCAGCAGCGCTTTTGAGTTGGCGATCCCGCAGACGCGCAGATCGATATGCTTCTTCTTCAACCACTCCTGCTGACGCTTCACCTGCTCCAGCAGCGCACCGCCAACGCCGCCCACGCCAATCAGGAACAGCTCAATCACCTGATCGGTGTTGAACAGCATCTGATGAACCACGCGTACGCCGGTAGTCGCGTCATCGTTATCAACCACCACCGAAATAGAACGCTCGGATGAGCCCTGGGCAATGGCCACGATATTAATATTGGCGCGCGCCAGCGCGGCAAAGAACTTGGCGGAGATACCGCGCAGCGTGCGCATACCGTCGCCAACCACGGAGATAACCGCAAGACGTTCCTGAATGGATAATGGCTCCAGCAGCTCTTCTTTCAGCTCCAGATAGAACTCTTCTTCCAGCGCACGACGGGCGCGCAGACAGTCACCCTGCGGCACGCAGAAGCTAATGCTGTATTCCGATGAGGACTGGGTGATCAGCACCACAGAGATCCCATTGCGTGACATTGCGGCAAACACGCGCGCCGCCATGCCAACCATCCCTTTCATACCAGGCCCGGAGACGCTGAACATTGCCATGTTGTTGAGGTTGGAGATGCCTTTCACCGGCAGGCCATCTTCGTCTGTGCTGGCGCCAATCAGCGTGCCAGGCGCTTGCGGGTTACCGGTATTTTTAATCAGGCAAGGGATCTGGAACTGGGCAATGGGGGAGATGGTACGAGGGTGAAGCACTTTCGCGCCGAAGTAGGAAAGCTCCATCGCCTCCTGGTAAGACATCGACTTCAGCAGCCTGGCGTCCGGTACCTGGCGCGGGTCGCAGGTGTATACGCCGTCAACGTCAGTCCAGATCTCGCAACAGTCCGCGCGTAAACAGGCGGCCAGCACAGCAGCAGAGTAATCAGAGCCGTTACGGCCCAGCACCACCAGTTCACCCTTTTCATTGCCGGCGGTGAAGCCCGCCATCAGGATCATATGGTCAGAAGGAATTTTGCTCGCAGCGATGCGGCGGGTTGATTCAGCAATATCAACGGTGGATTCGAGGTAGTGGCCCACCGCCAGCAGTTTTTCAACCGGATCAATCACCGTGACGTGATGCCCGCGCGCTTCCAGCAGGCCCGCCATGATGGCGATAGAGAGTTTCTCACCGCGGCAAATTAACGCCGCGTTGATGCTGTCCGGGCACTGACCCAGCAGGCTGATACCGTGCAGCACATGTTTAATCTGGGCAAATTCTTGTTCTACGAAGGCTTTCAGCTGTACGAGCGGGAAACCTGGCTGTGCCTCCGCCAGTCCCTGCAGCAGCTCGGCGAAGATACGCTCGGCATCGCTAATGTTCGGAAGTGCATCCTGACCGCCAATGGTCTTTTCAATCATCGCCACCAGGTGGTTAGTGATTTTTGCCGGCGCAGAGAGAACGGTCGCGACCTGTCCCTGCCTGGCGTTGCTCTCCAGGATATCGGCAACACGCAGAAAGCGTTCTGCATTTGCCACTGATGTACCGCCGAACTTCAACACTCGCATGGTTCTACCTCGTTTCCTTTAGCCGAAAAAAAAGCCCGCACTGTTCAGGTGCGGGCTTTTTTCTGTTTTTCCTGTACGCGTCAGCCCGCATCGTTACCTGTGGTAATGATGATGGTTGTGGTAATGGTGGTGATGCTGATGCGTTTCATGGATGTTGTGTACTCTGTCATTATTATCTGTCTGTGCTGTATTCTTTTAGGGTTAAAGGATCGGGCACCTTAAGTCAATGAATTTTTAATTTGATCACAATTCAGCGGATTCTTACGTCCCGCTGCGTGCAGATTTATTTTCATCCGATTCCGCCAGAGGCAACCCTTAACGTCAGACGCTTACGCCATAGTAAAAACTTATGGCAGCATTTTACTCGGATAATTTTTTTTCGATATCGTGCAGCAAACGGTGCAGCATTGCCGTATCGCGCTGCTCCAGACGCCCAAGACGCTGCTGCAGCCAGTCAGCCATTTTTTGATCATCCGCCACACCAAGTTGCATCAGCAGGTGGTCAACGCGCGTACGCAGCGCGGCCAGCTGGTTTTCGTCGGTACCCACCGCTGGCGGTTGGGGAATTTGTATTAAGGACGCTAATTGATAGCAATAGACCATCACCGCCTGGCCTAAATTCAGGGACGGATAATCCGCGACCATTGGAGCCCCCGTCAGCACATCCGCGAGCGCCAGTTCGTCGTTTGTTAATCCTGAATCTTCCCGCCCAAACACCAGCGCCGCTTTTTCCAGCCACTGGCTTTTCTCGCTCAGCATCGGTACCAGCTCCGCTGGCGTGGCGTAATAGTGGAACTTCGCCCGACTGCGCGCCGTGGTCGCAACGGTAAACGAAATATCGTGCAGCGCGTCGGCGAGCGTGCCGTAAGTGGTTATATTATCAAGAATATCGCCCGACCCGTGCGCCACCCAACGCGCCGCGGGCTCCAGGTGAGCAGCGCTGTCCACAATACGCAAATCGGTGAACCCCATGGTCTTCATGGCACGCGCCGCAGCGCCTATATTTTCAGCTCTGGCTGGCGCAACCAGTACAATCGACAGATGCATTTATGCTCTCTTTTTAATCAGTTAGCGGGGATTACTGTTATGCGCGTCAACATATTACGCGGCGCGAATTTACAATTTTGCAACACAAATCACCGAAATAGCGTTTCATAACAAATTAAAAGCGCTAAACTATTTTGTAGCTGAACAATCATTTAGAATGTTAACAGAACCTGATTATCCTTATGTTTTATAATGATAATAACAGGGTGAATACGCGATTTAAGTTGGATTCGTAACGTTTATCAATCAAGATCCGCAACTAGTTGGTTTATTGAAAAATTGTGACAAAGGCTAGCATTTAGCTATGATGATTTCATCAAACTGTTAACGTGCTACAATTGAACTTGATATATGTCAACGAAGCGTAGTTTTATTGGGTGTCAGGTGTCACTTAGCCTGTTATGTTGCTGTTAAAATGGTTAGGATGACAGCCGTTTTTGACACTGTCGGGTCCAAAGGGAAAGTACCCACGACCAAGCTAATGATGTTGTTGACGTTGATGGAAAGTGCATCAAGAACGCAATTACGTACTTTAGTCACGTTAGCCCGGTCATGTTAATTTGCGACATGCATCAGGCAGGTCAGGGACTTTTGTACTTCCTGTTTCGATTTAGTTGGCAATTTAGGTAGCAAACATGCAGACCCCGCACATTCTTATCGTTGAAGACGAGTTGGTAACACGCAACACGTTGAAGAGCATTTTCGAAGCAGAAGGCTACGATGTCTTTGAAGCGACCGATGGCGCAGAGATGCATCAGATCCTTTCTGAAAATGATATCAACCTGGTCATTATGGATATCAATCTGCCAGGTAAAAACGGCCTTCTGCTGGCGCGCGAACTGCGTGAACAGGCGAACGTCGCATTAATGTTCCTGACAGGCCGTGATAACGAAGTTGATAAGATCCTTGGCCTGGAAATCGGTGCGGATGACTACATCACCAAACCGTTTAACCCACGCGAGTTAACCATTCGTGCACGCAACCTGCTGTCCCGCACCATGAACCTGGGCACCGTCAGCGAAGAGCGTCGTAGCGTAGACAGCTACAAATTCAACGGCTGGGAACTCGATATCAATAGCCGTTCACTGATCAGCCCGAACGGTGAGCAGTACAAACTGCCGCGCAGTGAATTCCGCGCGATGCTGCACTTCTGTGAAAACCCGGGCAAAATTCAGTCCCGTGCAGAACTGCTGAAGAAAATGACCGGCCGTGAGCTGAAGCCACACGACCGTACTGTAGACGTGACCATCCGTCGTATTCGTAAACATTTCGAATCTACGCCAGATACGCCGGAAATCATCGCCACAATTCACGGCGAAGGCTATCGTTTCTGCGGTGACCTGCAGGAGTGATCCCGCAGTCAACACCATAAAAAACGGCGCGAAAGCGCCGTTTTTTTTATTCCCGCCACGGCATAATCGGCACCGCGCTAATCGCGTTTTTCGGTGAGCCTTCCACTACTTTGTCGGAGTAAGCAAGGTAGGCCAGGGTGTTACGTTTAGCATCGTAAAAACGCACCACCTGCAGCTTTTTGAAGACCAGCGACGTCCGTTTCTGGAACACCACATCCCCCTGCGCTTTGCCGTTTTTGATTTTCTCGCTCAGTTCAACCGGCCCGACCTGCTGGCAGGAGATGGCCGCATCGGATGTATCCTCGGCCAGCCCCAGACCGCCTTTTATCCCCCCGGTTTTTGCCCGGCTAACGTAGCAGGTGACGTTTTTCACATCCGGATCGTCAAACGCCTCCACCACAATTTTGTGGTCCGGCCCAAACATTTTAAACACGGTATCGACAGAACCAATCTGTTCCGCCTGCGCCGCGCGGCCCGCTATCAGCAGTAAGGCTGTTAAGAGCAATGTCTTATATTTCATATTGTTACCATTTCTTAATATTACGTTGAGCGATTATTCAACACGTTAGACAAAAATGTAGCAAGATCACAGGATTAGAATATATTCACCCAAAACGCAGGACAAAAAGCATTAATGAGCAAAAAAAACACTGAATGCTAAAACATCAAAAAATGCTATTATCCGCTAACCTGTTATCAGGCACCTGCTGTTTTAAGGATGAGGATAGTATATGGATCAGGCTGGAATTATTCGCGACCTGCTAACCTGGCTGGAAGGTCATCTTGACCAGCCTTTGTCACTGGATAATGTGGCGGCTAAAGCAGGCTATTCCAAGTGGCATCTGCAAAGGATGTTCAAGGATGTCACCGGTCATGCTATCGGTGCCTATATTCGCGCACGTCGTTTATCTAAATCTGCGGTGGCCTTACGCCTGACCGCGCGGCCTATTCTTGATATTGCCCTGCAGTATCGTTTCGACTCGCAACAAACATTCACCCGAGCTTTTAAAAAACAGTTCTCGTTGACGCCGGCACTCTATCGCCGTTCACCTGACTGGAGCTCATACGGTATGCGCCCGCCGCTGCGTCTGGGCGAGTTCGCCATGCCGAAGTACGAAATCATTACCCTGCCGGAAACCCATTTGATCGGTACGACACAGAGCTACACCTGTTCTCTGGAGCAGATTTCTGAGTTCCGCCATCAAATGCGCGTTCAGTTCTGGCGCGACTTCCTGAGCCATGCCCCGGCGATCCCGCCTATCCTGTATGGTCTCAACGAAACGCATCCAAGCCAGGAAAAAGACGACGAGCAGGAGGTGTTCTACACCACCGCGTTAACGCCGGAAATGGCCAATGGCTATATTCAGGGCTCTAAACCGGTCGTGCTGGAAGGCGGAGAGTACGTGATGTTCTCCTACGAAGGGCTGGGAACGGGCGTACAGGAATTCATCCTGACCGTTTACGGAACATGCATGCCTATGCTGAACCTGAATCGCCGTAAAGGTCAGGATATTGAGCGCTACTACCCGGCAAGCGATGCGAAACCGGAAGAAGGCCCCATTAATCTGCGGATGGAATTCTTAATCCCGATCCGTCGTTAGCGCTGCAGTTCATCCAGTGCAGGGGCATCAAGATGCGAAATGTCCCCTGCCATCTCAACGACCCATCCCGACGCCAGCCACGCGCTTTCCTGATAATCAATACGGGAAATAGAGCAGTTGCGCAGGCGCAAACGGCGCTCCGCATAGGCCGGTAACCCCAGAATGGTGCTGACCAGACATCCCAGCGCAATCCCGTGACTCACCAGCAGTGGACGGCTTCCGGCGGGTAGCTTCAGGCATTCCGCCAGCGCAGCATGCATACGCACGCTCAGCTCCTGCATGGATTCGCCCTCAGGGATACGGCCATCTTCGGTACCGTTAACCAGCGTGCGGCGCCAGCCCTCTTCCGTTTCCGTCAGCGTATCGATATGGCGTTTTTCGAGCACCCCCATATCCAGCTCGCGCAGGCGCGGTTCAAGCAGCACATCACAACCACAGGCATCAGCAATTATGCGCGCCGTCTGCTGCGTGCGACCTAAATCGCTGGTGATGACATGGGTAATGCCCAGCGTTCTGGCACGTTCTGCCACCTGCCACGCTTGCTGCACACCCTTTTCAGTGAGAGGACTGTCGGACTGGCCTTGAATACGTCGCTCGGCGTTCCACTGCGTTTCACCGTGGCGAACAAGGTATACCTGTAACATGCTTTTTTTCCGTTATACTGCGATGAGTTTTTTTGAATCGAGCTTAATTATGCACCATGTTGTCTCTGCTACCACCAATCCTGCCAAAATTCAGGCAATTCTAAGGGCATTTGAAGAGATTTTCGGCGAAGGATCCTGCCATATTGATGCCGTCGGCGTCGAGAGTGGCGTTCCTGAACAGCCGTTTGGCAGCGAAGAAACGCGCGCTGGCGCACGAAATCGCGTGTTAAATGCGAAAGCGGCCGCACCCGATGCCGACTTCTGGGTCGCCATTGAAGCGGGAATTGACGAAGGCGCGACGTTTAGCTGGGTGGTTATCGAAAGCCGTGAACAGCGCGGTGAAGCACGCTCGGCCACCCTGCCGCTGCCGGACATCATTCTGGAAAAAGTGCGCGCAGGCGAAGCGCTCGGGCCAGTGATGTCGCAATACACCGGCATTGATGAAATAGGCCGTAAAGAAGGAGCGATTGGCGTCTTTACTGCTGGCGCGCTTACGCGCTCAAGCGTTTACCATCAGGCAGTGATCCTGGCGTTAAGCCCGTTCCATAACGCCATTTATCGTTGAACGTGTAGGCCGGATAAGGCGCAGCCGTCATCCGGCGTTTTTCAGCAATACCGCTTCCAGCCACTGACGCAGCTCAACCGGCGCAGACTTCAGGCTGTTTGAACCGCGGGTGATCGTCGCGATCCCCGCGCCCAGCTCGTTTTTGAGCTCACGCTGGCTCATCTCACCGCGCAGTAACTCTTCGATGATCCGCACGCGCGTGCCCAACGCCTCACGCTCGTCCGGCGTCAGCATCAGTTGCAGCAGGGGTAAATGCAGATCCTGGTCGTAAGACTGGCGGAGCAACTCCACAAAACGAAGCCACTCCTGATGACGTTGTTCGGCCAGTGCCGAGGAATACGGGGAATGCTGGGTCATGTTATGCCGCCTGTTGTACTCATTAACGAGTACAGCATAACACAACCCATCCCAATCAGTAACGTCTCTGCCACTCCGCATCGCTCATCAGGGTATCTTTTTGCCCCATGAAGTAACGGTAATAGGCATCATACGCCAGCACGTTCTTCACGTAGCCGCGCGTTTCTGAGAACGGAATGCTCTCGACAAACGCCACGGCGTCGATGCGTCCGGCGCTGTTACCCAGCCAGGTACGCACACGCCCTGGGCCCGCGTTATACGCCGCAGAGGCGAAAATGCGGTTGTTACCAAACTGCTGATAGACGTACTGCAGATAGCTGGTACCAATGTTGATGTTGGTATCCGGATCCAGCAGCTGTGATGGACTGCTGTATCCCGGGATATTAAACATCTTCACCGTATGCGTCGCCGTGCCCGGCATAATCTGCATCAGGCCGCTGGCCCCTACCGGGGAACGGACTTTCGGGTTCCAGGCGCTCTCCTGACGGGCAATCGCCATGGCATAGCTTTGCGGAATATCTTTACCGCTGGTGTAGCGATCGAACAGATCTTTGTAGGCCAGCGGGAAACGTTCTTCGAGATGATCCCACAGCTTACCGGCGATCGTAGCCTGAACGCTCAGATCCCACCAGTGGTTATCAAAGGCGTAACGGGCAAGCTGGGCTTTCTCATCCGTAGTGCGGCTGGTGACCAGATTCGCCCACTCGCTACGGGCGGTGTTGTCCATATTCCAGTACATCAGCTCGCGCACGCGCGCCATTTCCGGCCCCTGGGTCAACGCCGGGCTGGCGTTACCCGGCGCTTTATCAATGCGGAAGGTGTACTCCTCACCCAGACGCTGCGCGGCCACCATTGGGTAGAAGCCTCGCTGCTGCATCAGCGCGTGGAGGATCTCTTTGGCTTCGTCATCGCGTCCCCGCTCCATCAGCAGATCCGCCTGCCAGTAGCGCCATTCGTCTTTCTCTTTGGCTTCCATCGGCAGACGCGCAAGCCAGGTATTGAGGCCTTTACGATCGCCCGTCCCCAGCGCCATGCGCACGCGACGTTCCACCAGCGACGTGGAGTTGGAGCGCATAATGGCATCGTCCCGCCAGCGGGCCTGTTCGTCGGTTACGTCCGAGCCCATCAGTCTCCACGCCACGATATCGCGCAGTTCCTGGGTTTGCTCTTCATTGAGCTGCTGTGCCTGCACCAGCTGCGGGATCATCAGCCGCGCGTTTTCGACATCGTCACGCGCCACGCTGGCAAAGGCCACCGCCGCCATCTGTCGGGTAAAATCGGTCGCTCCCGTGCTGCGGGCAAAGGTCAGAACGCTGTTGGGGTCGTTTGCCAGCGACATCACGGCCGTGGAAATGGTCTGGTAATCCGACGGCATTTGACCCGCCAGAGCCATCACCAGACGCGTGTTTCCGGCTTTCATCGCCAGACGGATACGTTCAAGGTAAGCCAGCGGATCCTGTTTACCGGAAGCACGCCAGGCACCAAAGAGCGAATCACAGGCGTTCGGCTGGCTTTTCCCGGTCAGCCACAGCTCTTTTGCCCCGGCCCAGGCTTCCTCCTGCTGACCGGTGGCCCATTTTGCATAGTAATAGTTACACTGGGCTTCCGTGGTGTTCGGTTTTTCCGGGCTGAACGCCAGCAGTCCGCGCCAGTCTTCACGACGCGCCAGCTCGTTTACAAAACGAGACTGCAGGTTCCGGGCGGGCGGCAGGGTCGGGTTCGCCTGAATGAAGTTATTCACGGTGACCGTGGGTTGATTCATGAGATCGTCAGTAATCTGGCGATACTCCAGATAGGGATAGAGAGGATAGTCTTTCAGCGTCGGCATCAACGCCTGCACAGTATCCATCTGTTTGTTGTCCCACGCCTGTTTAATCTGGGCGTAGCGGTTACGTTGTTCATCCAGTGAATCGGCATGCACCGCCTGGCTTACCGCCATTACGCATACGCTGGCCGCCAGCAGACGCCAGACCACCCGTTTGGCTTTTTCCACAAGCTCTTCCTCATTGTTTTTTCGTCAATTGCAGCGTCTTGCCACGTCAAAGTCTAATTAACTTATGCTAACCAGGCATCCCGGAACGCGCCACGTTACGGACACTTTTTTACCTTTCCTGCGCGTTTTAACACTCCCGACGTTCCTGGCTGGGATTAGGGCGGGAAAAAGGCTACACTTCGAGGCTGAAATTCCTTTTCATCACGATAAAAGAGGCGAAGTCCAACGTGGCTCAATTCGTTTATACCATGCATCGTGTCGGCAAAGTGGTACCGCCGAAACGTCATATTCTTAAAAATATCTCGCTGAGCTTCTTCCCGGGCGCAAAAATCGGTGTTCTGGGCCTCAACGGTGCCGGTAAGTCCACCCTGCTGCGCATCATGGCCGGCATCGATACAGACATCGAAGGTGAAGCCCGTCCGCAGCCTGGCATCAAAATTGGCTACCTGCCGCAGGAACCTCAGCTGAACCCTGAACACACCGTTCGTGAATCGGTTGAAGAAGCGGTATCCGAAGTGGTTAACGCGCTGAAAGGTCTGGATGAAGTGTATGCCAAATACGCCGAGCCAGATGCGGACTTCGATAAACTGGCCGCTCAGCAAGGCAAATTTGAAGAGATTATCCAGGCGCACGACGGTCACAACCTGAACGTGCAGCTGGAGCGCGCCGCTGACGCCCTGCGTCTGCCGGACTGGGATGCGAAAATCGCCAACCTCTCCGGTGGTGAGCGTCGCCGCGTGGCGCTGTGCCGTCTGCTGCTGGAAAAACCAGACATGCTGCTGCTCGACGAACCCACTAACCACCTGGATGCGGAATCCGTGGCGTGGCTGGAACGCTTCCTGCACGACTTCGAAGGCACCGTGGTGGCGATCACCCACGACCGTTACTTCCTCGATAACGTGGCGGGCTGGATCCTGGAGCTGGACCGCGGCGAGGGTATCCCATGGGAAGGCAACTACTCTTCCTGGCTGGAGCAGAAAGATCAGCGTCTGGCGCAGGAAGCGTCTGCTGAAGCAGCACGCCGTAAGTCTATTGAGAAAGAGCTGGAGTGGGTACGTCAGGGCACGAAGGGCCGTCAGTCTAAGGGCAAAGCCCGTCTGGCACGCTTCGAAGAGCTGAACAACACCGAATACCAGAAACGTAACGAAACCAACGAACTGTTTATTCCACCTGGCGCGCGTCTGGGGGATAAAGTGGTCGAAGTCAGCAACCTGCGTAAATCTTACGGTGACCGCGTGCTGATCGACGATCTCTCCTTCTCCGTACCGAAGGGTGCCATCGTCGGTATCATCGGTCCGAACGGCGCGGGTAAATCCACCCTGTTCCGTATGATGTCCGGTCAGGAGCAGCCAGACAGCGGTTCTATCACCCTGGGTGAAACGGTGAAACTGGCGTCCGTTGACCAGTTCCGTGACGCAATGGATAACAGCAAAACCGTGTGGGAAGAAGTGTCCGGCGGGCTGGATATCATGCGTATCGGCAACACCGAGATGCCAAGCCGTGCCTACGTGGGCCGCTTTAACTTCAAAGGTACCGATCAGGGTAAACGCGTCGGCGAGTTGTCCGGTGGTGAGCGTGGTCGTCTGCATCTGGCGAAGCTGCTGCAGGTTGGCGGTAACGTACTGCTGCTCGATGAACCAACCAACGACCTCGACATCGAAACCCTGCGCGCGCTGGAAAACGCCCTGCTGGAGTTCCCGGGCTGTGCCATGGTTATCTCGCACGACCGTTGGTTCCTTGACCGTATCGCCACCCACATTCTGGACTACCAGGATGAAGGGAAAGTGGAGTTCTTCGAAGGTAACTTCACCGAATACGAAGAGTACAAGAAACGCACGCTGGGCGCAGACGCGCTGGAGCCGAAGCGTATTAAGTACAAGCGTATCGCGAAATAAAAGCACAACGGCAACTTCGGTTGCCGTTTTTTATGTTTGTTCCCTCTCCCATGGGAGAGGGTCAGGGTGAGGGCATCAGGCCGCACATAATTACCTTCCCACGTAGTACCGCCTCACCTCATCAAACTGCATCGCAAACTCGATATAGCTCATCAGCGCAGGCGAATTGAGCTTACGGCTCGGATAGGCGAGCCAGAGATCGTTTCCTTCAACGTTCCACTCCGGTAGCACCTGCACCAGCGCCCCTTTTTCAATTTTATCTTCCAGCAAAAAAGCGGGTAAGAGTGTGATTCCCGCACCAGCTACCGCGCACTCACGGGCATACACAAGATTATCCGTCATATGCGCATTGTCCGGCAGATAGCGGTAATCCTCACTCTCGCTTTGCAGGAGCCATTCAGACCAGGCCTTGTGGGTAATACAGCGGTGATCCACCAGCTGGCGGGGATGGTGCAGCGGCTCCCGGCGTGCCAGATATTCCGGTGATGCCAGCATATAGCGCGGACAGTGGCCAATCATGCGGCCAATCAGCGAGGAGTCCTGCGGTTTACCGGTACGCAGCGCCACGTCAAAGCCAGACTCCACCAGATCGAGCACATCGTCAGAAATAGAGACATCCAGTGAAACGTCAGGATAGCGGAGCTGAAACTCGGCATTCAGGTGTGCCAGTAACGTCGCGCCAATGCCCGCCGGGCAGGTGATGCGAAGCCGTCCGCTGGGGTTTTCACGCAGCCGCTGAATGGCATACTCCGCCCTTTCACTGGCCGCCAGCATCTCGCGACAATGCACCAGATAGTGCTCCCCCGCAAAGGTCAGATTCAGCCTGCGCGTGGTGCGGTTCAGCAGGCGGATCCCCACCTGCTGCTCAAGCTGGCTAATCCGCTGGCTAACGCTGGATTTCGGCAGGTCTGCTTTCTGCGCTGCGGCGGTAAAACTCCCCATCTCCGCCACCAGCGCAAACAGCGCCATATCCTGCAGCTGTTTAAACATGATTGTTCACCCCATACGAACACTCCGTTCTTGATTGTCCATCTTATCATGCGCATGACCACTTAATAGACTAGCCTCAACAAAACGCATTCCATTGAGGAGTTAATCATGTCTGTTAAAGCCATTGCCGTTAATCCTGAAAATCCCGCAGCTTTTATTGAGATCACCCAACCGATGCCACAGCCCGGTGAACACGATCTGCTGGTGGAAGTAAAAGCCGTTTCCATCAACCCGGTCGATACTAAAGTGCATGCGAGTCTTGTTAAAAACGGCCTGCAGGCGCCACGCATTCTCGGCTGGGATGCCAGCGGTGTCGTCAAAGCGGTGGGGACAAGCGTCACCTGTTTCAAACCGGGCGACGAAGTGTGGTACGCCGGCGACATTACCCGTCCGGGCAGTAATGCCACGCACCAGCTGATTGATGCGCGTATTGTCGGACACAAACCGACAAGCCTTGGCTGGGATGCCGCTGCCGCATTGCCGCTGACCGCGCTCACCGCCTGGGAAGGGCTGTTTGAGCGCCTGAATATTCAGGATGCCGGGTCGGACAAAACGCTGCTGATCATCGGCGGTGCCGGCGGCGTAGGCTCCCTTGCGATCCCGTTTGCGAAGCACAACAGCAAGGTCAGGGTCATCGCCACCGCGTCGCGGGAAGACTCAGCCCAGTGGTGTCGCGATCGCGGCGCGGATCTGGTGGTGAATTATCGCGATCTGCAAGGTGAACTGGCCAAACAGGGCATCACCTTTGTGGATTATATTTTCATCCTCAATGATACCGATGGCCACTGGGACGCGGTCAGCGAACTGATTGCGCCGCAGGGACACATCTGCTCCATCGTCGAAAATGCGCACCCGCTGAACCAGGACAAGCTGAAATCCAAATCCGCCGCCCTGCACTGGGAATTCATGTATACCCGCAGCATGTACCAGACTGCCGATATGGGGCGTCAGGGCGAGATCTTAAACGAGGTGGCAAAGCTGGTGGATAACGGCGTGGTGGAGAGCTCGCTCAGCGAAACGCTGCACGGGCTGAGCGTGGAAAGCATTACCGAGGCCCACCGCAAAGTGCTGGACGGGCATATGCGCGGGAAGGTGGTGGTTGCGTTCTGAGTGGATAATTCCCCCTCACCCTGCCCTCTCCCCACGGGGGAGAGGGTAAAGACAGCTCCGTACGATCCCCTCTCCCCCATGGGGAGAGGGTTAGGGAGAGGGGCAAGCCTGTGACTTTACCCCTGCTCCCCCATCATCTCCTTCACCAGCTCGACGCAGCGCAGGAAACGGGTGTCGTAATCCGACGCTTCAACGTGGACAAACTCCACGTTGTTCTCATGAAGCATTTCTACCAGCATCGTCTGGAACTCTTTTCTGTCCACTGAGCTACCGAGGCTGCGCATCCCGTCGGCGACCCACGGCGTGTTGTTTTCCAGCAGTATCACCAGGTCGAAGCGATATTCATCGATCAGCGCCTGTACGAACGGGTGCTCGCGTCCTTCATACTTCTTACAGAAGGCTTGTGTGGTGACAAAATCGGTGTCGATGAAGGCCACTTTGTTGGCGTATTTCACCGCGAAATCAATGTACTGAGCATGGCCTAGCGCGATTTTATCGTAATCAGAATACTGCAGCGCCATCTCGTCTCCCCCCAGATGGGAAAAGACATAATCACGTCCGTATTCCCACGCGCTGGTAGTATTGAAGATATTTGCCAGCTTGTTGACCAGCGTCGATTTCCCGCTGGATTCACCGCCCAGAATCGCAACTGTGCGCACAAAGAACGGCTTCACTTCGGTCGGGATGTAATCCCAGTAGCGGAACGGGTTTTCGCGGATCTGCGCCCCGCTGATGTTCATGAATGTACGCTTAGGATCGATCAGCACCGTTTCAATGCCCAGATGCTCGCGGAACTGCGGTGCGTCGGACTCTTCAGAGGTGTAGATCCAGTTGGGCGCAATGCCCTTCTCTTCCATAAACGCTTTAATGCCGTTGCTCCACACGTCCCAGCCGTGTGGATACGGCTCCATGCCCTCTTCGTTAAAGGCATGAATGCGAATGTTTTTCTGATATTTGAAGGTCTGAAGCAGCCAGCGCAGGCGATCCGGCACCGTCGGCTGCTGCGACATGGCGCTGTCTTCAAACAGCTGACGGTCACGGGTTTCATCGTAACCCATGATGATGTGCAGTTCGTCGACCTGGCTACAGGCGCGCTGGATCAGGTAGATATGGCCGGTATGCAGCGGGTAAAACTTGCCAAACACCACGCCGATGTTCTTTTGCATACGCGGGAATTCAAGCCCCAGAAAGCGATGTAACGCTTCCAGCTTTTGCGCGCTGGGGCTTTTGATTTTGGCGTTCAGCAACTGGCTAAGATAGCCTTTCGTCATGCCGCTGGCGTCAGCCACCTGCTGTAGCGTGCAGCCTTTCTGACGGATTGCGGTCTTGATGTAGTCAAATGATGACATAAATTACGGTGCCTCCTGCAAAATCGAATACGTAATTATAAGTCGTCAAAGACATTTAACGCATCTGCGAGTTTTTTAACGCCAAAGACCTGCATCCCTTCGGGGATCTTCTTCGGCACGTTGGCCGCCGGCACAATCGCCCGGCGGAAGCCATGTTTCGCCGCCTCGGAGATGCGCTCCTGGCCGCTAGGCACCGGGCGGATCTCCCCGGCCAGCCCCACTTCGCCGAAGACCACCAAATCCTGCGGCAGCGGTCTGTCACGCAGACTGGAGACCATCGCCAGCAGCAGCGCCAGATCGGCACTGGTCTCTGAAACTTTCACGCCCCCGACCACGTTGACGAAGACATCCTGATCGGCCATTTGCAGGCCACCATGACGGTGTAGCACCGCCAGCAGGATCGCCAGACGGTTCTGTTCCAGACCGACCGCCACGCGCCGCGGGTTACCCATCATCGAGTGATCCACCAGCGCCTGAATTTCAACGAGCAGCGGGCGCGTCCCCTCCCACAGCACCATCACCGAACTGCCGGAGGTGACTTCATCCCCCCGGCTCAGGAAGATGGCCGACGGGTTGCTGACTTCGCGCAGCCCCTGCTCGGTCATGGCAAATACGCCTAGCTCGTTCACCGCACCAAAGCGGTTTTTGTGGCTGCGCAGGGTACGGAAGCGGGAGTCTGCGTCGCCGTCCAGCATCACGGAGCAGTCGATACAGTGCTCAAGCACTTTTGGCCCCGCCAGGGAGCCGTCTTTTGTAACGTGGCCGACCATTACAATCGCCACGCCGCGGGTTTTGGCAAAACGCGTCAGATACGCGGCGGTCTCACGCACCTGCGCCACGCTGCCCGGCGAGGACTGAATATCCGCCATGTGCATCACCTGGATGGAGTCAATCACCATCAGCTTCGGCTGCTCTTCTTCGGCAATCATGCAGATCTGCTCAATGCTGGTTTCCGACAGCATATTCAGATTGCCGGTAGGCAGACCCAGACGGTGTGCTCGCATCGCCACCTGCTGCAGGGACTCTTCGCCAGTGACGTACAGGGTTTTCATCTGCTCGGCGAGCTTGCAGAGCGTTTGCAGCAGCAGGGTCGATTTACCCGCTCCCGGGTTACCGCCGATCAGGATCGCACTGCCCGGTACCACGCCGCCGCCAAGCACGCGGTCAAATTCTTTGAAGCCGGTGGAGAAGCGCGGCAACGCTTCCAGACTGATTTCTGACAGTTTTTGGACTTTTGCCACACCGGCATTACCCGCATAGCCGCTCAGGCGTTCATTGCGGGCCACGCTCGGCGAAGCCGCCACACCACGCACTTCGGTGATGGTGTTCCAGGCATGACAGGCGCTGCATTGCCCCTGCCAGCGCGGATAATCCGCACCACATTCATTACAGACAAATGCGCGTTTTGGGGCTTTAGCCACGGTTTACCTCGTTATTTCAGTGCGGCCTGCGCGCCGGGTGGCGCTAACGCTTACCCAGCCTACAATCGCATACCGTTATTTCTGATTCAGGCTGCCGGAGAGGATGCAGAACACCCCCATCAGGTCAGCGTGACGGATAGTCACTTCCGTCTTTTCATTCACTTTTGGCTTGGCATGGTAGGCAATGCCAAGACCGGCAACTTTGATCATCGGCAGATCGTTTGCGCCATCGCCAATGGCAACGGTCTGGGCAACCGGAATTTCATATTTCTCGGCCAGTCGGCTCAGCGTATTGGCTTTATACTGCGCATCCACGATATCGCCGAGCACCTGCCCGGTCAGCTTACCGTCCATGATCTCCAGCTCGTTGGCGACCACGGTGGTCAGATGCAGTTTTTCCCGCAGGTAATCCGCGAAGAAGGTAAAGCCACCGGAAGCGATCGCCACTTTCCAGCCCAGCGACTGGAGCTTCAGCACCAGTTGCGTCAGCCCGGGCATCAGCGGCAGTTCATCGCGCACCTGACGCAGGATATTGGCATCGGCCCCTTTGAGGGTCGCCACGCGCTGTCTCAGGCTGGCAGTAAAATCCAGCTCGCCGCGCATCGCGCGCTCGGTCACTTCCGCCACCAGCTCGCCGCTGCCCGCCAGTTTGGCAATCTCATCGATACACTCAATCTGGATGGCGGTAGAGTCCATATCCATCACCAGCAGACCCGGCGTTTTCAGATGCGGGATTTTACCCAGCGGGGCAACGTCCAGCCCGGCATCGTGCGCCAGACGCGTCGCGCGCTGCGTCAGGGAACCGGCCAGGCGAATGACCTGATAATCTTCCACACACCAGGCGGCGACAATCACCATCGCCGCACCCAGTTTAGTTTGATATTGGGTAAGGCGTTGCTTATCCAGGCCGCGTCCGTACAGCAGCCAGCCGCTACGGCCAGCGTGGTAATCCAGAGGCATCACCTCATCGCCACTTAAAGAGAGCGGCAATCCTGGCCATAAAGAGACATCCGTTGGCAGGTCGCACCAGGTAATGTTCGGCATTGAAGCTCCTGTAATTTCGTTCGCGCCGGAAGGTTCAAGAGGGAAAATAACGCATGAGGCTACCCTGTAACCATCACTTCTGGCAACATTAAGCCGTAAATTTTCAGCAGGTGGAATATGGTTCGCGCAAAACTGAAATTCCGGCTTCATCGCGCCGTGATCGTCCTTTTCTGTCTCGCCCTGTTAGTGGTGCTGATGCAAGGGGCGTCGTGGTTTAGCCAGAATCATCAACGGCAACGGAATCCGCAGTTTGAGGAGCTGGCCCGCACGCTGGCGCGTCAGGTTACGCTTAACGTCGCGCCCGCTATGCGTACCGAAACGCCGGATGACAAACGCATCAGCCAGGTTTTGCGTCAGTTAACCGAGAACAGCCGTATCCTGGATGCCGGTGTCTACGATGAAAAAGGCGATCTGATTGCTCGCGCGGGCGAGCATGTCGACGTACGCGACAGGCTGGCGCTGGACGGTAAAAAAGCCGGGGGCTACTTTAACCAACAGATCGTCGAACCTATTCAGGGCAAAAATGGTCCGCTGGGGTATCTGCGCCTTACGCTCGACACCCATACCCTGCCCACGGAAGCCAAACAGGTGGATAACACCACCAATATACTCCGTCTGATGCTCCTGCTCTCCCTCGCCATTGGCGTGGTACTGGCCCGCACCTTGCTGCAGGGCAAGCGCACCCGCTGGCAGCAGTCGCCCTTCCTGCTGACCGCCAGTAAATCCGTTCCTGAAGACGAAGAGAGCGAAAAGAAAGATTAGTGATAAAGTAGGCTGATGATTTGGAAAAGGAACTCTGCCATGACGACGTTACGCCTGCTGCTCTCTGACTCTTACGATCCGTGGTTTAATCTTGCGGTAGAAGAGTGCATCTTCCGCCAGATGCCCGCCACCCAACGCGTGCTGTTTCTCTGGCGCAACGCCGACACGGTGGTCATTGGCCGCGCGCAGAATCCGTGGAAAGAGTGTAACACCCGGCGTATGGAAGAGGACAACGTCCGTCTGGCGCGCCGCAGCAGCGGCGGTGGTGCGGTATTCCACGATCTGGGCAATACCTGCTTTACCTTTATGGCGGGTAAGCCGGAATACGACAAGACCATCTCAACGTCCATTGTTCTCAACGCGCTCAATTCGCTCGGCGTGACGGCAGAAGCCTCCGGGCGTAACGACCTGGTGGTCAAAACGCCCGATGGAGATCGCAAAGTGTCAGGCTCAGCCTATCGCGAAACACTGGATCGCGGCTTCCACCACGGCACCCTTCTTCTTAACGCCGATCTCAGCCGTCTGGCGAACTACCTGAATCCCGACAAGAAAAAACTGCAGGCCAAAGGGATCACTTCCGTGCGGGGGCGCGTGGCCAACCTGGTTGAGCTTCTGCCGGACATCACTCACGCGCAAATCTGCGAGGCGATCCAGGAAGCCTTCTTTGCCCATTACGGTGAGCGCGTAGAGGCAGAGGTGATCTCCCCGGATAAAACCCCGGATCTGCCCAATTTCGCCGAAACCTTTGCCCGCCAGAGCAGCTGGGAGTGGAACTTTGGCCAGGCGCCTGCCTTTTCGCATCTGCTGGACGAACGCTTTACCTGGGGCGGCGTGGAGCTGCACTTTGACGTAGAGAAAGGGCATATCACCCGCACGCAGGTATTTACGGACAGCCTTAACCCGGCGCCGTTAGAGGCGCTGGCGGCTCGTTTGCAGGGCTGTTTGTATCGGGCGGATATGCTGCAGCAGGAATGCGATGCGTTGATCGGGGATTTCCCGGGGCAGGAAAATGAGCTGAGGGAGTTGTCAGCGTGGATTGCACGGGCCGTGCGCTAGGTGCGGCCTGGTGCTCTCACCCCAACCCTCTCCCACAGGGAGAGGGCCGGAAGAGACAGAATTACTCTTTATCGCCCAGCAGAACGGATTCCAGCGCGATTTTGATCATGTCGTTGAAGGTGGTCTGACGCTCAGCAGCCGTGGTCTGCTCGTGGGTACGGATGTGGTCAGACACGGTGCAGATGGTCAGCGCTTTCGCACCGAACTCAGCCGCGACGCCGTAGATGCCCGCCGCTTCCATTTCCACGCCCAGGATGCCGTATTTTTCCATCACGTCGAACATCTCGCCGCCGTCCGGCGCATAGAACAGATCCGCAGAGAACAGGTTACCCACGCGAGCATCAACGCCCAGCGCTTTAGCCGCGTCAACCGCGTTACGCACCATGCCGAAATCAGCAATCGCCGCGAAGTCGTGATCTTTGAAACGCATACGGTTGACTTTGGAATCGGTGCAGGCACCCATACCAATCACCACGTCACGCAGTTTAACGTCCATGCGCACCGCGCCGCAGGAGCCAACACGGATGATTTTCTTCACGCCGAAGTCGGTGATCAGCTCTTTGGTGTAGATGGAGCAGGATGGAATACCCATACCGTGGCCCATCACGGAGATTTTGCGGCCTTTGTACGTTCCGGTGAAGCCCAGCATGCCGCGAACGTTGTTCACTTCACGCACGTCTTCCAGGAAAGTTTCTGCAATGTGTTTCGCGCGCAGCGGGTCGCCCGGCATCAATACGACGTCAGCGAAATCACCCATTTCTGCGTTAATGTGAGGAGTTGCCATCTTCAGTTCCTTTTCATTGTAAATTCGCCCTCTCCCCGTGGGAGAGGGTTGGGGTGAGGGCATCAGGCCGCACCCAACATAACTCAGAACATAGCCTTGCCATATTCCATGTCAGACGTGCCAAAATATTTCGCAATCGTCTGGCCGATGTCCGCGAAGGTTTCACGGTGCCCCAGCGAGCCCGGTTTCACTTTCGGGCCGTACACCAGCACCGGAATGTGCTCACGGGTGTGGTCAGTACCGGTCCAGGTTGGGTCACAGCCGTGGTCAGCGGTCAGGATCAGAATGTCATCTTCACCCACCAGTTCCATCAGCTCTGGCAGACGACGGTCGAACAGCTCCAGGCCAGCCGCATAACCCGCCACGTCGCGACGGTGGCCCCAGGAGGAGTCGAAATCGACGAAGTTGGTGAAGACGATGGTGTTATCACCTGCTTCTTTCATCTCTTTGACGGTCGCGTCAAACAGCGCATCCAGGCCGGTGGCTTTCACCTTTTTGGTGATACCGCAGTTGGCGTAGATATCGGCGATTTTACCCACGGAAACCACGTGACCGCCTTTCTCATCAACCAGTTTCTGCAGCACGGTAGGTGCCGGTGGCTCAACGGCCAGGTCGTGACGGTTACCGGTACGCTGGAAGTTACCCGCTTTGTCGCCGATAAACGGACGCGCGATAACACGACCAATGTTGTAGCCGCCTTCGGTCAGCTCTTCACGGGCGATTTCGCACAGTTCGTACAGTTTATCCAGGCCAAACGTCTCTTCGTGGCAGGCAATCTGGAATACGGAGTCAGCTGAGGTGTAGAAAATCGGCTTACCGGTTTTCATGTGCTCTTCGCCGAGCTGATCCAGAATCACAGTACCGGAAGAGTGGCAGTTACCGAGGTAGCCCGGCAGGTTGGCGCGTTTCACCAGCTTATCAAGCAGTTCCTGCGGGAAGCTGTTCTCGTGATCGGAGAAATAGCCCCAGTCAAACAGAACCGGCACACCGGCGATTTCCCAGTGTCCAGACGGGGTGTCTTTACCGGAAGAGAGCTCATGCGCCCAGGCGTAAGCGCCCACCACTTCCGCGTTGCCGTCCATACCGGCAGCGATTTTACCGGTAGAACCTTCATGCGCTTTCACCAGACCGAGGCGGGTCAGGTTGGGCAGAGTCAGAGGGCCTTTACGACCGTTGTCCGCTTCGCCTTTCGCACAGGCTTCCGCGATGTGACCCATGGTATCGGAACCCACGTCACCAAAACGTTCTGCATCTTCGGTTGCGCCGATGCCGAATGAGTCCAGCACCATAATAAATGCACGTTTCATAATTGTTCTCCGTACGTAGTGCTAAAAATGATTGATCAGATCAGTATACCGCTATTCGGTGATACGACGATAGACCGAAGGCGAGCTTTCTGGTGCTTTATCCGCAAGCGTAATAGCCGCTTTCACCGCCTTCGCCGCCTCCTGCCAGCTGGCTTCGTCTTTGGCGTGGATCACCGCCAGCGGACGTTCTCCGTCAACGCTGTCGCCCAGACGGGCCATATCGGTAAAGCCAACGCTGTAATCAATGGTGTCCGATGCCTGACGACGGCCGCCGCCCATCGAGACCACCGCCATACCCAGTGCACGGGTGTCCATAGCAGAGACGAAACCTTCGCTATCGGCATAAACGGCTTTGCTGAGCGTCGCGGTCGGCAGGTATTTCGCGTAGTTTTCCACGAAGTCGGTCGGGCCTTTTTGCGCCGCTACCATGCGGCCAAAGATCTCTGCCGCTTTGCCGTTATCCAGCACCGCCTGCAGTTTCGCGCGCGCTTCAGCGTCGTCTTTCGCCAGTTTGCCTGAAATCAGCATCTCGACGCACAGCGCCATGGTCACGTCGAACAGTCGTGGGTTACGGTAAACGCCTGTCAGGAACTGAACGGCTTCGCGCACTTCGACGGCGTTACCGGCGCTGGAGGCCAGCACCTGATTCATGTCCGTCAGCAGTGCGGTGGTGCGCACGCCTGCGCCGTTGGCGACGCCAACGATCGCTTCAGCAAGCTGAGCAGAGAGTTCATAGGTTGGCATAAACGCGCCGCTACCCACTTTTACGTCCATTACCAGCGCGTCCAGCCCTTCTGCCAGTTTCTTCGCCAGAATAGAGGCGGTGATCAGCGGGATAGAATCAACGGTTGCGGTGATATCGCGGGTTGCGTAGAAGCGCTTGTCTGCCGGGGCAAGCGAGCTGGTCTGGCCGATGATCGCCACGCCAACGTCTTTAATAATTTCGCGGAAGCGGTTGTCATCCGGGAAGATATCGAAGCCCGGAATGGCTTCCAGTTTGTCGAGCGTACCGCCGGTGTGTCCCAGGCCGCGCCCGGAGATCATCGGGATATAACCGCCGCAGGCCGCCACCATGGGGCCGAGCATCAGAGACGTTACATCGCCTACGCCGCCGGTGGAGTGTTTATCGACAATCGGGCCGTTGAGGTTGAGGCTCTTCCAGTCCAGTACGGTTCCTGAATCTCGCATCGCCATGGTCAACGAGACACGCTCAGGCATCGACATATCGTGGAAGAAGATGGTCATCGCCAGGGCTGCAATCTGCCCTTCTGAGATGGTGTTATCTCGAATGCCGTTGATAAAGAAGCGGATCTCTTCGTCGCTTAATGCATGACCATCACGTTTTTTACGAATAATTTCTTGTGCGAGAAACACGGTAACCCCCATGAGGAATCGGGTGAATGATGGCGGGTACGATATACCCGACCACGATCCTGTAGGCCGGGTAAGCGTAGCGCCACCCGGCAATTCAAACTTAGTAGCTGCTGGCGCTCTTACCGTCGCCATGACCCAGCGCTTTCAGCAGGCTTGCCAGCAGGCTGGACGCGCCGAAGCGGTAGTGACGTGAGTCCGCCCACTCTTCGCCGAACAGCTCGTCGGCAATCGCCAGGAACTGCTGCGCGTCTTCCGCAGTACGCACGCCGCCCGCCGGTTTAAAGCCCACGGTTTTGGACACACCCATATCGCGGATCACTTCCATCATGATGCGCGCGCTTTCCGGGGTCGCATTCACCGGCACTTTACCGGTAGAGGTTTTAATGAAATCCGCACCGGCTTTGATGGAGATTTCGGACGCTTTACGAATCAGCGCTTCTTCTTTCAGTTCGCCAGTTTCGATGATCACTTTCAGCAGCACGTTTGCCGCCGCGCAAGCATCTTTACAGGCTTTCACCAGGTCAAAGCCCACCTGCTCGTTGCCCGCGATCAGCGCACGGTACGGGAATACCACGTCAACTTCGTCTGCGCCGTAGGCAATCGCCGCGCGGGTTTCCGCCAGCGCGATCTCGATATCGTCGTTGCCGTGCGGGAAGTTAGTTACGGTTGCAATGCGCACGTCCGGGGTACCCTGCTCTTTCAGCGTTTTGCGGGCAATCGGGATAAAGCGCGGATAGATGCAGACAGCGGCAGTGTTGCCCACTGGCGTTTTCGCCTGATGACACAGGGCGATGACTTTTTCATTGGTGTCGTCATCGTTCAGGGTGGTCAGGTCCATCAGTTTCAACGCGCGCAGGCTGCTTGCAGTTAAATCGGTCATAACATTCTCCAACGGCGGTGCCGTATCAATTTTACCTTGCGGGTCTGTGAGTATTCTAACATCCACCCGCATTCACACTTCGACATTCATCACAGTTAATGAAAACTACGTACAAATTTGCATTACTGTAATGAGATCTGCTTCAAATTTTAATGCGTGAACTGCTGACGAATGCAGCGATTCCCCTCGTCAGATCAAAAGCCCTGACGGGATGGCTTCCTACAATCCGTTCAACATCCGCAGAACAATCAAGGAAGCGAACATGCCCCACTCCAGCCCCGACGCCCTGCAACAACGTTGCCAGCACATTGTGACAAGCCCGGTATTAACCCCGGAACAGAAGCGTCATTTTCTGGCGCTGGAAGCGGAAAACAATCTGCCTTATCCGGCACTTCCTGAGGCGGCTCGTGCCGCGCTGGACAAGGGATTTATCTGCGACATGTTTGAAGGCCACGCGCCCTATAAACCCCGTTATGTTCTGCCGGATTACGCAACGTTTCTGGCTAAAGGTTCAGAATGGCTGGAGCTGGAGGGGGCGAAAGATCTGGATGACGCGCTCTCGCTGTTAACCATTCTCTACCTTCATGTGCCGTCAGTAACATCAATGCCGGTCTATCTCGGTCACCTTGATGCCTTACTGCAACCATATGTTAGAATTCTAACACAAGAAGCGATCGATAGCCGAATAAAACGTTTCTGGCGCTATCTCGACAGAACGTTGCCGGACGCCTTTACGCACGTCAACATCGGTCCGGAAGATACCCCCATCACCCGCGCCATTTTGCGTGCCGATGCAGAATTGAAGCAGGCTGCACCGAATCTGACGTTTATTTATGACCCGGACGTGACGCCGGATGATCTCCTGCTTGAGGTGGCAAAAAATATCTGTGAATGCAGCAAACCGCATATTTCCCATGGCCCGGTGAATGATAAAATTTTCACAAAAGGCCGCTATGGCATCGTGAGCTGTTACAACTCGCTGCCGCTGGCGGGCGGCGGCAGTACGCTGGTCCGCCTCAATCTGCGGGCGATTGCTGAACACAGCGCGTCACCCGACGATTTCTTCACGCGTATGTTGCCGCACTACTGCCAGCAACAAATGGCCATCATTGATGCCCGCTGCGCGTTTCTCTATCAACAATCCGGCTTCTTTGAGAATAGCTTCCTGGTGAAAGAGGGGCTGATTGATGCCGATCGCTTTGTACCGATGTTTGGCATGTACGGCATGGCAGAGGCGGTGAATACGCTTTGCGAAAAAGCGGGTATCGACGGCCGTTACGGTAAGAGCGAGCAGGCTAACGCGCTGGGCTATCGCATCAGCGAGCAGCTGGCGGCGTTTGTGGAAAACACGCCGGTGAAATACGGCTGGAAACAGCGTGCGATGCTCCATGCACAGTCGGGAATAAGTTCAGATGTCGGTACCACTCCGGGTGCGCGTCTGCCGTACGGCGACGAGCCGGATCCCATCACTCATCTGCTGGCCGTGGCGCCGCATCACCCGCACTACTCCGCCGGGATCAGCGACATTCTCACGCTGGATGAGACGGTAAAACGCAATCCGCAGGCGGTCGTGCAACTGTGCCTGGGGGCGTTTAAGGCCGGTATGCGGGAATTTACCGCCAACGTTGCCGGTAACGATCTGGTGCGCGTGACCGGCTATATGGTGCGGCTGTCGGATCTGGCACAGTATCGCGAAGCCGGATCGCGCACCAATACCACCTGGCTTGGCGAAGAAGCCGCACGCAATACCCGCATTCTGGATCGTCAGCCGCGCGTGATTAGCCATGAACAGCAGATGCGCTTTAGTTAGTCAGGTTATCCCCTTCTCCTGCGTGGACGGGCCGGGCAGCCGCCTGGCCCTCTTCCTGCAGGGCTGTAACCTGCGCTGTAAAACCTGCCACAACCCGTGGACCATCGGGCGCTGCAACGACTGCGGCGACTGCGTGCCCCACTGCCCGCACGATGCACTGAACATTCAGGCCGGGCGCGTCTGGTGGCAGGAGGGTCGGTGCCAGCAGTGCGATAACTGCCTGCATCTGTGCCAGCAGCAGGCAACGCCAATGGCGCAGCGCCTGAGCGTGGAAGAGATCCTCGCGCAGGTCCATAAAGCCGCCCCTTTTATTGAAGGGGTTACCGTGAGCGGCGGCGAAGCCACTACCCAGTTGCCGTTTTTGATCGCCCTGTTCACGGCGATCAAAACGGATCCCGCCCTGCGCCACCTTACGTGTCTGGTGGACAGCAACGGTCTGCTGGGGGAAACCGGCTGGCAAAGACTGCTGCCGGTACTGGATGGCGCGATGGTGGATCTCAAGGCGTGGGGAAACGAACATCACCGCGTGCTGACCGGACGCGAAAACCCGCAGATTAAGCAGAGCATTCGCTGGCTGGCGCAGCATCAGCGGCTGACGGAACTGCGTTTACTGGTGATCCCTGAGCAGTGCGATTATCTGGAGCATCTTAAGCCCCTGACAACATTTATCCACGGGCTGGGGAATGTGCCGGTGCGCATTAACGCGTTTCACGCGCACGGGGTTTACGGCGAGGCGGCGTCATGGCGCAGCGCTACACCGGGGGACATCGAGCCGCTGGCGCTGGCGCTCGAAAAACAGCACATCACGGTGATCCGCCCGGCACTTTACCTATAGCGTGATGCCAAACAGCGCGCGGGTATTTTCCAGCAGCGCATCTGTAATCTCCGTTTCCGGCTCCTCACGCAGTTCACACAGCGTGGTAAACACGCGTGCCGCCTGTTCCGGGCGGTTCGGCTGTCCCTGAAAACCGTTTAATGGCATATCAGGAGCATCCGTTTCCAGTAACAGAGCAGACAGCGGCAACTGTGCCATTACGTCGCGTGTTTTGCTGGCCCGGGGATAGGTAATGGTACCGCCCACGCCAATCTTATAGCCCAGTTCAATAAAACGCTGCGCCTGCTGCAAGCTACCGGAGAAACCGTGCACCACTCCTTTTCGCGGCAGATCGATGCGTTTCAGGTGCATCGCCAGTTTGTCGTGCGTACGTCGTGAGTGGAGGATCACCGGCAGATCGTGACGCTTTGCCAGCCTGAGCTGGGCATCAAGGATCGTCTGCTGGCGTTCAAACTGCGGATTATCGCGATAGAGATCGAGGCCGATCTCACCCATCGCGACCAGTTTGTTTTCGCGGGTTTGCAGCGCCGCATCCAGTACGTCGAGATGTTCGTCCAGATGGTGTTCTATCACTATAGGATGCAGACCCAGCGCGGCATACAGCGCATCATGGCGGCGGGCGAGATCAAGCACGCGCTCGAATCTGTCCACTTCGATTGCAGGCACAATCATCGCGTGGATACCCGCCTGAGCGGCGCGCTCAATGCTCTGCGTCTCGTCCCCCGTAAACGGCGGAAAATCAAAGTGGCAGTGGGTATCAACAAAACGGTGCGTCACGCCAGATCCTCGTTATCCAGTAAAGCGTCATTCGCCTGCGGGACATCCACCAGTGGCACGGTCAGCGGATCGTTAGCCACAATCGCAGGCGGCGTAATAATGTGTTTGTGCCGGTGCAGCGGCGGTTGCTCTGCCAGCATTTTTCCAACCGTCGCCAGGAAGTAGCGTCCGCACAGTCGCCCCGTTTTATAATCTGCACGCAGCGCGGGAACACGGCTGCCGAGCGCCATACTGACCAGAGGTTTCGGCGGATAAATTTCAAAAATACGCAGCTTACCCGGCGGTTTTTCGATAAAGCGTTGCATCGCGCCGTAGGTGGTTTCATGCTGCTTCGCGATATTCACCAGCGGCTGCAGGCTACTGTCGCCCAACCAGCGCTCCATCCGTTTAAACCACTGCGGCGTGTAGTACATTTGCGACGGCACAGTGCGGATCACCACAATGGTTTTCGCCCCCCGCCGGGCCGCTTCCTGCACCGGCACCGCGTCACTGATGCCGCCGTCGAGATAGCTGATGCCGTCCAGCAGCGCGCCGGTCCGATAAAAGCCGGGAATGGCGCTGGAGGCACGGATGATATCCAGCCAGTTCTCTTTTTGCGGAGAGAAATAGCCCGGGGAATAATCATCGCCCCGGCTGGCGCACATCCAGAACGCTTTGCCGCTATCAAACAGGCGTGCGGCGGTATCCATCGCCAGCGGCATCTGGCTGGAGGTGGATTCCAGCAGCCAGTCGAGATCGATCAGGTTGCCGCCCCGCACGAAGCGCACCGGGTTAAAAAATTCTTTCGCCGTGGTGTAGCGCATAATGACTTTTCGCGCGTAGCCAGGCTGGTTACAGACATAGGCAGACAGGTTCTGCGCCCCGGCAGACGTGCCGAAGTAAAGGTCAAACGGGTTGAATTGCGCGCGCATAAATTCATCCAGCACGCCGGCGGTAAAAATGCCGCGCTGCCCACCCCCCTCGCAAACCAGCGCAAGTTGACCAGCACGAAACGGTTTTAACGTCAGCGGCGCAATATTGCCGAGCGTAACGGGAATTCGTTGCCCCACCTCTGCTTTCCTGTTTTGATTATTTTCTCTCTCCACAGTAACGCACCCGACCAACAACGCAAATAAGAAAAAGCCAGTCATCACGACTGGCTTTTTTTTGTTTAAGGAATATTGCGTTTGCTACGGACGTCTGCGTCCCGTAAACAGGCTCACCAGGAACAGGATGATACCGACAACGAAGACAATTTTAGCTGCCCAGGCCGCTGTACCCGCCAGTCCGCCAAAGCCCAAAGCGGCGGCAATTAACGCGATAACCAGAAATATAATGCCCCAACGAAACATAAGCCTCTCCTTTACCATAGTTAATGTCGGCCGCTAAATATGAGCGCTCAGGTCACTCACCGGCGTTTTTCCAGAGTCATTTTTATTTCGCCCGCAGGGCTGGCCTGTCGGGCGAATCGTGCAGGTTTACTTCGTTTTCAGATCGTTTTTAACGCTTTTCACACCATCAATCGCTTTCGCAATGGATTCGGCGCGGTCAATTTGCGCCTGAGAATCTACCGTACCGGAAAGCTGAACCACACCGTCGGTGGTTTCCACTTTGACTTTACGCGATGGCACGATGTCGTCAGCTAACAGTTTAGCTTTGATTTCGCTGGTCGTAGCGGCATCGCCTGCATAGCCTTTCACCGACGCGTTTTTGCTGTCACGGACGTGCAGTTTGTCACTTACAGACGCAACGCCTTCAACACCCTTCGCCACTTTTACGGCCTGTTCGGCCTGGGCCTGGCTTTCAACAAAGCCGCTCAGGGTGACGACTTTTTGCTCGGTTTTTACGGAAATATCGGTGCTCTTGATAGCTTCATCATCTACCAGCGCGGCTTTCACTTTTGCTGTGATTGAGCTGTCATCCATGAAATTACCGACTTTATTCATAGAGCTATCGATTTTTTCCCCTGCGGTATTAGCGGTGTTTTGCGCTTTATCCATGGTGCTGGATTCCGCCAGAGCGGAGCCGCTTACCAGAACGCTACCCAATGTCACCGCCAGCAGAGTT
The DNA here is from genome assembly GCF_049237765.1 of Enterobacter cloacae complex sp. SHL021. Taxonomy (NCBI): domain Bacteria; kingdom Pseudomonadati; phylum Pseudomonadota; class Gammaproteobacteria; order Enterobacterales; family Enterobacteriaceae; genus Enterobacter; species Enterobacter cloacae complex sp. SHL021. Next base: position 187,722 of record NZ_JBMKJG010000002.1, on the reverse strand, counting down.
TTAGAAATCTTCAGTCTTGTCATATTCATCGATGTATTCCTGTGTTTTGCCCGTTATTCGGGCTACATACTTCCTTAGTAGTTTTATATATTGCGAATAGACACACGGGCAAAATGGAGAACCTAAAGTCATGCATTGAACAGTTTATTCATCCACGCCCGGAGCTAAACACTGAGTTAAATATAGATCACTCTCACAGAGGTGCTTTCAGTTTCGGGCAAAAAACGAGCAAAAAGCGCGAAAATGCGATGAATTAAGAACATTCCGCAAGGGACTAATAAGACAGGAAATAAAGAAGAGCACGGCGGCTGCCGTGCTCTGAGAGGGGATTAGTGTTCGCGCGTTTTGCGGAACTGTACGTCAGGATAACGTTCCTGCGTCAGATTCAGGTTAACCATGGTTGGGGCGATATAGGTCAGATTATCACCGCCATCCAGCGCCAGCTGAACTTCGTTCTTACGCTTGAACTCCTCGAATTTCTTCACGTCAGCACATTCAACCCAGCGCGCGGTCGCCACGTTGACCGATTCGTAAATCGCTTCCACGTTGTATTCGCTCTTCAGACGCGCAACCACCACGTCGAACTGCAGCACACCCACCGCACCCACGATCAGATCGTTATTCGCGATTGGACGGAAGACCTGCACAGCACCCTCTTCGGAAAGCTGCACCAGCCCTTTCAGCAGCTGTTTCTGCTTCAGCGGATCTTTCAGGCGAATGCGGCGGAACAGCTCTGGCGCGAAGTTCGGAATCCCGGTGAACTTCATCATTTCGCCCTGCGTGAAGGTATCACCGATCTGGATGGTGCCATGGTTATGCAGACCGATGATGTCACCCGGATACGCTTCTTCCACGTGCGAACGGTCGCCCGCCATGAAGGTCAGCGCGTCGGAGATTACTACATCTTTACCGATACGCACCTGACGCAGCTTCATACCCTTTTCATACTTGCCGGACACCACGCGCATAAAGGCCACGCGGTCACGGTGTTTCGGGTCCATATTGGCCTGAATTTTAAAGACGAAGCCGGTGAACTTCTCTTCTTTCGCTTCCACTTCACGGGTGTCGGTTTTACGTGGCATCGGCTGCGGCGCCCACTCCACCAGACCGTCGAGCATATGGTCGACGCCGAAGTTACCCAGAGCGGTACCAAAGAAGACCGGGGTAATTTCGCCGCTCAGGAACAGCTCTTTATCGAACTCATGAGATGCGCCTTTCACCAGCTCCAGCTCGTCACGCAGCTGTGCAGCCAGCTCGTCACCCACCGCGGCGTCCAGATCCGGGTTATCCAGACCTTTCACGATGCGAACTTCCTGAATGGTGTGGCCTTTACCTGTCTGATACAGATAGGTTTCGTCTTTATAAAGGTGGTAAACACCTTTAAACAGCTTACCGCAGCCAATTGGCCAGGTGATGGGCGCACAGGCAATCTTCAGCTCGTTTTCCACTTCATCCATCAGCTCCATCGGATCACGGATGTCACGGTCGAGTTTGTTCATAAAGGTGAGGATTGGCGTATCGCGCAGACGGGTCACTTCCATCAGCTTACGGGTACGGTCTTCTACACCTTTTGCGGCGTCGATCACCATCAGGCAGCAGTCCACCGCCGTCAGCGTACGGTAGGTATCCTCGGAGAAGTCTTCGTGGCCTGGGGTGTCCAGCAGGTTCACCAGGCAGTCGTGATACGGGAACTGCATCACGGAGGTGGTAATCGAAATACCACGCTGTTTTTCCATCTCCATCCAGTCAGATTTTGCGTGCTGGCTGGAGCCACGGCCCTTTACGGTACCGGCGGTCTGGATGGCCTGTCCGAACAGCAGCACCTTCTCGGTGATGGTGGTTTTACCGGCATCCGGGTGCGAGATAATGGCAAAAGTGCGGCGTTTGGCCACCTCTTGCAGATAAGGAGACAACGTCATAATCAAATCTTCTTATATAAGCGCGACAGCAGGCCGCGCATCATGGAATACGAAAAATGCGGCTATTTTACCCATCAATGGGGGGCAGGCAATCATTGTTTACACAGGAGCTGCTCCAGTTCGTTCAACGACGTTACGGTCCAGGTTGGCTCAATACCTTCTGGCTTCACGCGGCCATGCGCATTCAACCAGACGGTGGACAGACCAGAATTCATGCCGCCCAGAATATCCGACTCTGCGGTATCACCCACCATCAGCACACGGTCGCGATCGGGGTTGCCGGCTTGCGCCAGTGCATAATCAAAAATACGTGGATCCGGCTTCGGCACGCCCACCTCTTCTGAGATCACCAGCGCGTCGAAATGATCGCGCAGGCCCGTGCGCTCAAGGCGAATCTGCTGCAGCGCGGTAAAACCGTTGGTGATGATCCCCAGTTTGACCTTGCCTTTCAGCGAATCAAGCAGGGAAACCGCCCCCGGCAGCGGGGCGCAGATATCGGCCATCGCATTGAGGAATGCCTCGTTTAACGCGCCTGGACTGACATTTAACCGTTCGGCCCAGACATCGAAACGCTGGTGCTGCAGTTGTAACGCGGTGATGGCACCGTTCTGGTAATCCACCCACAGCGGTTTATTCACCGCCTGATAGTCCTGAAAATCTTCAGCGGTGAAGGTCACGCTATAGTCCAAAAACATCCGCTGTAGACCACCGAACGAATCGAACGTAAAGAGCGTTTCGTCGGCGTCAAAGAAAATCCAGTCCCATTTCATCGTTACAACCTTATTTTTCGTTATCCAATCGGCAGAGCCATAATAATGGCGTCTTCACGTCCCTCTGCGGTCGGGTAGTAGTTACGGCGAATTGTCGCCTCGTTAAAGCCTAAGCTTTCATAGAGCGCGATGGCGGCGACATTTGACGCGCGCACCTCCAGCCACAGGGTGAAAACGTCACGGGTTTCGAGCTCACGAATGAGATGCGTAAGCAGTTCTCTTCCCAGCCCACGGCGTTGAAACGCGGGATCCACCGCGATATTAAACAGCGTGGCCTCATCCAGAACGACCTGGGTTATCGCAAATGCGGCCAGGGTGCCGTCAACGTCCAGGCGGTAATTCAGATACCGTTCGCCCTGATTGCTGGCGAGTGTCTTTTCGCTCCACGGAAATGCATGGGCGCGTGTTTCAATCGCATACGCCGCACGCAGATCAGGCGTCGTGAGGGAAGAAATCGTGTTCATATTCGCAGATTTGTTGCCATAGCGCGCTTCGCGCTTTTGGGTTGGCTTTCAGCTCTTCCAGCACGGGGGAGCTGATCTGGCTCCCGGAAAGGGATATGTCGTTTGTCTCGCCCATTCGCCAGCAGTTGCAATGGCTGTCAGGAGGAAGCATGGCGACCCTGTCCGGCGTCAGCTGTAAAACCTGGTCGGCCGTCAGCTTCAGGCTGCGAAGGACATCACCAATCAGGGCATCATTCAGGGCAGGCAGTTCTTCCGCCACCATCACCAGACGCACGTGCGCAGGGATGGCGATGGCGATTTCACCCTGCAACGCCGTCGGGCGACGCAAGGCCCACTGGGTAATACCCAGCTGCTGCAACTGCCAGTCACGTCGGGATGTCATAGCGAAAACTCCTGTCTCTCAGGCGCGCAAATATAGCAAATGTGTCGAAAGTGCGCCATCTACCTACTATAATCCCCGCCTGAGTTTATTGAGGAACAATTCATGTCTGCATTTACCCCGGCAAGTGAAGTCTTGCTGCGTCACAGTGATGATTTCGAAGAAAGCCGTATTCTGTTTGCCGGAGATATGCAGGATGACCTGCCCGCGCGTTTCGACTGTGCTGAAAGCCGTGCCCATACCCAATACTACCACCACTGGCAGGTGCTGAGCCGCCAGATGGGCGAGCGCGCACGCTTTAGCCTGGTGGCGGAACAGAGTGATGTTGCTGACTGCGACACGCTGATCTACTACTGGCCGAAGAACAAACCGGAAGCGCAGTTCCAGCTGATGAATCTGCTCTCTCTGCTGCCGGTCGGGTGCGATATTTTTGTGGTCGGTGAGAACCGCAGCGGCGTGCGAAGCGCAGAGCAGATGCTGGAAGCGTACGCCCCGCTCAATAAAGTCGACAGCGCCCGTCGCTGCGGCCTGTATCATGGTCGTCTGGAAAACCAGCCTTCCTTTGATGCCGGGACATACTGGGATGCGTATCAGCTTGATGGCCTGACCATTAAAACCCTGCCGGGCGTTTTCAGCCGTGACGGGCTGGACGTGGGCAGTAAGCTGCTGCTCTCCACGCTGACGCCGCACACCAAAGGCAAAGTGCTGGACGTGGGCTGCGGTGCAGGGGTACTGGCCACGGTGCTGGCAAGCCACTCACCAAAAGTCCGCCTGACGCTCTGTGACGTCAGCGCGCCAGCAGTTGAAGCCAGCCGTGCGACGCTTGCCGCAAACGGCTTCGAAGGGGATGTCTTCGCCAGCAACGTCTTCTCGGACGTTACCGGTCGGTTCGACATGATTATTTCAAATCCGCCGTTCCACGATGGCATCGAAACCAGCCTTGAAGCAGCGCAAACGCTGATCCGTGGCGCTGTACGTCACCTGAACAGCGGGGGTGAACTGAGGATCGTCGCCAACGCGTTTCTGCCGTACCCGAAAGTGCTGGATGAAACCTTCGGCTTCCATGAAGTTATCGCGCAAACGGGCCGTTTTAAGGTCTACCGTACCGTGATGACGCGTCAGGCTAAAAAGTAATCCACGGGTATTGTTTGCCGGAGAAGTGCCATCCCCCTCCGGCCATTTTTGCAGCAATCAAAACAACGCGCGCATTTTTCTATTGACGTAAAGCTCAAAACATCTAGAATGCGCCTCCGTGGTTACGATACTTTTGCAGTATCGATGGTATGCGAAGGTGGCGGAATTGGTAGACGCGCTAGCTTCAGGTGTTAGTGTCCTTACGGACGTGGGGGTTCAAGTCCCCCCCCTCGCACCATAAATCACGTTGATATTGCTCGCACTGGGCGAAGGTGGCGGAATTGGTAGACGCGCTAGCTTCAGGTGTTAGTGTTCTTACGGACGTGGGGGTTCAAGTCCCCCCCCTCGCACCAACGAGGCGATATCAAAAAGTAAGATAACTGTGCGAAGGTGGCGGAATTGGTAGACGCGCTAGCTTCAGGTGTTAGTGTCCTTACGGACGTGGGGGTTCAAGTCCCCCCCCTCGCACCAATTATCTTGTATCCCCTCTGAAGTCCTTCATGTTATTCCCTGTTATTTCAAACTCATCAGTATCACCAGAATTCCACTGACCAGCGCGACGCATGATGGCAACAAAACAAAGTGCCGTAATTGCTTATGCCAGATCATCGCTGAGGTCATCAGCAGCCCTGACACGATGATGGCTTTCCAGAGTTCAATGGAGAGATCGGCAAACATCAGACCGCCGAGGATGGCTCCCGGCAGTAATACCCCCCAACCACTTCCTAACACCCGGTTCAACATGGTTTGCCCTTTCGAATCGATAATGATAACCAATATCATATGATAAGCATTATCATTTGTCAGCACCGATAATTAAAAACCGTGGCCGTTTACCTTTCCCGTAATGACAGGCATTGTTTAAGGTGATAAATTGCCCACCTGTTAACTACTCATAAAGTTTCTCTGATAATTACTCGTTGATTTTTTTTGCTTCCATTATTGCGAAACAACACCCATTTATCTGTTTTAATTAAATTTTAATAAAAACGCACTACTATGACATCACAATCCTGGCGGTCTTTGGTCAACAGCAAATATCAATTATCGTTACGTTTATTTTTATTTTTGAACGCAACCTCAGCGGTGTTCTCGGTAACAAATCCGCTCTATTCTGTTCAGCTGTTATCTTTCCCCCTGCTGGCTATTTTTACGCTCAGCACCGGATTGCTGCTCTGGCACTGGCAAAAGTGTACCCGCAAGATAAATATTCCTGTGGTTTCAGCGATATTCGGTATTTTATGGGCCTGGCAAATCGCCTCAAAATTTTCGTTAATTACGCACGATCGGGCGACATATTTGATCATGGCGCTATTAACGGTGCTTTTTATCGGTTCGCTGGCATTCGCCATTAATATCAAAGCGTTTACGCTCCACTCATTACCCGCATTTATTGTCTGCCTGTGGTTAAGCCCCTCTGAACACTGGTTGAGAATGATCTACTCTTTCATTCTTCCGGTCGTGGCTATCAGCGTTCACCACGTACTACAAAGGCGTAACGATCGCTTCGCTCAGGAACTCCTCTCCCGGTTACTGGAAGAACGAGAAACGCTGACCGATCTCAGCATGATGGATCCACTTACCGGCCTGTATAACCGTCGCGGCTTGCAAAGCCGACTGGAGAATCTGCCTGCGGTAGAAAACGGCGAACACTTTGTCCTGCTAATGGATATCGATCACTTCAAGGCCTATAACGACCACTACGGCCATATGATGGGTGACCAGGCGTTAATCCGTGTCTCGGCAGCCATTCGTGATGCCGTACGCTCGCGGGATATTGTGGCGCGGTTTGGCGGAGAAGAGTTTATGGTACTGCTGACGAACATCTCGCTGGAACATGCCCGCCAGACGGCAGAGCGCATTCGTCAGAAAGTGTACGACTTAAAAATCCCCCACATGTTCAATGAGCGCGTCGCGACTAACGTCACCATCAGCATTGGTATTGCCATTTTTGAGAATGAAGACGCAGAAGGCGCGCTGGAAAAAGCAGATAAAGCCCTCTACGAAGCAAAGCATCTTGGGCGGAATAACATTCTGCTCAGCGAAGAACTACAGGCGGTTTAAGCACAGCATCTCTCTCCAGGACAAAAGTCTTGCCATCGGTATGAGCAATAGTTAGGATTGGCAATCATTATCATTTAGATTTCTATCTATTATGGCCACTCATACCGTACAGACTGTTGACCCCCTCCTCTGGCGAGCCCGTCTCACCACGGGAGACTCTTCGCTTGCGGAAGCCATACGCGAAAAGATAGCGGCAACCCGTGCCCATCTGCTGGACTTTATCAAACTGGATGAGCCGCATCCGCACCACGCCATGACACTGGCACAGTGGCAGCAGCCGGCAAAACGCCAGTCGCTGCTGGCAACCTATTCTGACCATATCTATCGCAATCAACCCACCCTTACGCGGGAAAATAAGCCCCTGCTCTCTCTCTGGGCGCAATGGTATATCGGCCTGATGGCGCCTCCGCTTATGCTGGCATTGCTCACCCAGGAGACCATGCTGGATCTCTCCCCGGAGTATTTTCACGTTGAATTCCACGAGACGGGGCGTGCGGCCTGCTTCTGGATCGATCTTCACGAAGACCCAACGGCCATGCATCTTTCTGCCACGCAGCGGATGGAGCGGCTCGTGACCCGCGCCCTGATGCCGGTAGTGAATGCTCTGGAAGAGACAGGTGAGATCAACGGGAAGCTTATCTGGAGTAATACCGGCTATTTAATCCACTGGTATTTGACGGAAATGAAGCCCCTGCTCGGTGATGAGAAGGTGGATGCCCTGCGTCAGTCCTTGTTCTTTACGAAACAGCTTGCGGATGGCCGCGATAACCCGTTATTCCGTACCGTGGTGCCGCGTGACGGGCTTCTGGTGCGCCGCACTTGCTGCCAGCGCTATCGCCTGCCGGACGTTCAGCAGTGCGGGGATTGTACGCTGAAGTAGTCAGGACCGGCCTGATGCCCTTACCCTGACCCTCTCCCACAGGGTTGAGGGATCCCCATAAATAATGCCTGCACAGACGGCCCCCTCTCCCTTTGGGAGAGGGCGGGGGTGAGGGAGAACATACGGCTGTGGAGGTCATTCCGTTCACTTTATGTTCCTTGCTACTCTGTAACGGCATGACTTGTGAACGTGCCAGGGTGGCTCAGTCGCCACCACCCTGGCGACCCGGGCTCCCGGCGGTAAATCGCCGCTTCGCGGATTGTTCGCCCCATCCCTGGGGCTCACCCCTTTGGGGCCAGCGCAAGCGCTGTCCAAAATTGCTCCCGGCAATTTTGTCTTCGGCTTATTCCTTCCGGCTTATCGGGGACGGGCGGATGTAACGTCCCTGTAAAGCCGCCCTCTCGGCGCATCCCTGCGCCTCGCCCCGGCCTGCAGGAAACGCCTCAGCGATTTACAGCCGGACCAGGGCATCGCTGAATGTTCTCAGTCATTCTGAGAGCAGCGTTATCGCTTATGGTTAAAAAATTACTGGGGAACCCTCAGCCCACAGGGAGAGGGAACAAACACTAAAAACGGCAACTTATGTTGCCGTTTTGCTTTTACCTAGGCCACCTGCTGATTTTCCGCTTCCGCATTACGCTGCGCTTCTTCCGCTTCCTGCTCCAGCAGCTGCTTCTCGTACACTTTAAAGAACGGGAAGTAGATGATGGCGGAGACACACGCAAGCACCACTACCAGAATGGCCGCGCGGAAATCCCAGCCCAGCGCCCATGCGGCGCCCACAGGTGCGGGTGCTGTCCATGGCACAACAGAGATCACGCGGCTTATCAAATCAAACTTCATTGCCGCCCAGGCCAGCACGGCGTTGACCATCGGTGCCAGCAGGAACGGAATAAAGAACACCGGGTTCATGACGATCGGCGTACCAAAAATGACCGGTTCGTTGATATTAAAGATGCTCGGCACCACGCTCAGACGCCCGATTGAGCGCAGATGCGCTGAACGGCTGCGCAGGTAGCAGAACACCAGCCCCATTGTCGCCCCCGAGCCCCCAATCACGATAAAGAACGTCCAGAACGCTTCCATAAAGATATGGGGAAGAGGCTGGCTTGCCGCCAGGGCGGTCTGGTTAGCCCCGAGATTGGTCAGCCAGAACATCTGCAGCATTCCTGAGACAATTGCCGCCCCATGGATCCCTGCGAACCACAGTAAATGACCAATCAACACCGCCAGCAGGATGGCAGGCAGAGAATCCGCAGCGGAAACCAGCGGTTTGAAGATTGACATAATGGCCTGCGGGATCAGCATGCCAAACTGAGACTGAATCAACAAACTCAGCGGATAGAGCGTCAGTACGACCACCAGCACCGGGATCAGCAGATCAAAGGAGTTTTTGATCATCGGAGGAACCTGGTCCGGCAGACGGATACCGATATTGTGCGCTTTGAGGAAACGCATCATCTCAACGCAGTAGATTGCTACCAAAATCGCAGTAAAGATCCCCGTCCCTCCCAGACTGTCTACGGGCAGCGTGCCTTTGGTCTTAGGTGCAGCCACCAACAGAAACGCCATCAGCGACAGCATGGCGCACATGAACGGATCTAACTGATGCGATTTTACATAGTGTTTGCCGAGGTTATAGGCAATGGCCGCACAAATATAGATGGACATAATGCCCATCGTCATATCGAACGGCGTGAGAATCTGGCCTTCAAATTGCTTTGCCATGTCCAGCCAGGCGCGCGCGAAGCCCCAGGTGGTATCTGGCGAAAACGGTGGGTAAGCAAACACTAACAAAAATGAACCGACAATCATGAAGGGCATCGCGGAAATAAATCCGTCGCGGATAGCCATAACATGACGCTGGGAAGAGATCCGCCCGGCAATGGGACTGACGTAATTTTCAACGAAACGGAATATCAGATTAAACGCAGCATGGTTGGCAGACATAGCAGATCTCCTGTCAGACGTTCGATACGGGCGCTTTCACGCCACACGTTGTTCCATAAATCAGCTTCACAACCTTGCTGGCTCGTGTACCAGCGGTACTGCTCAGACGGAATGGTTTCATAATGTGCTCTTATTATTGGATACAGGGGACGTTACGTCCTCAGTATTAATCTCTGATTCACGCTCTGCAACCGGTTACTGTAACCGGTTTCTGTGAATGTGAAGGCGATCCAGAAATCGGCCATGTAGGATATTTGTTACTTAAGAGATATTTACAGCAGATAAATTCTTATGACAGATTACGCAGGATATTTGTCAGGAGGAAACAATGAGTTTGCAGTCTGTACAGCAGTTTTTTGCCGACAACGCGCCGGATATAGAAATCATTGAACTGAGTCAGAGTACCGCGACCGTTGCGCTGGCTGCTGCCGCTCATCGCGTTGAGCCGGGACAAATCGCCAAGACGTTATCGCTAAAAGTAAAAAATGAGGTGATTCTGGTAGTGGCGAAAGGCGATGCGCGTCTGGACAACAAAAAACTGAAAGATACCTTTGGTGCAAAAGCGCGCATGCTCAGTAGTGATGAAGTGGTGACGATTACAGGCCATCCCGTTGGGGGAGTCTGTCCGTTCGGGCTGGAAAACCCACTTTCTGTTTACTGCGATATTTCGTTAAAACAGTACGCGGAAGTGCTGCCCGCCGCAGGTGCCATCCACAGCGCCGTGCGCATTTCTCCAGACCGGATGGCTGAGCTGACGTCCGCAAAGTGGGTCGATGTATGCATTTAATTGATGTGCCAGAATGTATCTGGCGCATCAAAAAATCACCGATTATAAAAATGCCGGCGAGCCCGACACCGAACAGCGCATGTCTCTTGCCGGAAGATGAGTAAGAATATCCGCCGCATCAAGCAGCCCTACGTCAGAATTCACCCCCAGTTTCACCATCGCATTAAACTTGTGCGCGCGGATGGTTTTAATATTGCGTTCAAGTTGTGTCGCAATTTCAGGAATGGAAAACCCGAAAGACATATAACGCAATATCGCCCGCTCCGTTGGGCTTAACAATCTGTTTTGATTGACATACCAGTGGTTCAGCATATTGTCATTGATATGATGCGTCTCTCTCAATAGCACCACCAGCTCCTCCTGCAGGTGGCTCAGCGGTACCGATTTACTCACAATGCCATGCAGACGAGAAGGCGACAGATGGCTTATCAGGCGCGCTTCCATGTCATCAGACGCAAGTACAATTCGCTGAATATCGCTATGGGTGAAAGCGAGATCCCGCAGGGAAGCCAGGCAGTTACGACGCTCTTCACGCGCATCCGAGAGCGAATAGATCACCGAGAAAAAAGAGATATTGGTCAGCGCCTTTTTAAAGCTTTCGAACTGACTGAAGAGGTGCAGTCGATAATGGCTGAGCATCGGCATCGCAAAAAGATGCTGCAGCCCAACGGCACTCATTGTGCAATTTTCGATGACAGCGATATGTCCTGGTGTATCGGTTTTTTCCATTCCTCATACTCTCCATAGGCTGACATTAAACTCAGCTCTCTCATTCCCTGTGCACTGTTAATCCAGGCGTACATATCGGCATTGCTGCGCAGCGACAACCGTCGCATCGCACTGTTTTTCTGCGCACTGATTGTTTTGTTGCTCTTCTTGAGCAAGGTAGCAATTTGGTTAATTCCCCAGCCCTTACCTAGCAGGCGTAACACTTTGCGTTCAGAGTGGGTAAGCGCAACAAACGGTTCGTCTTCGGTTTCCGCCTCGGCGGGTTCAGGAGACAATAACGTCTGGCTTATCCGCTCCGCCCGCTCGCTACCTGCACGAATAGCATTAATCACGCCTTCAATCGGTTCCATTTCTGAAAGCAACGTGCTTTCCGGGCGCATAAGCAGTTCCACTGCAATGGGATAAAGGGGACGAGAGACCATAAAAATCCAGTGAATATCCCGGTATTGGTTCAGTAAGTTGTAATATTCTTCTAACGTTCCCCGGGGTTTCCTGTATTCACCTGAAATATCAGCAATAATGACATTAGCCCGGCGAAGCTGAAGTAACGTTAACTCCTGCAGCGAACGACAATAAGTCAATTCAAATTCTGGGAAATGGTTTGCCATAACGCTGCCTAACCCGTTTTGCATAACGGGTACCCTGCTAATAACTACGCCATGTTTACCATTCAATGACAACATAGACCCTCCGTGTCCATTTTTCATTTGATGAGTAGCGTCTAAACGCATCAAGATTTATGTTTTTTCGTCCCTGAGTGTAGACTGATTAATACAAGCAGAAGATGAGATATGTTTTTAGCTTAAGAAAGGCCTAAAACAACGCTAATATCTCACAAAGCGCAATTAAATTTAATTGCAAGAGCATTAAAATAATGAAAATATAAAATAAGAATAACTTAATATAAATATTCTATATTTCGACTCATACAAATTCATCGTATTTATATTTAAACCTCATTCTTTTTCGCGAACCGGGCTGCAACTGTTTGCAGGAATCTTGATCTGACCCAGAGCAAGGGATACCGCACTCTGTGCTAAAAGTAAGCATCAGGGCCAACAGGCAAGCGACTCACCAACACTTCGGGACACTACATGCAGGCAGAAATATCGATGCAGCGTGCCACCACGCGGCTGTGTATTCAGTGCGGACTTTTCCTGCTCCAGCACGGGGCGGAAAGCGCCCTGGTCGAGGAGCTTTCGACGCGTCTGGGGCTGGCATTGGGGATGGATAGCGTCGAAAGCGCGATTTCATCGAACGCTATCGTGCTGACCACCATCAAAGATGGCCAGTGCCTCACCTCTACCCGTAAAAACCACGACCGCGGCATTAATATGCATGTGGTAACCGAAGTGCAGCACATCGTCATTCTGGCTGAACATAAGCTGCTCGACCTGAAAGAGATAGAAAAACGGTTCAACCAAATTAAACCCCTACGTTATCCGCGCTGGCTGGTGGTGTTGATGGTGGGGTTATCGTGCGCCTGTTTTTGTAAGCTCAATAAAGGGGGCTGGGACGGCGCGTTCGTGACCTTCTGCGCCAGCAGCATCGCCATGTATGTACGCCAGGTACTGACGCACCGGCAGTTGCACCCGCAAATTAACTTCTGCATCACCGCGTTTGTTGCCACCACGGTGTCGGGGCTGCTGCTGCGCCTGCCGCAGTTTGCCAACACGCCCACCATCGCCATGGCCGCCAGCGTGCTTCTGCTGGTTCCGGGCTTCCCGCTGATTAACGCCGTTGCCGATATGTTTAAAGGGCACATCAATACCGGTCTGGCGCGCTGGGCGATTGCCAGCCTGCTTACGCTGGCAACCTGTATCGGCGTAGTGATGGCCATGACGCTGTGGGGGTTACGCGGATGGGCGTGATAACGTTTCTGCTGGCACTGATGCAGGACATGATCCTGGCCGCCATTCCCGCCGTCGGCTTTGCGATGGTCTTTAACGTCCCGCAGCGCGCTTTGCCATGGTGTGCGCTGCTGGGCGCCATCGGTCATGGCTCGAGAATGATCATGATGACCGCTGGTTTTAACATCGAGTGGTCAACTTTTATGGCCTCCATGCTGGTCGGCAGCATTGGTATTCAGTGGTCGCGCTGGTATCTGGCGCACCCTAAGGTGTTCACCGTCGCGGCCGTCATCCCGATGTTCCCTGGCATTTCAGCCTATACGGCCATGATTTCAGCGGTAAAAATCAGCCACTTTGGCTACACCGAGCCACAGATGATCCTGCTTCTGAGCAACTTTCTTAAGGCCTCATCTATTGTTGGCGCACTCTCTATCGGGTTGTCGATCCCGGGGCTGTGGCTTTACCGCAAACGCCCGCGCGTTTGATGTTTGTGTTATTTCGCTGCCATGGGGATAATCTTTCTATTCCGTTTAGTGACGATAAGGAAAGGATGTGGCAAACCCTGGCAGCGAACTCCCTGAGCACAGTGAAGAATCCAGCCTGAAGGAAAAAATCTTTCAGAGCGCTATCGCCCTTTTTGCTGAATATGGGTTGAACGGCGCCCGCATGGAGCAGATCGCAGAGAAAGCAGGCACCACGAAACGGATGGTGGTTTACCATTTTAAGAACAAAGAAAATCTTTACCTTCTCGTTCTTGAGTACGTCTACACTCGGATCCGCGCCAGTGAAAAAGCGCTCAGCCTTGCAGAGATACCGCCGGTTGAAGCGCTGGTGCACCTGGTGGAAGCCACCTTTGACTACCACGCAGACCACCCGGATTACATTCGTATTATCTGCATGGAGAACATGCAGCGTGGTCGCTTTATGCAGCAATCCAGCTACCTGCGCCAGGTCAACCGCAGCGCGCTCGACCTGCTCGACGATATCCTGCGGCGCGGAAAAGAAAAGCAGTTGTTCAGCCAGTCGGTTGACCCGCGGGATCTTCACCGCCTGATCAGCAGCTTCAGCTTCCACTATGTTGCCAACAGCTACACCTTTACGCTGCTGTTTGAAGAGGGAGCAGACGAGCAAGCTCAGCGCCAGCACTACCGGAAAATGGCCGTTCAGGTGGCGCTTCGTTATACCTGCCCATAAAATTGCTTGCAATTATATCGTGCACTATCTATATTCAACTCATGAACGCAAAAACGAACGACACCACCAACGCGCTTCTGCTGGATAACCAGCTCTGTTTTGCCCTCTATTCGGCAAACCTGGCGCTTAACAAGCTGTACCGGCAACTGCTGGCGCCGCTTAACCTGACCTACCCGCAATACCTGGTGATGCTGGTACTGTGGGAGCAGGATGACATTACGGTGTCGGACATCGGTGAGCGGCTGTTCCTTGACTCTGCCACCCTGACGCCGCTGTTGAAGCGTCTGGAAAGCGCCGGGCTGATCAACCGTCAGCGTTCGCGTAAAGATGAACGCCAGGTCGCCGTCACGCTGAGCGATGCGGGACGTGAGCTACAGCAGCAGGCCTCCGGGATCCCCCACGCGGTGGGATGCGCAGCGCAATGTGACACTGACACCATGCTGGCACTCAAGCAGCAGCTTGAACTTTTGCGACATCAGTTACATCACGCGTAAGGCTATACTTTACGCGTATTTATTTACCCCAATACATCGTGTGCTATTTAATAGCACGCACTAACGTAAGATGAGGAACCTGCCATGTCTTTAGAAAAAGTTGTCTACACTGCCAAAGCAAAAGCGACCGGAGGCCGTGACGGCCGCGCAACCTCTTCCGATGGCGTCCTGGACGTCAAACTGGGTGTGCCAAAAGAGATGGGCGGCATGGGGGGCGAAGTGACCAACCCTGAACAGCTGTTTGCTGCCGGCTACTCTGCCTGTTTCCTGGGGGCGATGAAATTTGTGGCTGCGCGCGACAAATTTACGCTGCCAAAAGAGGCCTTCATTGAAGGTGAAGTGGGAATTGGTCCACTGCCAACCGGTTTTGGTATCGAAGCCAAACTGAACATTCACGTTGAAGGCATGGATCCTGCAGAAGCTAAAAAACTGGTGGATGCCGCGCACATTGTGTGCCCGTACTCTAACGCGACCCGCGGCAACATCGACGTGACCCTGAATATCATCGCGTGATAAATGCCTGATGGCGCTGCGCTTATCAGGCCTACGACTGTAGCCCCGGTAAGCGCAGCGCCACCGGGGAAATCCCCTCCATTCCCTCATCCTCTCTGTGCTACCATAAGCCCATATCACGCCCGTAGTAATCAGTAGAGAAAGCGTTATGTCCTCCAGAATTCTGACCACCAGCATTGCTGGTATTGATGCCTTTATGCGCGATCCCCGCGGTGTGTTGACGCACGCCGAAGGCGGCACGCTTGCAGTGTTGGCCGATAACGCCCCGGCGTTTTACGCCCTCACCCCGGAGCGTCTGGCGCAGCTTCTGGAGATAGAAGCGCGGTTGTCGCGCCCGGCAAGTGACGTCACGCTCGATAACCAGTTCTTTGAAGAGCCGGGTAACGCCCCCGTCACGGTGCCGATGGGGAAATTTGCCCTGTACGCGGGCTGGCATCCGGATGTGGATTTTCAGCGGCAGGCGGCATTGTGGGGCATTGCGCTGACGCAACCGGCTACCCCTGAGGAGCTTGCCGCCTTTATTGCCTGGTGGCAGGCAGAGGGCAAAGTCTTCACCCACATTCAGTGGCAGCAAAAGCTCGCCCGCCATCTGCAAATTAACCGCGCCAGCAATAACGGCCAGCCAAAACGCGATATCAACGCTTTTTCAGAACCGGATAAACAGATCCCTAATGGATTCCGAGGTGCGAAATGAAAAACGTCGGCGACCTGATGAAACGACTGCAAAAGATGATGCCAGCCAATGTGAAGCCTGCCTTCACAACGGGTGAAGAACTTCTGGCGTGGCAAAAAGAACAGGGTGAGATCCGCGCTGCCGCCCTCGCCCGTGAAAACCGGGCGATGAAAATGCAGCGTACCTTTAACCGCTCCGGTATTCGCCCCCTGCATCAGAACTGCTCATTCGATAACTATAAAATTGAGACCAACGGGCAGATGAACGCCCTGGCCGCCGCCCGGCAGTACGTGGACGAATTCGACGGCAACATCGCCAGCTTTATCTTCAGCGGTAAGCCCGGCACCGGTAAAAATCACCTGGCCGCCGCCATCTGCAACGAACTGCTTCTGCGCGGGAAATCGGTGTTAATCATTACCGTGGCCGATATCATGTCTGCCATGAAAGACACCTTCAGCAACCGTGAAACCAGCGAAGAGCAGCTGCTTAACGATCTGAGCAATGTGGATTTGCTGGTTATTGACGAGATTGGTGTTCAAACCGAATCCCGCTATGAAAAGGTGATCATTAACCAGATTGTCGATCGCCGCTCTTCTTCCAAGCGTCCCACCGGCATGCTGACCAACCACAATATCGACGAGATGACCCGCTTACTGGGCGAGCGCGTGATGGATCGCATGAAGCTGGGCAACAGCCTCTACGTCATCTTTGACTGGGAAAGCTATCGCAGCCGCGTCACCGGTAAAGAGTATTAAGACAGTTCCAGGAATCGCCGCCGGAGCGGAGGTATATACTGGACCTCTTCCGGCCCAAAACGGACCTTTTTGAGAAAGCCATTATGAAAAAACAGATTCTTTTCAGCACACTTTTAGGCGCCCTGCTGGTCACCGGCATGGCCCATGCCGCGTCATGGCAGGAGTCCCTCTCCAGCGCCGCCAGCGAACTCACCAAAGAGAGCGGCAGCACTCAGGGCGGGCTGTCAGCCTCTTCCCTCACCAGCCTGCTGGGCAATAGCTCCCAGAGTCTGAGTGCCGGCACCATGAACAACGCAGCAGGCATCCTGGAATACTGTGCGAAGCAAAAGCTGGCTTCCGTGACCGATGCGCAAAATGTGAAAAACCAGGTGCTCGGTAAGCTGGGTCTGGACACCCAGGAGCAGAAAGCCGACACCAACTACATGGACGGCATTCAGGGTCTGCTGAACGCGCAAAATGGTCAGCAGCTGAATCTGAGCACCCTTGGCAACTCATCTCTGGCGAAACAGGTGAAAACCAAAGCCTGCGATCTGGTGCTGAAACAAGGCGTTAATTTCATCTCCTGATCGGCCCCATTTCCTGCCACAACACGCCGCGTTTAATACGTTAGTCTTGCAACGCGGCGTGAAACCGGCATTTTCCCCTTCTGCCCTCGTCTCAGCATCCGTACAGCAGGGTGCGACCGCCTTCAAAAAAACGATTTTCTAAACCAATTCCTAATAACGGCACACTTTCGTGACACTAAAATTGCAGCTTAGCGACATCGCCATTACATTGTATTACCCAAAAAATAATCAATTAGCCAGCGAAGCACCTGGCGTCATGAGGATATGCTGTTGTCAGAGTTAATGTCCCTTGCCCTTTTTCTGGCCTCCATCGGCGTTTACGCCTGGAAAGCTGGCCGTAACACCTGGTGGTTTATCGCCACGCTGGTGGTGCTCGGCATTTTTATTGTTTTAAACATTACGCTCTACGCCAGCGATTACTTTACCGGAGACGGGATAAACGATGCGGTGCTCTACACCCTGACCAATAGCCTGACGGGCGCGGGCGTGGGTAAATATATCCTCCCCGGTCTGGGCCTGGTGCTGGCGCTGGTGACCATTTTTGGCGCGCTCGCCTGGGTGCTGCGCCGCCGCCGTCATCTTCCGCACCATCATGGCTACAGCCTGCTGGCGCTTTTCCTTGCGCTGGCCTCCGTGGATGCCAGCCCGGCATTTCATCAGATCACCGAGCTGGTGAAATCCCAGTCGCGCGACGGTGACCCGGATTTCGTGGCGTACTATAAAGAGCCATCGAAAACGATAGCCAACCCGAAGCTTAATCTGGTGTACATCTACGGTGAGAGTCTGGAGAGGACCTATTTCGATAACGACGCCTTCCCGAACCTGACGCCGGATCTGGGCGCGCTGAAAAACGAAGGCCTCGACTTCAGTCACACCATGCAGCTGCCCGGCACCGACTACACCATTGCCGGAATGGTCGCCTCCCAGTGCGGCATTCCTCTGTTTGCCCCCTTTGAAGGCAACGCCTCAGCTTCAATGTCGAGCTTCTTCCCGCAGAATATCTGCCTGGGCGACATCCTGAAAAACTCCGGTTACGAGAACTATTTTGTCCAGGGGGCAAACCTGCGCTTTGCCGGGAAAGATGTGTTCCTGAAATCACACGGGTTTGATCATCTGTACGGCTCAGAAGAGTTAAAAACGACCGTCGCCGATCCCACTTACCGCAACGACTGGGGCTTCTACGACGATACCGTGCTGGAGGAGACCTGGAAAAAATTCGAAGAACTGTCCCGCGCCGGGAAACGCTTCTCCCTCTTTGCCCTGACGGTAGATACTCACCATCCTGACGGTTTTGTCTCGCGCACCTGCAAGCGCAAACGCTACGACATTGACGGCAAAGATAATAAATCCTTCAGCGCCGTCACCTGTAGCCAGGAGCATATCGCCGCCCTTGTTCAGAAAATTAAAGCCTCACCCTGGTTCAAAAACACGGTGATCGTGGTCTCTTCAGACCATCTGGCTATGAAAAACAGCGCGTGGGATCAGCTGAACAAACAGGATCGCAGCAACCTGTTCTTCGTTCTGCGCGGCGACAAACCGCAGCAGGAGGTAATCGCCACCAAGCGTAATTCGATGGATAACGGCGCCACGGTGCTGGATATTCTTGGCGGTGACAACTTTATTGGCCTGGGCCGCAGCACGCTGTCGGGACAATCGCTGTCCGAAGTGTTCCTCAACATGAAGGAAAAAATCCTCGCCTGGAAGCCGGATATCATTCGTCTGTGGAACTTCCCGAAAGAGATGAAAGACTTCACTATCGATCAGGATAAAAAAACGATCGCCTTCTCAGGCAGCCACTTCCGGCTACCGCTGCTGCTGCGCGTGTCGGATAACCGCGTTGAGCCGCTGCCCGAAAGCGAATACTCGGCGCCGCTGCGCTTCCAGCTGGCGGAGTTTGCCCCGCGTGATAACTTTGTCTGGGTCGATAAGTGCTACAAAATGGGCCAGCTCTGGTCGCCGCCGCTGGCGCTGTCGACGGACTGGTGCGTCTCTCAGGGGCAGCTAGGCGGGGAGCAAACCGTGCAGCACGTAGATAAGCCAGTATGGAAGGGCAAAACCGCCTTCAGGGATACGGTTATCGATACCGCCCGCTATCAGCGCAACATTGATATGCTGAAAATCGTCGACAACGATATTCGTTATAAAGCGGACAGCTTTATCTTCAACGTCGCCGGTGCGCCGGAAGAGGTTAAACAGTTCAGCGGTATCTCTCGTCCGGAGTCCTGGGGTCGCTGGTCCAACGCACAGCTGGGCAATGAGGTAAAAATTGAGTATGCCCACCCCTTGCCGCAGAAATTCGATCTGGTGATCACCGCCAAAGCGTATGGCGCTAATGCTAACCGCCCTGTTCCGGTACGGGTGGGCGACAGCGAGCAGACGCTGACCCTTGGCAACGAAGTCAGCACCACCACGCTGCATTTCGATAATCCTTCACGGAGTAATACCCTGGTGATTGTGCCGCCAGAGCCGCAATCTACCAATGAAGGCAATATTCTCGGCCACTCACCGCGCGAGCTCGGGATTGGCATGGTCGAAATTAAAATCGTGGGTAACGCAGGCTAATGCGTGTCGGCCTTAACATCACCGTTCGCCCAACACGCCCCGGTGACGTCACCGCCCTGCCCGCCATTGAACGCGCGGCGGGCCAGCGTTTCCGGGATTACCCGGAACTCGCCTGGCTTGCAGAGGGCGAGGTCATTTCCGCTGAACAGCATCTCGGCTACGCCGAACGCGGATTGAGCTGGCTGGCGCTGGCCAACGAACTGCCGGTCGGTTTTATCCTCGCAGAATTGCATGCTTCGTCGCTGTTCATCGTGGAGCTTTCGGTGCATCTGGACTGGCAGGGAAAAGGGATCGGCCGACGGCTCATCGCCTGTGTCGCTTACCAGGCCCGCAAAAGGGGGCTGGCATCGCTGACGCTGACAACCTTCCGGGACGTGCCGTGGAATGCGCCGTTCTATGCGCGGCTGGGGTTTGAAATGATAACGACGCTGACGCCTGAACTGCGTGAAAAACGCGAAGAAGAGACGGCGCACGGTTTAGCGTATGACGCTCGCTGTGCCATGCGCCTGCCTCTGTAATATCGCCCGACGGCGCACCGTCATTGCGTAGGCCGGGTAAGGCGTAGCCGCCCCCCGGCACCACATACGGCCTTAGAAGGTTTCCCAGTTATCGCCCGCATCCGCGGTCGCCGGTTTACGCATCACCACCGGTGCAGCAACGCTTTTGGCAGCGGCAAACTCACGTGCTTTCATCTGCTCCTGCTGAATACGGAACACCGCGACGGCCTGCGTCAGGCGGCTCGCCTGCTCTTCCAGCGCCGCAGCGGCAGCAGCAGACTCTTCCACCAGCGAGGCGTTCTGCTGAGTCACGCGATCCATCTCCGCCACCGCCAGACCAACCTGATCGATACCGCGGCTCTGCTCATCAGAGGCAGAGGCGATTTCGCCCATGATATCGGTCACGCGGGTCACCGCATTAACGATTTCACCCATCGTTTCACCGGCGCTTTCCACCAGCGTTGAGCCCACTTCCACACGACCGACGGAGTCTTCAATCAGGCTCTTGATCTCACGGGCAGCCTGGGCACTGCGCTGGGCCAGGTTACGTACTTCACCTGCCACGACGGCGAATCCGCGACCCTGCTCACCCGCACGTGCAGCTTCAACCGCCGCGTTCAGTGCCAGAATGTTGGTCTGGAAGGCAATACCGTCAATCACGCTAATAATATCGGCGATTTTCTGCGAACTGCCCGCGATGTCGCGCATGGTTTGCACCACGTTATCCACCACTTTCCCGCCCTTCTGTGCGGTTTCAGACGCACTCAGCGCCAGGTTGCTCGCCTGGCGGGCATTCTCGGCGTTCTGCTTCACGGTCGCCGTCAGCTGCTCCATGCTGGCTGCGGTCTCTTCCAGGGAAGCGGCCTGCTGTTCAGTACGGGAAGAGAGATCGTTATTGCCCATCGCGATTTCGCTCGCGCCGCTGTAGATGGCGTTTGCGCCGTTACGCACGTCACCAACGGTACGCACCAGTTCGCTCTGCATATGACGCAGCGAGTCGGCCAGTTCACCCATCTCGTTAGCGCCTTCCACTTCAATGCGCTTCACCAGATCGCCGCTGGCGATATGGCGGATGTTGTCGATGAGACGGGTCAGCGGAGAGATCAGCGCCTGCTTGATACCCAGCCACACGCCCACGATGACCACCAGCACAACCATCAGCACGCTGATCAGCACCCAGATCGCCTGGCTGTAAGAGCTGTTGCTGTTTTCCACCGCCATCTGATACAGCTTGTCGTTCTGCAGCAGGTAGTTCACATACTGCTTCTCAAAACCATCCTGATAGCTCTGGGTAGGCTGATCGAAGAAAGCGTTAATTTTGCCTGCCCCCAGCAGTTGAATCAGCTCCGCCAGCGCGCCGTGATAAATATCGTAGTTACGCTTAATTTCCATCGCTTCAGCGTCGCTCTGACGCGGATCGCGCGGCAGGGCTTCGTAGGCGGCCCAATTTTTTTCCGCCTGTTTCAGTGACACAGAGGCAATTTGCATCAGATCGTTCACGGTCGCGCCGCTGCCGATATTGTTCTGATCCATCATGTAGCGGATGCCCGCGCGGTTCAGGGTGTTACGGGTTTGCAGCAACGCCACCCAGCTGGCGTTCAGCGTGGATTGTTGCTGGCGAATGGTTTGCAGGACGGTGAAATTCTCTTTGTCATGCTTCAGGGCATTGAAGAAAAGACCACCGGAGGTCAGTTGTAAAAGGCCAAATATCGCTAAAACCAGCATTAAGCTGGTGACAATCTTGATACGGTTTAACATGTTTTCTCTTCCTTCAGACAGATACAGAATTTTCGGCCTGGAAAGGGAAAACTTTACGAAAATCATCCTTTAATTTGTGGTTTTTACTCTTCGTCACGCGCTGCGTTATGGCGGTTTCCCAGCGCGATAAACTCCTCAAGCAGCGCCGTCAGCTGTTTCATCTTCTCCGGCGTATATTCCGCCTCTATTTGCTGGTACGCCTCTTCCACCTGCGCCTGAGCGTGCTCGTACAGCGCGTTGCCCTCTTTGGTCAGCGACACGTACAGTTTGCGCTGGTCATTGACCGGTTTTAAGCGCAGCACCAGACCGTCGCGCTCCATGCGCGTCAGAATGCCCGTCAGGCTCGGGCGCAATATGCAGGTCCGAAACGCCAGATCGTGAAAATCCATCGAGGGATGTTCAGCCAGTACACGCACAATGCGCCACTGCTGCTCGGTCAGGTTATGCCGCTTCACAATTGGTCGGAAGTAGGACATCGCCGCTTCCCGCGCCTGCAACAGGGCGATAGTTAAAGAATCATGCATAGCCACTCCCGCTTATTGTTAACAAGTAAACAATTCAAAATCGCTGTTTTAATCAACTACTTTTTGACCATCGAAAAGTCTAACAGAAACAACAGCACTTTATTAACACGATGATAAATATATCATTTCAAACGAAAATGTAAATTTATTGTTATTCATATCACAAATATTTCACTTCTGATTGCGAAATAATCAGCAAAAGCATAAAACCAGATCATTAACATATTAACAAAATCAACGCCGGCGTTCCGGCCTGAGGAGTATGTCAATGAAAGGTACCGTTTTTGCCGTGGCGCTGAACCACCAAAGCCAGCGCGACGCCTGGGCTGAGGCGTTTGAAAAAGCCCCCTACAACACCCCGCCAAAAACCGCGGTGTGGTTTATCAAGCCACACAACACGGTGATCCGCGCAGGTGAACCCATCGCGTTCCCGCTGGGTGAGACGGTGCTGAGCGGCGCAACCGTCGCGCTGGTGGTGGGCAAAACGGCCAGCAAAGTTCGCGTGGAGGACGCAGCGGCCTACATCGCCGGGTACGCACTGGCCAACGAGGTAAGCCTGCCGGAAGAGAGCTTTTATCGCCCGGCAATCAAAGCCAAATGCCGGGACGGGTTTTGTCCGCTGGGTGAGCTGGTCGCCGTCGACAACGTGGATAACCTGACTATCATCACCGAAATCAACGGCCGTGAAGCGGACCACTGGAACACCGCCGGGCTACAGCGCAACGCCGCCGAACTGCTGAGCGCCCTGAGCGAGTTCGCGACCCTGAATCCGGGCGATGCGATCTTGCTCGGCACGCCGCAAAGCCGCGTCGAGATCCGCCCTGGCGATCGGGTACGCATTCTGGCGGAAGGGTTCCCGGCACTGGAAAACCCGGTGGTGGATGAACGCGACGTGGCGATGGCTCAGGGCGCGCACCCTCACCCCACGCTGTTCGCCCTCGGCCTGAACTACGCCGATCACGCCAGCGAGCTGGCATTCACGCCACCGACCGAGCCGCTGGTATTTATCAAAGCGCCCAATACCTTCAACGGCGACAACCAGACCTCGGTACGTCCGGACAACGTTGAGTACATGCACTACGAGGCGGAGCTGGTGGTGGTCATCGGCAAAACCGCGCGTAAGGTCAGTGAAGCCGAGGCGATGGATTTTGTTGCGGGCTACACGGTCTGTAACGACTACGCCATTCGCGACTATCTCGAAAATTACTACCGCCCGAATCTGCGGGTCAAAAGCCGCGACGGGTTAACCCCCATCAGCCCCAACATCGTGCCAAAAGCAGCCATTCCCGATCCGCATAACTTAACCCTGCGCACCTTCGTCAACGGTGAATTACGTCAGGAAGGGACCACGGCGGATCTGATCTTCAGCATCCCATACCTGATTGCATACCTGAGCGAATTCATGACTCTGCAGCCGGGCGACATGATAGCCACCGGCACGCCAAAAGGACTGTCCGACGTGGTACCGGGGGATGAAGTGGTGGTGGAAGTGGAAGGCGTGGGTCGCCTGGTAAACCGGATTGTGAGTGAGGAGACGGCAAAATGAAAAAGATTAACCACTGGATCAACGGCAAAAACGTGGCGGGAAGCGACTACTTCCACACCACCAACCCGGCCTCCGGCGAGGTGCTGGCAGAAGTCGCCGCCGGCGGGGAAGCGGAAATCCATCAGGCCGTGGCGGCAGCAAAAGAGGCTTTCCCAAAGTGGGCCAACCTGCCGATGAAAGAGCGTGCGCGTCTGATGCGTCGCCTGGGCGATCTGATTGACCAGAACGTGCCGGACATTGCCGCGATGGAAACCGCCGACACCGGCCTGCCCATCCACCAGACCAAAAACGTGCTTATCCCCCGCGCCTCGCACAACTTTGAGTTCTTCGCCGAAGTGTGCCAGCAGATGAACGGCAAAACCTACCCGGTTGACGACAAGATGCTGAACTACACCCTGGTGCAGCCGGTGGGCGTCTGCGCGCTGGTGTCGCCATGGAACGTGCCGTTTATGACCGCCACCTGGAAGGTCGCCCCATGCCTGGCGTTGGGGAATACCGCCGTGCTGAAGATGTCTGAACTCTCGCCGCTGACCGCCGACCGTCTGGGCGAACTGGCGCTGGAGGCGGGTATTCCGGCGGGCGTGCTGAACGTGGTGCAGGGCTATGGCGCCACGGCAGGCGATGCGCTGGTGCGCCATCACGACGTGCGGGCCGTCTCCTTCACCGGCGGCACCGCCACCGGGCGCAATATCATGAAAAACGCCGGGCTGAAGAAATACTCCATGGAGCTGGGCGGCAAATCCCCGGTACTGATTTTTGAAGATGCCGACATTGAGCGCGCGCTGGACGCCGCCCTGTTCACCATCTTCTCCATCAACGGCGAGCGCTGCACCGCGGGCTCGCGCATTTTCATCCAGCAGAGCATCTACCCGGAATTCGTCAAACGCTTCGCCGAGCGCGCCAACCGCCTGCGCGTGGGCGATCCGACCGATCCGAACACCCAGATTGGCGCGCTGATTAGCCAACAGCACTGGGAGAAAGTCTCCGGCTATATCCGCCTGGGCATTGAGGAGGGCGCGACCCTGCTGGCGGGCGGCCCGGACAAACCGGCCGACCTGCCTGCGCACCTTAAAGGCGGTAACTTCCTGCGCCCGACGGTGCTGGCGGATGTCGACAACCGCATGCGCGTGGCGCAGGAGGAGATCTTCGGCCCGGTAGCATGCCTGCTGCCGTTCAAGGACGAAGCGGAAGGGCTGCGCCTGGCCAACGACGTGGAGTACGGCCTGGCGTCGTACATCTGGACCCAGGACGTCAGCAAAGTGCTGCGTCTGGCGCGCAATATCGAAGCGGGCATGGTGTTCGTGAATACCCAGAACGTGCGCGACCTGCGCCAGCCGTTTGGCGGCGTGAAGGCCTCCGGCACCGGGCGCGAAGGCGGCGAGTACAGCTTTGAGGTGTTCGCGGAGATGAAGAACGTCTGCATCTCCATGGGCGACCATCCGATTCCAAAATGGGGGATCTAAAATGGGAAAGTTAGCGTTAGCGGCAAAAATCACGCACGTACCGTCAATGTATCTCTCTGAGCTGCCGGGTAAAAACCACGGCTGCCGTCAGGGGGCCATCGACGGGCACAAAGAGATCGGCAAGCGCTGCCGCGAGCTGGGCGTCGACACCATCATCGTCTTCGACACCCACTGGCTGGTGAACAGCGCCTATCACATCAACTGTGCGGACCATTTTTCAGGCGTCTACACCAGTAACGAGCTGCCGCACTTTATCCGCGACATGACCTACGACTACGACGGCAACCCGGAGCTCGGGCAGCTGATCGCCGACGAGGCGGTCAAGCTTGGCGTGCGCGCCAAAGCGCACAACATCCCGAGCCTGAAGCTGGAGTACGGCACGCTGGTGCCGATGCGCTACATGAATGCGGATAAGCACTTCAAAGTGGTCTCCATCTCGGCGTTCTGCACGGTTCACGACTTCGCCGACAGCCGCAGGCTGGGCGAGGCCATCGTCAGCGCCATCGAAAAGTATGACGGCACCGTGGCGGTGCTCGCCAGCGGCTCGCTGTCGCACCGCTTTATCGACGACCAGCGTGCGGAAGAAGGGATGAATAGCTACACCCGCGAGTTCGACCGCCAGATGGATGAACGGGTGGTGAAGCTATGGCGCGAAGGCCAGTTCAAAGAGTTCTGCAGCATGCTGCCGGAGTACGCCGATTACTGCTACGGCGAGGGCAACATGCACGACACGGTGATGCTGCTGGGCATGCTCGGCTGGGACAAATACGACGGCAAGGTTGAATTCCTCACCGAGCTGTTCGCCAGCTCCGGTACCGGCCAGGTTAACGCCGTTTTCCCGCTGCCCGCGTAAGGAGCCACCATGCCGCATTTTATCGCTGAATGTACCGACAACATCCGCGAGCAGGCCGACCTGCCGGGGCTGTTCGCCAAAGTGAACGAGGCGCTGGCCGCCACCGGTATTTTCCCCATCGGCGGTATCCGCAGCCGCGCCCACTGGCTGGATACCTGGCAGATGGCGGACGGCAAGCAGGATTACGCCTTTGTGCATATGACGCTGAAGATTGGTGCCGGGCGCAGCCAGGAAAGCCGCGAGGCCGTGGGGGAGATGCTGTTTGCGCTGATCAAAGCGCATTTTGCCAACCTCATGGCCGCCCGGTATCTGGCGCTGTCGTTTGAGCTCGACGAACTGCACCCGACGCTCAATTACAAACAAAACAACGTACACGCGTTGTTTAAGTAATACCGGCACGGTCTGTCCCCTCTCCCACTGGGAGAGGGAGAAAACAAACATAAAACAGGATATCGCCATGCTCGACAAACACACCCATACCCTGATCGCCCACCGCCTGCATCAGGCGGAGCAGTCCCGGGAGCAGATCCGCGCGATCTCGCTGGAGTACCCGGAGATCACGATTGAAGACGCCTACGCCGTACAGCGCGAATGGGTGAACCTGAAAATCGCCGAAGGCCGCGTGCTGAAAGGCCACAAGATCGGCCTCACCTCAAAAGCAATGCAGGCCAGCTCGCAGATCAGCGAGCCGGACTACGGTGCGCTGCTGGACGATATGTTCTTCCATGACGGCAGCGACATCCCCGTCGATCGCTTTATCGTCCCGCGCATTGAGGTGGAGCTGGCTTTCGTGCTGGCAAAACCGCTGCGCGGCCCGAACTGCACGATCTTCGACGTCTACAACGCCACAGATTACGTCATCCCCGCGCTGGAACTGATCGACGCCCGCTGCCACAACATTGACCCGGAAACCCAGCGCCCGCGCAAGGTGTTCGACACCATCTCCGATAACGCCGCCAACGCGGGCGTGATCCTCGGCGGCCGTCCGATTAAGCCCGACGAGCTGGATCTGCGCTGGATCTCCGCCCTGCTCTATCGCAACGGCGTGATCGAAGAGACCGGCGTCGCCGCAGGCGTGCTCAACCACCCGGCTAACGGTGTGGCGTGGCTGGCCAACAAACTTGCCCCCTACGACGTGCAGCTTGAGCCAGGGCAGATCATCCTCGGCGGTTCGTTTACCCGTCCGGTCGCGGCCAGCAGAGGCGATACCTTCCACGTGGACTACGGCAACATGGGCTCCATCAGTTGCCGCTTTGTCTAGGAGATAACCATGCAAAACGCATTCAAAACGGCGCTGAAAGCCGGAAAGCCGCAGATTGGTTTATGGCTGGGGCTGACCAGCAGCTACAGCGCCGAACTGCTGGCGGGGGCTGGTTTCGACTGGCTGCTGATTGACGCCGAACATGCGCCGAACACCGTGCAGACCGTCTTAACCCAGCTGCAGGCCATCGCCCCTTATCCGAGCCAGCCGGTCGTCCGCCCGTCGTGGAACGATCCGGTGCAGATCAAACAGCTGCTGGATGTGGGCGCGCAAACCCTGCTGGTACCGATGGTACAAAACGCCGAAGAAGCCCGTCTGGCGGTCCGTTCCACGCGCTATCCGCCTGCGGGTATTCGCGGCGTGGGCAGCGCCCTGGCGCGGGCCTCGCGCTGGAACCGCATCCCGGACTACCTGCACCAGGCCAACGACGCCATGTGCGTGCTGGTGCAAATCGAAACCCGCGAGGCGCTAAAAAACCTGCCGCAGATCCTGGATGTGGACGGCGTCGACGGGGTGTTTATCGGCCCGGCGGATCTGAGCGCCGACATGGGCTTTGCCGGTAATCCTCAGCACCCGGAAGTGCAGGCGGCCATTGAACAGGCGATCGCGCAAATCCTGAGCGCCGGCAAAGCGCCCGGCATCCTGATGGCCAACGAGCAGCTGGCAAAACGTTATCTCGAACTCGGTGCGTTGTTTGTCGCCGTCGGCGTCGACACCACCCTGCTCGCCCGCAGCGCCGAAGCGCTGGCGGCACGTTTTATCGATCACCCGGTTACGTCAGTTAATAACAATAAATCCGTCTACTAAACGTAAGATCTGGAGCGCACCATGACGACCTCTACCCTGCAAGATAATAAAGCTGTTGAACATCGCGTTATAAATAAGCTGTTCCGTCGTTTGATCGTGTTTCTCTTTATCCTGTTTGTCTTCTCGTTTCTCGATCGCATCAACATTGGCTTTGCCGGGCTGACGATGGGCAAAGATCTGGGCCTCACCTCCACGATGTTTGGCCTGGCCGCGACGCTCTTTTACGTCACCTACGTGTTGTGCGGGATCCCGAGCAACATCATGCTGGCGAAGATCGGCGCCCGGCGCTGGATCGCCGGGATCATGGTGGTGTGGGGGATCGCGTCCACCTGCACCATGTTCGCCACCAGCCCGGAAACGCTCTATGTGCTGCGCATGCTGGTGGGCATTGCCGAGGCTGGCTTCCTGCCGGGGATTTTGGTCTATCTCACCTGGTGGTTCCCGGCCTATCACCGCGCCCGCGCCAACGCGCTGTTTATGATTGCCATGCCGGTAACCATGATGCTCGGCTCTATTCTTTCCGGCTACATCCTGGCGATGGACGGGCTGTGGAACCTGAAAGGCTGGCAGTGGCTGTTCCTGCTGGAAGGGTTGCCGTCGGTGGTGCTCGGCGTGGTGACCTGGTTCTACCTTAACGACACCCCGGATCAGGCCAGCTGGCTGGATTATGAAGAAAAGCAAACGCTGAAAACCATGATCGCCCGTGAGCAAGAGCTGGCGGTGGCGCATGCCGCCACGCCGCGTTCAACGCTGCGTGAAGTCCTGACTCCGGCGGTACTGCTCTATACGCTGGCCTATTTCTGCCTGACGAACACGCTGAGTGCGATCAACATCTGGACGCCGCAGATCCTGCAAAGCTTCAACACCGGCAGCAGCAACATTGTGATCGGCCTGCTGGCGGCGATCCCGCAGTTTTGCACCATCCTCGGCATGATCTGGTGGAGCCGTCGCTCCGACAGGCTGAAAGAGCGAAAAAAGCACACCATCCTGCCGTATCTCTTCGCGGCGGCGGGATGGATGCTGGCCTCGGCCACCGATCACAGCCTGATCCAACTGCTTGGCATCATCATGGCCTCAACCGGATCGTTTACCGCCATGGCGATATTCTGGACCACGCCGGATCAGGTTATTAGCCTGCAGTCCCGTGCGGTGGCGCTGGCGGTGATCAACGCTATCGGCAACGTCGGATCCGCCGTCAGCCCGCTGCTGATCGGCATTCTGCGTGATGCTACCGGCAGCTTCAGCTCCGGGCTGTGGTTCGTCGCCGGGCTGCTGGTGGTGGGCGCGCTGGTGCTGACGCGGATCCCAATGACCCGCCAGGAAAGCCTCGGACGCGATCCGGGGATGGCGGCACAGAAGATCCACTGAGGAGGAGCTATGTGCCAGAGCCCCGTCGCCAATATCGATATCAGCAAAGAGTACGACGAAAGTCTGGGCACCGACGATGTGCACTATCAGTCGTTCGCCCGCATGGCGGCCTTTTTTGGCCGCGACATGCAGGCGCATCGTCACGACCAGTATTTTCAGATGCACTTTCTTGATACCGGGCAGATAGAACTCCAGCTCGACGATCATCGCTACTCGGTACAGGCTCCGCTGTTCGTCATTACCCCGCCGTCGGTGCCACACGCGTTTATCACCGAATCCGACAGCGATGGCCACGTTCTGACGGTACGCGAGGATCTCATCTGGCCGCTGCTGGAGGTGCTCTACCCCGGCACGCGAGAAGCGTTTGGCTTGCCGGGAATCTGCCTGTCGCTGGCCGATAAGCCCGACGAGCTGGCGGCGCTCAGGCACTACTGGCAGCTGATTGCCAGGGAATCCACCGGGCAACTTCCTGGGCGCGAGCATACCCTGGTGCTGCTCGCGCAGGCGGTCTTTACCCTGCTGCTGCGTAACGCCAGGCTCGACGACCACGCTTCAGGCGGCATGCGCGGTGAGTTAAAACTGTTCCAGCGCTTTACCCAGTTGATTGACACCCACTATCATCAGCACTGGACGGTGCCGGACTACGCCTGTGAACTCCACCTGACCGAATCCCGCCTGACCGATATCTGCCGCCGCTTCGCCAACCGTCCGCCGAAGCGGCTGATCTTCGACCGCCAGCTGCGCGAAGCCAGACGGCTGTTGCTCTTTTCCGACAGTACGGTCAGCGAGATTGCGTGGCAGCTGGGCTTTAAGGATCCGGCCTATTTTGCCCGCTTTTTCAATCGCCTGACGGGCTGCTCGCCCAGCGCGTATCGGGCGCAGAAAGTACCGGTTTCCCCTGTTGCCCTCACCTCTGCCCTCTCCCAACGGGAGAGGGAGTAACCGTCCCCTCTCCCGTTGGGAGAGGGTTAGGGTGAGGGAAATCACACTCTGCCATCTCTCGCGAAAAGTACCTGCCGTTGTCCCAATCGTCCCTTCACGTTCCGCCCCTCTCACGCTTCAATTAAACAACAAAAACAAAACATAAATTTAACAAACCAATTCCGATACGAGGTCCCTATGAAGCCTGAAGAGTTCCGCGCTGATACCAAACGCCCGTTAACCGGCGAAGAGTATTTAAAAAGCCTGCAGGATGGCCGCGAGATTTATATCTACGGCGAGCGCGTTAAAGACGTCACCACCCATCCGGCGTTTCGCAATGCGGCGGCCTCCATCGCGCAGATGTACGACGCGCTGCACAAACCGGACATGCAGGACACGCTGTGCTGGGGCACCGACACCGGCAGCGGCGGTTACACCCATAAGTTCTTCCGCGTGGCGAAAAGCGCCGACGACCTGCGTCAGCAGCGGGACGCCATCGCCGAGTGGTCTCGCCTGAGCTACGGCTGGATG
This sequence comes from Enterobacter cloacae complex sp. SHL021, assembly GCF_049237765.1. Classification (NCBI taxonomy): domain Bacteria; kingdom Pseudomonadati; phylum Pseudomonadota; class Gammaproteobacteria; order Enterobacterales; family Enterobacteriaceae; genus Enterobacter; species Enterobacter cloacae complex sp. SHL021. The sequence continues at coordinate 156,510 of NZ_JBMKJG010000002.1, read as the reverse complement.
GGCCGCACGCCGGACTACAAAGCCGCGTTCGGCTGCGCGCTTGGCGCGAACCCGGCCTTCTACGGCCAGTTCGAGCAAAATGCCCGTAACTGGTATACCCGCATTCAGGAAACCGGCCTGTACTTTAACCACGCTATCGTCAACCCGCCTATCGACCGCCACAAACCGGCGGACGAGGTGAAAGACGTCTATATCAAGCTGGAAAAAGAGACCGACGCCGGGATCATCGTCAGCGGCGCCAAAGTGGTTGCCACCAACTCCGCGCTGACCCACTACAACATGATCGGCTTTGGCTCCGCGCAGGTGATGGGCGAAAACCCGGACTTTGCGCTGATGTTCGTCGCGCCAATGGACGCCGAAGGGGTGAAGCTGATCTCCCGCGCCTCCTACGAGATGGTGGCTGGCGCTACCGGCTCGCCGTACGACTACCCGCTCTCCAGCCGTTTTGATGAGAACGACGCGATCCTGGTGATGGATAATGTGCTGATCCCATGGGAAAACGTGCTGATCTACCGCGATTTCGACCGCTGCCGTCGCTGGACCATGGAAGGCGGTTTTGCCCGCATGTACCCGCTGCAGGCCTGCGTGCGTCTGGCGGTGAAGCTCGACTTCATCACCGCCCTGCTGAAAAAATCGCTGGAGTGTACCGGCACCCTGGAGTTCCGCGGCGTGCAGGCAGATCTCGGCGAAGTGGTCGCCTGGCGCAATATGTTCTGGGCGCTGAGCGACTCCATGTGTTCCGAAGCCACGCCGTGGGTGAATGGCGCGTACCTGCCGGATCACGCGGCGCTGCAAACCTATCGCGTGATGGCGCCAATGGCCTACGCGAAGATTAAAAACATCATCGAACGTAACGTCACCAGCGGGCTGATCTACCTGCCCTCCAGCGCACGGGATCTGAACAACCCGCAGATCGATCAGTATCTGGCGAAGTACGTGCGCGGATCCAACGGCATGGATCACGTCGAACGCATCAAGATTTTGAAGCTGATGTGGGATGCCATCGGCAGCGAATTTGGCGGCCGTCACGAGCTGTATGAGATCAACTACTCCGGCAGCCAGGACGAAATTCGCCTGCAGTGTCTGCGCCAGGCGCAAAGCTCCGGCAACATGGACAAAATGATGGCGATGGTCGACCGCTGCATGTCTGAGTACGACCAACACGGCTGGACGGTGCCACACCTGCACAACAACAGCGATATCAACATGCTGGACAAGCTGCTGAAATAACGCAGCGGGAGGTTTCAATGCATTCAGATGAACAACGCCTGCGTTTTCGCGACGCCATGGCCAGCCTGTCGGCCGCGGTGAATGTCATCACCACGGCGGGCGATGCCGGACGCTGCGGGATCACCGCCACTGCCGTCTGCTCGGTAACGGATTCCCCGCCGTCGATCATGGTCTGTATCAACGCCAACAGCGCCATGAACCCGGTGTTTCAGGGCAACGGCAAACTGTGCGTGAATGTGCTCAACCACGAGCAGGAGATCATGGCTCGCCACTTCGCCGGTATGACCGGGATGGCCATGGAGGAGCGCTTTACCCTCTCCTGTTGGCAGAAAGGTCCGCTGGCGCAACCGGTGCTGAAAGGGGCGCTGGCAAGCCTGGAAGGCGAGATAAGTCAGGTGCAAACCATCGGCACGCATCTGGTTTATCTTGTTGAAATTAAAAATATCATCCTCAGTGAAGAGGGCCACGGCCTGATCTATTTCAAACGCCGTTTCCACCCGGTAATGATGGAGCCGGAAGCAGCCGTGTGATCCCCTCTCGCGCTGGCCCTCCTGAGGCCAGCGCGCCTTTCTGCAAAAATTCCTAAGGTTTCCGCTAAATCACGCCGTTATATAGCCATAAGAGAAATTTTCTGTGCCTGAATACTGACACGCTGTGTCAGTGCTACCCGCATCATTCAGCGCATACCCTAATATACAGGAAGACCTTATGGCTAAAACGACGCGGAGCCGCTCGGCTGAACGTCTGGTCGATATTCTCCTTGAGCTACATTTAAACGGTGTGATAAACCGCAGTGCGCTGATGGAGAAATTTAATATTACCGAGCGTACCGTCTACCGGGATTTAAATGCGCTCTCCCCGATTGTGGAACATACCGGAAACGGGCTATATCGGCTGATCCATTCCGCGCAATCGCCCGGCGGACAAGGATTACACCATACCCTTGCTAACTTCCTGAATGCTGATAGCTTTTTCCCCGAAAGAAACGCGGAGTTTTGGGAGAAACTCGAAAACCGCGTTGACGAAAATCATATTCTTATTCTCGCCAACGAGGCGGAGCACACGGCGGAACGTGATATTCGTCGCCATTTATCCAACATTGAAAAATCGATTAAAAACTGTAATGTTTGCCAGATCGTTTATAAAGGCAAAACCCGGCTGATTAACCCCTATAAACTCATTAACAAAAAAAATATATGGTATTTACAAGCTACCGAAAATAGCCGGTTAAAATCCTTCTCATTGAGTCAGATTCGCTGGCTTGATATTCAGAAACGCACCTTTACGCCGGACGAAAATGTGATCGGGCTGTTGGAAAAAAACCTCGATCCGTGGGTATCGGAAGATACTTTCGAGGTGAAAATATTTATTAAGGATAATATTTCACACTACTTCCTGCGCCGCGATCTCCTCCCGGCACAAGAGCTGCTGGAGGAGCAACACGACGGCGTGACGCTGCGCTGTCAGGCAGCACATGAAAACCAGATCCTGCCGCTGCTGTTCTACTGGTTACCCAACATTCAGATCCTGGAGCCAGCCTGGCTTAAGGAAAAGCTGGTTAAAACGCTGGAAGGCTACCTGGCGGGGAGCGCAGCCACGGTAACCGGGTGATCTGTATCACATTATTTCTCCCGCTGGCGGCGAGCCTGAACCACTCGCCGCCCCCTTTGACCGCTCACCAGGCACTTTCAACCACTCACCCATTTTCTCCCCTTTACGCGCGCAAGCTTCTGGCACGATCGCTCCAGCATTACTCAATACCTCCTCACAACGAACCCTGACCCTTTTTTCTTTACATAAAAAACCAGGTCTTACTATGGATACTAAAAAACTACTGAAGCACGTGCCCTGGGCCTTACTCGGGATCCTCGGCGCTTTCTGTCTGGCGGTTGTCGCATTACGCCGAGGCGAACACGTAAGCGCCCTGTGGATCGTGGTCGCGTCGGTTTCCGTCTACCTTGTGGCTTATCGCTACTACAGCTTATACATCGCGCAGAAGGTCATGAAACTCGACCCGACGCGTGCCACCCCGGCGGTCATTAACAATGACGGCCTGAACTACGTGCCAACCAACCGCTATGTGCTGTTTGGTCACCACTTTGCCGCCATTGCAGGCGCTGGCCCGCTGGTCGGCCCGGTACTGGCCGCGCAGATGGGCTACCTGCCGGGTACCCTGTGGCTGCTCGCTGGTGTAGTGCTGGCGGGTGCAGTGCAGGACTTTATGGTGCTGTTTATCTCCTCGCGCCGTAACGGTTCGTCGCTGGGTGAGATGATCAAAGAAGAGATGGGCCGCGTGCCGGGTACCATCGCCCTCTTCGGCTGCTTCCTGATTATGATCATCATCCTCGCGGTGCTGGCATTAATCGTGGTGAAAGCGCTGGCTGAAAGTCCGTGGGGCGTCTTTACCGTCTGCTCTACCGTGCCGATTGCGCTGTTCATGGGGATCTACATGCGCTTCCTGCGCCCTGGCCGTGTCGGCGAGGTGTCGGTCATTGGTATCGTGTTGCTGGTTGCCTCTATCTACTTCGGCGGTGTGATTGCGCACGACCCGTACTGGGGTCCGGCGCTGACCTTCAAAGACACCACCATCACCTTTGCCCTGATTGGTTACGCGTTTATCTCTGCCCTTCTGCCGGTATGGCTGATTCTGGCTCCGCGTGACTATCTGGCGACCTTCCTGAAAATCGGCGTCATCGTCGGGCTGGCGATCGGTATTGTGATCATCAACCCTGAACTGAAAATGCCGGCGGTGACCCAGTACATTGACGGTACAGGTCCGCTGTGGAAAGGCGCCCTGTTCCCGTTCCTGTTTATCACCATCGCCTGTGGTGCCGTTTCTGGCTTCCACGCGCTGATCTCCTCCGGCACCACGCCGAAGCTGATGGCCAACGAAACCGACGCGCGTTTCATCGGTTACGGTGCCATGCTGATGGAATCCTTCGTGGCGATCATGGCGCTGGTGGCTGCGTCTATCATCGAACCGGGTCTTTACTTCGCGATGAACACCCCGCCGGCAGGCCTGGGCATCACCATGCCAAACCTGCATGAGATGGGCGGTGACAACGCGGCGCTGATTATGGCGCAGTTGAAGGACGCCAGCGCCCACGCGGCGGCGACCGTCAGCTCCTGGGGCTTTGTGATTTCGCCTGAGCAGATCATGCAGACCGCGAAAGACATCGGCGAACCGTCCGTGCTGAACCGCGCCGGTGGCGCACCGACGCTGGCGGTAGGTATTGCACACGTGTTCCACAAAGTGCTGCCATGGGCGGACATGGGCTTCTGGTACCACTTCGGTATTCTGTTCGAAGCGCTGTTCATCCTCACCGCGCTGGACGCCGGTACCCGTGCAGGCCGCTTTATGCTGCAGGATCTGTTGGGTAACTTCGTGCCGTTCCTGAAGAAAACCGACTCGCTGGTGGCGGGTGTGCTGGGTACTGCGGGCTGCGTTGGCCTGTGGGGTTACCTGCTGTACCAGGGCGTTGTTGACCCACTCGGCGGCGTGAAGAGCCTGTGGCCGCTGTTCGGTATCTCTAACCAGATGCTGGCAGCCGTTGCCCTGGTGCTCGGCACCGTGGTACTGGTGAAGATGAAACGCACCAAATACATCTGGGTCACCGTGGTGCCTGCGCTGTGGCTGCTGCTCTGCACCACCTGGGCGCTGGGTCTGAAACTGTTCAGCAGCAACCCGCAGCTGGAAGGCTTCTTCTACATGGCTAACCAGTACAAAGCGAAAATTGCCGCCGGTGGCGCGGATCTCACCGCCCAGCAGATTGCCAACATGAACCATATCGTGGTGAACAACTACACCAACGCGGGTCTGAGCATTCTGTTCCTGGTGGTGGTGTACAGCATTATCTTCTACGGCATCAAAACCTGGATGAAAGTGCGTAACGCTGAAGGTCGTACGGACAAAGAGACCCCGTACGTGCCGGTACCGGAAGGCGGCGTGAAGACCTCTTCGCACCATTAATCTACTAATACCCCTCACCCCAGCCCTCTCCCCATAGGGGAGAGGGTGTAAAAGTTCCCTCTCCCCTATGGGGAGAGGGTTAGGGTGAGGGGCTTTTCCTGTCTGGAATCCACAATGTTTGGTAACTTAGGCGAAGCAAAAAAATACCTCGGTCAGGCAGCGAAAATGCTGATTGGCATTCCGGACTATGACAACTACGTTGAGCATATGAAAACCAACCACCCGGATAAGCCCTACATGACCTACACTGAATTCTTCCGCGAGCGTCAGGAAGCGCGCTACGGCGGAAGTGGAGAAGGCGGCGTCCGCTGCTGCTAAAGGAGAGACCATGACCCCGATTGCCGTCACCCTGTTGACCGGTTTCCTCGGCGCCGGTAAAACCACCCTGCTGCGCCACATTCTCAACGCGCAGCACGGTTTCAAAATCGCCGTGATCGAAAACGAGTTCGGCGAAGTCTCCGTTGACGACCAGCTGATTGGCGATCGCGCCACGCAGATCAAAACCCTGACCAACGGCTGCATCTGCTGTACCCGCTCTAACGAACTGGAAGATGCCCTGCTGGACCTGCTCGACAGCCGCGATCGTGGGGACATCCACTTCGACCGCCTGGTGATTGAATGCACCGGCATGGCCGACCCCGGCCCGATTATTCAGACCTTTTTCTCGCATGACATCCTTTGCCAGCGCTACCTGCTGGACGGCGTGATTGCCCTGGTCGACGCGGTTCACGCCGACGATCAGATGAACCAGTTCACCATCGCCCAGTCTCAGGTGGGCTACGCCGACCGCATCCTGCTGACCAAAACCGACGTGGCGGGCGAGAGCGTTAAACTGCGCGAGCGCCTGGCACGCATCAACGCCCGCGCACCGGTATACACCGTGACGCACGGCGATATCGACCTGTCTCAGCTGTTCAACACCAACGGTTTTATGCTGGAAGAGCATGTCACCTCAAAACCGCGTTTTCACTTTATGGCGGATAAGCAGAACGACGTAGCGTCGATTGTGGTGGAGCTGGATTACCCGGTAGACATCAGCGAGGTCTCCCGCGTGATGGAGAACCTGCTCCTGTCGTTTGCCGATAAACTGCTGCGCTACAAAGGCATGCTGTGGATCGACGGCGAACCAAACCGCCTGCTGTTCCAGGGCGTACAGCGGCTGTACAGCGCGGACTGGGACAGACCCTGGGGCGACGAGACACCGCGCAGCGTGATGGTATTTATCGGTATCCAGCTGCCGGAAGAGGAAATCCGGGCGGCGTTTGCGGGGCTGAAGAGATAACCGCCCGGCATTCCCTCTCCCTTTGGGAGAGGGTTAGGGTGAGGGGTAAGAGATAAACTTATTTCACCGCCTCCGGCAGCGTCACAATCCACAGCTCACTGTCAGACTCCGGTTTCTCCAGCGGCTTCACGCTGAGGGTCGTTTTAACCGGCTTATCATCCAGCGTCAGCTTTCCTTCCGCGTTCACCCGATAATCCTTGAGCTTCTTGCCCTCGACCGGATGTTGCATCGCCACCTTCACGCCAAAATCGTTATCGTTCGCCACCGCCAGCGTTTTGCTGTCGATCAGCGCCAGCCCTTCAGCCTTTTCCTGCTGCCAGCCCAGGGCGCGCAGATCAACAACCTGCGTTTTCTGCGCAAGGGTAATGCCGCGCTGTGCCAGGGTTTTCTCATCATCAAACTCCGGATACTCGCCCGGCTTGTCGAAACCTGACAGGTCGCTCGCCTTACTGAGATCGACCTTGTAAATCAGGTTACGCATTCCGTCGTTTTTATCACTTCCCTGTTCGATCAGCAGGATGTGCTGGTTATCGAGCGCCACGATGTCGCCGGTTTTAGCGTCGCTGTTTTTGCTGTAAGCCGCGCTGTCGATGGGATAACCGTACATCGCGGTTTTTCCGCTTGCCGGGTCAAAGCTCACCAGACGCGTAAACAGCGCCTTTTTCTTGCTCTTACCGTCGATATCCAGCGTACTTTGCACGGCGGCAATAATACGCCCGTCCGGCATACGGGTGAGGCCTTCAAAGCCGCGGTTCGCCTGACGCCATTTGAGGATATTTGGCAAACCGCCCGCAATTGCTTTTTCCCCTTCCGCCGCCTGCGGACCGTGGATCGCCAGGATTTTCCCTTTACTGTCGATGTTAATCAGGAACGGGCCATACTCATCGCACAGCCAGTAACCGCCTTTACCGTCCGGGGTGATCCCTTCCGTATCCAGCCCGCGATTATCCCCCTTCAGCCTCTTTAACGTGTCGCTGAAGGCCACTTCATTGGTGGATCCAATCACGTCGCTTTCCAGCGGCAGACCGTTGATCGCGCCTTTATCGTCATGCAGAGGACGGGCATCAATGGCCTCCGCTTTGCCGTTTTGTACACGAATCGTCATCAGCAGCGGCGCGAAATCTGGCGTAACGAAAATTTTGGCTTCGTTTTTACCCACTTTCGGTGAATCCGCGTTCGGACCGCGATCGGTAATGGTGGCGAAGGTCAGGGCATCGCCCTGTTTCCCGGTGAACAGCAGGCCAGAACCTATCCCAACCGGAAGGCCGTTCGGGAATGCACTGGCAAATGCGCCGGTGTAGTTCACGTGTGTGCCTTCTGGAAAACTGACGACATAGCGCTCAGCCGTAGGCTGCGCCGCGAGGGCAGAGAAAGAGAGCACACAACCGATTAGCACAGGAATAATTTTTCTTTTCATATTGTTAGCATCCATAAAGTGAAGCTCACACCGTAAAGAAGAAACGTGTCAGGAAAATGACATCGAATGGCAACATTGCGCGGGCCGGAGCGCCAAAGAAATGTAAAGCTCTGTTGTTATCTGTAACAGCGGAAACAATTCTGGAAATTATTAGAAACCCAATTAATTCGCTGCGAACCACTCTTTCTGCTCTCGTTCAGATTATGTTTAGCTAAAAAAATAAACACTTTCTAAACGCCAAATCATTACCCGTTGACGACCTCGCAACCCAACACTCTCGCAACACCACCAAATTAAATAATTAACAAAACCAGCATAAAACGGCGACTTTCATCACATTTGCAGTCATTAACATCGCTTGTTAAGGTGCGCCCAGATTAAATTGATGACGAGGCATATGAGATGAAAAAACTGAATATCCTTCTGCTGACTGCGTTGACTGCTGTATCGGGTTCTGCACTGGCTCTGGGTGGCAGCGTTGAGCAGGGTAAAAACTTTACCAACCTCAACCTGGAGATGGGTAAATCCTCATCCGGCCTGTATGTGGAAAGCAACTGGCTGAAAAACACCGATGACGGTACGCAGACCGGCGGTGTGGGTGCAGGTTATAACCTGGGTCTTGGCCCGGTCATGCTGAACGCGGGTGCAAAAGCTATCTATATCGGCCCGAAAAAAGGCGATAACGGCGTGGCGTTCCCGATCGGTGGCGGCGTAAACGTTGCCCTGACCGACAGCATTCATCTGTATGGTGAAGGCTACGTGGCACCAGAAGGGATGAACAACAGCGTGAAAAACTACGTTGAAGCCAACGGCGGCGTAAGCTGGACGCCAGTTACACCTGTGACCCTGAAAGTGGGTTACCGCCACGTGAGCGTTGATGGTAAAGACGGTCGTCCAGGCCACACCCTGATTGACGGTGCGTATGTTGGCGGTGGAGTCACCTTCTGATGAAACACCGCATTACCGCGCTTTGCGTTCTGAGCCTCACGCTTCTGCTCACCGGCTGCGTCCAGTACAAATGGGTGAAACCGGGCGTCAGCGACGCTGAAATGAACAAAAAGCTCACGGAATGTGAAGCGCAGGCGCTGATCGATCTGCCCCCGGATAACGTCGTAACCGGTTCGGACTCGGAAAAAACGGATCTGAAGAACAAGAAAAAGGATATTTCCACGAGCTACACGGTTGAAGACGCCAATGAGGATCGCAGGGCGACCCTCGTAGACAGCTGCATGTTCAAAAGCGGCTGGGATAAAATTGAAGTGCAATAATCTCTAAAAAACCTGCCTACTGGCAGGTTTTTTATTGCCGCTTACTTACGCACCACCACCAGCTTCTGGTTCACAAACTCTTTGATCCCCAGATCCGACAGCTCGCGTCCGTAACCGGAGCGCTTCACGCCGCCAAACGGCAGCTCCGGTGCGGTATCGGTGAGCCAGTTGATATACACCATGCCGGTCTCAATCCGTGACGCCATTTTCTTCGCGCGTTCAATATCCTGACTGAACACCGCACCGCCCAGTCCGTAGTGGGAGTCGTTCGCCAGGGCGACCGCCTCGTCATCGTTTTTCACCACATATATCTGCGCCACCGGGCCGAAGAACTCCTCGAAGTACGCCGGGTTGTCGCGGGAGATATTTGTCAGGATCGTCGGCTCAAAGAAGCTCCCGTCGCGCTGCACCGGTTTACCACCATAGTGTAACGTTGCGCCCTTTTTCACCGCCTCGTTGACCTGTTTTGTCAGCGTTTCGAGCGCATCTTTAGACGACAGTGGCCCAAGCGTGGTGCTTTCATCCAGCGGGTCGCCAATTTTCACCTGCTTAAAGGCTTCGGTGAATTTGCTCAGGAAGGCATCGGCAATTTTCTCATGCAGGATAAAGCGCTTCGCTGCGGTACAGACCTGACCGGCGTTGTTAAGTCGCGCATTCACGCCTGTCTTCACCGCGTTATCAAGATCCGCATCGTCCAGCACCACGAAAACATCGTTACCGCCCAGCTCAAGGGTGGATTTCTTGATGTGCTTCGCCGCCTGCGCGGCCACCACGCTGCCTGCTTTCTCAGAGCCGGTTAGCGCGGCCCCCTGTACGCGGTCGTCAGCGATAATGTTCGCCACCTGCTCAGACGAGATAAAGAGGTTGGTCCATGCCCCTTCCGGCGCCCCTGCCTCACGCACCAGATGAGCAAAGGTTTCGGCACAGTGCGGCACGATGCTGGCATGTTTAGCCAGCACCGGGTTACCCGCCGCCAGGTTAGGTGCCAGAACACGCATCAGCTGATAATACGGGAAATTCCACGGTTCCACGGCCATCAGCACGCCGATGGGGTGATGCTCCACCCACGCTTCTCCGAGTTCAGACGGGTACTTCACCGGGGCCAGGAACTGCTTCGCGTTATCGGCATAGTAGCGGGCGATTTGCGCGCACAGCTTCACCTCACCGCGGCTTTGTTCGATGAGCTTACCCATCTCCTGACTGGCAATTTTAGCCAGCTCTTCGGTGCGTTCGTCGATCAGGTCAGCAAGCTTATGCAGCACCGGCAGACGCTGTTCAATGTCGCCTTTCGCCCACTGCGAATGGTAAAGGGCGTCGGCCGCTTTCAGCGCCGCTTCGATATCCGCGTCGGTATGAGAGGGATATTCTTTGATGAGCTGGTTGGTGGCAGGATTTACTGTCTGATAAGCCATATCGAATCTCCATGTTTTACCGCTTAGGGTAGTAAGGGTAGACAACATGACGGGTGATGGACGTAAAGTTGGGTATATCCGGAAGGTTCTTAGTAGGGCCAGGGCATGGTATAAAAATGTTCCTGACAGGAGCGCCTATGACCCATACCCGACACATCCGCCAGACCTTTAACCGCCTTCCGGGCCTTGAGCTGCGCAGCACGTGGCAGAGTACCGTGGCGTATAAACGTCATTGTCACCCCCAACTTTCGATTGGCGCGATAGTGGAAGGCCAGACCTGCTGCCGGTGCAATGACACGCAGTACATCCTCCACCCCGGCGATCTCATCGTGATCCCGGCACATGTGCCGCACAGCTGCAACCCCGTTGCGGGCCAGCCCCGTAGCTATCACATGCTCTATATCGACACGGATTATCCCCTGGCAGAACAGGTCATACGCGACAGCACGTTGTTTGCTCTTTACCAGAACGTTGTTGAGAACATGTCGGCTAATTCCCTGAACATGCTGATTTCTGCCCTTCCGCGCTGCGCCAGCCGCACGGGTGAACTACGTACAACCAGCCAGCACATCCAGCAGGCGTTTCTTGCCGATTTAACCAGCCCGCCGTCACTCGACGACCTTGCCCATCGCTTCTCGCTGCGCAAGGAGACGCTGATCCGCACCTTCAGGCAGGACACTGGCCTGACGCCGGGCAGCTTTCTCAACATCTCCCGCGTGGAATACGCCAAAGCGCGGCTCCGCGCCGGGGATGATATTGCCGATGTCGGCTACCAGAGCGGGTTTGCCGATCAGAGCCATTTTCATAAGACCTTTGTGAGCTATACCGCCGCCACGCCGCGCCAGTACGCCACGGGCCGATCAATATCGGACAATAAATAGCGTTTGCATCGCCGTAGTCTGACCTCGGTTTTTTACACAGAGGTTGCTATGGAACTGTTATTCCCTTCCGCTTTTCTCGCTCTGGCGCTGGCGCATTTTGTCGCCCTGTTAAGCCCGGGCCCGGATTTCTTCCTGCTGGTGGGCTACGCGGCGCGCTACCGGGTGCGCGGCAGCGCCGGGCTGTGCATCGGCATCGCCGCGGGCAACGGGCTGTATATTCTGCTGGTGATCATTGGCTGGAGCGCGCTGCGCCAGTTTACGTGGCTGTTTACCCTTATCGAGCTTTGCGGGGCGCTGTATCTGCTGTGGATCGGCTCGCATCTGGTGCGCAGCCGCCCGCAAGCGCTGGCGCTGAATGAAACCCATCAGCGCTTCCCTTCACTGCGTAAGCAGATCCTGCTGGGGCTCGGCTCGGCGTTGTTAAATCCAAAGAACGCCCTGTTCTATCTGGCGCTGATGACGGCGCTGCTGGGGCCGAACGTCACGCTGCTTCAGCAAGCGACCTGCGGCGTCTGGATGGTGATGGTAGTGCTGGTGTGGGATCTGGCGCTGGTGTCGCTGATGGGGCTGCCCGCGGTGCAACAGAGGCTCAGCCGTTCGCTGTGGCTAATTGAGCGGGCGGCAGGGGTTGTACTAATGGGGTTTGGCGGGTGGGTACTGTGGCGGCTGCTGGAGCTGATAAGCTGAAATAAGGGGCAGCCCAACGCTGCCCGTGGTTTATTTTTTGTTTTGGTCGCGCAGCATCGCTTCACGCAATATGGCGTTTAGCCGCGTCTGGTAACCCTTTCCAGGCCGTTTCAGCCACTCCATCACGTCGGCGTCAATGCGTACAGATGCCTGCGTTTTAAGTGGCCGATAGAACTTCCCTCGCACCGCCCCGGACCACTGTTTATCGTCCGTGGCAGGAATATCGCTGTAATCGATTTCTGCTTCTGGTTTTTCAGCTAATGCTTTTAGCTCAGCGTCACGACGAGCGCTAACCTCAGGCGAACTACCTCGTTTATGTTTAACGATGCTCATAACGGCTCCTCTCTTTACGGTCCGCCTTACGTGCGCTAATGATACGAATAATTTCGCCTCCGCTTTCGAAACGTACCGTATGTGCGACCAGGATAACAATGACGCCTTGCACAAGGCCGATGGTTTGCCAGCGAAACTCACCGTTCTCATAGCGCTCCTGAACAGACAAATGATAAGGATCGTCGAAAACCAAAACCGCATCCTCAAAGCGTATGTCATGTTTTTGCTGGTTACTTTTCGCCTTATCGCTATCCCACTCATACTCCGTTGGCATAGTGTACCCTTCCCTGATTGTATATACAAAAAAGCATATACAAACTGCGCAAGGATTAAACCAATTAAGCAAAAGCGGTGTTTAATTTCGGAAGGCGGATTCCAGAAGCGAAGATGGTGTAACGCTCCCGTCTTTGCACTTTCCCCCCGTCTCCCTCTATCCTTAACCCATGGAAAAAATCGCTGAACTCAAACGCGCCAAGCTGCTGGCGCTGTCGCTGCTGCTGATTGCCGTCGCGGCGTTTATCACCACCCTGTTTCTGCCGCAAACCTTCTGGGTGCGCGGCGTGAAGGCCATTGCCGAGGCGGCGATGGTTGGCGCGCTGGCGGACTGGTTTGCGGTCGTCGCGCTGTTTCGCCGGGTGCCTATTCCGTTTATCTCGCGCCATACGGCGATTATCTCGCGCAATAAAGACCGGATTGGCGATAATCTCGGCCAGTTCGTGCAGGAGAAGTTTCTCGACACCCAGTCGCTGGTGGCGCTGATCCGCCGCTATGAGCCGGCGCAGATGATTGGCACCTGGTTTAGCAAGCCCGACAATGCCCAGCGTGTCGGGCAGCATCTGATTCAGGTGATGGGCGGTTTTCTTGAGCTGACCGATGACGGGCGTATTCAGCGCCTGCTCAAACGCGCGGTGCATAAGGCCATCGACAAGGTCGATTTCACCGAAACCAGCGCAGTGATGCTGGAGAGCATGACCAAAAACAACCGCCATCAGGTACTGCTGGACGCCATCATCAACCGCCTGATCACCCTGATTCAACGCGATAGCACGCGGGAATTTATTTCAGACCAGATCGTCCACTGGCTTAAGACCGAGCATCCGCGCAAGGCGATGGTGCTGCCCACCGAGTGGCTGGGCGATCAAAGCGCGGAGATGGTGTCAAACGCGGTGAATACCCTGCTGGACGACGTCAGTCATGACCGCACCCACCAGATCCGCCAGGCGTTCGACCGCGCCACGCTGAAGCTTATCGACAACCTGAAAAACGATCCGGAGATGGCCGCAAAGGCAGAGAACATCAAGCATTACCTGAAGAATGACGACGCGTTTAACCGCTATCTGGGTGAGATGTGGGCTGACCTGCGCCAGTGGCTGAAGGCGGATATGCAACGTGAGGATTCCCGCGTGAAGCAGCGCATCGCCAACGCCGGGCAGTGGTTTGGCGAAACGCTGCTCGGTGACGACAGCCTGCGGGCATCGCTCAATGAGCACCTCGAGCAGGCGGCGCACCGCGTGGCACCGGATTTCGCGGCGTTTCTCACCCGTCATATCAGCGACACGGTAAAAAGCTGGGACGCCAAAGATATGTCCCGCCAGATCGAGCTTAATATCGGCAAAGATCTGCAGTTTATCCGCGTCAACGGCACCCTGGTGGGCGGGACAATTGGCCTGATCCTGTTTTTACTCTCGCAACTGCCCGCCGTGCTTGCGCATTACTCCGTTTTGGGTGGTGCAATGACGTAGCGCGTCGCCTCAAAGCGATTGAGGATCAAGTGCACCAGAAACACCATCGTCAGCGTCGCCACCAGGGAAAAGGTCACCGAGGTGATGCGGTAGAGATCGCTGAACACCAGGTCGCTGTCCGGGTGCATGTTCTGACCGAACATAATCCCGATGGTGGTGATGCTGGCAAACCCAACGCCGGCTCCCACCTTCTCCATCACATGCAGACGCGCACCAAACGCCAGCCCGAGGCCGATAAGCGGCATCATCAGTAGCATGTGGCTGCTGTGATCGTAGAGGATAAGCTGCACCACCAGAATATAGAGACAGCCCAGCACCACGCCAGCCACGCGCCAGATAGAGCTCATCACCGCGCCGCGATAGTGCATCGGGAACAGAATCAACACACCGGCCATCAGCGCCGAAAGCGAATCGCTCAAATCGCTTATCTGGAAGATGACAAAAATCATCGTCGCAACGGTGCCGGAGAGCAGAGACTCGTGTCGCACGCGGGCATCATCTTTCTCGATCAGCGGCGGCGGCTTGCGCGGCTCAACGTCCGGCAGGAGGTAGTTCATCAGCGCGCTCAGGCATACCGCCATCACACTCGCTTCAATGTTGGAAAACAGCAGCGTGTGCCAGTCGGTGGTGGGATAGCTCATAAAGTTGAGCATCACGCTCTGGCACACCACGCCCATCGACCCGAACAGGAACAGCGGCCCCTTACTCATAAAGCGAAAACGCATGACATACAGCGCAAAAACCACCAGCGTCATGATCACCGGCCACTGGGACAGATAGCCGATAATAATCACCATTTCGACGCAGTTTAGCGATGCGCTGAAGATAAACTGCTTCGCCACATGGCGGTTAAAGACCGGCACCAGCGACAGCAGCATGATGGGGTAGACCACATAAAACACGCCGTAGCTGGTGTTATAGAAACTTGAAATACTCAGCGCGATCATCCCGGCAAAGACGATGCGCAGGGTCTGGCGAAAGTCATTGGCCGTATAGACGATGTTGCCGTGCGGGGTAAAGACCCGCGCCAGCGTGCTAATAGACATAGTGGAGCAGGCTCACCAGGTGGATTTGCATCCCGGAGAAGAAGCGCGCAAACGGCCCTTCGCTGTTGTAGAGCTGCACGGTGGCACGAGCGCCGGTCGGGAGCGGTTTCGGCAGCGTCTCATCCAGCGCCACGTGAATGCGCATTCGCTGAGCGTCGCGCACCCAACGGTTGGAGGTTTCCGGCGCGGACAGTTCGCCGCTCACCGCCTCCTGTCCGGCAAGGATCCCCGCATCGCTGCTGGTCACGTGGGCGCGGAAAACCTGTCCCGGAAAGGCGTCAAATACCACGGCGGCATCGGTCCCCTGATGGGTATGGCGCAGACTCTTTTCACGAAAATCGGCCACAATATCGGTCTGATTATTCACCAGCGCCAGCGCCGCCGAGCCGGACGAGGCATAAAACCCGGGGCTCAACTGCAGGTTGCTGACCGTACCATCCGCCTGGGCGTAAACTTTCGTCCAGCCGAGGTTCAGCTCCGCCTCATCCAGCGCGTTACGGTATTTTTGCAGCGTCACGTTGCGGTGCTCTTCCCGCTCGCCGCGCTGGATGCGCAGGTTATGGATGTTCGCCTGAATCGAGCTCACGGACTGCTCGCTGCTCTGCCAGGTGGTACGGACCTTATCCAGATCCGCCTGCGAGACGTTCTGTAACGTGCTCAGCTTCTGGTAGCGGTCAAAGGTCACTTTGTCGTTACGCGCGGTCAGCACGGCGGTTTTCAGGCTGGCTTGGGCGGCGGCGATCTGCGCGTCCAGCTGTTCATTGGACAGGCGTGCCTGCTCAAGCGCGATTTGCGCCGCTTCCACTTTATTGCGAAACGGCGTGTCATCCAGCTCAAACAGCAGGTCGCCCCGCGTCACCTGGCTGTTGTTGTGTACGTGCACGGCCGACACATACCCGGAGACGCGCGGAGAAACCGGCGTCACCACGCGCATGACGGTGGAGTCCGGCGTCAGCGGGATCCAGATATCGGCGACGACAAAGTAGACAAACATCAGCAGGAAAGAGGCAATACTCACCCTTACCCAGCGGGCAAACTTTTGTTCAGGAGTCATTATTTTTCGGTCTTGTTATCTTCTTCGCGGATTGTCCGCAAATTGCAGGCGATTTGATTCAAGGTGGCGCTGAAAATTTCGATATGCTCAGGCGCGATGTTTTGCGATACGCGTGTCTGGTACGTCTCAATCACCTGGGTGAGCCTTTTTAGGATGGCTTTTCCCTCAGGCGTCAGCGTCAGAAGCCGGATGCGCTTGTCATAAGGCGATACAGTGCGCAGCAGGTATCCCTGCTTTTCCAGCTGTGTCAGGGTGCGCATCAGCGGCGGCAGTTCAATGCCCTGCACCTCCGCCAGCTCACTCACCGAGACGTTATCCCCCAGTTGATGAAGCTGCATCATTACCGTCCAGCTCGACTGGGTTAACCCGGTATCGAGAATGGCGTCGTCAATAACGGCGCGCCACTGGCGCACAATCATCGCCATCCGCATGCCCATCGGCCTGCGGCAAAACAGTTGTTCTTCACTCATGGGGGGACCTCTCGAAACACGTCGTCAAGATAATAGTTATCAGGGTAAGTATCAAGAAACGCGAGGCGAAAGAGCAGGAATTGCGAAAGGATATCTCCCTCTCCCGGCGGGCTGAGGGTTCCCCATACAATAATGCCTGCACGGAGGACCCCCTCTCCCTTAAGGGAGAGGGTTGGGGTGAGGGTACAGCCCGCAGCGGAGTTTAGCGGCTAAAATGTCGGGTAATGGCGCCCTTCCCCGAAGCCGTAAGCACCACTTCCCGATACCCCGCTACCCGCTGGATCCAGCCCTTGCTTTCCAGATGCATGAGCAACGCCGCACCGGCTTCACCGCCCAGATGAAACCGCCGCTCGCTCCAGTCCAGACAGGCGCAACAGGCCTTTCGCCGGGGATGAGTGCTTAACGGGATACCGAGTTTCAGAAACTGCTCCCGGCCATACAGGGTCAGTGCCGAACCGTCTGGCTCCAGCCAACTTTCGGCCTGCATGAAATCGTAGATCTGCACCGCCACCGCGCCCGCCAGATGGTCGTAGCAGGTGCGGGCTTCACGCAGGGCTTTTGGCGCGCTGGTTTCCGGCGGAGAAATGCGGTGCCACGACAGCCCCATCATCTGCTCCACCAGCTCCGCTACGTCATGCCCTGCCAGGCGATAATAGCGATGGCGCCCCTGCGACAGGCAGGTAATGAGCTTTCCGTCCAGCAGCCGCGCAAGGTGCCCGCTGGCGGTAGACGGCGCCACATCCGCCGCCGCACTCAGCTCGGTGGCCGTCCACGCCCGCCCGTCCATCAGCGCACAAAGCATTTTCACGCGCGACGGATCGGCCATTGCGGCTGCTACTGCGGCAATGGCCTGCTCCAGCGCTGCGCTGTTATCTGGCGGTAAGCTCGTCTTTAACATAGGTTGCCCAGGGTTCGGTGATTGCTGCGGCCAGCTTATCATTATCCGTCAGCAGAATGAGGTGATTCGCGTGGTCGCTGTACTGGGTAAGAATAGACACCCCGCGAGCCGCCAGTGCAGCAGCTATCTCCCCCAGTTCGCCGGGGCGTTCCTGCCGCAGTTTTCTGATGATGGGCTGACGAACCGCTTTCAGGTTAAATCCGGCCTCAAGCAGAACATGGCGGGCTTTTTCGCCGTCTTCCACCAGAAAATGCGCCTCAACGCCGAATACGCCACCGCCTTCCAGCCCAATCCCCTTACTGCCCAACAGCTGACCAAAGCGTGCCAGTTCACCCGGCATATCGTTAAAAATCACATGAACATCATACATCCGCGTGCCCTCCGTTTTCGGCGCTGTATTCCCGCACCAGCTGTGCCACCCGAATGCGGTAGTACGTAAAAATCGACTCCCGCCCCTCGGCCTGCGCGGCCTGATGAAAAACGTTCTGCTTCCAGTTGCGGATAGCCTCTTCGTCCCGCCACCAGGAGAGCGAGAGAATTTTGCCGCCGGTGGTCAGGCTCTGGAAACGTTCGATATCGATAAAACCGTCAATATCCGCCAGCAGGGGTTTAAGTTCGGCCGCGAGCTGCAGGTAGCGCGCCTGATGCGCCGGCGCGGCTTTGGCTTCGAAAATGACTGCGATCATGAAGGTCTCTCCGTTGTGATGGTGTGAAGAGAATGCAGGACAGATGACAAGGATGCTTCGGTATGGAGCGAAGCGTAGCGCCACCGGGCAGGGTTTAACCCACAATCGACTTCGGCTCCATAAACGCCCCAATTCCCCATTCGCCCATCTCGCGTCCCACGCCGGAGTGTTTAAACCCGCCAAACGGGGCTTTTGGCTCATGCGCGAGGGTGTTTACCAGCACGCGCCCGGAAACAATCTGCTGCGCCACGCGACGCGCACGCCCGGTGTCACGCCCCAGCACCATCGCGCTCAGGCCGTACTCGGTATCGTTGGCAATCGCGACAGCCTCCGCCTCGTCCTGATAAGGAATAATGCACAGCACCGGGCCAAAAATTTCCTCACGCGCGATGGTCATCTGGTTGTTCACATCAGTAAACAGCGTCGGGCGCACAAACCAGCCGTCCCGCGTCCCGTCCGGTCGCCCTTCGCCGCCCGCCAGCAGTCGCGCGCCTTCGTCGAGCCCTTTGCGAATATACCCCTGCACCCGCAGCCACTGCTTTTCGCTGACCATTGGGCCAATCTCTGTCGCGCTTTCGCGCGGGTCGCCGGATTTCACCGCCGCCACCGCCTGCGCCAGGGCGGTTTCCATCTCGGCCTTGCGCGACTGCGGCACCAGAATACGTGTGCCGGCCACGCACGCCTGCCCGCTGTTCATAAACCCGGCCTGAATCACCAGCGGGATCGCCCGTGCAAGATCGACATCATCCAGCAAAATCGTCGGCGATTTACCGCCTAACTCCAGCGTGACGCGCTTAAAACCCTCCGCCGCGTTACGCAGGATCGCTTTGCCGGTATTCGTCGACCCCGTAAACGAGATTTTCGCCACGTCCGGGTGGCGGCTAATAGTCTCCCCCACCGTCTCGCCGCGCCCGGTGATGATATTAAACACGCCCGCTGGCAATGCGGCATCACGCAGCGCCTCGGTGATGATCTGCGTTTGCAGGGCGCTCATTTCGCTGGGTTTGATCACCGCCGTGCAGCCCGCCGCGAGCGCCGCCGCCAGTTTGCCGCAGATAAACCCCGCATCGCTGTTCCACGGCGTGATCAGACCCGCTACGCCTAGCGGCGTCATCTGCACCGATGCCGCCCCCGCTGAAAATGAAAATTCAAACGCCTCCAGGGCCTCAATCGCCTGGGCTATGACATCGGCCGGATAACTGGCCATCCACGCCGAGCGCGCAGCCGGTGCGCCGTACTCTTCGATTATCGCCTCCAGCAGCTGATCATGACGGGCGGCAACAGCGGCATGCATACGTGTTAACGCAGCAATCCGTTCCTGTTTTGTGGTTTGCGACCACGCCGGAAACGCCGCTTTGGCGGCCGCAATGGCGCGTTCAGCGTCGACCTCATCTGCCAGACGCACCTGCCCTATGACCTGTGCCGTCGCTGGGTTGTATAAATCAAAACGCTCGGTGCCATGCGGGGTAAAAAATTCGCCGTTGATAAAAATCTGTTCGATGTGGTGCATATAAACCTCCTCAGGCTGTGTGGACACAGTCTGGCACGACTACTCCGTTGCGATAATCCACGCTATGCTGCAAGGGTTGTTTCGATTTTCAGGATAATCTATGCATCGTTCAGGTTTGACAGAGCTGGAAGTGGTGATGGCGGTGGTACGACGCGGCAGCTTTCGCGGTGCCGCCCAGGAGCTGGGTATGTCCGCCACGGCGGTGAGTAACGCCATCGCCGGGCTGGAGAGCCGCCTCGAGACGCGTCTTTTTAACCGCACTACCCGCAGCGTGGCGCTCACCGACGCCGGGCAGCGTTATGTGGCGCGCATCGGTCCGGCGCTGCAGGAAATTCGTCAGGCCGGGGAAGAGATCCACAGCGACACCGGTGAACCCGCAGGCACCCTGCGCCTGAACGTGCCGAACAATATTGGCTCCCTGTTTCTGGACCAGCTGCTGATCGACTTTATGATCCGCTACCCGAAAATGCGTGTTGAAACGGTGAGCGAGGCGCGGATGATCGATATCGTCGCTGAAGGCTACGACGCCGGGATCCGCCTTGAAGAGGCGGTGCCGCAGGATATGATCGCCGTACCGCTGACCGGAGAGATCCGCCAGCTCGTGACCGCCACACCGGACTATTTTGCCCGCCACGGTATCCCGCAAACGCCGGAGGATCTGCTGTTGCATCAGGGGATCGGGATGCGCATGGCCCACGGTGGGATCTACCGCTGGGAGCTGGCCCGTCGGGGAGTCCAGTATGCGCTGGCCGTGCCGCCGCGTTTTGCGACATCCGATCTTTTTGCCTCGATCCGCGCGGTCAAAGCAGGGCTGGGGATTGGCTTTTTACCGGAACTCTATATCCGTGACGAGCTGAAAAGCGGGGAACTGGTGAGCGTGTTAAACGACTGGACGCAGCCGTTTGCCGGGCTGCGTCTTTACTATCCAGGCCATCGCCACGTCCCGCCGGGGTTGCGGGCGCTGGTGGCGATGATCCGCG
Organism: Enterobacter cloacae complex sp. SHL021; assembly: GCF_049237765.1. Taxonomy (NCBI): domain Bacteria; kingdom Pseudomonadati; phylum Pseudomonadota; class Gammaproteobacteria; order Enterobacterales; family Enterobacteriaceae; genus Enterobacter; species Enterobacter cloacae complex sp. SHL021. The sequence continues at coordinate 135,644 of NZ_JBMKJG010000002.1, read as the reverse complement.
AGCGCGGGATTATTCCAGGTTAGCCTTGTTCAGCCCGTAAGCTGCGTCCAGCGAGCCGGGGGCCATGCGCGAGGTAATGCCTAAACGGTTCCAGGCGTTGATCGCCACGATGGCGAAGTTCAGCTCTGAAATTTCCACGTCAGAAAAGTGTTCCGCCACGCTGCGGTACAACGCGTCGCTCACCCCGTGAACGCCAATCTGGGTCAACGCTTCGGCGAAGGCCAGCGCCGCTTTCTCGCGAGCGCTGAACAGCGGAGATTCGCGCCAGACCGCCAGGTGGTAAAGGCGCAGTTCGCGCTCCCCGGCAATTTTGGCCTCTTTGGAGTGCATATCCAGACAGAAGGTACAGCCGTTCAGCTGGGAAACGCGAATGTCGATCAGGTGCTTCAGCGCCGGGTCGATGGAGGTTTTCGCCACTTCCATGCTCAGGGCGGACAGCGCGTTGGCAAGGGCTGGAGTGACTTTATGGTGGTTTACGCGAGTGCTCATTGTCTTTCCTCTTATTTACACGGTATGTGTCATGCGATGAGGACAATTTACGCGGGTCATGACATAGTAAAAAGATACAAAAACCATAAAATGAGGTAGGACATGAAGCCGGGCTATCACGACATTTACACCCGCTATCGCGACAACATTACGCGCGGTGTGCTGAAGCCTGGCGATAAGGTGCCCGCCATTCGCGTACTGGCCGAAGAGCTCAAGGTGGCGCGCAAAACCGTCGAAACGGCGTATGCCATTTTAATCGGCGAAGGGTACCTGGTGAGCCAGGGCGCGCGCGGCACGCGGGTCAATCCCGATCTCTTGCTGCCCGCGACGCCAGCTCCAGCGGATCACACCACCGGTACACTCCCGGCATCGCTTATCAGCCAGCGTGAACGAGCGGGTTTTCTGCGCCCCGGCATTCCCTCCCTCGACAGCTTCCCCTATAAAAAATGGTTACTGCTGGCAGGCCAGGCGACGCGCTCCATGCGCCCGGAAGAGATGCTCAACCCGCCGGTGCTGGGCTGGTATCCCCTGCGCCAGGCCATCGCCCGCTATCTGAATATCTCCCGCGGGCTCTCGTGTACCGCCGAACAGGTGCTGATCACCAGCGGCTACAGCGGCAGCCTGCGCCTGATCCTCGATACGCTCGCTAGCCGCAGCGACAAAGTGGTGTTTGAAGATCCGGGCTATTTCATGGGCCAGCAGTTGCTTAAGCGGATTGTGCCACGTCTGCACACCGTGCCGATCGATCGCTGCGGCATCGACACGGAGTATCTGTTGCACCATCACCGCGACGCCCGTTTTGCTATCGTGACGCCCTCTCACCAGAGCCCCCTGGCGGTAACGCTCTCTCTGCCGCGTAAACAGCAGCTTCTCGACTGGGCGAGCCAGAACGGGGCGTGGATTATTGAAGATGATTACGACGGAGAATTTCACTATACCCGCAAGGTGCTGCCGTCGCTGAAAAGCCTCGATCGCCATGATCGGGTGATCTTTATGGGCACTTTCAGTAAAACCATTATGCCCTCCTTACGCATGGGCTACATCGTGATGCCCGCCAGCACGGTTGAGGCATTTACCGACTGTGTGGACATCGTCGCCAGCGGCCAGCCGGTATTGACGCAAAAAATCCTCACCACCTTTCTCAACGAGGGCCATTTTTTCCGTCATCTCAAGAAGATGCGCGCGCTGTACCAGACCCGCCGGGAGTGGATGATTGCCGCCCTGCGTGAGGTATATGGCGATCTGTTTTTCACCGAGCAAAACGACGGCGGAATGCATATCGTGGCGTTTCTGGCGAAAGGCAGCAACGATCGGGAGGTGGCGTGCTGCTGGCAAGCGCAGCAGCTGCAGGTGAATGCCCTTTCAGAGTGGTATCGCGGGTCGGGCAAACGTTACGGGCTGGTGATGGGCTATAACAACGTGCGGTCATATCAGGAGGCGGTGGATTTGCTGGAAAGACCGAAGCGGCAGACGCTTGCGCTGTTGAGCTAAACATCGCCCGGTGGCGCTACGCTTACCGGGCCTACGGGATCGAGTAGGCCGGGTAAGGCGCAGCCGCCACCCGGCGGCGACGTGTCTCACACATCATACCGCGACAACCCAACGTCCTTGAGCTGCTCGTCGCTCATCTGGCTCAGAATGCGGCGGGTACGGTTGACGCGATACCAGTTACGCAGCGTTTTCGCTACCCACACAAACGCGATAAACGGACGTTTTGAACGATTTTCGTAGAATTCCATGATGCTCTCCTCACCGTGTCAGTGGGGCTATGATCGTGGAAAACGGCTTTAGCAATACAGACTCAAAAACAACTTTTGTTTAACATACAGATCCGCTAAAACGGTATCTGCATGCCGTTTTTTGCGGCAATCTGTACTGGTTTTGTAATCTGTATGGTGACAACAAAGGATACAGCATGACGCGCTACCAACATCTGGCCAATCTACTGGCAGAACGCATTGAACAAGGGCTGTATCGCAGCGGTGAACGTCTGCCGTCGGTACGCGCGCTGAGCCAGGAGCACGGCGTGAGCATCAGCACCATACAGCAGGCCTATCAGATCCTCGAAAACCTGCAGCTCATCACTCCCCAGCCGCGTTCCGGCTATTTTGTGTCTAAGCGCAAGGCCCTGCCGCCGGTGCCGGCCATGACGCGCCCGGTGCAGCGCCCGGTGGACGTCACCCAGTGGGATGAGGTGATGATGCTGCTGGATGCCCGCGCCGACAAAGAGATGATCTCCTTTGGCGGCGGTTCGCCAGACGTTAACCAGCCGAGCCTGAAGCCCTTGTGGCGTGAGATGAGCCGCATCGCACAGCACAACCCCGCCGAAATGCTGAGCTATGACGTACTCGACGGGCGCCTTGAGCTGCGCGAGCAGATCGCCCGGCTGATGCTCGACGGGGGCTCCACCGTGGCGGCGAACGAGATTGTTATCACCAACGGCTGCCACGGCGCGCTCTCCATCGCCCTGCTGTCAGTCTGTAAACCAGGAGACATTGTGGCGGTCGAGTCGCCGTCGTTCCACGGCACCATGCAGATGCTGCGCGGGTTTGACATCAAGGCGATAGAAATTCCGACCGATTCGCAAACCGGGATCAGCATTGAGGCATTAGAGCTGGCGCTGGAGCAGTGGCCCATCAAAGCGGTCATCCTGGTGCCCAACTGCAATAATCCGCTTGGGTTTATCATGCCGGAGTCGCGTAAGAAGCAGGTGCTGGCCCTGGCCCAGCGGCACGATATCGTGATCGTCGAGGATGATATCTACGGCGAGCTGGCGGCGGAATACCCGCGCCCGCGAACCATTCACTCCATGGATATTGATGGCCGCGTGATCCTCTGCAGCTCGTTTACCAAAACCGTGGCGCCAGGGTTACGCGTCGGCTGGATTGTGCCGGGACGCTACTACGACCGGGTGATGCACATGAAATACGCCGCGGGCGGGTTTAACGTGCCGGGCACGCAGATGGCGGTGGCGGCGTTTATCCGCGACGGCCATTATCATCGCCACGTGCGCCGTATGCGCCAGATTTATCAGCAGAATATGGAAACTTATACCTGCTGGGTACGGCAATATTTTCCGGCAGACATATGCGTGACGCGCCCGCAGGGCAGTTTTTTGCTGTGGGTGGAGCTACCGGAGAAGGTCGACATGGTGTGCGTCAGCAAGCAGCTGTGCCGGTTGAAGATCCAGGCGGCGGCCGGGTCGCTGTTTTCCGCCTCCGGGAAGTACCGCAACTGCCTGCGGATTAACGTGGCATTACCGCCGACGGATAAGCATCGCGAGGCATTGAAGAAGATGGGTGAAGCGATTGTGATTGCGATGGAGGAATAGTGCGGTTTTTTGCCGGGTGGCGGCTTCGCCTTACCCGGCCTACGCTCTTGCCGTTGTAGGCCCGGTAAGCGCAGCGCCACCGGGCAACAGGCCGCACTACTCGTCGAAATACCAGTACCCCTGGTTAATTAGTCCGGTGAGCTCCTCGACAAACGCCGGGTTGTTCAGCGCATCGCCCAGTTCGGCCTGGCCCAGCTCAGTGTAGCGGCACAGCGCGTCAGCCGCCTTCGCGTCTACCGTCTCGAGCTGTTCGCTGTTGATGAAGAAACTGCCGTTGATATTCAGCACGCGCAGGCCGCTCAGGCGAGACAATCTCTCGCCGCCCTGCAGCGCGTCCAGCACCTCCTCGGGCGCATACGGCGGCTCGGCGGCGGCGATATCCAGCTCGTGACGCGGCGTGGAGACAAAGCTACCGAACCATTTTGTGAAATCATCCGGCTTACCGATCATGTCGATCATCATCTGGCGAATGCGATCGAGCTCGTACTGCTCAATGCGCCCAGGGTGTTCGCGACAGGTCAGATCCGGATCGCTGTAATGCTCTCCGCCCAGATCGTTTTCCAGCGCGTAATCGGCAAAGCTGCTGATCAGATCGCGGCCGTTTGGCCCCCGGAAACCCACAGAGTAGTTCAGCGCGGTTTCATGGGTGAAGCCGTCGTGCGGGAATCCTGGTGGAATGTAGAGAATATCGCCCGGCGCCAGATCTTCGTCGATGATAGGTTCAAACGGATCCACGTGCAGCAGCGCCGGATGTGGGCAGAACTGACGCATCGGCAGCTTGTCACCCACGCGCCAGCGACGGCTGCCCATCCCCTGAATGATGAACACATCGTACTGATCGATATGCGGGCCCACGCCGCCGCCCGGCACGGAGAAGGAGATCATGAGATCATCCAGACGCCAGTCCGGCAGCACGCGGAACGGGCGCACCAGCTCCGCCGCCGGCATGTGCCAGTGGTTCACCGCCTGCGCCAGCAGCGACCAGCCGGTTTCGCCCAGGCCGTCAAAGTGCTCAAACGGACCATTGCTGGCCTGCCATTTGCCGTTGAAATGGCTCACCAGACGGCTATCGACCTCCGGCTCCATCGCCAGGCCTGCCAGCTCGTCCGGGGTAATCGGGTCGACAAAATTCGGGAAGGCATTTTTCAGCACAACGGGTTTTTTTTGCCAGTATTTCTCAAAAAATTCCGGCCAGTTCAGGTTCAGTTGATACGCCATGGATAGCACCAGTGAGAGGGGAAACAGGCGCGATTATAGGCAAGAAGGCAGAGGGGGAACTTGTCATGGGTCAAACCAGCACGCGTAGGTCGGGTAAGGCGTAGCCGCCACCCGACACGTACACGGCGTTAAAAACTTAATCCAGCTTCAGATCGTCATAATGGGTAATCAGTTTACCCACAATGCCGTAATCCAGCGCTTCGGCCGGAGACATCCAGAAGTTGCGGTCGGTGTCTTTTTTCACTTTTTCCAGCGGCTGGCCGGTGGCATCAGCGATCAGTTTGTTCACCCGGTCCAGCATGCGGATGATCTCGCGCGCTTCAATCTCAATATCCGTCGCCTGACCGCGCACGCCGCCCAGCGGCTGGTGGATCATAAAGCGGGTGTTTGGCAGCGAGTAGCGATGCTCTTTTTTCGCCGCCAGGAAGATGGTGATCCCGGCGCTCGCCACCCAGCCGGTACCGATCACGTGCACGTCCGGGCGGATGAACTTGATGAAGTCGTGAATGGTATCACCGGCTTCCACGTGACCGCCCTGGCTGTTGATGTACAGTTTGATCGGATCGTTGCTCACGCTTTGCAGCAGGATCAGCTGGGTGATGACTTTCTCTGCCAGCGCCTGGTTGATTTCACCGGAGATAACAATCGAGCGGGATTCCAGCAGCTTCTGCTGCAGTGCGCTCTGTGTCCCTTCCGCTTTATCCTTATCGCCGTCTTTCAGTGTGTAGTGCATTGTTATGTCCTCAGCATTTAGCGCTTAAAACCAGAGTGTAGCCTGTTTTACCCGTGAAAGTCCTCAGGCGCACACAATGCGAATGTCCTGGGCCGCAAACGCGTCGACAACGCCCTGTTCCAGCGCCTCTTCTACCACCAGCACATCAATGTCCTGGCACGTCGACACCACAAAGCGTGCCACGCCGGGAAGTTTGTCTGCCGTCAGGGCCACGATGGTCTGGTTGCTCTGGGCGATAACCGCCTTTTTGAATTCGCAGTCGGCAAAGTCAAAGCCGGTGAGTCCCATCTGTGGATCCATCGCGCAGCCGCCAATAAAGGCCTGATCGAAGATAATGCCCTGGATCTGACCCGCGGCCGTGGCGCCCACCGACCCGCCGGATGCCCGCTGGATCTGCCCGCCGGTGATGATCACCTCGCACAGGGGATGGCGCAGCAGTTCCGTGGCGATGGCCGGGGAGTTGGTCACCACCGTGACGTTGAGATCCGCCGGGAGGGCTTTCGCCAGCGCCAGGTTTGTTGTCCCCGCGTCGATAAAAATGCACCCGCCCGCCTGAACCAGCGTTGCTGCTTTCTGCGCGATTGTGTGCTTTTCTGCACTTATTTTCTGCTCGCGGCTTAAAAAATTACCCGCATCCGGAAGCTGAAGCACCGCGCCGCCGTAGACCTTTTTGCAATACCCCTCTTTGCTAAGTTCATGTAAATCACGGCGAATCGTGTGCTCGGATACGTTCATCTGGCTCGCCAGCTCGGTACAGACCACCCTTCCGCTCTTCTGAAGGATCTGGCGGATCCGCGCTTGTCGCTGTTCAGGAAAAGCTGCATAATCGAGCATTGAAAGTCCTTTAATAATTCTAATCGAGTATCAATGCGCATAATGTTGCATAACCGCGCAACACAAACAACGAGGGTTACAATGAATATTGCACATGTCGCACTCTGGACCCGCAGCCTTAACGCCCAGGTTCAGTTCTGGGAAACGGTGTTTAATGGCCGCAGCAACGCACGCTACGTCAGTAAAAATCGTCCGGGTTTTGAGTCCCATTTTATTACCCTGGACGAGGGGCCGACGATTGAGCTGATGACCATTCCGGACCTGCCCGACGCGCCTGCCCACCCGGAATTTATCGGCTGGGCGCATATCGCCATCAACGTCGGCGGAAAAGCACAGGTGGACAGCATGGCGGCACAGGCCAGGGCAAACGGCACGCTGCTTAGCGCCCCGCGTATGACCGGGGACGGCTTCTATGAAGCGGTAATCGCGGACCCGGACGGCAATCGCATTGAGCTTGTCGGTGCATAAAAACAGCGTTTCGTTCCTTCACCGCCCCTGTTCCGGCTCGCTATACTTCATATGGTTATCATATTGTTAAATGATAATGATATTTAATGTGTTAAGATGAAAGTCAGCATAAACAGTCTCTTACGTAACCAAAGGGACGGTTTGCATCCTCGACATTTAAATCAGCACCGGGGCGGTGAATGGAACACATTGTGTATGTGGTTGATGACGATGACGCCGTCAGGCAGTCCGTGACCGGGCTACTGGAATCGGCAGACCTGAACGCTATCGGCTTTTCATCGGCAGAAGCATTTCTTCAGCACCGCTTCGAGGATCTGCCTTCGTGCGTGATCCTCGATATGCAAATGCCCACCATCTCCGGTTTTGAGGTGGCTGATGCCCTCAGGGACAGCGGGCGTGAGATCCCGATTATTTTCCTCACCGGCCACGGCACCATCCCGATGTCGGTTCGCGCCATCAAAGGCGGGGCCTACGAGTTTCTGACCAAACCGGTTGAATCCGCCGCGCTTATCGACGCCATTGAATCCGCGCTCCGGCTGGCGGAAAACAACGCCGTGCGTAACAAAGAGCATTACGCCCTGAAGCAGCGCCATATGTCTCTTACCCCGCGCGAACATGAAGTGCTCCAGCTGGCGATAAGCGGCCTGCTGAACAAGCAGATCGCCGCCGAGCTTGGGGTGAGCGAAATCACGGTGAAAGTCCATCGCCGCCGCGTGATGGAGAAGATGCAGGTGCGCTCCGTGGCAGAGCTGGTCAGGGTCGTGGAACGCCTGAGCAAAAGTCTGCCAACGGAATAGCCGTTACCCTTCCTGTGCCGCAAGCGGCAGCGTAAAGGCAAAGACGGTGCCGTGCGGCTCCCGGCGGCGCGCGCTCAGTTTTCCGCAGTGCCGCTCAATGATGCTGGCGCTGATGGTCAGCCCCATCCCCATGCCCTGCGCTTTGGTGGAATAGAACGAGTCAAAAATCTTCTCCAGCCGCTCAGGCTCTATGCCGCTGCCGGTATCGGCTATCTCCACCAGCACTCTCCCTTCTGCATTGCTGGTGCTGATGGTGATGGTGCAAGAGCGATCTTTCACCTCGGCCATCGCCTCTACCGCGTTCATCACCAGGTTGAGCAGCACCTGCTGGATCTGCACGCTGTCGCCAGTGATAAAGCTATCCTGTGCCTGCAAAAGGTAATCGACGCTAATGTGTCGCTGCTCAAGCTCGCTGCGCGACAGCGCGATGATATGGTGGACCAGGTAGTGCAGATCGATGCGTGAGAAGGTCGGATCCTGCTTGCGCGTCAGGGACTGAATGCTGCGGATGATCTCCCCCGCCCGCGCCCCTTCAGCGGCGATCTCCTCCAGCCCTTCACGCACTTTATCCAGCCGGGCTGGCTCCCGGTTGAGCCAGCGCAGGCTCGCCCCGGCGTTGGAGACGATCGACATCAGCGGCTGGTTGATCTCATGGGCAATGGAAGAGGTCAATTGCCCGACGGTGGTCGCCCGGGAAACGCGCGCCAGATCTGCCTGCGCCACCCGCATCGCATCTTCCGCCGCCCGCTGGCTGGTAATGTCGGTGATGATGCCGTAATACTCGTTCACCTCGCTGCCCACGCCCACCGGATCGCCAATCCCGAGAATATAGCGGGTTGAGCCATCGGTACGGTTAATGCGGAACTCCGCCCGCATGGAGAGCCCTTCGCGTACGCTTTGGGTGACGATGGTACTGATCCGGGCGTAATCGTCCTGATGCACAAAGGTCAAAAACTCCGCCATGGAGATCTTCTTTTGCTGTTCAGGCAGGCCGAGGATGCGGGCGTACTCTTCGGAGATAAACATCAGATCCTGCTCCAGCTCCCAGCGCCAGCTGCCGGTGTGGCTGATCTGCTCGCCCAGCATCAGCGAGGTTTGGCTGGATCGCAGCTCTTTCTCCACGCGACGACGCTGGATGTTTTCCGCCAGCAGCTCGGCATACAGGCGCGCCGTCTCCAGCGAAACCGCCGCCTGCGCCCCCAGCAGGCTCACCACGCGGGAGTGCTCGGCGGTAAAGACCTCCGGCATCAGGCGATTTTCCAGGTAGAGCACGCCCACCAGCCGCGCCTGTTTGAACATTGGGACGCACATCACGGCCGCCCCCGAGGTCACGAGATAAGGATCCTGGCTAAAGGGGTGGAACTCTTCCGGCTTGCCGGTGCGGATCTCCTGCCCGGTGCGGATCACCGCCGCCAGCACCGACAGCGGCATATCGGTCGCCATCGGGACCTCTTTCAGGATCCGCACCCGCACGCCGTCGGTACTGGTCCACGCGCTGGCCTCGATCTCCGGGATATGGTTGTCGCTTACGCGCAGCAGCAGACCGCGCTGCGCCCCGGCCCGTTCAAGCAGGAGCGTCATCAGGTTTTCGATCAACCGCTCAAGGTTAATTTCTTCAGACAGCGCGCGTGACGCCTTGATCACGCTTTGCAGATCGCGAATCACTTCATTCTGCGCGAAAGCCACCGTGTCGTAAGCGCTGGCCTGGGCGGAGCTCAGAAGATGCGGAAAATCCTGCTCAAGCTGGCGCACTTTTGCCTGTGCACCGGCGCGGCCCCAGGCGGCGATCGCCCCGCGGAAGTGGGCGTCAGATGCGGTCGGGTAGCCGCAGGCAAGGGCAAAGCGCCCTGCCAGCTCGTGGGCCAGCGCGTTCAGCGGATTAAAACCACCCTCCCGCGAGAGGCGCACCGCTTTCTCATACTGCTCAAGCGCAATGCTGTTCATCCCGTCCAGACGCACGATTTCGGCGTAAATCAGCGCCTCTTTGTCGGCAAACGTGCCCGGATTAATCCGCGCCCAGAGGGCTATTTTGTCGTAGTGGGCGTGAATGCTGCGACGGTGATTCGCCGAGAAGGTCTCCGGCGTCAGCTGTCTGGAAAGCGACAGGGCGCTGTAGAGATGGTAATCCAGCAGGTGAATGTGGCCTGGCGCAGACCACGCGAACCAGCCCGCCTGCTCCAGCTCCGCCTGCGCGGCGGCATACTCCCCGCAGGTAAAGTGCGCCATCCCACGGTACAGCCAGTACCAGAACAGCATGGTCGAGGTCTGCTCCGGGGCCTGCTCAGGCGCCGCTGGCAGCATCGCTTCAGGCAGCACCTGCGCGGCGCTCCAGGTGCCGATGACCGGCGTACGCAGAAACTCAACGTAGCCGCGCTGGAGCATCAAAATCGTTTCGATGTCCTGGAAGTGGGTTTTACGGACAAAGGCCAGACCGCGATCGATGCTGGTCAGCACCCCGTCCAGATGATCGCCCCGCGAGAGGAAGTTGATCACCTGATGGCAGGCCGCAAAGCAGGCCACCGTCATATCACCGTGAGTGACGGCGGCGGTAAAGCAGGCCTTGGCGCACTCGATGGTGAACGACAGCGGCTGGGTCCAGACGCTGAGCTGATCGAGCGGCAGCAGGGTTTTGGCTTCAAAGGCATCGTAGCCGTGACGGTTTACCAGCTCGCGGGCCAGCGTGCCGTACTGGAAACCAAGGCGATACTCGGCGTAGCGTTGACCAATCAATACGCCAAACCAGGCCATCGCCGTGGTGGAGGCGCCGGTGATACCGTGGTCGAGGGTCAGGTGCATCATGCGACAGAGCAGCAAAAAGTGCAGGCGCGGACAGATAAAGCTGGCGCAAATGCTGGCGCTATACAGCAGGTTCATCACCGCTTCGGTTTGCGGGTTGTCCATTTGCGAGAGCTGGACAAAATGCTGTTGCGGCGCGTCACCCACGCGGTTGCAGAAGTGTTTCCAGGCTTCGTCGCACTCGACGTCTTCCGGGTAGTGGCTGATCTGGATACCAAAAATCCCCAGCCAGCACAACGCCGCCTCCAGCGCCAGACGGCTGTCCGACTGGCGAATGTAGACTTCCACCAGCAGGTTAGCCGCCAGCGCTTTTTCAGTCAGCCCGCCGGGGCAGCCGAGGATCGCATCACACAGCTCGCGGGTTCGCTCCAGGTGGCCGAGCGCAAATTCACAGCCCGCCTCTTCGATGTCGAGCATAAAGTCAGACACCGCCCCGGCATTGCCCAGCGCTCTGGCGGTCTGAATGTAGCTCAGGGCCGAATGATAATCGCCGGTGCGCTTCGCCCGCCGTGCGGCCAGCAGGCTGAGCTCGCGGAACATCTGGCGCTGCGGCGCAGGCTGAATGCTGTCCAGCGCGGCCGTCACGTGGTGCACGGCGCGGAACAGCAGTTCGTTCCCCGCCGCCTGACGCGCGGCCTCGGCCAGCAGGCTGGCGGTGGTCAGGTGCAGGTGGCTCCTCTCACGCTGATCCAGCAGCGCGAAGGCAGCCTCCTGCACCCTGTCGTGGGTAAAGGCATACGCTTTTTCCGTCAGCACAATCAGTTGCGCCATCACCGCCGGGTGCAGCGCATAACGGATTTCCGCCACCGACATCCCGACCACGCGGCACAGCATCTCCAGCTCGCCCGTGCCGCCAAGACAGGCAATGCTGCCCAGCAGACGACGCGTCTCGTCGGGCATCTCTTCGAGCTTTTCCAGCACCAGGGTGACGACGTTTTCGGTGTAATGCCGGGCGCGAATCGCCTGCAGATCGTACTGCCATTTGTCCTGATACTTGTTATGCACCACCAGCCCGTCATCAACAATGCGGCGGAAAAACTCATGCACAAAGAGCGGGTTGCCCCCGGTTTTCTCGTGGATCAGCGTGGCGAGGTCGGACGTCGCCGCGCTGCGGGTACGAAATATCGTCGCCAGCCAGCGCGCCACCGCCTTCACGGACAGCGCCTGCGGGACAATTTCAGTCGCGTTTTGCGCCGCCTCCGGCAGGCTCGCCAGCTGCTGTTGCAGTGTCGGTTCGGACAACGAACCGATATCGCGGTGGGCCACCACCAGCAGCAGCGGGATAGCGCCGCAGGCCACCAGCAGATGTTTCAGCGTGTGCAGGCTGGCGGCGTCGCTCCACTGAAGATCGTCAAGCACCAGCACCAGCGGGCAGCCCTGAGTGGCAAAGGTTTTAACCAGCGCCAGCACCATATGGCTGAAGCGGGCCCGGGCATCAATGGAAAATGTATCTGCCGAGAAGCGAGGTTTACTCTCCAGCAACAACCCCAGCTCGGGCACCAGGCTGACGGCCAGCTCTTCATATCCTTCCAGGGCGCGCGAGAGGCGGATTTTCCACTTCGCCACCTCTTCCGCAGGCAGCCCGAGCAGGTGCAGCGTCAGGGTGCGAAACGCCGAGCTTAATACGCCGTAGGGTAACGTCGGCGAAAACTGATCGACCTTGCCCACCGCCAGCAGCACCCTGCGCTGCTGCAACGTTTTTAGCGCCGTGGCGATAATCGAGGATTTACCGATCCCCGACGGCCCGCCGATCGTCACCAGCTCCGGCACAATGTTTTGCCCCACCCGCTCAAACGCGGCGATGACGTCGTTTGCCTGCGGATGCGCCGCAAACAGGGAGTCCGCCAGATGGATCGCCGGCGTCCGGTCCTGCTGGCCGGGCGTAAAGGCGACGATCTCGCCTTCGGAGGTTAACGTCGCCTGACAGCGTCGAAGATCGGCAATCAGCCCGTCGACGGTCTGGTAGCGGTTATCGGGTTGCTTCTCCAGCAGCTTGAGAATGATGGTCGACAGCATGTCGGGCACATCCGGGCGCAACACGGCGGGAGAGAGCGGCTCAGAGGCAATGTGGTAATGCGCCCAGTTGGTCTGCTCGTTCTCGCCCAGCTCAAACGGCAGGCGTCCGGTCAGGAGCTCATAAAGCACAATGCCCAGGCTGTATAGATCGCTGCGGCAATCGACGGCCCGCTGTGTGCGGGTGGTGTGCTCCGGGGACATATAGGCGGGCGTACCGCCAGAGACGGCCAGCCGGGTCTGGGAAAAGGCCCCGGAGATACTGCATGAGAGGCCAAAGCTGCCCAGACGGCAGGTTGAATCGTGATGAACAAAGATATTGCCGGGCTTGATATCACCGTGGATCAGGTTTTGCAGGTGCATCTGACGCAGCGGCGTGCAGATCTGGATCGCCAGCTCGATAAACCGGGCGATCCCCGAGATCGCCCTGCCCGCGCGTCGCGCCAGCAGCTCAAACGAAAATGGCGCGTACACCAGTGCAAAACGCCCCCGGTACTGGGTGGAGGCCACGGCGCGAATGGCCCAGCTGTCCTGCAGGTGATCGCGCAACGCAAACTCATTTTTGAGCAGCCGGGTGGCCCGCTCTTCTTCTTCGTCGCTGACCGCGGTGGCAATGATAAAGGAGCCGCCAGAATGAGGATGTCGGGCATTCATCCAGGAGATCCCGCCCTCCTGCGCCAGCACGGTAAAAATGACATCCTCTTTAAGGACAAAAACCCGCCCATCATGGAGATTTCCCTGGGCGGGCCAGAATGCAGGCAGCTCGTTTTCGTTCATCCGCGATCCTTATTGTCGGCGGGCCAGCTCCCGCTGAATATGATCCAGCAGAATATCGATGTTAATAGGCTTACGCAAAAATGCAGCGGCGCCCAAATCAAGAGCGTACCGCTGCATATTTTCATCAGCATGACCGGAGATAAAGAGTACGGGGGGAGGCGGGGCAGCCAGCAGCCGCAGCTTTTCAAACAGCTCCAGGCCGTTCATGCCCCGCAGCTTGATATCGGTGATCACCAGCGCCGCGCCGGACAGGGCGAACGGGTGGCTCAGAAACACCTCTGCCGAATCAAACGTGTCGGTCGCATACCCTTCCGACTCCAGGAGGTTACTCAGCCCGCTGCGGACAGAACGTTCGTCATCAATGATGGCAATGCGCCACGGCAGCGTCATGCTTTTATTCCTCAAAAAATCATTAAACGTCGCGGTTTTCCTTCACGGGCGCGGGAGGCGCCGTGCCGCTGATTTTCGGCACACACTCGTGACGAAACCAGGCCAGAGTCAGCGGTTCGCGATTCAGTATGCGACGTCCCACCGGGATCAGCTGTTCGCCCACCAGCATACCAAACAGGCCAAGCAGGGCGACAACCGGCGGTGCCGGAGAGTGGACGTTGAGCAGAGCGTAAATTACCCCAGCCAGCACGCCGCACACCAGCGAAATTATCCAGGCCTTCATGATGACTCTCCTGCCGGATGGTGAACCACTGCCGGAACGCTCACCACGCTGTCGCGGGCTAACAGATGGCGCGTCGCCTGCTCCCCGGCCAGCATCCCCAGCAGGCCAATCAGCGCCAGCGCGGGCGGCGCGGGGGAGCGTACCTTCAGCGCGGCATACATCAGGCCGATCAACACGCCTGCCGCAAGGGATATCAACCCTGTACTCATAGAGAACTCCAGAAAGCAGTCAGTGGCAGGCCGGATGAGGGACCAGCCTGCCGCCGGGACTTAGCGGGCCGGGACCGGCGCTAAGGTACGGTGCTCGCTCTTCTGACGAGACGGCGCTTTGTGCACCATGGTGTAAGCGTAATCCACGCCCATGCCGTACGCGCCGGAGTGCTCGCGCACGATATCCATCACCGCGGTGTAGGTCTCTTTACGCGCCCAGTCGCGCTGCCACTCCAGCATCACCTGCTGCCAGGTCACCGGGATCACGCCCGCCTGGATCATGCGCTGCATGGCAAAGTCGTGGGCTTCTTTGGTGGTACCGCCAGACGCGTCCGCCACCATATAAATTTCGTAGTCGCCTTCCAGCATTGCGCACAGGGCAAAGCTGTTGTTACACACTTCGGTCCACAGACCGGCAACCACCACCTTCTTCTTGCCGTTGGCTTTCAGCGCGTCGCGCACCTTCTGGTCATCCCAGGAGTTCATGGAGGTACGCTCCAGAATGTCCTGGCCCGGGAACACGTCCAGCAGCTCCGGGTAGGTGTTACCGGAGAAGCTTTCAGTCTCTACGGTGGTGATGATGGTCGGGATGTTGAACACTTTGGCCGCTTTCGCCAGCGCCACGGTGTTGTTTTTCAGCACCTGGCGGTCAATAGACTGCACGCCAAACGCCATCTGTGGCTGGTGGTCGATGAAAATAATCTGACAGTTCGCAGGGGTTAATACTTCGAGCTTTGAAGAGGTCATAGCATTTTCCAGTGGTTAAGGGTGAAATCGCCGTGAGTGCCACGCCGATAAAGTCGCCCCCATCCTGCGGCCTTCTGCGCCTGTGCGTAATTATCTCTTCGTATAGTTAACCTTAGGTATAGTTATACTTTGGTATACCTATCCTATTGTATAACTGGATCTTTGCCGAAACCGGTTCCCATAATCCTGACCATTCCCCTCTCAGTCAGGAGCAGTTATGGTTACCCTTGGAAAAGCCGATCTCATTCTGGTTAACGGCCAGTTTCACACCGTCGATCGCGAGAATCCTGTGGCGGAAGCCGTCGCCGTGCGCGACGGAAAATTTCTGGAAGTGGGTACCGTCGCCGAGGTGATGCAACACCACTGCGACGGCACTAAAGTGGTGGATTTAAAAGGCCACACCGCCATCCCCGGCCTGAACGACTCCCACCTGCACCTCATTCGCGGCGGGCTGAACTACAACCTCGAGCTGCGCTGGGAAGGCGTGCCGTCTCTGGCCGATGCCCTGCGGATGCTGAAAGAACAAGCCCTGCGCACGCCATCGCCACAGTGGGTGCGCGTGGTGGGCGGCTGGAGCGAGTTCCAGTTTGCCGAACGCCGCATGCCAACCCTGGATGAAATTAACGACGCCGCGCCGGATACCCCGGTCTTTATCCTGCACCTCTACGACCGCGCCCTGCTCAACCGCGCCGCGCTGAAGGTGGTTGGCTACACCAAAGACACGCCAAACCCGCCGGGCGGCGAGATCCAGCGCGACGCCAACGGCAACCCGACCGGGATGCTGATCGCCCGTCCGAACGCCATGATCCTCTACGCCACGCTGGCCAAAGGGCCGAAGCTGCCGCTGGAGCAGCAGGTTAACTCCACCCGCCAGTTTATGCGCGAGCTGAACCGTCTGGGGCTGACCAGCGCCATCGACGCGGGCGGCGGCTTCCAGAACTACCCGGAAGATTACGAGGTGATTGCCGAGCTGCACGAGAAGAAGCAGATGACCGTCCGCATCGCCTACAACCTCTTTACCCAGCGTCCGGGCCACGAGCTGGAAGACTTTGAGAAATGGACCGACATGCTCACGCCGGGCCAGGGCAGCGACTTCTTCCGCCATAACGGCGCGGGCGAGATGCTGGTCTTCTCCGCCGCCGATTTTGAAGATTTCCTCGAACCACGCCCTGACCTCGCGCCGGGTATGGAGGATGAGCTGGAGCGCGTAGTGCGCCATCTGGTAGAGCACCGCTGGCCGTTCCGCCTGCACGCCACCTACAACGAGTCCATCAGCCGCATGCTGGACGTGTTCGAAAAAGTTAACCGCGATATTCCGTTCAACGGCCTGCACTGGTTCTTCGACCATGCAGAGACCGTCACCCAGGCCAACATCGACCGCATCAAAGCGCTCGGCGGCGGCATTGCCGTGCAGCACCGTATGGCCTTCCAGGGCGAATACTTTGCCGAGCGCTACGGCATTGAAGCCACCCGCCATACGCCACCGGTGGCAAAAATGCTGGAGACCGGCGTACCGGTGGGCTTAGGCACCGATGCCACCCGCGTGGCGAGCTACAACCCGTGGACCGCTCTCTACTGGCTGGTCTCTGGCCGTACCGTCGGCGGGATGCAGATGTACGATCACAGCGCCCGTCTGGATCGCGACACCGCCCTGATGCTCTGGACCCAGGGCAGCGCATGGTTCTCCAGCGAACAAAACCAGAAGGGGCAGATCAAAGTCGGCCAGCTCGCCGACCTGGCGGTGCTGAGCAAAGACTACTTCCGCGTGCCGGAAGAGGAGATCAAGGGCATCGAATCCGTCCTGACGGTGGTCAACGGCGATATCGTCTACGCCGCAGGCAGCTTTGGCCCGCTGGCCCCGCCGGCCATTCCGGTTCTTCCCGAGTGGTCCCCGGTGGTGAAGGTGCCGGGCCACTACCGCAGCGCGCCGCCGCAGGCCACACGCGTGGGTATGAACGCCGTCCACCACTGCAGCGGCCCGTGCGGGGTGCACAGCCACCAGCATGATTTTGCCCGCACGTCAGAGATACCGGTGTCGGACGATAACGCATTCTGGGGGGCGCTGGGCTGCAGCTGCTTTGCATTCTGATGAAAAACACCTTTGCTCCGCCCCGGGTAGACCTGGGGCTGTTTTTCCTGCGCCTGACCGGCAGCCTGCTGTTGCTGTACGTGCACGGCCTGCCGAAAGTGCTGCACTTCAGCGAAGAGCTGACGCGCATTGAAGATCCGTTCGGCTTCGGGCCCTGGGCGAGCCTGATCCCGGCGATTGTCGCCGAGGTGATCTGTCCGCTGTTTATCATTGCGGGTGTCTACACCCGCCTGGCGTGCCTGCCGATTATTGCCGTGCTGCTGGTGGCGATGCTGGCGGTTCACCCCAACTGGTCGATTGCCGAAGGGCAGTTTGGCTGGCTGCTGCTGATTATCTTCACCACCCTTGCCCTGACCGGGCCGGGCCAGTGGCGGCTGCAGCTTAAGGTAACGGAGAAATTTGCATGACCCAGGTTAACGACGTTCGTGACGCCCACGTCGAAACGACGCCCGCTCCGACGGTTTCGCCCTGGCAGCCGCTTAGCCAGCCGGTGTTCCGCATGCTGTGGATCGCCACGGTGGTCTCTAACGTCGGCTCATGGATGAGCGACGTCGGTATTAACTGGAGCATGCTGAGCCTGAGCGCCGATCCGCTGGATATCGCGCTGGTACAGGCGGCCAGCAGCCTGCCGATGTTCCTCTTCGCCCTGCCGTCCGGGGTGATGGCGGACATCGTCGACCGACGTAAATACCTGCTCTTCTCCCAGCTGTGGGTGTTCATCGCCGCCGCCGGGCTGGCGGTGCTCTCCTTCACCGGCCACGTCACGCCTGCGGTTCTGCTGGTGACGACGTTTCTGCTGAGCGTGGGGGCGGCGATGAGCTCGCCGCCGTTCCAGGCGGTGGTGCCTGACCTGGTGAGCAAGCCGGAGCTGGGTGCCGCCGTGGCGCTCAACTCGCTCGGGGTGAACATCAGCCGGGCGATTGGCCCTGCGCTGGGCGGTTTTCTGCTGTCACTGGCCGGGCCGTGGATGGTGTTTGCCCTGAACGCGCTCTCCGTGGTCGGCGTGGCGTGGGTGCTGTGGCGCTGGCGTCCCGCACCGACAGTGCAGCGCCTGCCGCCGGAGCACTTCTTCTCGGCGGTTCGCTCCGGCATTCGCTACGTGCACGCCGCGCCGGTGCTGCGCAACGTGCTGGTGCGCACGGTGGCCTTCTTCGTTTTCGGCAGCGCGGGCTGGGCCCTGCTGCCGCTGGTGGCGCGCCGCGAGCTGGGCTTAGGCCCGGCGGGCTACGGCGTGATGCTGGCGTGTATTGGCCTGGGGGCGATTGCCGGGGCGATCCTGCTGCCGCGGCTGCGCCAGCGGCTGAACGCTGACCGCCTGATGGTGGCCGCCAGCCTGACGTTTGCCCTCACCATGCTGGCGCTGGCGTTCGTACGCCACTTCTGGCTGCTGAACCTGTTTGAGTTCTTCACCGGCTTCGCGTGGATTGCGGTGCTCTCGACCCTCAATCTCGGCGCGCAGCGCAGTGCGGCACGCTGGGTGAAAGCCCGCGCGCTGGCGGTTTATCTGACGGTGTTCTTCGGCTCGATGACCGCCGGCAGCGCCCTCTGGGGACAGATCGCTTCGCAGTTTGGCACCCCGACTTCGCTGGTGGTCGCCACGCTGGGAATGGTGCTGGCGAGCGCGACGGTGTTCCGCTGGAAGCTGGAGAAAGATCCTGATTTAAATCTCGACCTCAGCGGCCAGCCGCTGGACGGCGTGGAGATCGACCTGCCGAACGAGCGCGGCCCGGTGCTGGTGTCGCACGAGTACATCATCGACCCGCACAACGCGAAAGCGTTTTTGCAGGCGGTGCACGAGCTGCGCCGGGTGCGCCGCCGCGCCGGGGCGATGAGCTGGGCGGTGTACGAGGATATCGAACGCCCCGGACTGTTTATCGAGACCTTCCTGATGGGCTCCTGGATTGAGCATCTGCGCCAGCAGGAGCGCCACACCATGAATGACCTCCTGCTGCAGAGCCGCGTTCTGGCTTTTCATCAGGGCACAACATCACCGGCTATTCGCTACCTGGTCGCGCCGGTATAACCATAACCATCACCTGTACAGGAACACACTATGGCAACGTTTAAGGCAAAAGACGGCACGCAGATTTACTACAAAGACTGCGGCGCGGGTAAACCGGTTCTCTTCAGCCACGGCTGGCCGCTGGACGGCGACATGTGGGACAGCCAGCTGAACTATCTGGCCGAACGCGGCTTCCGCGCCATCGCCTTTGACCGTCGCGGCTTTGGCCGCTCGGATCAGCCGTGGAACGGCTACGACTACGACACCTTTGCGTCCGATATCAACGACCTGATTACCACCCTGGACCTGCAGGACGTGACGCTGGTGGGCTTCTCCATGGGCGGCGGCGATGTGACCCGCTACATCAATAACTACGGCAGCGCACGCGTGGCCGGTCTGGCGCTGCTGGGCGCGGTCACGCCGATCTTCGGTAAATCAGATACCTTCCCGCAGGGTGTGGATCAGAGCGTGTTCGACGGCATTCGCGACGGCCTGCGTAAAGATCGCGCCCAATTCATCAGCGACTTCGCCACCCCGTTCTACGGCATCAATGCCGGGCAGACCGTCTCTGCCGGTGCCCTGACCCAGACGCTGAACATCGCCCTGCTGGCGTCACTGAAGGGCACCATCGACTGCGTGACCGCGTTCGGCGAAACCGACTTCCGCCCGGATATGGCGAAAATCGACGTGCCGACGCTGGTGATCCACGGCAGCAACGACCAGATCGTGCCGTTTGAAAGCACCGGCAAGCTGGCGGCAGAGATGATCAAAAACGCCACGCTGAAGGTGTACGACAACGCGCCGCACGGCTTCGCGCTGACCCACCAGGACCAGCTCAACGAAGATCTGCTGGCGTTTGTGAAGTCACTGTAATTTTCTGTAGGCCGGGTAAGGCGCAGCCGCCACCCGGCGCTTTCGCAGACGCGTTCCGCTCCGCCAGCAGCCGACAAATCTCCGCATGCTTCTCCTCGGTAAAGGTAAAGCGCGACATAAAGCCCATGCGGATCAACGAGCCAATCGCCGGTAACAAACAAATCCCGAAGAACAGCCCCGACAGCACGCCTTCGCTCTGAAGTTGCGCCTGCGGCACGTAACCGATCATCGTCAGAAACACGCCGATGAGCCCGCCGCCCACCGCCACCGACATCTTGCCGGTAAAGGTCTGCCCGGAGAAGGTGATCGCCGCGCAGCGCTTGTGGGTGTGGTACTCCGCGTACTCAATGGTGTCGGCAATCATCGACGAGGTGAGGATGTTGGTCATCATCACGAACAGCGTGCTCAGGCCGAGCAGAATAAACAGCATCGTCACCTGCTGATAGCCGATGAACCACATCACCACGCGCACCGCCACGTCCAGCCCGCAGAGGATCATAAACAACTTCCGCTTCTGCATCCGGCGCGTCAGCATCGGGGCCACCAGGCACAGCACCGCCGCCACAAT
Source organism: Enterobacter cloacae complex sp. SHL021 (assembly GCF_049237765.1). Lineage (NCBI taxonomy): Bacteria > Pseudomonadati > Pseudomonadota > Gammaproteobacteria > Enterobacterales > Enterobacteriaceae > Enterobacter > Enterobacter cloacae complex sp. SHL021. The sequence continues at coordinate 115,027 of NZ_JBMKJG010000002.1, read as the reverse complement.
CCCCATCACGCCAATCGCCATCTGCAGGCCGCCGTCGCCCAGGTTATTGATAAAGAAGTAGATATAGAGACCGCCCGCCACGTTGTGGAACACGCAGAAAAAGAACGACAGCAGCACAATAAACAGCGGCTTGTTCTGGCGCAGGTTGTGGAAGGTGTCGCGGATGGTCACCTTTTCCGGGCTCGGCGGCACGCGCTCTTTGATCTGCATAAAGCCGTTAAGCATCAGCGGCAGGCCCACCAGCATCATCACCAGCGCCGCCATAAAGTAGCCTTTGTCATTGCTGTACTGGGCGAAGAACGCCGCCAGCTTCGGGAAGAAGATGTTGGCGCAGGCAATGCCCGCGTTCACCCCAAGCATCGCCGCCGTCACCGCGCGGGTGCGCTGGGCGGAGTCGTTGGTCATCACCGACGACATCGACCAGAACGGGATATCGGAGATGGCATACAGCGTCCCCCACAGGATATACGTCACCCCGGCGTAGAGGATTTTGGTGGTCATGTCCGCTTCGATTTTATAGAACGACAGCAGCGTGACGCCGGTGATCAGCAGCGGCGCGATCAGCAAAAAGTGGCGAAACTTACCGAACCGGCTGTTAATGGTGTCCATAATGCTGGCAAACAGCGGATCGTGAACCGCGTCCCACGCGCGGGCAATCAGGAAGATGGTACTGGCCGCCAGCGCCGAGATCCCCAGCACGTCGGTGTAAAAATAGTTAATAAACGAACCCACTAAACCAAAGCTAAAACACTGACCTAAACCATAGCCAAAATAAGACCACAACTCGCGAGACGGTATTTTCATTGTCATTGCCATTGTTATATGCCTGCCTGGTTGCCCGGCGGTCGGCCGCCGGGTCAATATTATTAGCCCTGCGCCTGCGGGGCGATCTTGCGCAGCTGCTGCATTAATGCGATTTCACGGCGTGAGAACGGAATGCCGTTCTCCTCGAACACGTCGTGGAACCAGAGGCGGCAGTAGTCCGTGGACTCCGTCATCACCACCGGCCACGGCAGCCACGTCTGGGTTTTGCCGCGCACCAGCCCCCACTGGTACGGCGCGACCTTCGCCGCGTACATCAGCGGAAGCTGCTCCTCAATGGTGCTGCCCACGTGGCGCGCCAGCCATTCGGTGCAGAACAGCGGCCGACCAAGCTGTTGCAGTTGCTGAATAATCGCCGTCATACGGCCGGTGTGGGTGTAGGCGTGGAAGCTCACCACGTCCGAGAGCGCCAGTGCGGTCTGGTCCAGCGGATGCTGGAAGAACGTCTCGCCCTCCTCTTCCGGCGGCAGACGCCACGCGCAGACGGTGAGCGGCTGGGTCGGGTCTTCTTCACGCACCCACTGGAACGCCAGCTTCATCAACTCATGCGCGCAGGTCTCCAGCTTCGCGTCGTACTGCACCTCCTGCGTGCCCGTCGCGAAAATGCCGCGGTTGCCCGGCTCGTTATAGAGATCCCACAGCAGCACGCGCTTATCGTCGCGGAACTGGCGGACAACGTCGCGGATATAGCGCTCAATCTGCGGCCAGCAGTCAGGATCGCACACCTTGTCGCGCCCCGGGCTCGCCGCCGCCTGGCTGTTGTGCTTGCCCGGCACCGGCGGCTTTTGCGGGCCGAGGTACGGCTCGTCGCCGGAGAAGCCGCAGTCGTCCATCAGGGTCAGCATGGTGCTGAAGCCGCGACCGTCAGCAATCGTCAAAAAGCGGTCAATGCGCGCCATCAGCCCGTCGCGGTCGTGCTCCCAGACAATAAACGGCAGGTTGATGCGCAGGGTGTTATAACCCGCCTCCGCCGCCCAGCCCAGCTCGCGCTCGATGGTGGCGGCATCGAAGGTCTCTTCCTGCCAGATATCGGTCCAGTTCACCGCCGTCGACGGCAGGTAGTTAAACCCGCACAGCCAGCCTTTTTGCTGATACCACGCCTGTGCCTGCTCCCTGCTCCACTGCTCTTTCATTACGCGTCCTCTTACTGATAATATTTAGCTAATAAATATTAGTTGCGGGATAAATGCGCAAATTACGGCGTTTAGAAAAGCGACGGCCCTCACAAAGTTCACGCTTCGATGAATGAGAAACGTGATCGACGGCGCTAAAGCGTGCGGTTAGGGTATGATGCAAAGTCGCGAAAGGGAGAGGACGGATGAAGCGAAAAACGAAAGTGACGATGAACGATATTGCGCGGGCGGCGGGCGTGTCGCAGGCGACGGTATCGCTGGTGCTTAACCAGTCCCGCAACATCAAGCTCAGCGACGACACCCGCCAGCGGGTGATTGGCGTCGCTACCGAGCTCGGCTATGACCGCCTCCCCGCCGTTCACGCCCCGCGCAACCAGGAAGAGATCGCCCTGCTGGTGAGCTCCATGCAGAGCTTCGACCCGTTTATCGACGCCATCAGCCAGGCGCGGGAAGCGGCGTGGCGCAACGAGACCCTGCTCACCGTCTACGACTACGGCGACGACATCGAGCTGGCGTTGAACATCATCCGCCAGCTGGAGAAGCGCAACTGCATCGGGATTATTCTCGCCTCTCCGGTCACCACGCTGGTGGACATGACGGCGTTCCAGGACTGCACCCGCATCCCGCTGGTGCTGCTTAACCAGCGCGACCCCGGCTCGCCGCTGCTGCCGTCGTTTATCCCGGACGACTACGCCAACGCCTTCCAGGTGACTAAACACCTCATAGCCTGCGGGGCCACGCGCATCGCCCACATCACCGGCGAGAGCTGGATGGAGGCCTCGCGCCAGCGTCTGGCAGGCTACCAGGCGGCGCTGCAGCAGGCCGGACTCGCGTGCGACGACAGCCTGGTGCGCCAGACCAACTGGCAGTTCAGCGAATCCTTTACCGCGACAGCTTCCCTGCTGGAACTGGCCGAGCGCCCGGACGCCATCTTCTGCGCCAGCGACTGGCTGGCGATTGGCTGCTATCAGGCGCTGGCGGTGAACGGCGTGCGCATCCCGCAGGACATGCTGCTGGCGGGCTACGACGACCAGAAGATTTCCGAGCAGCTCACCCCGCCGCTGACCAGTATCCAGCTGCCCTACAGCGAGCTGGGACGGCTGGCGGTGGAGTACCTGTGTAATCAGGAAGATGCCGCCACGCACGTGACGCTGGCGGGCAGGCTGAAGGTACGCGCCTCAAGCCCCGTCTGAGGTAAACACCATGCCCGCATAGGGCTTCTCGCGACACGCCGCCAGCCGCGCGGCGAGGCTGCCCACGTGCAGCTCCAGCTTGTGCCCGTCCGGGTCGAGAAAATAGAACGACGCCCCCTCGCTTTTATTCTGCTTCCAGACGGTGACGCCCGCCTGCTCCAGCCTGTGCGAGAACGGTTCAAAATCCTCTTCCGCCACGGTAAACGCGTAGTGGGTGTAGTCGCTCTCCTGCGGCGGCACGTTCCTGCGCGCCTCGTCGTACGACAGGCAGACCCACAGATCGCCGCAGGTGAGATAGGCCCCGGTATTCCAGCGGGCGTGCAGCGCAAGCCCCAGCAGCTCGTGCCAGAAGGTGACGCTTTTTTGCAGGTCGCTGACCGCGAGGGTCAGGTGGTTGAGTGATTGCAGCATGACGTGCCCTTTTGTTTTTTGCGCCGGACGTGATACGGTAAAAGCATGAACATAAACCACGCCGTGCTCACCGTAAACCGCTGGTGGCTGCCTTCTTAAAGGCGGCACGGAGTAGTTTTCCCCATTTTCAGATAGCCGCCGAAAGGCGGCTTTCACATTTCTAAGACACCTTTCGGCAACTGCACATTAAGGAGTCTTTATGAACGCACCAACCATCCTCACCGGAGACCGTCCAACCGGCCCGCTGCATCTTGGCCACTTCGTCGGATCGCTGCGCCAGCGCGTGGCGCTGCAGCAGACGCACAACCAGTTTGTGCTGATTGCCGACCTGCAGGGGCTGACCGACAACGGCAGCAACCCGCAGAAGATCCGCGACAACATCCCCGAAGTGCTGGCCGACTATCTCGCCGCCGGCATCGACCCGAACCTGACCACGATCTGCCTGCAGTCCGCCCTGCCCGCCCTCGCCGAGCTGACGATGCTGTATATGAACATCGTCACCGTCGCCCGCGTGGAGCGTAACCCGACGGTGAAAAACGAGATTGCGCAGAAGGGCTTCGCCCGCTCGCTGCCGGTCGGGTTTATGGCCTACCCCATCAGCCAGGCGGCGGACATCACCGCGTTTAAGGCCGAGTACGTGCCCGTCGGCGACGACCAGCTGCCGATGATTGAGCAGACCAACGAGATTGTGCACAAGATGAACAGCCTGCTGCCCGCCCCGGTGCTGCGCCACTGCAAGGCGATGCTGAGCGACACCAGCCGCCTGCCCGGCATCGACGGCAGCGCCAAGATGTCGAAATCGCTGGGCAACACGCTGCACCTTTCGGCCAGCGAAGAGACCATTCATCGTGCGGTCAGCGCCATGTACACCGACCCGAACCACCTGAAGGTGAGCGACCCGGGGCAGATTGAGGGGAACGTGGTGTTTACGTACCTCGACGCGTTTCATCCGGACAAGGACAAAGTGGCGGCAATGAAGGAGCACTATCAGGCGGGCGGGCTGGGTGACCGGGCGTGCAAGAACGAGCTGGAGGCGTGCCTGCAGGAGCTGATTGCGCCGATGCGGGAGCGGAGGGCGATGTATATGCAGGATAAAGGGGAGCTGATGGCGATGCTGAAGCGCGGGACCGAACGGGCGCAGGGGGTGACGCAGGGGACGTTGAGGGAGGTGAAGGTTGGGCTGGGGGTGCCGGTGTTTAGTTAAAGTCGATTTAGCGGTGGAGTGCGTGGGAAGAGCACGAAGCCGCTTTGTAGCCGATTAAAATAATAGTTAAAGCGCAAGAGTCTCTTAAATGCATTTTTAGCTAATGTCGTTTGTTATTCTGTTGAGAGCGCTATATTCATAGATTCTTTATATTTTTCGAACGTCGTAGAAAATGTTATGAGCAAGTTTATTATTTCCATGCTGAATACATTACTTTGTGTTTTTGTGATTGTGTTATGCCTCATATGCGTGGGCGTCACTGATAACTGGAAAGAATGCACTATAGCTATAATCATTACTTTAGGATGCGCACATTTCATGGCCGTTTTACTGAATCGTGTATTGCCTCATAAGTTATCTATTTTAGAAGGAATACTTGAATTATTGGGAGGACCACTATTAGTAATAGGCACAATTGTGTGCTTTGATGTATTCGAACCCTGGCCGCTAAAAATCATTGGGATGTTTGCGTGGATTGTTTTGATTTTCTTTGTACCTTCAATAATAAGTCCCAGGCGTTAATTCGGTCTCTTTATAAATATCTGCGCCATTTCTTCCCCCATGGAATCCAACATAATGAATCCCACTCTTTCGCAGGTCATAGAAGTTGTACGTCAGTCCTCAGGACATCATCGCAAGCGCATTGATGAGAACACCCTGATCGAAGCCGACCTCGATATATGCGGCATGGATGGCGATGCCCTGATTGAAGACTGCGAGGACGCGTTTGGCGTTACGCTCGTCACTGAAGAAGATGGTTATGAGAAAACTTTTTCTCTCGCTGAAAACGAGTTTCTTTTTAGCACCGAGGGCATAGATTACTTTGGTATCTGCCGTTTAATTCGCAGGTTGCGAGGCATTCCCGAACCTGTGATACGCGATTTAACCGTTGGCGAACTCCATGCTGTATTGGTTAAGGCTGTGAAAGAGCAGATAAAACACGAGTGATTTTTTCTTACTACGGGCATGGGATACATGCCCGTTACCTATCACTTTGGTCAGTTCAATGTCACCCGTAACCGTATTGAAGTTCAGATAGAAAAAATCTGCGTTTAACCGTTCGGGTGTCGACCAGACCTCCTTCACTTCCAGGCTACGCTTTTTCTTCACATACCCTAACGTTTCGAGATAAGCGCGCAACGGCGCAGCACTGGTAGCGCCTTTAAAAATGATACTGTTTGAAGGTTCGTAACCATCGCCCGAATGCGCCTCAAAATAATAGTCGTCCGTTACTTTAGGGGCGTTTTCAATCTCCCCGTCTGTCAGCAGGTGGTAGTGGAAAAAATCGTTTTCTGTATAAACAGTCGTGTCATCAGAACCGTATGCCACAAGGCAGACAAACAGCCATCCGAGGATAAATACCGTGGCAGTCGAAAGTACGTACCACTTCAGGACTGTTGACGGGATTGTCGAAAAAATCTTCAATGAAATATCTCATGCCCGTTTCAGGCTGCATATCTTTCGGATGACGAACATCAGTAGTGCGGTAACGACGACCATCATCCCACCCAATACCCACAGGAATGATGGGTCTGCTTCACCATCAGCAAACCCCAGACCGGTACGATTTAAAAAATCATTGCTGGCTTGAGATAAGTAATCGAGTAAACCTCCCAAAGGAAACAGGACAATAAAGAAGGAAGCAATGAGGCATGCCAGACCAATCAGGATATTATTTTTTAACTTTGCATGAAGCATAATCGACCCTTCCTGTTACATCTATATGCCCATATGCCATCAACCCTTTGCCACCAGGAACACGAATCTTCTTACGTGCGAGCAAAGATTGTCTGACCAGCTGAAAATCAGGGATATTATAGAACGTTATGCATCCCCACGACTCTCCTTCGCCATTCGGCCTCAATGGGTGAAGCCTAAATGATCCTCTGTCGACCCCATTCACAAATACGTTATCAGCCATGGTCGATGCATTAAACAAGCCGAACCATTCAGAATGATCGGTCCCGTTCTTTAAGTCTTTTACAAATCGCCCAACACGATTAGCAACACTTCCTTCCGGTGAATCAACGATCCAATATGTACCCACCGGTAACGCAGCATTCCTGATAAAGGCGCACTCTGCAATATTGGTTACGGGTTCGACACCTGAAAAAACAGGAAATGCCCCAACCCCATAGACGTGTAATGTCAATGTTCTTCCATCTGCGGAGACATCGTTGTAATCCATCCTACAAATTTGCATAGCAATCTCCCTGTCGCTTTGCGGAGAATGTTACAACCGTTTTATTGGGTGTACCAGCGGAATTAGATAATTCATTTAAAAAAGAAAAATACGGACACGTGTATTCAAGCCCGTATTAACCTATCCTTTTACATGATTACAGAAGGGATATTTTAGATATTATTCTTACTCTGCCAGACCATTTCTGCGCTTCACCATAGGTATATCCCCAGTATCATTCAACGCGCCCGGAAACGTTTTTAACCACTGCGCGACTTTCTGTTTATTTATATTCACCACACTCATGCCTTCCAGGCATCCCCATAATTCTCTTGTATGCTGTGGCGTAATCACGATGCAGTCTTTCATTGCGCGGATTTTCACCGGCATGCCGTTGATAAAGCCTGCACGGGTTAACCAGTCCCCGCCTAGCAGAAGATATTTCATGTCTATGCGTGCATAGAGTTCGCAGCAGGCGGCACTGTCCTGCGGCGTTTCCGCGCGGGGATGTATGGGTGCCGCGTTGGGCTGGTTGCCGTGAAGACGGCGGGCGCTGTTTTTGCGTACCAGCTCGCGGTTTTCAATCATGCTGGTGAAAGCGTCTGATTCTGTTTTGCAAACAGTAAACTCTGGCTTAAAATTCGTCGCAGCCATTTTCAACTCCTTTTCAGTTGCTGGTGGTTAGCGGTATGGGGGTGTTGCAGCACCTTCATATCGCGAATTCCTCGTTAAATATTCTTTGATACTTCCTTTGCCGTTCGGCGTAATTTCTGATGCTCATTATACAGGGCTGAATATAAATACAGCAGTTTGGTGTGGAGTAAATTTGGAATTTGCGAGGGGGATTCAGGAAATAGGGTTTTAATTCGAGAAATGACAACGCTTCGTCTGGAAATCACTACAACTCACCTCCTCCAGATATCTGTTCGTTCGCACCTGGCGCTAATGCCGCATCGGTTGCCACCACGCCTTTCTCACATATCTCTCAAAAATTCATCAAACCTATAGATTAACGATTTACATCACCCTGATTTTGTTATGTGATCCTGTTACAGGCTTTAGTAACGCCCTGCCCAGCCAACCGTAACAGGACTTCATCGATGGAATTTTATCAGGCCGATCCGACGCTTGAGAACTACTGGCGTGGTGTGATCCTCTTTGGAAGGAACGTCGCATCTTACAAATTTGCGCTGGCGTCAGCGTTGTATGAAGTGGATAAAACAGGCAGCGATTTGATTACGCTCGACCAGCTTGCCGTGCCGTTCAGCCGCTATCTTTGCGAACATCTGAAGCATGCGCCAAAACAGATCACCTCCCGCAGCAGTCAATTTCTGGAAACCTGCCTGAAGTTCAACAGAGGTGAAATCACCCACGCTCAGCTCATTGAAGCGACGGTGCGCCTTGGCTTTAACAACGTGATCGATGCCTTTCATTACGTGAACCAGGGTGAGATCGAAAAACGTTTTTTCCTCGATGAGCGCAAAACCCACAACGGGATCCGCCTGACGGATAACTTCTTTTTACTGAGCGAACGCCTGCAGTATAAAAACCTCGCCTTTGAAACTAATGCCCGCTGGAACCTGGTAGAACAGGCCTGGTCTATGGGGATTTCACGTAACCTTGTGGGCGTGGAGTTCGATGAAGATAATCAGCTGTTGTTCACGAGGGTAAATGCGCGTCGCGTAGACATCACCAGCTGTCGCGACAGCCTGAATGGTTACCAGAAAGGACGATGTTTTTACTGCTTTAAACCCATCAGTCTGGTACCGGGAGACGCAGAACTGGCGGACGTCGACCACTTTATTCCCTGGGCTGCCCGCCAAGAAGTGAGCAATATTAACGGCGTATGGAACTTAGTGCTGGCCTGTCGGTGTTGTAACCGTGGCGTTGAAGGCAAATCTGCACGCATTCCCGAGCTCAGGCTCCTGCAGCGGTTACACACACGCAATGAGTATTTTATTCAGAGCAAACTGCCGTTACATGAGACGATTGTTCTACAGACAGGGCAACGTCCTGAAGCACGGAGAAGCTTTCTTCAGCGTAACTGGCAGGCCGCGCTGGACAAACTTATCCATACCTGGAAACCCAACGCGGAAGGCGAGGCAACGTTTTAATGACACTTCACTACTATCAGAATCACGCACAGGATTTCTTCGATGGCACGGTCAATGTCGATATGACCGCGCTCTACGACGCCTTCACGCAACAACTGCCTAATGGTGCCCGGGTTCTGGATGCGGGCTGTGGTTCTGGTCGGGACGCAAAAGCCTTTCATGAAATGGGTTATCTGGTGGATGCTTTTGATGCCTCTTCCGCGATGGTGGAGCTGGCAAGGCAACATACCGGGCTACCCGTGCAGCTGACGACATTTTCAGAGATCGACGCTAAAGCGCAGTACGATGGGATCTGGTGCTGTGCCTCTTTGCTGCATGTCCCCTCTTCTGAGTTGCCTGCGGTGATGCAGAAGCTTGCGGATGCGCTTAAGCCTGGCGGCGTCTGGTACGTGTCCTTTAAGTATGGCAACGGTGAGCGTGTGCAGGGTGAAAGACGGTTTACGGATCTGGATGAAGAGGGGTTGCGGGAGTTATTGAAGGCGGTTCCGGGGATTGAGATAGCTTCGCTGTGGGCGACTCAGGATAACCGCCCGGACAGGGATGAGACATGGCTGAATGGGATATTACGAAAAACCGCCGCTTGATCAACACGTAGTTCTAATCGATAGGGAGTTGGTTAACTCAGTCATTCATTACCTTGGTTACCGAAGCCATCGATACCCTGCGCTACATAATCAGCTATCTCGCTAAAGAAGATCAAAAACACGGTCATTATCCATTGAGGTACCACTCTCCAGCGGACTGGGGTGTCCTCGCACCGTGTAACTCACGTTCTGCACTTTTTTACGTATAAATCCATTAATGTGGAAGGGCTGGTGGTAACGAGCAATCAACCACCAGCTCAGGATAATCCCACAATGGGAGACAAAGTCATGAGAGAACAAATTTCTTTACTCGATGACCAGTTGGTAGACATGCGTTTCATAACGGGGCTAACAGATAAATGATTCTATAAGCTGATAAAAGAAGCCTCATATCCTAAGCCGATTAAGCTGGGCAGAGCTTCCCGCTGATTAAAAAGTGAGGTAGAAGAGTGGTTGTATTATCGCATTTCTGAATCTCGTAATTAAAGTAGTCATAAACTACAGTGCAATTGGTGTAATACAATTATTAAAAATACATTACCCCCATGACGACTAAATTACAATTAATTCCAGAGAATCAATATCAAAATTGCAATTTAATGATTAGCCATAGTCGTTGAAAAAGTATCCATGTGCATATTGATATATTAAATATTAATTTTATTGAGCAGACAACACGCGACAGTGCATGACACCCCCCTCCCTATGCTTCTCATTCATTAATTATTATGACCTTATATCTGAAGGTTGAATCAACTAAAAACAACTATTAAGAATGGCAGATAGCAAAAGAATTGATATACGGGCCAGGAAAGTTTTCCCCTCCGGGCCCATACAAAAAAAATATTACTCCACTGTTAATAATGTACTTGGTACGCCGTACGAAGAAACAAACAATCCTTTTACCGCGCGCGTTGCAGCCACATGGAGCAACGCTCGTTCATTAAATAATGCATCGCGCTGTTCTACAGGGTCATCAGATGCAATTGCTTTGACTTCCGGCACAACACCATCGTTGATGCCCGCAAGAAACACATACTGGAACTCCAACCCCTTAATGCGGTGCATCGTTGCCATACGCACACCAGGGCGTTGATCACTATCACCACTATCCTGACCTAAATTATAGGTCTCGATTCCAGCATCATTCAGAGCAGAAGCATAACGCTCGTAAGCATGCTTCGTACGAGCGGTAATGCAGATATCCTGGGAACGGACATCATTGGCTAACAACGCCTGAATTTGCTTGATAATCGTCGCAGCCTCTTCTTTAAAATCTGAAGCATGAGTGATCATGGGTTTTTCACCATGAAGCAATGATAAATAATCGTTGCTGGCATCAGTTTCACCATCCAGGTTGTCAACCTTAACGCCGGTTAACAACCCGACAGCAAACTGTCGCGTCTCTTCTGTAGTCCGGTAGTTAATTTTCAGTTTTTTACTACGGCGCCCACGAACGTTAATCCCACACTGACCTAGAACGACTTTATTGCGGTAAATACGCTGATGTCCATCACCCACGATAAAGAGATCGTTAGGAGACTCTGGAACCAGGCTACGAATAAGGGTAAAGGCCGGTGCGCCTATATCCTGAGCTTCATCGACTACGATACTGCTATAAGGCAATTGCACCTGTTTTTCTTTAAACAGAATGATAGCCTCATGCATGGCATCTCCCATCTCTCGCAGTTTGGCTCGCGCCATTTGTGCCCGGAACTCTTCAAACACAGGCCAGATTTTCGCGCGCTGAATACGGGATAACGCCGTGCCACGACCAATACGACTCACCTTCAGATATTCTTCACGGCTGTAAACCGCATTCGGCTGAACAACACGTTGCCACTCTTCAGAATAAAAGTTATCCGGTAATCCCAATTCAGCAGGAACTTGCTGCAAGGCATAGTTCCAGCATTTACGTCGCCCTTCATCGCTGTCATAGACCACGCGGAAATCATATCCATGGCGTTTAAGCTGCTCGCTCATCCAGGCATCAATGTTAACAACTTCAATACGCGCCATCTCCTCACGGCTACACAAACGCTGGAGGTTGGCGCGAATATCCGCCGCCAGGTTACGGGTGAAGGTTGTGAACAGAACTTTTTTACCGGGTTTATCGGCCAGGCGTTGGGATAACCAACGTGCACGATGCATCGCAACAACTGTTTTGCCCGTGCCTGCACCACCTAACACTCGCACCGGACCATTTGCCGGAGACTCCACCAGTTTTCGCTGGCTCGGGTGCAGGAATACACGCCATTTTTCCAGTGGCGCATTGAGCATTTGCAGTAGCTCCTGTTCATTTTCAACGACATGGAAACGACGTTTACTTCTCTCAATTGCCTCAATAAAGTCGTTGGTATCAACAGGCTCATCACGGTGATCGTTAAACTCCTCCACCACTTCTTGGTAATCCAGACCTTCTGCCAGCCAGTGTAGGGGCTCCCAAGCTTCTGCTGGCATCACGCTTTCCAGCTGATTCAGCCCTGTGGTATCCACAAGAGCCATCACCTGCTCAATAAACACAGGAGGAACACCCAGCGCGAGGATCTGCTCTGCCGTATACGCAGCAAAGAGTTTGGGTTTATCGACAACAGTCGGCTCGGGGGTAGGTTTGATATAGCTGGTATCAATCACCTGAATCGCACCGGTTACCGGGTGAATCGCACATTCGTGTCGCCGCGCCCAGTCGTAGGCTTCGTCGTGCTTATCCACCCACATCAGCATATACAGAGCACCCTGCTCAGGTTTCAGGACGATCCCCCGGTAGGTTTGGTCTATACGCACGGAATGCACATTATTGCTGCGTGCATCGTGGATCTTTTCGTAGTTCAGCCCATTACTCGTCGGATCCTGGCGGAACTTAGAGATGAATTCCTGGACCTTTTTTTGCTGCGCTTTAGGAATCCGCGCAAAAGCCCCCAGAAAACCATCAGAAAGTGCCACCTTTGGCGTTGGAATCGTCATTTGTCACCTCCGGACAGATGCTGCAATGTATTTTCGTCAATTGGCCCGAATGCAACGTGCCAACCCTTACTTGCGAATAAAGCAGTAAACTCCTGATTATCAATAATCAAGGCTTGCTTTTGTAATGGCCAGGCGAGATCGGCTTCTGCAATAATTTCGCCATCGTCATCCTGCAATTCATATCCAACCGTCGGTGCCGGTAGTGATAACGACTGAAGCAAAGCGATTTCTTCTGCGCCCAATAAGCCAAACTCAAGTATTTCTGCCCAGCTCTCGTCAGGCTGAATATCCACTACAACCGAAGTCTGCATTTTTACCGTTTCAGCCTCCTGCGGTAAATGAACAGCTTTACGGCTGGTAAATGTCATATCTGGCAGGAACTGCAGTAAATTCACCATCCACCAGAAACCGTTAAATCCGGCTTCATAGCCATCATCCTGGGAATAACGATCGTCAAAGCAAATATGCAGCCTCAACCAATTTCGCATTTGTTCAATGCTTGTCGTTGATTTAATGGCTTGTTGCGGTACAACAGCTGCCAGCTCAATGAACTGTTGTGATGAACTACAGCTATCCAGTAAACCACCAAATACAAAAGGTTCATCAGGCAAAAGTGCATTCAACCGATAAGCGGGAGCGTTCTCCTGCATTTCATAGGCGTACTTTTGTTTGGCTCCAGTATCCTGCGACTTTTTAGGATCCAACCACACCCAGGCAAAGGCAGCGGCCATTTTCTGCCATAGCAGAGTTTTATTACCGGGATCAGAGAGATAATCGAGTAGCAGTGCAAAACTGTTTCTCTCCCTGAATGAACCTTCAAGCGTAGCAAAGTTTGTATCATGGAACGGGTTATAAAACTTAGGCTGTTTCATATCCGGGTTATGACCAAGCCCCATAACATTCTGTACATGTTTAATACCTTGTTCTTGAAGGTCTGCCCAGGTCACTGTCCATACCCAAAAATTACCGCTGTCTTTAATCGCCTGCCGTTTTTGGACATCATCCGACACGCTATCTTTATGAAAAGCAAAGCCATCCAGGAAAATTGCTACCGGTTTTATCTTTTCTGACTGCATCAGAGGATAGAGCACATAATCTGGTCGGCTAAGGATGCCTACTCCTTCTTTAACCCCTAAATCAACCTGTGCTTTGAGATGCCAGCTCATCGCCGGTTCTGTACGGGTATTAATAATCCAGCCTGCATTCTGATGGGCATAACTCCGGCTCACGAGAAGATTTTTGTTATCCTGCAGGCAGTGAATGAACCGTTTTTCCAGTTCACTCCCCATCATGGCATCAAGCGAAATGTTTTTGATGGAATCAATAACGCGTATAGCAGCACTGGCCTTCAGGATTTTCGCCAGTAAGAGACGCGCCTGATCTCTTGATACATACTTCATACGCCCGCGGTCACGGTAAGCGTAAACACAGCGATAGCAGCCGTCTTTATGCGTATCATGGTTGCAGCTGCATTCCACTAGCGCCTTGTAGGCCAGCTCAAGTAATTTCAGAAGGTTGTCAGGTGTACGCATCAATTCTTTGAGTGAGCCGGTTCCCCCTGGTACGGTGTCGTAAATCACCAGATACTGACGCCAGGATTCGCCCTCATTTTCCGGCTCGCGATACACCACGCCTTTCAGATGATCCACGTTACCTTTGAAGTAATGTTTAAGCCCAAGCTGAATGGCTGCCCCTAGGGAGGCTTCCACCACGCGATCGTTGCTGTAGCTGGTCACTGGCAGCAGGATACGCAATGCCTCAGATTCCAGTTGGCGATAAAGATAGAGATAATCTTCAAACTTCGCTTTTTCGGGTTCAGCGCGATATTTACAGCTCAGGTCATGACGTGGTTCATGATCTCGAGGGCGCTGCACCATGCCGCAGCCGAGGCAAACTTTAAACCCGGTGCGTTTCTTTGCCTCTCCTGCGATCATCAGCTCATTGGCATCATCCGCCATTTTGCCAAAGTTGATATCTCGCAGAGTCACTTTGCTCAAAAACTCAAAGCCAAACGGGATTTCTCCTTCATCAATAGCATAAGCGGCCGATACATCCTCTTTTTCGAAGCTGACCAGTAGCTGTCGCTGGAAGAATGCCGGTTCGCGACTATCGCTCTCATCACTGATCTGGCTGTCACGCGCGCTTGAGCGGGCATAAACCTGACGAAGCTTCAGTAATGTCGTTTTTTGCCCGGCATCAGCCCAACCTGGTGTGCCGCATTTTGGACAGTATTTATGCTGATCGCCGGTCTGATCGATATTCTCGCTGTAGTTACAGTGGCTGCAAATACGCCAGTTTTCAGGCTCAGACACTTTCAGATCAATCTGTTCGATTTCAACTTTATGCCCACCCGCATAGAAGTTATTCAACGGGGCAAGCTCAGCCAGCGCCGTTGAAGCCGGACGCTCGTATTCGTAGGTCGTGTTCTGATACTCACGCGTTTCCCCACCGTCCTTGCGCCGCCACAGCACAGAACGCAGCGTAATACCGGCCTCCGGGAAGGCATAGTTGGGAAGTAATCCTTCATCGGTGAGGAAATTAAGCGTTTGCTTGTTATTGATCTGGTTCACCAGCGTCATTAGCGCCTGACGTTCCGAAGTCAACTCGCGCATATCGCTGTCAAAGTTTTGATCGTGCGGGTCGCTATCCAGCTTGTCGATACTGCGCTTGAGTTTATCAATTCGGGAACGCAACGATTTGCGATCCTCCACCAGCAGTTTTAATGCTTGTTCGATACGTTGAACCAGAGAACGCTGCCCTGGTGCCCCTTGCAAATATGACAGTAACTGTAGACGAGTGTCTTCCGTAAGATCAGGGAAGATGGATGAGAACTGCTGAGCAATATACACATGATGCTGATCAATATAACGCAGGAAGTTATAAGGGAACCCAGACTTGTGTCCAAACTCCAGCTCGTCCAGCATCTGCTTCACGTTTTTGCTGATAGCAGATGCCGGGACGCCGGTTTTCACCCAGTTGTCCATGCAGAATGCAGCCAGCTGACGCTCCAGGATAGCCGTTGCGTTCAAGAACACACCAGGGGCCTGTACCTGCCCTTGCATCATCTCCAGAGGCTCTTCAAAGAAGAACTGATCGTGTGGGTTCCCCTCAGCCACAGTGATGTTAAGTGCATTGCCGTCTTTACGCCCGGCACGACCAATACGCTGTAAGTAATTAGCCTGCGCGGGTGGAACAGAACAGAGTAATACCGTAGAAAGGTCACCCACATCGATCCCCATCTCCAGCGTCGGTGTTGCCGAAAGCAGGTTGATATTCCATGGCTGATTACCGCGGTAGAACGATTGTTCCGTAGCCTCACGATCTTCACGGCTCAGTAATCCGGTATGCTCTGCCCCCTGAACACGAGCGATGTCCATATTATCCCAGTGCCAGGTCACTGTATTTTCAGTTTCCTGATAGCGGCCTTCACAGCGCAGAGAAAGACATGGCGCGTTTCGCCAGTGCCACCCCTGATCGGCCGGTGCCCGAACAACCTCACGACAGCAAGAGCAGTTTAGCTGAACAACATCGCGGCTCACCACCAGCGCCGAAGGTACTAGCCCCCATGCTTCTTTGCCTTTTGTATCAAAATCTTTTACCAACCCGGCCATTTTCAGTGCCGCAAACAGACGTCGTAAAACCGTCTCTGCCAGGCTGCTGATAAACAGATTATTACCGTTGCTGAGTGTGCGGTTGATCCAATGCTGATACCAGCTGGGGTTGGATTTCGCACCAATCAATCGATGGAAGCCATTTATTTTTTCAAACGAGGCATAGGCCGGTTTACGCGTTTTCGGACCAATAGATGGCATATAGCGTGAAGTTCGCTCCTTCTGCGTCATCATAAAGGTCTTACCCTCACGCCGATAGCTTTCGAACGCCGGATGCAGAACGGCTCCCGCCTGCCGCTGATGCCAAAGAACGCCAATCACCAGGTGTGCCACCTGCTCAACGCTGACCCCAACCATTTCATCACCCAGCTCTTCGACAAGCTGTTGGTGAAGCGCCGTTATCGCTGAATTGAAACGTGCAATATCAATTCCTGCCGCTGCGTAACCGGTGGCCTCCAGCGTACGTCCAATTCGCGCGCGTAGAGTAAATTCGCTGTATACCTCCCAGTCGAGACGAAGAGAAACCAGTTCCGGTAAATCGGAACTCTCTGCCAGCTGGCCTTCGTTCTTCAGCGTCTGGTAATCGTTCATCCACTGCATGTTGGGCGCGATGAAGCTCGCGGCAAAATGAGCATCATCCGGTGAACGTTCACGCGTCTGCTGGCAGACGCGTGCCGCAAAGGCATCCAACGGTAAAGTTTCTTTTTCACCCAACACGCTGGCGATTTGTCCCCGTACCATTAACGGCCAGGTTCGGGCGGTAAAGAAGCTGGCGCGGTGTGCGGCATCCTGCACTGAGTCAGAAAACGTAATCAGCTTTTTATGTTCGTTGAACTGGCTACCATAAAGCTGATGGATCATCACCGCCGACAGGCTGGCTGCCTGTGACCCAAGAATCGAAATACCCTGTTTGCTGTTGCAGTACGGGCATTCGTTGGCAAATTCCAGTTCATCCTTACGCTCTTTGAGCATATCCGGGATAAGTACTTGTAGCAGATCAGTATGGCCACAATGCCCACACTGCACGTTAGATTGCTTATTGAGCTTTAAACAGGAAGGGCACAGTTTCTGGTGAACACCGCTGACAGGTTTATCGTTGTTATCCGGGAAGGCCAGTACAATAGAACGGCCTTTTTCGAAGAACTGACGATAAATACCGTCCAGATCGGTTTCGAGTTGAACGCTCTGACCATGGCGCAGGCTCGCCCAACCGGTAGCATGGCAGTCACGACAGTGAATAACGGGAAGGTAATGTTCGCGGTCTTCCACCGCGACATCATCAGCAAAAACAAGCTCAGGTATTTTTGACACGCTGGCGACCAGGCGGCGCATCTCACGCAGCCACAGTTGAGAACGTAGTTGGACAAAAGGTAGAACAGGACGCGCTTTACTCGACTGCAGGCGTTTTTCCCGATCTTCCTGTTTTTCTGGAACATCCAGGCGCGCCTGAGCAATCAGTGCCAGAATGCTTTGCAGCACGCGGGTTGCATGCCCGGCGCTTTCCGCCAGCATCACCTGGAGATTTTCCAGGCACTGCTGTTCCGACAAAATACCCCCCTGCAAATCCTCAAGCAGTACGTGCAGGATGCTGTGGCGGCGTAACAATGAGCCCAACTCAATACGCTTTTCACGTCCGAGATCGCTGTCCAGATCGGCAGGTAATTGCAGTGAACTATCCGGAAACCATAGTGGAATTTGTCCGTTCAGATAATCTACCGGGCTGGCGTACGTTTGCGGATCCAGCGCAGCGCTGACATCCTGGCCCGGATACTGACTGTACTCGATGGTATAACCTTGCAGATATTCCGCCGCCGTGTAGCGATCTTCGCGAATAACCGCGTCATCGCTAAACGGCTGATCAAAGATCGTTTTCGCATAATCGAGTAGTTGTCCCAGTTCGTCACCTACGGTAGCTGACGTCCCCACACAGGCAAAACGCTTGTCATCGACACCAATATGATGCTTTAAGCGACGCACCAGACAGGCCAAATCCGACCCCTGCGCACCATCAAACGTATGCAGTTCATCCACCACCAGATAACGCAGTGACCCAGGCTGGTTATAGCGCCAGAGCTTCTGATCGCCGGGGCGCATCAGCAGGTAATCCAGCATCTTATAGTTGGTCAGCAGGATATCCGGCGGGTTCTCACGCAGGGTATGTTTGCAGGTGATGACTTTATCTGCAGACATCTTTTTGCTGGGTTCGATTTCACTGTCGCCGACAAACAGGCCGACGGTTACTTTGCCATGCAGCTGCGGATCGCTGGCGATGGTTTTGGCGAAACGGCTGGCCTGATCGGTTGCCAGGGCGTTCATCGGGTAAATGATGATCGCTTTAACGCCGGGCTCTGATGACCCAGCACAATGGTTAAGCAGCGGGAACATAAAACATTCCGTTTTACCGGAACCCGTCCCGGTCGCCACCAGCGTCGGCTGAGGCACCTCGATACCCAGGCGCTGGAACGCCTGCGCCTGATGCGCATGCGGTGGGAACGGCAGCGTCAGGTTAGGGAAGAAGTTCAGCGGTAAGTCACTTTTACGAAACGGCAGCTGAGCGGAAAGATACGGCCCTTTCAGCAGCGTTTCCGGCTGGGCCAAAAATTGCTCCAGCATCGAGACGTTATTATTTTCTTCGCCGTTAAACAACGGGCTGTTAAGCGGAAAGGCTGCCCGTAAAAAGGAGGCAACGCTGTCGGCAACCTGCCGACTGACAACAGAAGGCAGCATCAGGCGCTCTCCTTATCTTGTGCAAAGAATGCCCAGGCCACTTTATAATCATCTTCGCGGTCGGGTTTGATAAACGGAGCCTGCCAAATGACGGTTCGGCGCTCGCCTTCGTCGCTGCGGGTATAGTCATCAAAAGTGACGCTGACGGTACCGGTTTGCAGATGCTTGACATCATCCCAGCCGATGGCTTGATCGGTACAGTCGCCGCCGGTCCAGTCTGGGCTGTCGACGTTAAAGACAAAACCATTTTTCAGGTCCGCTTTACGCGCGGTACGCGGCAGGCCGACGCCCACCAGCCCTTTACTTGGGGTAAAGACAATGCGGCCGTTTTGATCATACCAGGTATCGGCTTCATACTGACGCATGACCGGGAACTGAACGCGGTAGATAGTAAGCAGTTCTTCGAGGGTTAAACCCAGTGCCTGTGCCACCAGCACGTCGATTTCCACCAGCGCCTGACGGCGACTGTAGTCGGAGCGTAAGGCGCAGTTACGCTGCCACTCTGGGGTCAGATCAGCGAAGAAATCCTGGGGAAGTTGTGGGAGATCGCGGCTCCAGCGCTGGGTGTTGAAGTCTGAGTTATAACAGGATTCCCAGAGAGCTGCATAATCATTTACCAAAGATACCAAACATAGGGCTCGGGTATGCAATGCTTTACGGTAGACAGCTTTAGTTAATAATGGCAGCTGATTAAGCATTGAAATATTAGCATGCCCGGAACCTGTACTTTTAACTCTAAAGTCTAGCGGTAGCGATATAGTCTGACAAAAGAAATCCAAGAGTTCTTTTTGGTTACTAAAAACAGTACTTAAACAGGTGTGAATATGGCTTACGCCCGGAGGCACGATTGTAGTAATCAGTGTTCTTTCAGATGAGGAACCAATCATTTCGCGATTCACAAAACGATAATAATCCGTCACCTTCCTCGGCTCGTCTTCATCCTGTTCTTTCCACGAAACCCGTGGAGTGCGCTTTGCATACTCCTGTGCATCACATGCCGGAATATAGTTAGTGCGCGGCAGATAGTCGTCGGGTAGGGTTAACAGGTCCAAACAATCGTAATCGCTGTTTAACGTACAGTTTTCGCGCGGAGTCTTGTAGAACGGTGTCCCAACAAAGAAGTGCGGGCCAGACAATACCCATTGTGATGCATCCTCAGGGAACTGTGTCTTACGTTCAATAGTGCCGTCTTTCTGCTGGTTTGTTTCGTGCCACATTTCCAGGGATAAATATTGCCCCTGTAAATCACCCAATCTCTTCGGCTGATTAGCAAACTTTTCCAGTACAGCAACAAGTTGCTCTGCGTGCAAAGCGGGCAAACGTGCCTGCCAGGCTGGCGTTCCTTCACTGTCATACAGACGAGCAAATAAAGAGAGCTCCTTCAAACCAATATGAATTAGACGTGAACGGTGGCCCGACGTATTCCAGGAAACTTTGATTTTGCCTTCAATTTCCTGCTCATCTTTGATACCAGGAACAGGGCCTGCATTGTTGTGTTCAAAAGAGGCATCAATAGCGCTTACTGCGTAAACGTTTGACATGTTAATAAAGGACGGTGTTGTATTCTGAGGTCCATATACGTTAATGCTGAACATCGTTGCATGATGCACTTCAGCAAAAAGACTCAATTCGTTATGAAACTGAAAATGCGCCCTCAACCTCGGATACACCGACGCACGCAACTGCCCGCCTTTAGGATCGTCATAGATACCCTCCGGATGCAGGAAACCTGCCACACCTTTCTGCGCCCCTAAGCGCCATGCCTGCGGCAGGAAGCATTTATACAGATTAGTCTGCACACCGCGCAGTACAGGGTAGTTCTGCTGCGCATTCAGGAAGTTCTGCATCCCCTCACAGCCTTCATACTCGCTGCGCCAGGCATTTTCGAGCAGCGGAATTCGATTGAAGGTTTCATGACGCAATGTCGCCAACTTCGAAGCACTCAATCGGCCTAGAACAAACTCCGGCTCATAGTCGCCCAGCACGCCCGCTTCCTGCCATTCAACTTTCAGCCACGGCGGGTTTCCGAGCATCAGGTCAAAGCCGCCGCGTTCGGCAAACAAATCGCAAAACTCCAGATCCCAATGGAAGAAACGATGTTGCTTCTTCAGCGCATCAACAATCGCCAAACGCGGCAAATGACGGAACAGTACTTCAGTTTTCAGGCGGCCTGCACCGGAAAACAGCGAAGATTCTTCACGCACAATATCCTCGTCGGCAAACAGATTGCCGGTGGCCTGCTCTGCAACTTCAGTGACTCTTTCCGTGACGACAATACCATCGAGCAGAGTCTCCATCTCCATCAGCCACATACCGCGATCCGGCAGTTCATCCACTTTGTCGATTGGCCAGAACCATAGCGCACACCAGTAGTCCATCACCCAGCGCAGTTTCTGATAGGTACTGTTATCTTCGAGGCGGCCGCTAAAGGTTTCATCTTTACTGCTTAAAGAAGAGCGGGCTTGGGTCGTATTTTCCGCAGGCCAAACCGGATAATTGTCGGCGGTTTTCTGGCGCTCGGCTTTCAGCTGCTGACGGAATGTGTTCCAGAGCGCTTCCACTTTGCCGCTGATGCGCTGCACATCAACAATCTCATGCGGTGCAAAGCTTTTGGTAAACTCTTTGCGCCAGCTGTCCAACGCTTTGAAATCATCCGGATAGCGCTGCTTAACGGTTTTGTCGCTGTAGTTGGCCATGCCGCTGTCCGGGAGCAGGAAGTGGAAAATCTGCTTCTCTTCGCGTGGAATATTCATCGCCAGCTCGGTCGGTTCACTGTTAAGCCAGCTCGGATCTTTCGCTTTTTTGTAGGTCAGCTCGCTCTTGTTGAACACCTGACGGCGTGCGCCCACCAACGAGTTGCCACAGTACAGCTGGTAGCCAAACCACGGTACAAATGTATCGCCGCTGATGGCGTTCAGCCACAGCGACACTTCCGCCAGCTCCACCGCCACCGGGTTTAAGTCCACGCCGAATACGTTGTTGTCGGCAATGTACATCTTCACCCGTTGCAGCTCCTGGGTGTAGCGATCCTGAGGAATGCGGCGACCTTCCGCCTGCTGTTTGTGGAACAGGTAAGCTTCCGCCAGCTGGTTGATGGCTTCGTTAAGGAACGCTGCGCTGCCCATCGCCGGTTCGCACACGGTGAGGTTTAATATTGCGTCGGCTTTGGCGTGCAGATCGGTAATCGGATCAATTTGCTCTTTAAACAGCTCTTTCAGGGCATATTTGACTAACGAGCGGGTCAGCACTTCCGGGGTGTAGTAAGAGGCGGATTTTTCGCGGTCACGCCCGGCCATCCGATAGATAAAGCTGCCTTTACGGTGAATACGCAGGCTGCCGTCTTTTTCGTAAACCTTCTCGTCGTCGTGGTATTTGCCGATCTCGTCTTTGCTGACGAAGTAGCCTGTCTCCAGCTCGTTAAACTCTTCTCCGGCTTTTTTGACCTCGTAGAGGTCATCACTGGCAAAGAACCCTCGGTAAGAGAGCAGCGCTTCATACACTGCACCTAACTGGTTGATACCCAATTGGCGATAGGAGATACGCCCCCGACGATTAAAACGTCCTTTACCCGGGCGGCTTAACGACATCGCCTGAATAATTTGTTGCAGGGTTTCGTTGCGGAACACCACACGGTTAAGAATACGGGTGTTATTCGCTTCAAAAAGATGACTTTCCAGACGCGGCACGCTGAACTGATGGCTGTGAATAGTGATCCGATCGCCGCTCTCCAGGTCGCTCTGCATTTTCACGCCGCCGCTGTAGCCGTCACGCACCAGTTTGAACAGCATATTCAGGCTATCGTGGAAGTAGCGCCCATTGCGATCTTCTTCGCTGGTCAGCGGGATCATCTCCAGATCGCGCAGCGTTTCCAGGCTGTAGCCCTGTAGATAGGTTTTGGCGGTCATCGGCGCATAGCCCAGTTCCGGGCGCGCTTCGATATAGAACAGGAACAACAGACGATACATATACCGCAGGCATTCGCGGCTCAACTCATCCGGGTTAATAGCACGTTTCCCGGTATAATAAGCCAGCTCGTTGTCGATGAGATAACGCATCGCTTCATTACCCAACAGCTCAATGCTCTCACGCAGGGCATATTTCAGATCTTCCGACACGCCAAACGCATGTTTGTGCGAATTGTCATCCAGCGAATCGAGATATGGCGCACCGCTGCCGGGTAACAGCGAGTCTTTGTGTAACAACACCGACGTCGCTTTCAGGGTATCTATCTCGCGACGACTTAAAATTTCTTCAAAGTCAAAGCGCAGCAGACGGTTTTGCGCCCACTTAGTACGATCCAGCAATAACAGCTGGCGGTTACCGAGCAGCAGCACAAAACGCGGCGGTTCATTTTGTGTAAAGACCACAGTGGAGAGCAGATCCTGCCAGCTGCGGTATTCGCCGTTCGCTTTTTTACGCAGACTGTCGCGCTTATGTTTATCGGTATCTGCCGGGAACTGCGCGGTCAGCAGTGACAACGCCAGCGGATCCAGCGTTCCTTCTTCCTGGTCATGTGCTTCGACAATCCACAGCCACGGACTGCCATCGGTGCTGTTGTAACGAGCCAATACCGGCAAAGGCGTATCGTCATCCAGCATCTGAATATGCGGATTGAGTTCATAACCCAATGCCTTTAACAGCGGCTGCCAGCGACTGCGCTGATCGGCAAGACGCTGTGGGATCTGGCGCTGTTTTTCATGTTCAGTGAGTTTACGGAAAAACTCTGTCACCAGGCTGTTAAGCTGGTTCCACGGTGCGCGGTAGCCCGCCTCAACCTCTTTGCCCAGTTCACGGGCTGCGCGTTCAGCTTCGCGAGCGGCATTTTCCTGCTCAATCCAGGGTTCCAGTACATCGCGGATATCGCTGGTAAAGACTTCGCCCAGATAATGGTTGGAGTAAAATTCGTTTTCGTTATTAATACCGACCAGCGCCATGATTAGCCCTCCGCTCCGGTGATTACAGCAATAACCTGGATGTAGGGCTCTTTTTCGGTGGTCATGGTGTCCTCAATCCATTGGATATAGCTGTCAAAATTGTGTTCGATTTCGCGCTGACGCTGTTCTTTGCGGCTCTGTTTCACTGAAAGCTGTTGTTTATTATCGGCAAAATCCAGCTCCAGTTGATTCAGCTGACGCCCACGCAGAACATCCAGCTTTTGCAGATGTTCACTGAGCTGCTGATTGATATGCTCCTCAAAAGCATTTCGATCGTGAACAAACACATCCCGCGCATGGGCGATTGCCGCTTCCAGCAGAACCTGCTGGCGTTGGTGGTTACGATCTTTACCACCACTGTTAGTCAGTTTGCTTCTCAATTGCGGATGTCGTTTCAGGAACTCAGAAAAAGGCAGGCTACCGCTTAACGTTTCGCGGTTAAAGCTCACCACCAGCCACGGGTTCACCATCGGATGCGACTTACGGTTCGGGAACAGCCCGGAAAGGATGAAGTGATCTTCATCTGGCTCAAACAGGTGCGGCAGGCGCATTATCGGAGCCTGGTGGCGACCAAAGGCGGATTGAATTTTGTCGTCTAACCACTGTACGACCGGGTTGATTTGCCAGAGATACTGCACATCGGGCCAGGCATGTTGCTCACCGCGCGCACGCGAAATGGCTTCCGTAATAACAGTTTTGTCCTGGCTTAGATAAAGCTGCCAGTTTTCCGGGGCAATTTCCGGCGGTAACTGGTTAAAGCGACGGCGTAACTCCTCCGGTGCGACCAGCGATAAGGTGTTATCAGGCAAGGTATCGTATTGCACGGTCTGGCCGCAGGCCTTCAGATAGCCTAGCGCTTTTTCGCAGTATGCCTGCTCATTATCAAACAGACTAATGTCGCTTTCGGTCACGGCTGAGGCATCGCTGGACACTGCGCTGCAGATTTCGCCAAACAGGTCGTTTCCAGTATTTTCAGTGACATTGCTATTCAACAGATCATCGAACAGGCTGGCACCATCGTCCTGCATCATGAATTCAGCAACCTGCTCTTCTTCCTCTTCCTGGGTAAATTTGCCGGTAAATTCGGAGCTGTCACCGATATTCTTCTGCGCCTGTTCGTCTTTATTGATCAGCACTTCCAGCACGCGCATATCACCGTTGATCTGCGGTTCACTGGCTTCAGTCAGCAAGTAACGGATCTGTGGCTGGTGTTTTTGTCCGTAGCGGTCAATACGTCCGTTACGCTGCTGGAATACCATCAGCGACCACGGAATATCGAAGTGAATCATTTTATGGCTGAGGTGGTGCAGGTTGATACCTTCAGACGCGACATCCGAGCAGATGAGCAGGCGCAGCGGAGACTGGGATTTGCCAAACGCTTCGACGGTTTCCATCAGAACTGTATCGCCCTGATCGCCTCGCAACGTGTCAATCTGATCGTCTTTCAGCTTGAGATCGGAACGCAGTTGCTGCTCAAGGAACTCGAGCGTTTTGATACTCTCGGTAAAGATCACCAAACGATCTTCCGTGTTATTCGCTTTCCAGCGGAGATCGTTACGGATGGTCTCCAGCAATAACTGATACTTGCTGAACTGACTGGCATCAATATTATTGAGCGCCAGCAGCAGTGACTCTAATTCGTTAATCTGGCTCTGACTGTTTATTTCTTTGCGGTTCTCAAGCCGCTTCAGGCGGTTAGCCACCACGCTGGCACATGCCATTGGACTAGAGAACAACGCTTTTTCGAGCGTAATTTTGAACAGGCGGCCTTTATTTGACCGCGAGTCTTCATCATCATCGTCACGGAACTGACTCTCAACCAATCGGCGGTAGGCTTCCTCTTCAGCTCCGGTTGCCGGGCGCATCAATTTGACGATATTACGTTCCGGAAACTCGCCAGCCATCTGATCTTTTACGTCTTTTTTGAAGCGACGCACAACCAGATTTTTATCGGCAAAATCGGCGTATTCATACTCTTTCGGATTAGCAATGGCCGTCGGGTCGAGCATATTCATCAGGCTGGCAAAACTTTCAGCCTTACCGTCATGCGGCGTGGCCGAGAGCATAATCAGCGTATCGCTGCGTCCGGCAAGCAATTTTGCCAGTTTGCTGCGCAAGGAGCTGGTCCCACGTTCAGCGACGTTATGCGCTTCATCGATAACAATAATATCCCACCAGGCATTTTCCAGGTGGTGGCGATATTCGATGTCCTGTTTCAGAGTATCGATGGAGATAATGGTCTTATCGAAATAGTGAAACGGGTTGTGGTTGGTTGGGATACGGTTACGCACCTTTTGTAAACCAGCGGAATCAAGCCGCGTCAACGGAATAGCAAAACGGCTCCAGAACTCTTTCTGGAATTGCGTGAGCATGGATTTAACCGCCAGCACCAGAATGCGTTTGCCACGTCCGCGGCGAATCAGCTCTGAAACCAGGATACCGGCTTCCAGCGTTTTACCCAGCCCTACCGCATCAGCAATTAATATCCGCTGGCGCGGCTGCGCCAGTGCCATGCGCGTGGGATCGAGCTGAAAGGGCATGGAATCCATCGCAGCCTGATGTCCAAAATGGACTTTGCTGTCAGTCGGGACGCGTTGGCGTAGCTGGCTCTCTATGTACAATTGAGCCGCCTGGTAATTGGCTGACTCATCTTCCACCAAATTTGTTTTTGCTGGATCAAGAATCTCGACTTTTTGCTCCAGCTTTGTCAGAAACAGCCCTTCTTTACCGCGTACCAGCTCCGAAATGCCATCACAGGTCAGCAGGTAACCACCATCTCCGCTGTCATCCGCCCGGCGAATGCGCCACTCTGCATCACGAATAACCACCCGCATCCCAGGTGCATAATTTTGCTTATTCATCGGTTTTTCTGTCTGTATGAGGCAGTGGCGGTAACACTATCCCGAGCGATGTGGTGCGGCACACTGCGATAAAAAAGAGGGTCTTAAAGATAACATGAAGGGTGGCGTCAGGGGGGATAAAATGGAATGTAATACGCAGAAATAACGCATAAATTTCAAACAGCGATAGTTAAAAAGTGAGCTGGGTCAACTCCCCCACACTGAGTCGGTGGGGGAGAATTCGTTTAGCCTGCGATGATATAACTCTTCAATCCATTATCCGGGGCTATAACCAATGCCCGGCATGTTGCCAGGCGCTCGACCTGATTCGGTATTCGTCCTGAAAAATCGAAGAATGTGTCACCTGTACAACGCCAGTAACTCAGTCCCATATCGAGCAACACATAATGTTCACTGCCATCGCTGAAGGTCACGGTCAGTTCACGTCCGTGATCGGTGTTCTGATTATCTCCTGCTAACCATGAGATTTTCCCTGACCAGGCTGGCCCAAGGTAGCCCTCTTCCAGCAACGTGGTCATAACTTGCTGGCGATCCTGCTCATCAAGCCATGCGTTATAGAGTGAATCGTGTTGGCGAGAACTGTACTCTAACTTTTTAACTGAAACAGTGAGTTCGGCACGTTCTGCCAGCCCCTGTTCAACCAATTCCGTCAAAATTTCACCTAACAAACGTACAGTAAATGGGCTATTGAGATAACGATCACTATAATGGACGTGAGTAATTTCGCGTCGATTAGTAAAAACCTTCTTCCAGCCAGCATGCTGCTGAGCTATCAGTGCCCAGAAACGCGAACCAAAACCTTCCACCTGACCGTCAAGTTGTTGGCTGAGATTGATGCGTACCGCCCCGGCGGGCAATGCTGGCAGTAAGTCTTCTGCACTCAAAGTCTGACCCGAGAATGTTTTTCTGGACGCCCCTTTAATCGTCACTACCGGCGATGCCGAGCTTTGTCCCCATAATTCACCGGGCGAAACGGTGGCACTGTCGGCAGCGGCCCACTGTTGGGTTTGCCCCTCACGAGTGACCTGTGCCAGTAAGTGCCCATTCCCTTGCACAAGTTGCGCAGTGTCTATAGATTTCACTTGCAAGCATTCACCCGGTATCGCCGCTAGCGCGGAAAGCTGATGTCTGGTGCTATCAGCTAAGTTTTCCAGCTGCGTGGCAATCAGCAACTCAACATTGCCCCCAGCGGAAGCAAACTGGAGTAACTCTTTAAATAATGGCCATTGCGCAAAACTCCACTGTTCCTGCGACCCAGCAAGAACCAACGAGCAAGAATCATAAACCTCGCTGTTCAGGCATTGCGCAATACGCAAACTGAGTGGGTTGGTTTCAACCCGACTACTTTCTCCGAAGTACTGATATTCTGGCGCGAGATTAAGCCGCTGTAGACGAAGATTAGTGAGCAGGGTTAATGCCTGGTGACGATCTAATTTGCCGACATAATGCTGACTGTCGTAGCTGAGCAAGCAGTGGTGGCAGAATTTATCACAGCTGCAATCGAGCAATTTTCTGGCGTAATTAAAGACATCCGACCAATTATCGATCAATTGCACTGCATAACCCGCACCACCAGCATTATTATCGTAAATAAAGATAGAATATCCAGTGAAGCCATCGATATCGCGCGCTTGCTGTGTCGTCACGCCCAGCTCAGTATTTTCGATACCCAATTTATGCGCTAATCCTTCACGCAAAGCAACCGCAAGGGAACGCGCGGCAACATCATCCCTGATCAGTAAGCCACTATCATCACTGAGTTGCAGCTCAACCATATCTGTACGGCTGCTATATCCCAACCACAGATCTTTATGAACATGACCGTGGCACAATTTATTGTTCCCCTGCCGATCATTACTACCGCCTCTCAACAGGTAGTGTGTATTTTCCTTCTCCGGGTTCTTTAGATTCTCCGGAGTACGCTGGGGCTGGGTTTGAGATTCTGCCCGGCCACAGGAAAGACAAATTGCGTAGCCATGACCAAATTCACCCTCACTAAAGTGGAACAATTCCCCGCTATGACTAAAACGGTAACGTCCGAGTCCAGCATCGGGTAAGGAGACCCATACCGAAGAAGGTACAAGAACACGAGGATCTTTCCAGGGAAGTTGCGCAGGCATGGATACATCATTATGTGCCTGATAACGAATGTCTGTCGCGAAACCGACAGGCTGTAAATACCGCTTCACATCAAGCTGCTGTATATCTGCCTTGCAGTGGCAACATTCGACAGGCCGGGTGGCGCTGGTCGCCCCCGCGCCGCATTTACGGCAATGCCAGAACCACGGAATATGATGATCGCCAGACAGCTCCTGCCCGCTGGCAAGTACTTTACCAAGCATAATACCCGAGGAACGATATACTTTTCCGCCCAATACCACATCAGCACCAGGAGCATATTCACGTAATGCTGTGGGCAGGTCACGGCTGGGCAGTTTTTCAATGCGGCGAGAAAAGTTTTCTCCCCCTTCATTAGGGTCAGCCTGAGTGGCTTTTATTGCGCGACGTCTTTCCAGTTCATCCGCGGTCAGATAATTGAAATTGACCACGCCAACCGGGAAACCATGACCCGGCAGGAACGCTTCACTGATGAGTTTAGAAAACAGATAAGCACCGCGATAATCACGAAGCTGATAAGTGATTGCTTTGCCTGCTGGCGTTTCTTCCCACGCGCTGTTATCTGTTTTCAACGCTTCGATGTTTTCCAACAGTATGGCAAGTTGGCTTCTCCAACGAGTATCAACCAGCTGCATCATCGTTTGCGTACGAGTCAAGAGCTGTGGCGGCGTCAATGACATCAGTACAGTTCCCTGGGTAAGGCGTTTAAGTTTATCCGCCAGCTGATCGGCCTGATGATTTAACCAATGGAGAAAACGAAGACACTGGCTCTCATCACCTTCAAAGAACCATTTACAACTCAGTTTTGTCGCATCAGGAACTTCAGCTCGTAAAAACGCACCTAAAACCAATGCGTTAACATGCCGCTGAACAATACTACTGCTACCAAAACGAACCCGTGGGGCACTCGCAACGGTGTTGAACGCCCAGAGAGGGTCTTTGAATACCTCCATTCCATGCGCGGTGTTTTTACATAACGTAATGGCGGCAGATGCGCTTTCACCGCGACGGCCAGCACGGCCAGCACGCTGCAAATAATTCGCCGGAGCCGGAGGAACGTTATTCATCGCGACCAAACTCATACCACCAATATCCACGCCCATTTCCATGGTCGTGGAACAGTTCAACACATTGACTTTCCCTGCTTTAAATTGTTTTTCATTAAACTGGTTCTTCTCTGGTGTTCGCTGCGCTGAGTGTTCCTCCAGACGATACCAGCTATCTTTCAGGGCCAATCGATCACTGCGAGTAGACCATACCCCCTCCTCCCGAGCATGTTGAATGCGTTCATTACATTCCAGCCAGTGCAGGCGCTCTTCTCGCGCCATTTCTCCACCACCAGATAAACGCCAGTGACGCGCAGGAAGCTCAGGCATTTCAATCAATACAGCTTTTTCAGGTGCTATCTCTTTGCTACCTGGTAAATACGGAGAATAACCCAATAAAGTGACATCTAACGCACGGCGAGTATAGGGGCAACGCCAGACTTGCTTTGGACTGTAAAATTCAGCTTGTTGTTTAATGTCCAATTGATAACCCGATTCAAACTGACGCAGGCATGGTCGAATAGCTTCCCAGACCTCATTCATTAAGTAATTAACCAGCGCTTTCCAGTGAGCCTGCTCAGGCTGTATTGCCGGAAAGACAGCAATTAATAGCTTAATGACCCGGTTATAATGACGATCGCGTATTTGTGGCCAAAGTTGATCACGTTTCTGCCCTTTGTATTTTTTATCTGGCCCCTGCAGCATTTTTACCGGGAAACGTGCTCCCATCCAGCGAGGGTACTCCTCGTTTTCGTAAAAAACGGCACTGTTTTCACGTATAAAGAAATCAAGGGTAATCTTCAATAAATTACGCCATTCCGGTAATTGCTTATCGGGGTCGGGTAATAATGTCTTCCAGTCCTGCGGGCAGGTTGTGACTTTATCAATAAATGGATAGTGAATGGCCACCAGCCCCAGACTTTCGAGGGTCCAGGCATTTTTAGGGCGGCGACCAAACTCACTGTATAAACAAAAATCAGCAAACTGTTGTTTAGTAAGCTCAAGTCCAGACAAGTCTTTAAAACTGCCTCTCATTCTGTCCGCAAGGTCCACACTGCCAACAAGTTGTTCAGACAGAGTTTGCCACGACATGGTTTTCTTCTGCTGATTGCCTGAATTGACGAGGAGTATTTGCATTGCTTCAGCATGTTCCTGACTTAAGGAACTAACCATCGGCTCGATAATTCTAAGCGCCTGAACGTCTGCTGGGCTAAGCTTCTCATTCGAAACCATCGCTTTTCTCAGTGCGTCGATGGAATTTTTTAACGGAGGGATAGAAAACTGGGTAATAAAACTCTCTAACAATGCACAATGTGCCGGACTGAGCTTTACTGATGGCTCATTAATATTTGCCAGTTCCTGATAACAAAGGGTTCGTAACGTAGCTTTATCTGCGTCCTGCTGTAATCGGGCAGAGATACGGGCGGTTCCCTGACGTGAATCCGTAAAGGTGAGCAAACGTCGACCATAAAACGGTCCTAACTGCTCTTCTCTTGTTTGCGGTAAAGGCGAAAATTCAAGCAGAGTAGGAATAATTTCATTTAAAAAAAAGGGTGCACCGAGTCGAAGCGGACGGAACAAAGGATTATTTTTCCGTTGGGTGTCACCACAACAAACACAAGCAAAGGAATTATTGCGTCCCTCACCTCGAGATTCAGGTCTTAGCAGATTTATCTCATAGTGCTTTTGCGCCTCGCGGTCGATTTTACCCGCCGTCGCTTCCTCCAGTGAAATGATATATTTTTCACCATCGCTCGCTATAAGACGATCAAATTGGGAGTTATTTTCTAATTCGTTGTTATCTTCATCATCAGAATAAACATCGAGATCAAGAGCAAACTCATCCTCTTCGGCAGCAGCAGGTTGCGCCACCAACCAGCTCGTTCCATCACCGCGCACTTCCTCCTTGGCAGACAAATAAGCTGAACCACACCCGGAGCAACGTAAGATTTCAAATACAGGCGCACCACAGTCACAATATTGGCGTTGTTCAAACCATACCTGACCAAATGGCCAGTCACTCTCACCTAATTCACTCGCTTTATGTGCGCATTGTTTATTTGAACATGCCCATAGGCCCGCGAGTGTTCGGATAAACCCATGCATACGTAATGGCGTAAAAGCTAGTGAAAATTTAGATTCACCCTCTCGCGATTTCGCCATCAGATCGAGAAGCTGCAGCAGCTCACGGTGATTAATGTCTGGCCAGGTTCTTCTGGCAACATTGAGCAATTCACTCAAACGTACCGCCAGGCGTCCGGGACGAGTTAACGCCTGACGCAATTGCTGGGCCACACGGTAATGGCACAGCTGTTGGTAAAGTTCCTGAGAACTTAGTGAGTTAAGAAATGCTAAAGATGTGGGATATTCATGACGAATAAGAGACTCCGATATCGGCGGTATTTGTCGATAGCCGCGAACTACTTTTACATCACGTTCTGTGGCCCCCGCGAGATCGGCAACAAATTTAGCAAGTTCTTTATTACCTTCAGGAGAATCTTCACCAATAGTGGCCGAGGTAGCAATGATTTGCACAGGTTTATCTGTACCAGGTCCAACATTGAAGGCCTGCATGACGCGACGTAAAAGCAGCGCCAACTCAGCTGCCTGAGAGCCAATATAACTGTGAGCCTCATCAAGGACGATATACTTCAGCATTCCCTGGGACTTTTCAATGATAGGGGCATCTTTGCGACGAATCAGCATATATTCCAGCATCGTGGTATTCGTCACCATGATGGATGGTGGGGCTTCATAAATGGCTTCCCGACTCAATGCCTGTTCAGGTGCTTTGAGCTGGTCTTCCTGAACTTCAAATTTGGTATGCCGTGTTTCGCCATTATATAGTGCGAAACGTATTTTTCCTTTAAACCCACGAGTCCACTCGCGAAGCCGCTCCTGCTGGCTATTTATTAACGCATTCAACGGATACAAGAAAATAGCCTGCGTCCCTGTTAGTGACTGTCGGGTCAAACTTTGCTGACGAATAAGATCTTCCAGCACCGGCACCATAAAACATTCTGTTTTTCCTGACCCTGTACCACTGCTCACTAATAGGGACTGCTTGTCTTCAAGAATCGTTCGCCACGCAGTTAGCTGATGACGAAACGGCACTGGCGCATTGCTCAATGCATCAACCAGCGGGCTGGATATCAGTTTGTCACGCAAATCCTCCATTGTTTCATCCGCAGGCATCCATCCAAACGTGCTTTCAAATACCGGATCTGCAAGCAGTGATCCCCCCTGACCTGGGGGCTGGAAATATTGAGATTCCAGATATTGACTCAACGACTTGCTCCGCAATGCCAGCTGACTTACCACCGACCTCACCGCTCGCTGATGAAGCTGATTTAGAAGTGGCGCATAATGCAGTTGCTGAACGTTCATCAATGACATACTCCTGCTTGCTCAAAATAATACTGATAGATAACCCCCAATTGCTGCGGGGCTTGCTGATAGTGAAATTCAAAAAGCGCAGTTAGCTGATGCATAAGTTTATTGTTTCTTTGGGAGAGCAGCGCCGCGACTAACATCAAATTAAACCGTTTTTCAAAACGAGTGTGATAAGTGTTTTCGATCCAAAATTTATTAAAAAAAGATTTAAGATCTGGATCAATAGCACTATCCCAAAGCTCTTTAGAAAAAATACTGACACGACCAAAACTATTTGGGTTTCTTAATAGCATCTGTTTGGCATCATTAAACTGCTCACGGCTTACCGATGGCAATACAGTGCAACCTGCAGGTAATATTTCACTATGTGTAAGCAACATATTAGCGATGGGAACTAATCGGCGATCGATATGCGCTCGATGATTTATAAATGCAATAAATGGTTGTAGTATATTTAATGCAAACGCTTTATCATTAATCTGATTTTCCAGAGAATACCAACACTGTTCAAAGACGTCTTTCCATATTGAAACAGGAATCCACCCCCATGAGAAGGGCAATTCCTCCTGTATATCATAAATAGTATCACTATCCCCAGAAAGACATGACGATATTAGCAACTGAACAACCACGCAATAATTACTCGAAATCTCTCTAAATAAATCCAGTTCAAGTAAAGGCAAGTTATTATTCAGCTTGTATTTTTTAATGTAATCAACCAACAAAGAACAAGAGTTTTGCAAAGGATTATTCTTCACTTCCAAAAACAGAGCATTATAATATTCCTTACGTTGTTCTGGCTCTGCGTTACATATAGCATTTAGAAATAAATCATCTGTCTGTAATGTAGGTAGCATCCATTTAATCACTGGTGCAATACGAATTGCACCATCAATTTTACCCACAATTAACCATGGGCCATCTTGATTATTCAACGTCGAGAAATCATAACCAGACTCATCTTTGTTCAGCAGGACTGTGCATAAGTCAGGAGTATTAAGAGAAATGGCTTCAACAACCATGTCGTCTATTTTATGGTAAGGAAAAACAATAGAATCTTTTATATCAACCAGCAATCTTTCATCACCCTCAATAAAACGGCCATCGTAGCGTTTAATATTGAGTGTTGTTTTGTCCTTACCAAATCTGTCAGAGTAAAAATCAACACGTAATGTACTATCATTTTTCCATGCACATGCAAGCATGGCGTTCAGCAGATTATAATTCTCATAAAGTGAAATCTGTTGCAATTTTTCATTACGGCCAGATAACAATGTAATATCCGCATGTAAATAATGAAATTTTTCTGACATCGGGTTTTCATCCAACAACTCGATATTAAGATATCCTTTCCCGGCACAAGATATTGTTAACAGCTCAGCGTCCACGCCATGCAAATGTGCTATAGATGCAACACCGTCAAAATGAACAGAACCATCATTACTTACAAACCGTCCACCGCTAACGGGCTTAGGTAATAACAATTTAAGATTAGAACCATCTTTCCAGGATACTCGTAAATTGATGGTGCTCTCTAGCATCTGTGATGAATTACAATCAATAACACACTCGTTTTGCAAATAATCTGATTTAAGTGTTACTTTTTCATTGTTTGAATATTTATCAACCCTTGCATCCGTTATACCAGAGAGTACAATAACTCCTTGCTGAGCAGTCTCGGGAATAATTTGAATATCGAAATCTGCTGGCAAAATCACAACTTTACCGCTAAATAAAACCTCACCATTGACTATTCGCCTGACTTCTATCTGCCCTTTCGGCATTACTGATGCGACAGAAAACCAATAGTTGTTACCTGAACGAATAGATCGCCAAAAAAGTTCGTTCTCTGGGACAATGCCATGCTGCATATCCTTTTTCCAGCCGATCTTTGGCCAGGCACGATGGACAGGATAATCAGATTTTACCAGATCGATCTCTGTCGGCTTTATATAATACTCAATCGCAGAATCATAAAGTTGCTGCGTGCGAATCGTACAAACTGCGCCATCATGTAAAACAACGCTGAATACTCCGCTTATTTTAGTTAAGCTACGTTCACTATTTTTCAGCAACCTCGGGATATCAAACTCACCTTCTCCACTAATATCCAAATGACTATTTGTCGGTAGCGAAATAAAAAGAGAGTTTTGCCTGGAACTAACAGATCCCATGCCGACAAGTTTTAACTGCGACTCGCTCTCATTCATCGCTTCAAAAACCCATGGTAAATCTTCGGTAAGCTCATAACCCCCTTTGGGAATTACGTGACCTAGCAGAATCGGCCCTTCATGGAGCGACAACGATATTTCGGTCATCGCATCTGCCCCAGAGAGTTTTTGCATAGCGAAGGGTAATAACTCCACTCGCCAATCTTGCTGTTCATAACGGCTTAGCATTGCCAACCGGGCCCCACCATTTCTCCATTTTGCAGAAATGATGAGTCGTGTTTGTTCCGGCTGAATATTGCTTTCAAACAGGGATATTAGCTGTTCAGTGCGCATTGTGGCCGGAAATCGAAACCGGGCATCGCAATACCAACTGTCATCAACATCAATCCATATCCTTTCAACCAGCACATTGCTTGATATACGGGGCTCTGAAGATTGAGAAAGTAGTCGTCTTACAATCTCTGAGGCATTCTCTTCCGGGAGAACCAACGGAAGTTGAAGATGCCAGTCAGGATATTGTTTGCGTAGTGAGGATACGGGGTCCTGACCATGAGTGGTATGCTCATTGAGTAACGTATGAAGTGTCTCGCAAAATTCACCAGCTATTTCGTAGACGAGTTCATTTTGCATTGTCACAGGAATAGTGTCGCCCAGTTCTTGTGCGATTATCTCCGCAGGACGCCTTGACGATTGCCCGCGTAGTGCCTGATAAATTCGTCTGAAATAGGTTATTAAATAGCCACTTTCATTTTCAATCATCCGGATGGGCAAACCGCCTTCGCAAGCCAGAGTATGCAGATAACCCGATGCTTGACCCAGACTTCTCACCTTTCTTTTCCAGTAACGAATCCCATCATTTACCAGCTTTTGCCGATGTGCGTAAGGTACCTTCCAGCCAATCGATTCTAAAATAACGTCCCATCTTGGATGTCCTGCAGTATGGTTACGGCGGATAAACTCAGCGGCGTATATGCTGAACAAAACATCACTGTAAGAAATGAATATGGTTTTAGGGTAGTTACGTGGAACATGGGCACGAAGAAGAGCAGTCAAACTTTCATACTCTGCATCATGACAACGGTAAGCATACAGCGCCCTACCATCAGCTCCGGGTAATGAGCGACTGCTAAAAAATGCATTGAGCCATCGCAAGAGTGGGTTAACTGGAGTTTTCACAAGCAACCAGCCTTCGATTGATACAATTCGTAACAGATTACTATGATTTCATGAAAGCTCAACGCCTGAGACCCACCAAATATGACAGAAATCATGTATATCTTGGCGAAAGTTGATAGAATCAACGAAGTTTCACCAGCATAAAGACCTTATACTTTACAAGGTGTACATACAATTTTTACACCAGCATTACTAATTGTGATTATTACAGGAATAACAATGTTAGCTCAGCTTTTTGAACATTTGTTTCAATCAATTGATTCCACACTCGTCACAAACATTTTTATTTGGGCTGTTATCTTTGTATTTTGTGCTGCATGGTGGTGTGATCATAAAAACATTCATAACAAATTCCGAGAGTATGCTCCAACATTAATGGGAGCATTAGGCATACTGGGTACTTTTATCGGTATCATTATTGGATTGCTTAATTTTAATACTGAAAGCATTGATACCAGCATCCCGGTATTATTAGGAGGTCTTAAAACAGCATTCATTACCAGTATTGTTGGAATGTTTTTCGCAATTTTGTTTAATGGATTAGATGCTTTCTTTTTTGCCAATAAACGTCGTCAATTGGAGGCGGATATTCCAGCGTCGGTTACTCCTGAGCATATCCATCAAGAATTAAAAGAGCAAAATAAGCATTTAGTGAAATTAATCGCTGGCATGAGTGGTAGCGAAGAGGGTTCCATTGTTGCCCAAATAAAACTACTGCGTAATGAAATCAGTGATACCTCCCGGGCACAAATATCTAACCATTCTAATTTCAGCAATAAGCTCTGGGAACAATTACAGCAATTTGCAGACCTGATGGCAAAAGGAGCAACCGAACAAATTATCGATGCCCTTAGGCAAGTTATTATTGATTTCAACAATAATTTAACTGAACAATTCGGTGAGAATTTCAAAGCACTTGATACTTCTGTAAAAAAACTTGTCGACTGGCAGGAAAACTATAAAAACCAAGTTGAGCAGATGGGTGAGCAATACCAACAAAGTGTTGAATCTTTAGTCGAAACCAGAAAAGCTGTCGCAGGGATCTGGGAAGAATGCAAAGAGATTCCTCTTGCGATGGCTGAGCTTCGTGACGTGCTGCAAGTGAATCAGCACCAAATTGGTGAACTCTCCCGTCATCTGGAAACCTTTGTCGCCATACGCGATAAGGCAACTGATGTTTTACCTGAAATTCAAACAAAAATGTCTGAAGTGGGTGAACTCTTAAAATTAGGTGCCGCGAATGTCAGCGCGTCTCTTGAACAAACCAGTCAGCAGATACTTATCAATGCTGATTCGATGCGAGTTGCCCTTGATGAAGGCACTGAAGGTTTCAGACAATCAGTGACTCAGACACAGCAAGCTTTTGCATCAATGGCGCATGATGTCAGCAATTCCTCTGAAACTCTTACCAGCACGCTAGGAGACACTATTACGGAGATGAAACAAAGTGGTGATGAGTTCCTGAAATCTCTGGAAACACACTCAAGAGAATTGCATCGAAATATGGAACAAAACACTACTAATGTTATTGATATGTTCAGTAAGACAGGTGAGAAATTTAATCAACAATTATCTAGCAATGCCGATAACATGTTTGGTTCAATGCAATCTTCGTTTGATAAAGCAAGCGCGGGACTGACATCTCAGGTGAAAGAGTCAATTGAGAAATTTGGTAGTTCAATTAACGAGCAGTTACATGCTTTTGAGCAAGCAACAGAGCGCGAAATGAATCGTGAGATGCAATCACTAGGGAATGCTCTGCTCTCAATCAGCAAAGGTTTTGTCGGTAACTACGAGCGACTACTCAAAGAGTATCAAGCTGTCATGGGACAACTGCAAACATTAATTTCTGCTAATCAAAAACGAGGATAATTGCTAATGGATAAAATCCTTGGCAAGCAGGCCCCTAAAAAAGATCAAGATAATGAACATTGGGTTTCAATGTCAGATTTAATGGCAGGTCTGATGATGGTATTTATGTTTATTTCTATCGCCTACATGCACTATGTGCGTATTGAAAAAGAAAAAATTAAAGAAGTGGCTGTCGCCTATGAAAATGCTCAACTTCAACTCTATAATGCACTAGAAACTGAGTTTACAAAGGATTTGCCAGCTTGGGATGCTGAAATTGACAAACAAACTCTTGAGGTCCGTTTCAAATCACCCGATGTCTTATTTGGTTTAGGTAGCACAGAGCTTAAGCCAAAATTTAAACAGATCCTTGATAATTTCTTCCCTCGCTACCTTAAAGTTCTTGATAACTACCAGGAACATATTACTGAAGTACGTATTGAGGGACATACAAGTACTGACTGGACTGGAGCGTCCAATTCTGACATGGCCTATTTTAATAACATGGAACTCTCGCAAGGGCGAACACGAGCAGTACTGCAGTATGTCTATGGTTTAAAAGAAAGCGCAGCACACCAGAAGTGGGTAAAAAGTAAATTTGCTGCCGTTGGATATTCTTCCGCACACCCTATTCTTGATAAATCTGGTAAAGAAGATCCCAATCGCTCTCGCCGAGTAACATTTAAAGTTGTAACAAATGCCGAGTTGCAGATTAGAAAAATAATTCAGGAGTAAGAGATGAAATTATCTATCGACATTTCTGAACTTATTCAGTTAGGAAGAAAAATGTTGCCGGAAGGCGTAGATTTTTTTCTTGACGAAACGCCTGTAGTTTTTGATCCAATTGATATCGAACTTTCTGCAGGTAAAGAAGTTAGAATTGAAGATCTTGATCCCGGCAGTGGTCTTATTTCCTACCAAGGGAGACAGGTTCTTTTGTATATTAGAGACCATACCGGACGTTATGATGCGGCTATTGAAGATGGAGAGAAAGGGAAGCGATTTCATATTGCCTGGTGTAGAACATTAGATGACATGCGCCAAAAAAATCGATTTGAACGGTATCATGCAACAAATCGTGTTGATGGCTTATTTGAAATTGATGATGGGCTCGGTCGGAGCCAAGATGTCGCTCTTAAAGTTTGTATGAACTGCCTAGAACGCCTTAATTACAAAGGAAGTATAGATAAACAACAGAAAAGAGTAATATTTAAATCATTTTCTTTGAATGAATTTTTTTCAGATTATAGTACCTGCTTTCGCCATATGCCTAAAGGAATCTATGATAAATCAAATAGCGGCTATGTAGAAAATTGGAAGGATATATCCAGAACTACTCGAGAACAAGCTAACTACAAATGTAGTGATTGTGGTGTGAATTTAATGTCCATGAAAAGTCTATGCGATGTTCACCACAAAAATGGTATTAAATATGATAACTCAGCTGAAAATCTACTCGTCTTGTGTAAAGATTGCCATCGAAAGCAACCTTTGCACGAAGGAATATTTGTCACTCAGGCTGACATGGCAATCATTCAACGCTTACGTTCCCAACAAGGGCTTTTGAAGGCTGAATCCTGGAAGGATATTTACGATCTGACAGATCCATCGATTCATGGTGATATAAACATTATGCAACACAAAGGATACCCGCCACCAGTTCCGGGATTAGACTTACAAAACGCGGAGCATGAAATTATTGCCACCGTAGAAGCTGCCTGGCCGGTTTCAAAAATTGCAGTAAATTTAACACCGGTAAAAGTCGATGGTTGGAAAGTATTCTCCGTGGGAGAACTCGTTAAAGAAATACAAGCAGGGGTTATTTTCTAATTATACAACCCAAGTCTGAACAAACAGCAGTTGATTATTAATACTAATCTCTGTAAATTTTGACTTGGGTTCTCTTAATAATTCATATTTATCTATCGTCAAAAGACTGTTTGTAAATCGTAGAATAATCAAATGGTGAAGTCTGCTTCTCCCGATTCGCATCCAGATAATCCGCCCACCACTGCAACATCAACCTACGCTCCCCCAAGTGTTCAGCCTTATGAATATAAGCCGCACGTACAGAGTTACGTTCCTGATGACTCATCTGACGCTCTACTGCATCCCTCGACCACAATCCCGATTCAATCAAAGAACTACACGCCATTGTCCTGAACCAATGCCCACATACTTCCGTTTTCGTGTCATAGCCCATCACTCTCAGAGCCTTGTTCACCGTGTTTTCACTCATGGGTTTACGCGGATCGTGATCGCCAACGAAGATCAGCTCTCGATTCCCGCTCATACTTTTGATCTTTTCCAAAACCGCTAAGGCCTGACGCGATAAGGGAACAAGATGTGGAGTCCGCATCTTCGAACCACGCTGAGAATGCTTAACTCCTTCCAGTGGCTCACGCTCGCCCGGGATCGTCCACATAGCTGTTTCAAAATCCACTTCTGACCAACGGGCAAATCGCAGCTCGCTTGAACGGATGAAAACCAACAAAGTGAGCTCAACCGCCAGTCGGGTTAACGGTCTGCCAGAGTAGTGATCAATGCGATGAAGTAGTTCAGGAATGCGATTAAGCTCTAGTTCAGCGCGATGCTGTCTTTTCGCCATAGCAACCGCACCAGCAATCTCTTGCGCTGGGTTGTAGTCGATTAAGCCGCTCTGCACAGCAAAGCGCATAATCGCGGTAGTACGCTGCTGTTAACGGGCGGTGACCTCAAGACTCCCGGATGACTCCACCGCTTTGATGGGTACAAGCAAATCCCGTGTCTTCAACTCAGCAATGTTCCGCTTACCGATAGCAGCGAAGAGATTATCTTCCAGGCTTTTCAATACACGAGCGCTATGTGATGCAGACCACTTCTGATTGCTGGCGTGCCAGTCTCTGGCAACCACTTCAAATGTTATCGCCTCTTGCTCTTGCTCTACCTTAACGACTTTCTTGTTCTCACCAGGATCGACGCCATTCGCTAATAGCTTACGGGCCTCATCCCTGCGAGCCCGTGCATCCGCCAGCGAGACTTCGGGGTATTTCCCCAGCGCCAGCATCTTCTCTTTGCCGCCGAGGCGATAACGCAGTCGCCAGTATTTGGAGCCGTTAGGGTGAACCAGCAAAACCATGGCTTCAACGTCAGTAAGTTTATCTTTTGCTTCAGGCTTAGCTTAACGAACCTTCACTTCATTCAGAGCCATGATGAGTATCTTTTCAAGGGTTCTGCGTGAGTATAAACATAATCGAACCGGAATATTCCGGCAGATGTACCAACATAAGTAAGTTGATGTAGATTTAATCAGGTTGACTTAGGTTGAATGAAAAAGCGAGGAAAGCCTTGCGGATACTGGATTTCAGGCACAAAAAAAGACGTCCGTTGACGTCTATTGATGTTCCGATGGTGCCGAAGGCCGGACTCGAACCGGCACGTATTTCTACGGTTGATTTTGAATCAACTGCGTCTACCGATTTCGCCACTTCGGCACTGAAGGGGATGCGGAAACGTTGTGGATTATACCTGTCGCGCGCCGCCATGCAAGCGACGACGCGCGAAACCCGCGCTAAGTGCCCAAAAAACCAGCGCCCTTCGTCAGTCCAGCTCAGATACCGCCAGCCTAATCACCCTCGCCGCCTTCTGCTCCGGCAGCGCCAGCACCTTGGCCCACATCTCCTGCACCATATCGCAGGAGAGCTTCTCTTTGCCCACCGCCTTCTCCGGCATCTGCAGCAGTTGGATGTCCTCACCGTACTTATCGGCAAGCGCCTTCATAATCGGTCGCACATCCTCGACGGCCGCCTCGCGTTCAGCGGGGGTAACGGTGTGGCGATTTTTGCCGTAGGCCGCGCGCATCATGTCCGCATCGGCCTGCATGCGTCGCGCCATCAGGTCTTTATCCAGCATGCGCATCGGGTTGATGCCACCCTTCACCATCGGGTAGAGGAAGCGGAAGCAGGCGTCGTCGCTCACCTTCTGGATGGCGGCGGTCTGCTCCATGTTGATGGTCATGTAGTTCACCACGTTGGCGTCCGGGGCGTTTTGCAGGCGCGTCATCTGCAGATGCAGGATCTGCGGCTGGATGGTGTCGATAATCTGCTGCTCCGGCTCGCCCGCTTTTTGCAGGGCGGCCATCTGGTCGAGGATGCGCTGATGCAGCGCGGGCTCCTGCTCCTTAATCACCTGCCAGGCGGGCATCGCGTTGAGGGCGTTATCCATCTGCCGTTCCGGGGCGCGCTGCCTGTCGAAAAACACCCAGAACGCCACGGCGGCAGCCGCAATGACGACAATCACAATACGGGTCCACGTTTTATTCATCTCGCATCCTTATCCTTGAGTTATGCCGGTTTACACCGGCACGCCGCTGTGGAAGCGAAACTCGTTGTCCGGTGTCGAGATAAGTGTGGCTTCAATTTCGCCAAAAAGCTTTATACGCGGTGAGATATCGTCGTCGCTCACCTGCTGGGCCAGCGTCAGGTAGTCCTGATAATGGCGCGCTTCCGAGCGCAGCAGCGAGAGATAGAACTTCTGCAGGTCGTCGTCGAGGAACGGGGCCAGCGCGGCGAAGCGTTCGCAGGAGCGGGCTTCGATGTAGGCACCGCAGATGAGCTTGTCGATCAGCGTCAGCGGTTCGTGGGTGCGCACTTCCTTCAGCATCCCTTTGGCATAGCGGCTGGCGGTGATTTTGACGTACGGAATGTCGCGGGCCAGCATCGCCTCGCGCACCTGCCAGAAGTGGTGCAGCTCCTCTTTAATCAGCAGCACCATGCTGTCGATGAGCGCCTGGCCCCACGGGTCGTCGGTTTTGGGCATCACGCTTTTGCCTATCTGCCTGTGCAGGGCGATGAAGTCCGGCTCCGGGCCGTCGCGGAAGGTGAACAGTTCGTAGGGTTTGAGCCAGTCGAGCAGCGCATCGGCACCGCTTTCGTCGGCGACGTATTTACGCACCAGCAGCAGCGCGGTCTGGGCGGCCTTGAGCTCGCACACCATGTGGTCGGTGAGCAGCAGCGGCAGGTTCGCCGGGTCGCGGGCTTTATCAATCCATGCTTGCGGGGTCGGGCACTGGAGGAAGTTAAGTACGGGGGCGAGTATCTGCGGGTAATCCATGGTTCTGCCTTGAAAAAGCGGTGGCGCGCGCCACCGCCTGAAACGCTTAGTGACGCACGCCGTCGTCGTCTTCGTCGACGTAATCTTCGTCGTCGCCCTCTTCGCCGTCTTCACCGTTCGGATCTTCGAAGTAGGTTCCCCAGCCGTCGTACTCCACGTCAAACTTCTCGGCCAGGTTCATCAGCTGTTCTACCTGCGCGTCGATCAGCTCCGCCTTCAGCGCGCCTTCGCTCAGGATGTCGCAGCAGATGACGGTATCGCCCTCTTCCACTTCCAGCTCTTCCGGCTCGGTCACTTCGTAACCCAGTTTAAAAGCTTCCACCGCCATTTTTTCCAGCGCGTCGAAATCATCCGCAGAGAAATGGTGCTCGATGGTGTACAGCGCGTCCGGATCGCTACCGTCTTCCAGCAGCTCTTCAATAATCAGACGCGTCTCTTCGCGTTGTTCTTCCAGGTGTTCCGGGTTTGCCATGGGTCATTCCTCTTTAAAGTGCGGCAGATACTTCTATTTTCACACACGGACGTGTTTGCCTCCACCTTTGTAAGAAAGATTTGTTAAACGGGGTTGCAAATGAATAATTACACATATAAAGTGAATTTTAATTCAATAAGTGGCGTTCGCCATGTGAGGATAAAATGTCTGATCTGTACAAGAAACACTTTCTGAAATTGCTCGACTTTACCCCTGCACAGTTCACTTCTCTGCTGATTCTTGCCGCACAGCTCAAAGCCGATAAAAAAAATGGCAAGGAAGTACAAAAGCTTACTGGCAAAAACATCGCGCTCATCTTCGAAAAAGACTCAACCCGTACACGATGCTCTTTCGAAGTTGCCGCATTTGACCAGGGCGCGCGCGTCACCTATTTAGGGCCGAGCGGCAGCCAGATTGGGCATAAAGAGTCAATTAAGGACACCGCGCGCGTGCTCGG
The DNA here is from genome assembly GCF_049237765.1 of Enterobacter cloacae complex sp. SHL021. Taxonomy (NCBI): domain Bacteria; kingdom Pseudomonadati; phylum Pseudomonadota; class Gammaproteobacteria; order Enterobacterales; family Enterobacteriaceae; genus Enterobacter; species Enterobacter cloacae complex sp. SHL021. Next base: position 70,512 of record NZ_JBMKJG010000002.1, on the reverse strand, counting down.
GCGGATGTACGACGGCATTCAGTATCGCGGCCACGGCCAGGAAGTGGTCGAAACGCTGGCGCAGTACGCGGGCGTGCCGGTGTGGAACGGGCTGACCAACGAGTTCCATCCGACCCAACTGCTGGCGGATCTGCTGACCATGCAGGAGCACCTGCCGGGCAAGGCGTTTAACCAGATGACGCTGGTCTACGCGGGCGACGCGCGCAACAACATGGGCAACTCAATGCTGGAAGCGGCAGCGCTGACCGGGCTGGATCTGCGCCTGGTGGCCCCAAAAGCCTGCTGGCCGGAAGAGAGCCTGGTGGCGGAGTGCAGCGCGCTGGCCCAGAAGCACGGCGGCAAAATCACCCTGACGGAAGACGTGGCGGCGGGCGTGAAGGGTGCGGACTTTATCTATACCGACGTGTGGGTGTCGATGGGCGAAGCCAAAGAGAAGTGGGCGGAGCGGATTGCGCTGCTGCGTGGGTATCAGGTGAACGCGCAGATGATGGCGCTGACCGGCAACCCGAACGTGAAGTTCCTGCACTGTCTGCCCGCGTTCCATGACGACCAGACCACGCTCGGCAAGCAGATGGCGAAGGAGTTCGATCTGCACGGCGGGATGGAAGTGACGGACGAAGTGTTTGAGTCGGCGGCGAGCATTGTGTTTGACCAGGCGGAAAACCGGATGCATACGATTAAGGCGGTGATGGTGGCGACGCTTGGGGAGTGATTGGGTCCTCTGCGCGCTGGTGCCCTCACCCCGGCCCTCTCCCACGGGGAGAGGGGGAAAACACTAAAAAACGACAACCTTGTTGTCGTTTTTGCTTTTACCTCCCCTTCATTGATTTTTCACCCCGAAAAAGGTACGTTTTCGCCTTAATTCCAGCGTGGACATACCAGCATTATGCCGATTATTCAGTCTGTTGAACGTGCGTTGCAGATCCTCGACCTGTTCAACGAGCAGGCCACCGAGCTTAAGATCACCGACATCAGCAAACTGATGGGGCTGAGCAAGAGTACCCTCCACTCGCTGCTGAAAACCCTGCAGCTGCATGGCTATATCGATCAGAACCCGGAGAACGGCAAGTATCGCCTCGGCATGAAGCTGGTCGAGCGCGGTCATTTCGTTGTGGGCTCCATCGATATTCGCCAGAAGGCGAAAGGCTGGCTGACGGAGCTGTCCCGGCGGACCGGGCAGACGACCCATCTGGGGATCCTGGACGGGCGTGAAGGGGTTTATATCGAGAAGATTGAAGGCAAGCTGGCCGCCATCGCCTATTCGCGCATTGGCCGCCGTCTGCCGGTTCACGCCACCGCCATCGGCAAGGTGTTGATTGCCTGGCTGGGCGAGACCGAGCTGAACGCCCTGCTTGAGGGCTATCAGTACACCACCTATACCCCTTCCACCCTCGCCTCTCGCGAAGCCTTAATGAGCGCCCTCGCGCAGACCCGCGAGCAGGGCTATGCCCTGGATAGCGAAGAGAACGAGCAGGGCGTGCGCTGCGTGGCGGTGCCGGTGTGGAACCACGAGTCCCGCGTGATTGCCGCCCTGAGCCTGTCGACGCTGACCTCCCGCGTGGACGATGCCGGGCTGGCTGATTTCCGCGAGCAGCTTCAGCAGGCCGGGCTCCAGCTCTCACGCGCGCTGGGCTACCCGGCCTGAGCCGTTATGCCGGCTCGTAGGTGAAGTAGTCGAAGTCCGCGTGGCAGCCGTCGCCGCTGATGTCCTCGCAGTGCAGCCCCACAAACGCGCCGGTGAAGAAGCCGCGCCCGCCGATGTAGTCATCCGACAGTTTCCACGCCTCATACGTTACCGGCACGGTGTGCCACGTCTCGCCGTCGAACGAGTAGCTGTAGCGGTAGACCAGCGTATCCACGTCCACCCGCAGCCAGATGCTCTCCGCACTCTCCGGCACCGGAATCGGCTGCTCGTGCAGCGGCCATGACGGGACGTTGTGGTCTAGCTGAATAACCTTGATGGTTCTCCCCTGCCCCTCCTCGTAGTCCACAAAGCAGTAGCTCCAGTTTTTACTGTTGTAGTAGCAGGTCAGCCCCGCGCTTTGCTGGAAGTGAACCGGCGAGAACTGCATCCGCGTTTCGGAGCGGAAAGCGAAGTGCTGCCAGCGGCGCGCTACGGTCGACTGGGTAAAGGTCGAGTTGAGCGAGTCGTTGCCGTAGAGCCGTAAATAGCCCGGGCGCGCGGTGAGCGAGCCGAGAGTGTCGTCGAACGGGATGCGCAGGGTTTGCAGTTCCGGATCAAGCGTGCTGCCGTCGAAGTCCTCCCGCCAGTTGCCCTGAATGGATGCAGGCTGTTCCGCCACCTGTGGGCCTTTCACGGTCAACTGCGCGTGCTTGCCGCCTTCCACGTACGGCCAGCCGTCGCGCCATTCAATGCGGGCGATACCGGTCTCGCGGCCCAGCGGACAGTAGCCGCGTCCGCCGGTGGCCAGCAGCGGCACGCCGGGCAGGCGCAGCGGGCGGCTGGTGAGGTAGGCCATGTACCACTCCCCGGTGTGGGTCTGCAGCAGCGAGCCGTGGCCGCTCTTCTGCAGCGGATTCTCCGGCAGGTGCCAGCTGGTCATCATCGTCACGTCCGGGTGCAGCTCGTACGGCCCGTCGATGGTTTTTGAACGCAGCACCACAACCGCGTGCTCGTAGCTGGTGCCGCCTTCGGCGACCATCAGGTAGTACCATCCCGCGTGGCGATACAGGTGCGCGCCTTCGGTGTAGCAGAGCGGCGTGCCGGTAAACAGGGTTTTACGCTCGGGCGAGAGGGTGCCGGTCTGCGGATCGAATTCCTGCATCACAATGGTGTTGTGCGGGTTGCTGTGGTGGCGCGGCCCCCACGGACGGTAGAGGTAGTACTTACGGCCATCGTCGTCGTGGAACAAGGACGGGTCAAACCCGCCGTTGCCCATCGGGATCGGCTCGCTCCACGGCCCCTCGATGGACGGCGCGGTGACGAGGAAGTTACGGCCATTTTTCCACGGCGAGTCGACAATCTTTACGTCGGTGTAGAGCAGCCAGAATTTGCCGTCGGCATAGCTCAGGCACGGTGCCCAGATGCCGCCGGAGTCCGGGTTGCCCTTCATGTCCAGCATCGACACGCGGTCCAGCGGGGTGCTGACCAGCGACCAGTTTTTCAGGTCACGGGAGTGATAGATGCGCACGCCCGGGAACCACTCGAAGGTCGAGGTGGCGATGTAGTAGTCCTCGCCCTGACGGCACAAAGACGGGTCCGGGTTGAAGCCGGTGAGTATTGGGTTAGTGATTTCCATATTGCCTCCGGTTAATGGGATGCGGCTGTCGCGGCGTCGGGAACGGCCTCGCCCTGCACCGCGCGGTGCTTGATCAGCTGCTGGCTGATGGCCTCCACGCGGGCATCGGTGAGCTTATAGAACGACAGCATGATGAACATGCCCGCGTAGAGCACCACCGGCACCACGCAGAACAGAATTTTGATGGTGGTGAGCACCTCGACCGGCTGCACGCTGCTGCTGGCGGAGTAGTTCACGTACGCCAGGATCCAGCCCACCACCGCCCCGCCAATCGCCAGGCCAATCTTCAGGCTGAACAGATAGGTGGAGAACACCAGCCCGTCGAGGCGTCGCCCGCTGCGGCTCTCCTCGTAATCCACCACGTCAGAGGCCATCAGCCACTGCAGCGGCGTGGTGGTGTTGAAGACGAACAGGAACAGGATGTTGAGGGCGAAAATCAGGGCAATATGCTCCGCCGGGGTGACGAAAATCAGCAGGCTGATCAGCGAGTAGGCGACGATAATCCACTTGAAGGCTTTTACCCGGTCGAAGCGGCCCAGCAGACGGGAGGAGCAGAGCGAGCCGAACATGGTGGCGAGGCTGCCGTAGAGTAAAAACTGGGTCGCCATCTCCGGGTGATCCATCACGTATTTGACGAAGTAAAGCGTCGCCCCGCCGCGTACCACGTTAGAGCAGGTCGCCATCATCTTGAACGCGCACATGATCCGCCACTGGCCGTTGCCCAGCAGCAGCTTAAGGTCTTTCGCCACCGACGAGCCCGGCTGAACCTCAAAGGCGTAACGCTCTTTGGTGGTAAAGAAGCAGACGTAGAGCAGCACCACGCCGGTCAGCCCCAGCACACACATGGCGCCGAAATAGCCCACCTGCTCGTCCCCTTTGCCGATGATGCTCACCAGCGGCAGCGCGATGCCGCTAATGGCAAGCGAGCCCGCCGCCGCCAGGAAGAAACGCCACGACTGCAGGGCGTGACGCTCTTTCGGGTCGGCGGTAATGACACCCGGCATGGCGCAATACGGCACGTTAACGAAGGTGTAGACGAGGGTCAGCAGAATGTAGGTTACGCAGGCGTAGATGATTTTGCCCTGCGCGGAGAAATCCGGCGTGTAGAAGGTCAGCATGCAGACGATGCCAAACGGGATCGCCCCCCACAGCAGGAACGGGCGGAACTGGCCGTAGCGCGTGCGGGTGCGGTCCACCAGCAGCCCCATCAGCGGGTCGGTCACGGCGTCGAGCACGCGGGAGACCAAAAACAGCGTGCCCATAATGCCCGCCGACAGGCCAAACACGTCGGTATAAAAGTAGGCCAGCAGGAACATGGTGGCCTGCCAGACAAAGCCGCAGGCGGTGTCACCCAGCCCGTAGCCAATTTTATCTTTCATGGTTAATTGCATCATCATCGCACCTTTATTTTCGTATGCTGATTTCACAACATCGTGTTAATGGAGTGTAATGAGCTGTTCAATTAACCAGCAATGGTCATATCTTATTTCCGAATTACGATATTTTGCTTTTGTGACGCCACCGATATATCGCAACGCATTGTTTAAATTGATAAATTTAAGATACGCGAAAACCGTCCACGGGATATTTCCCGTAGACGGTATCGCTCAAAAATAATTAAAGTCCGAGTGCTTTTTTACCGGCGTTAATTACCTCGATAATTTTATCGGTGTCATAAATACAGCCTTTCCAGGTGCCGCCGCTCACCGACTGCAATGCCGCCCACAGGCGGGTATCGTCCGGCAAAAAGTCATGAGGGTGCAGGTCCGGGTGCGTCTGTCTTACTGCCAGCTCGCGCGCGCCCTCTTCCGGCGTCAGCGGGTTTTCTGCGGTGCCGATAAAGTTGACGCTGCCCGTCAGGGTCAGGCGATCCACGGCAATCTCAATGATGTCGTTGTCGCGCAGCTTGCCAATCGGCCCGCCTGCCAGCGCTTCCGGCGACACGTGGCCGAAGCAGGCGCCCGTCGACACCCCCGAGAAGCGCGCATCGGTGATTAACGACACCGTCTTGCCCCACGAGATATGTTTGAGCGCAGAGGTGAGCTGGTAGGTCTCTTCCATGCCGGTACCGGACGGCCCGCCGCCGATCACCACCATGATATCGCCCTGTTTAATCTCTTCCTGCTTGATGGCCTTAATGGCCTGAGCTTCCGAGACAAATACCCTCGCCCGGCCGGTATGACGGTAAACGCCATCTTCACCCACCACCGACGGGTCAATGGCCGTGGCCTTGATCACCGAGCCTTCCGGCGCGATGTTGCCCGTCGGGAAGCAGACCGTCGAGGTCAGCCCTCTCGCTTTTGCCTTCTCGGGCGGCAGGATCACATCATCCGGATCCACGCCGTCCTGCTCGCGCAGGCACTGGCGGAAGCGCTTACGGCGCTCGGACGCCTGCCACCAGTCGAGGTTCTCGCCCACCGTCTGGCCGGTGACGGTCATGGCATCCAGATGCAGCAAACCGAGATCGCGCAGGTGGAGCATCACCTCCGGCACGCCACCCGCGAGGAAGGCGCGCACGGTTGGGTGATAGTCCGGGCCGTTGGGCAGCACGCTGACCAGGCGCGGCACCCTGCGGTTGACGCGTGTCCAGTGTTCTACGTCCGGGATCGTGCAGCCCGCCGCGTGGGCGATGGCCGGGATGTGCAGCAGTAAATTGGTAGAGCCGCCGAACGCCGCGTGGATCACCATCGCGTTTTCGATGGCTTTATCGGTGAGGATATCGCGCGTGGTGATGCCGCGGTTATCCAGCTCGCTCACCGCCCGCGCCGACTGGCGGGCGATCTCCAGCCACACCGCCTGACCGGACGGCGCCAGCGCGGAGTGCGGCAGCGCCAGACCGAGCGCTTCCGCCACCACCTGCGAGGTGCCCGCCGTGCCGAGGAACTGACATCCGCCGCCCGGCGACGCGCAGGCGCGACAGCCCAGCTCGGCGGCCTCCTGCAATGACAGTTCGTGGTTAGCGAAGCGCGCGCCGATGGTCTGCACCTTGCCCGCGTCTTCTCCGACGGTCGGCGGCAGCGTCGCACCGCCCGGCACCAGAATGGTCGGCAGATTGTGCATCGAGGCCAGCGCAATCATGGTGGCGGGCAGCCCTTTATCGCAGGTCGCCACGCCAATAACCGCCCGGCGCGTCGGCAGGGAGCGAATCAGACGACGAAACACAATCGCCGCATCGTTGCGGTACGGCAGGGAATCAAACATCCCGTGCGTGCCCTGCGAGCGCCCGTCGCACGGATCGCTGACGAAGGCCGCAAACGGGATCCCGCCGTTGCGGGTGATCTCCTTCGCCGCGGCCTGCATCTGCATGCCGATCTCCCAGTGCCCGGTGTGGTAGCCCAGCGCAACCGGCCGTCCGTCACCGGCGCGGATGCCGCCCTGGGTGCCAATAATCAGCACCTCTTTGCCGGTCAGCTTGTTGGCGTCCCAGCCCATCCCGGCGTTCTGGGTCATGCCGAACAGATTGCCGCTGGGGGATTCCATCAGCATCTGCGGAGTCAGCGGCAGCGCGCCCTGCGGCCCCGCCGCATGGGTGATGACGGCATAAAACGCATCATCCTGCGGGGTGAAAATTTTCTCGATGGTCATGGTTATCGTCCGGCTCAGCAGAGCTTGAGCTGTTGCAGCAGGGTTTTCAGCTGCGCCTTACGCGGCTCGTCCAGCGCAGAGGCGGGCGGCAGCACGTGGGTAGAAATCGGGCGGCCGCAGAGCACAATCGCCTCTTTAATGACATTCACAAACGGCGTATCCAGCTGATACATCTGCGGTATTTGCAGTAAGGTCTGATGATACTCAGCCGCTTTCGCCACGTCTTTATCCCGCCAGGCTTTCAGAAGATTCACCGACACCTGCGGAGCAAAGTTGCCGCTGGCCGAGATCGCCCCATCGCCGCCGAGCAGCAGGGTATTAAACAGATGATCGTCGTAGCCGCACAGCACGGTGAAGTGCGGATGGGCGGCTTTGACGGTGTGGATCATGCTGCGCAGATGGGCCACGGAGTCGATGGTGTCTTTAATGCCGACGATGTTGCTGCGCGAGTCGGCCAGGGTTTTGACCAGCGCCGGCGTCAGATCTTGCCCGGTCAGCGCCGGGAAGTTATAGAGGATCACCGGCAGCGTGACGCTGTCGGCCACCTGCTCGAAATAGCGGATCAGGTTCGCTTCAGACACCTTCCAGTAGTAGGGGTTGATCACCACGATACCGTCCGCCCCCGCCTGCTGGGCATGCTGGCTCAGTTCAATGGTTTCCCGGGCGTTGGTGCCGCCGGTGCCGATCAGCACCGGCACACGACGATCGACGTGATCGATAGCAAAGCGGGCAATGGTTTTACGCTCTTCGGCGCTGAGCTGGGAGAACTCACCGCCGCTGCCCAGGAAGAACAGGCCGTCAACGCCTGCCGCGATCAGATCGTCGATCAGCGCGGCGGTGCCCGGCTTATCAAGCTGGCCATCGGCGGTAAAAATGGTGGAGACAGGGGGAATGATTCCCGTGAACAACGCGGACTGCGGCATGAGATCTCCTTGCTGAATCATTTTGTTCTACATTATAGAACAGCGTTCATTAATTTAACAATCATACTATGACGCAGAAAAAGCGCAGGTAAATGAGAGATGAGGAGGGAGTGTGGGAAGTTTAAGCTGGATCACATATTAGAGGGTGCGGTCTGGTGCCCTCACCCTAACCCTCTCCCACAGGGAGAGGGAACTTTTACACCCTCTCCCCTTGGGAGAGGGCCGGGGTGAGGGGAAATTACTCCACCAACATCTTAACAACCACTTTTCTGACCTTAGCAGGCCCCCCCACCGCGCACAGCGGCTTATGCACTTCACCCGGCCAGAACACCACGAAATCCCCTTCGCTCAGCACCACGGTTTTCTCCTGCTCGCCTTCCGGCAGGAACGCGATGTCTTTATCCGCCAGCCAGTCGGTGTCCGGCGTGCCGTGTGGCAACGTACTGAACGTCATCCCTTCCTGCCCTTTGAGCACAATCTGAATGTCCAGATAGCGCGCATGGTACTCCGCGCGGCGCTCGGCAAACGGCTGGGTCATGTCTTCGGAGACCAGATAAAACAGGTTGCTGCCGTTGATGTCGTGTTTGCCCGGCGGGGTGGCGTCGGTGACGTGGGCTTTAACGTGCTCGATGGCCAGACGCAGGGGTTCCGGTAGCCAGGCTTGCAGATGGTGGATGTTGCCGATAATCATAATTAAACCCTCATAATAAAACACTGTTTCATTTTTATCTTTTATACGAGAATTCAAACTGCCATACCAGCCCTTTTTCGCGGAGAGTTGCGCGAACGCATGTTTATCGGGAAAGGTGTTAATCTGCTGTTAATCCCTCACAGGCATTTATGCAGTTGTTATGCATAACCTCAGCGCGTCGTGACGATGCCGTGACGCTAACTCACTGATTGTACTGCCTTCATCATAAAACTCGCGCCAGCTTCACACTTTATCATTTTGATTATTTGCTATTAAATTCCATAATTATTTATTGATTTTTCTTAAGTCAAAAATAGTTAATTGGCTATTCTGCATAGCCATTCCGCACATGAAATAAAATCATTTAAAATCAACAACATAACCAAATATGTCAAAACATTAAATTCTACAAAATAATAACAACCTCAAATAATGCCAACGGATCCTGCTTAGCTATTCACCGGCTAATAATATCAAATTAATCATTATCTGATGCGAATCATGCAAATGAAAACAAACCACTCAATACCTAATTTCACGTGAGCAACATCACAATACGGTTTATTTAAGCGCCTACTATTGACCACGAAATCAATTGAGCTTAGCCGCCATATCATTACACGAATATGGCGCATGCCCTTTTTATTCTGAAAAACAGTTAAAGGAATAATTATGGAAAAGCATTATGTCGGTTCTGAAATTGGTCAATTGCGTAGCGTGATGCTGCACCGCCCTAATTTAAGTCTTAAGCGCTTAACGCCATCAAACTGTCAGGAACTGTTATTTGATGATGTGCTCTCGGTTGAGCGGGCGGGTGAGGAGCATGACATTTTCGCAAACACGCTGCGCGAGCAGGGTGTGGAAGTCCTGCTGTTGACCGACCTTCTCACTCAAACGCTTGATATTACAGAGGCGAAAGCCTGGCTGCTGGAGACGCAAATCTCCGACTACCGTCTCGGGCCAACCTTTGCCAGCGACGTGCGCGGCTGGCTGGCAGATATGCCGCACCGGGAACTGGCGCGCAGACTGAGCGGCGGATTAACCTACGGTGAAATTCCGGCGGCGATTAAAAATATGGTGGTGGATACCCACACGGCGAATGATTTTATTATGAAGCCGCTGCCAAACCATTTATTTACCCGCGATACCTCGTGCTGGATTTATAACGGCGTCTCCATTAACCCGATGGCCAAACCGGCCCGCCAGCGTGAAACCAATAACCTGCGAGCCATATATCGCTGGCACCCGGCATTCGCCGATGGCGAATTTATTAAGTATTTCGGCGACGAGAATATTAATTATGACCACGCCACCCTGGAGGGCGGCGACGTATTAGTGATTGGCCGCGGCGCGGTATTAATTGGCATGTCTGAACGCACCACCCCGCAGGGCGTGGAGTTCCTCGCTAACAGCCTGTTTAAACATCGCCAGGCCGAGCGCGTGATTGCCGTTGAGCTGCCAAAACACCGCTCCTGCATGCACCTCGACACCGTCATGACCCACATCGACGTGGACACCTTCTCCGTCTACCCGGAAGTGGTGCGTAAAGACGCCCAGTGCTGGACGCTCACCCCGGACGGACGCGGCGGCCTGCTGCGCACCCAGGAAACCGACCTGCTGCACGCCATCGAGAAAGCGCTCGGCATTAATCAGGTACGCCTGATCACCACCGGCGGCGACGCCTTTGAAGCCGAGCGCGAGCAGTGGAACGACGCCAATAACGTGCTCACCATCCGCCCGGGCGTGGTGATCGGCTACGAGCGCAACGTCTGGACCAACGAGAAATACGACAAAGCGGGGATCACCGTGCTACCTATCCCGGGCGACGAACTGGGACGCGGTCGCGGCGGCGCGCGCTGCATGAGCTGCCCACTGGAACGCGACGGAATTTAAGGAGCCACTATGGAACGAAAACCCACTCTGGTTGTGGCCCTGGGCGGCAACGCATTGCTCAAACGCGGCGAACCGCTAGAAGCCGAGATCCAGCGTAAAAACATCGATCTCGCGGCCCGAACCATCGCCGGGCTGACGGAGCAGTGGCGCGTGGTGCTGGTGCACGGCAACGGGCCGCAGGTCGGGCTGCTGGCGTTGCAGAACAGCGCCTACGACAAAGTCGCCCCCTACCCGCTGGACGTTCTCGGTGCCGAAAGCCAGGGGATGATCGGCTACATGCTCCAGCAGGCGCTGAAAAACAGCCTGCCCCAGCGCGAGGTGAGCGTCCTGCTCACCCAGGTGGAGGTGGACGCCGCCGACCCGGCCTTCAGCAACCCGACCAAGTACATCGGCCCGGTCTACAGCGAAGCCCAGGCAAAAACGCTGCAGGCGGAGAAAGGCTGGGTGTTCAAGGCCGACGGCAGCTACTTCCGCCGCGTGGTGCCCTCTCCGCAGCCGAAACGCATCGTTGAGAGCGACGCCATCGCGGCGCTGATCCAGCGCGACCATCTGGTGATCTGCAACGGCGGTGGCGGCGTACCGGTGGTGGAAAACGCCAATGGCTATCACGGCATTGAGGCGGTGATCGACAAAGACCTCTCCGCCGCCCTGCTGGCGCGCCAGATTGAGGCGGATGCCCTGCTGATCCTCACCGATGCCGACGCGGTGTACCTCGACTGGGGCAAACCAACCCAGCGTCCGCTGGCACAGGTGACGCCGGAACTGCTCAAGGGCATGGCGTTCGACGCCGGTTCAATGGGGCCGAAAGTGGCCGCCTGCCGCGAGTTTGTTGAGGCCTGCAACGGGATTGCCGGGATCGGCGCGCTGGCCGACGGCGCGGAGATCCTCGCGGGCGAGAAAGGCACGTTGATTCGTAACTGAATAACTTCCCCCTCACCCGACTCTCCCTCTCCCCGTGGGAGAGGGCCGGGGTGAGGGCACCAGACAGCAAAATTTTAAAAAGGATTTCCCACATGACCATCAACCTGAAAAACCGCAACTTCCTCAAACTGCTGGACTATACCCCGGCGGAGATCCAGTACCTGATCGACCTCGCCATCGAACTGAAGGCCGCCAAAAAAGCCGGACGTGAGAAGCAAACGCTGGTCGGGAAAAACATCGCCCTGATTTTTGAAAAAACCTCCACCCGTACCCGCTGCGCCTTTGAAGTGGGCGCATTTGACCAGGGCGCGCAGGTCACCTACCTCGGCCCAAGCGGCTCACAGATTGGTCATAAAGAGTCGATGAAAGACACCGCCCGCGTGCTGGGCCGCATGTATGACGGCATCGAGTATCGCGGCTACGGCCAGGCCATCGTTGAAGAGCTGGGCGAGTACGCGGGTGTGCCGGTATGGAACGGCCTGACTGACGAGTTCCACCCCACTCAAATCCTCGCCGATCTGATGACCATGCTGGAGCACTCGCCGGGCAAAACCCTGCCGGAGCTGAGCTTTGCCTATCTGGGCGACGCGCGCAACAACATGGGCAACTCGCTGATGGTCGGTGCGGCCAAGATGGGGATGGATATCCGCCTGGTGGCACCAAAGTCCTTCTGGCCGGAAGCGGGGCTGGTTGAGCAGTGCCGCGCCATCGCCAAAGAAACGGGCGCACGCATCACCCTTACCGACGACGTAGAAGAAGGTGTGCAGGGAGCCGATTTCCTCTACACCGACGTGTGGGTCTCCATGGGAGAGCCGAAGGAAGCCTGGGCCGAGCGCGTCAGCCTGATGAAGCCGTATCAAATCAATGCGCAGGTGATGAAGGCCACCGGCAACCCGAACGTCAAGTTTATGCACTGCCTGCCGGCGTTTCACAACGAACACACCAAAGTGGGCCGCGAAATTGAGATGGCCTACGGCCTGAAAGGGCTGGAGGTGACGGAAGAGGTCTTTGAATCACCAAACTCTATTGTCTTCGACGAAGCAGAAAACCGTATGCACACCATAAAAGCCGTCATGGTGGCGACACTCGGCGACTAATCACCGCCCGGCGCGCCACGGGGTGCGCCGGGGTTCAGGAGAACATCATGGGCAAGTTTAAGTTTCCCTCCGCTTACACCATTCTCTTTTTTCTGATTGCCGTCGTGGCCGTGCTGACGTGGATTATTCCGGCCGGACAGTACCATATGGCAATGAACGAGGCGCTCGGCAAGGACGTGCCGGTTGCCGGGACCTACGCGCACGTGGCGGCCCACCCGCAGGGGCTGGTTTCCGTACTGATGGCTCCCATTGCCGGGCTGTACGATCCGGAGTCCGGCCAGGCCGGGGCGATCGACGTAGCGCTGTTTATTCTGATCATCGGGGGATTTCTCGGGATCGTCACCAAAACCGGGGCGATCGACGCCGGGATCGAGCGCGTCACCACGCGATTACGCGGGCGTGAAGAGTGGATGATCCCGATCCTGATGGCGCTGTTCGCCGCAGGCGGCACCATCTACGGCATGGCCGAAGAGTCACTGCCGTTCTACACCCTGCTGGTGCCGGTGATGCTGGCCGCCCGTTTTGATCCGGTTGTTGCGGCCTCCACCGTGTTGCTCGGCGCGGGGATCGGCACGCTCGGCTCTACCATCAACCCCTTCGCCACGGTGATCGCCGCCAACGCCGCCGGGATCCCCTTCACCAACGGGATCGCCCTGCGCGTGGCGCTGCTGGTCATCGGCTGGATCATCTGCGTGGCATGGGTAATGCGTTACGCCCGTAAGGTGCGCCAGGATCCGTCTCTTTCCATCGTTGCAGACAAACAGGAAGAGAACCGCGCCCATTTCCTCGGTAACAAAGACGCACAGACGCTGGAATTTACCCCGGTACGCAAAATCATCCTGGTCATTTTCGCCCTCGCCTTCGCGGTGATGATTTACGGCGTGGCGGTGCTGGGCTGGTGGATGGCGGAGATCTCGGCGGTGTTTCTCGCCAGCGCCATTATCGTGGGGCTTATCGCCCGCATGAGCGAAGAGGAGCTGACCTCAACGTTTATCAACGGCGCACGAGATTTGCTGGGCGTCGCGCTGATTATCGGCATCGCCCGCGGTATCGTAGTCATCATGGATAAGGGCATGATTACCCACACCATTTTGCACAGCGCGGAAGGGCTGGTCAGCGGGTTATCCACGGTGGCGTTTATCAACGTGATGTACTGGCTGGAAGTGGTGCTGTCGTTTCTTGTGCCTTCTTCATCCGGCCTGGCCGTTCTGACGATGCCGATCATGGCACCGCTTGCCGATTTCGCTAACGTCAACCGCGACCTGGTAGTCACGGCTTACCAGTCAGCCTCCGGTATCGTTAACCTGGTGACGCCCACCTCCGCGGTGGTTATGGGCGGGCTGGCTATCGCCCGCGTGCCCTATGTGCGCTACTTGAAATGGGTGGCGCCGCTGCTGGGGATACTCACGGTGGTGATCATGGTGGCGTTAAGCCTGGGGGCAGTATTGTGATGTTTTGACGTTGTAGGCCCGGTAAGCGTAGCGCCACCGGGCGTTTTGTTTCAGCCACTTACATGGGAAATAGTTATGACGGAATATGGTGATTACTCTCCAAAAGAACAGCTACAGCTGACGGTCTGTCAGCGCCTGATCGCAGAAAAGAGCTATCTCTCCCAGGAAGAGATTCGCCGCGATTTGCAGGAGCGTGGTTTTGAGACCATCAGCCAGTCCACCGTTTCACGTCTGCTCAAGTTGCTTGGTGTCATAAAAATTCGAAATGCCAAAGGGCTAAAGATTTATTCGTTGAATCCTCTTCTGCGCCCTGCCCCCGACGCCGCACGTACAGTTTCCGAAATGGTGGTCAGCGTGGAGCATAATAGCGAATTTATCCTTATTCATACCGTGGCCGGATATGGCCGCGCGGTGGCGCGCATTCTGGATTATCACCAGTTACCGGAAATTTTAGGCGTGGTTGCCGGAAGCAGTATTGTCTGGGTCGCCCCCCGGGTGGTGAAACGTACCGCGCTGGTGCATAAGCAAATTAATTATTTACTCAGAACGCATTAATATTCACAAAGAACCGTTTGCATTGAGTAAAGCGTGCATTAAATTGCTTGATCCGGACATCGGGGTGCGTATAATGCCCGACAATTTGCCGGGAGGAAGCATGGTCAAGCGTGTTCGACATAACGTCTTACCGCGTCTGAAATCAGACGCTGGCCTGCCGTTTTTCTTCCCGTTGCTAAACCTATTCCCAGAGCCCCTCATTTGAGGGGCTTTTTTTTGCCCGGCGTCAGGAGATAAACATGAATCCGCTTTATCAAAAACACATCATTTCCATAAACGACCTCAGCCGCGAAGAGCTGGAACTGGTTCTGGAAACCGCGGCAAAACTGAAGGCCAATCCGCAACCGGAGCTGCTGAAGCACAAGGTGATTGCGAGCTGCTTCTTTGAAGCCTCGACCCGCACGCGCCTCTCCTTTGAAACCTCCATGCACCGCCTGGGCGCGAGCGTGGTGGGCTTCTCAGACAGCAGCAACACGTCGCTGGGTAAAAAAGGCGAAACCCTGGCGGATACCATTTCAGTGATTAGCACCTACGTTGACGCGATTGTAATGCGTCACCCGCAGGAGGGCGCGGCCCGTCTGGCGACCGAGTTCTCCGGCGGTATTCCGGTGCTGAACGCCGGTGACGGTGCCAACCAGCATCCGACGCAGACCCTGCTGGATCTGTTCACCATTCAGGAGACCCAGGGCCGTCTGGAAAACCTGAACATCGCCATGGTAGGTGACCTGAAATATGGCCGCACGGTTCACTCCCTGACCCAGGCGCTGGCGAAATTCAACGGCAACCGCTTCTTCTTCATCGCCCCGGACGCGCTGGCGATGCCACAGTACATTCTCGACATGCTGGATGAAAAAGGCATTCCGTGGAGCCTGCACGCCAGCATCGAAGAGGTGATGGGCAACGTGGATATTCTGTATATGACCCGCGTGCAGAAAGAGCGTCTGGATCCGTCCGAGTACGCCAACGTGAAGGCGCAGTTTGTGCTGCGCGCCAGCGACCTCGAGGGCGCGCGCGACAACATGAAGGTGCTGCACCCGCTGCCGCGCATCGATGAGATCACCACAGACGTGGATAAAACGCCGCACGCCTGGTACTTCCAGCAGGCCGGAAACGGCATCTTCGCCCGCCAGGCGTTACTGGCACTGGTTCTGAATCGCGAATTGGCTCTGTAAGGGGAAACGACAATGACACACGATAACAAACTCCAGGTTGAAGCCATCAAACGTGGCACCGTGATTGACCACATCCCTGCGCAGGTCGGCTTTAAGCTGCTGACGCTGTTTAAACTGACCGAAACCGACCAGCGCATCACCATCGGCCTGAATCTGCCGTCAGGCGAAATGGGCCGCAAGGACCTGATCAAGATCGAGAATACTTTCCTGACCGACGAGCAGGTTAACCAGCTGTCGCTGTACGCGCCGGACGCCACCGTTAACCGCATCGACAATTACGACGTGGTGGGCAAATCACGCCCAAGCCTGCCGGAGCGGATTGAGAGCGTGCTGGTTTGCCCGAACAGCAACTGCATCAGCCACGCGGAGCCGGTCTCCTCCAGCTTCGCAGTGAAAAAACGCGCCGATGACATCGCACTCAAATGCAAATACTGCGAAAAAGAGTTTTCTCATTATGTGGTGCTGGCCAACTAATTGAGGTTGGTAAAGGATCCCGGCCTCCCTATAATGGCCGGGACTCTTAAATCAGCTGTTATTCTGGAGAAATCATGACCAAAGTACTCGCGACGGAAAATGCACCAGCGGCTATCGGCCCATACGTTCAGGGCGTTGATCTGGGTAGCATGATTATTACCTCTGGCCAGATCCCGGTGAACCCGAAGACCGGTGAAGTGCCAGCCGACGTAGCGGCGCAGGCACGTCAGTCGCTGGAAAACGTGCAGGCGATCGTGGAATCCGCAGGCCTGAAAGTGGGCGACATCGTGAAAACCACCGTTTTCGTGAAAGATCTGAACGATTTCGCCACCGTTAACGCCACTTATGAAGCGTTCTTCACCGAGCATAACGCCTCTTTCCCGGCGCGCTCCTGCGTGGAAGTGGCTCGTCTGCCAAAAGACGTGAAAATTGAAATCGAAGCGATTGCCGTACGTCGCTGATTGATAGCAGCAGAGAATGGGCGGCTTCGGCTGTCCATTTTTTTTGGTTATTTTTCCTCTCACCACAGCATGACCTTCCCCACCCGCCATTAATAACATCACCCTGCGTATTTATTATTAATGGACTAACAATGAAATTATCAAAGATTGCCCTTGCGATGGCGACCCTGACCGTTGCCTCATCCGCTTTAGCGCACGGATATATTGAGTCTCCTGCCAGCCGCGCTTATATGTGCAAGCTCGGTCAAAACATTGACTGTGGCTCCGTTCAGTATGAACCGCAGAGCGTGGAGAAAACCTCCGGCTTCCCGGGCGGTGCGATGCCGCCAGACGGCCAGCTTGCCAGCGCGGGGATTGCGAATTACTCCCAGCTGGATAAACAGAGCCTGAACGCGTGGACGAAAAGCCCCATGACCGCCGGCCCGCATGAGTTTGTCTGGTATCACACCGCGCCGCACAAAACCACCAACTGGCGTTACTACATCACCAAACAAAACTGGGATCCGAATAAACCCCTGACCCGCGATCAGTTTGAATTAACCCCGTTCTGTACCGTGAATGGAAATGGCCAGGCCCCCGCGATGCGCAAAGCCATGACCTGTAATGTACCTGCGCGAACGGGTTACCAGGTGATTTATGGCGTCTGGGAAATAGCGGATACCTCGAACAGTTTCTACCAGGCCATTGACGTTGATTTTGGTAACGGCGGCAATGTTACCCCGGATGACGGTGCCAGCATCGAATCAGAGTGGAGCAAGGTCCTCAGCGGCCAGATTGCGGGAAATAACCTGAACGTCGGCGATAAGGTCATTGCCCGCTTCTTCGATGCGCACGGTGAAGTGACGTCCCTGCGCACGGAAATGACGATCGCCACGGCCGCGCAGGGGGATGCCAACCAGTGGTCGTACGATCTGGCGCAGAAAATTAACACCGCGCACCAGGACATTCGCGTCGGCGTGAAGGATGAGGGCGGCGAGATTAGCCCGGTCCATGGCGCGAACAGCGTCTTCGTCAAAGAGGGCAGCGCCCTGCAGTCCGTTGCGATTTCGTACGAAGAGCAGAAGGCAGAGGTCAATGAAACCATCGCCGTCAGCAATTTGCACTACAGCAAAATCGAGAACGGCAATGCGACCGTCACCTTCCATGTGAATACTCACGGTAACGTCAATTTCGAAGCCCACGTCATGAACCATCACGGGGCGGAAAAAGGGTATCTGAAGCAGGAGATGAATAACGCGAATCAGGACGTCACCCTGACGCTGACCGGCGTTGAGGCGGGTCACCACATGCTGAAGTACTACGCCACCAATAAAGACGGCACGCTGTTTGCGCAGGATGTGCTGAACCTGATGCTGGAAGAGGAAGCCGCGGCGGACAACAGCACCAGTCAGCATGACTACATCTTCCCGGATAACATCGCGTCGTACAAAGCAGGCACCGTGGTGCTGCAGCCCAAAGACGGTAAGACCTACCAGTGTAAGCCTTTCCCGTACAGCGGCTACTGCGTGCAGTGGAGCAAGTATGCGACCCAGTTTGAGCCGGGCACCGGTTCACACTGGAAAGAGGCGTGGGTGCTTAAGCACTGAGTCGTCTGATCCCTCACCCCGGCCCTCTCCCAAAGGGAGAGGGTGTATTAATTCCCTCTCCCAAAGGGAGAGGGTGTATTAATTCCCTCTCCCCCTGGGAGAGGGTTAGGGTGAGGGGGTTTTGTCTACTGATTACGCGTCGCGCGCAGCAGCGTCTCCAGCGGGTACACCGCCGCAATCACCACTTCGTCCTGAACCTTCGCCGCGTTATCCAGCTCGCTCTGAATTGAGGCGATCTCTTTATCGTCCAGCGTGCCCTGACGCGCTACCAGATCGGTGAGCCTCAGGCCAATCGAGGCCAGCTTATCCACCTCCTGAATCACCGGCTTGATCGCCTTCAGCTGATAGCTGTTTTCACTCAGTGCCAGCGCGTCGCTGATATTGCTCTGCCAGCGGTTAAACACATGGCGCAGCGCGTCGGCACTTTCGGTATCCTCGGCGTCGCTCACCAGACGGTCGGCCCATTTGTTCATCTGGCGCACAGTGGCGCTTTCAGCGTTCAGCGCATCCGCGAAGCGGTTGAGCGGCTCAAACTGATGGTAGTTTCCGGCCTGGAATTTGAGATGCTGACGAGTGTAATACTGCGCAGGCTCCACAGCCTGGGCGAGGATTTGCAGCGGCAGCGTATCGGCATTCCCGGCAAGGCGCGTGAATTGCACCTGCTGCTGGGTGTGCTGCTGCAGCCCGACCGAGACCGTCGACCAGCTGTCCATCGCCTGCAGGCGGGTGTACATGTTGTCGACATCGGTAACATCCTGCGCGGACCATAACCGCTCCGCCACCGCAAAGGTACGCGGCCACAGACGGATATCCAGCACCGGCGCCACCACGTTTTCCGCCCACAGCGCGGCTTCTCCGCCAAGCAGATTAACCTGATGCGCGATATCCGGCACCACTGGCGGAGTGCCTTTAGGGACCTCATCCAGACGCGTGCCGCTGATCGGGTAGCGGACATTCCCCACCAGGAAATAACCCGTGAGCTTATCGTTATCAACCGACACCACCGGGCGCGTTTCGCCCATCCAGGTATCAACGGTAAACGTCACCTGATTGTCATCGCGCCACGCAATGTTGTCCACCGCGCGGCGGGACTTGCCGGCAAAATCAATAAATCCGCGCCAGCCGGACTCCCCTTTCACCAGCGTAAAGCTGCCTTCGACCGGCTTGCCTTTCAGACGCGGCATGGAGAAGGCCCAGCTCTGGGCGCTGTCGGTGTCGGCAATCACGTCCACGCCGTTTAAAGCCTGCGGAACGATCTCATTGCGGTAGTGGTAAGCGGTGGACTGCGGCTGATCGAGATAGAAGCCCGTCGAGAGGATCCCTTTGTAGCCGTTCTGCGCCACCTGTCCCAGCGCATCCTGCCCCTGCCAGGACTGGATCAGAATGCTTTTGGGCAGATCGGGATGGTAGATCTCATCCCAGCCCACCATCTGCCGGTGGTGTTTTTCAAGGATCGTTTCCAGCTTGCGGTTGAAATACGCCTGCAGCGCGTGGCTGTCCGCCAGCTTGTGGTCGCGCATAAACTGCTGAATGGCTGGATTCGCTTTCCACTGGCTGTCGTCCACCTCATCGCCACCGATGTGCAGATAAGGATCGGGGAAGATCGCCGCCAGTTCGCTGACCATCGCGTCAGCAAAGGCGTAAGTAGCCTCTTTGGTCGGATCCAGCACCGGCTTTAAGACTCCCCAGTGGCGCTCCATTTCGTACGGCCCCGGCGCGCTCATCAGCGCCGGGTAGGCCACGGCAATGGCCGAGGCGTGGCCTGGCATATCGATCTCCGGTACGACGCGGACACCGCGCTCGGCAGCATAGCGGACAATCTCGCGCATCTGCTCTGGCGTGTAGAACAGCCCGTCGCTGGCAAGCTGGGTCAGCTTAGGATAGCGCTTTGAGCTGAAACGCCAGCCCTGATCGTCGGTTAAATGCCAGTGCAGCACGTTGAGTTTTGCCGCGGCCATACCGTCGATCTGGCGTTTGATATCCGCCAGCGGGATAAAGTGGCGCGCCGAGTCCAGCAGCAGCCCGCGCCACGGGAAGCGCGGGGAATCTTCAATGGTCACCCACGGTACAGAGGTGTTTTCCGCGCCGTTTTGTACCAGCTGGAGCAGCGTTTCCATGGCACGCAGCGCGCCGAAGCGGGTGTTGGCGGAGATATCCACCCCGTTGGCATCCACCGTCAGCCTGTAGCTTTCGTCGCTGTCCGGCAGCGGCTGCGGCTTCACTTTTTTGGCGATGGCAATGCGGATGGTCGGTTTTTCGGGTTTGTCGGCCTGCGCCTGCAGCGTCCAGCCGGTTTGCAGGGCAATGCGCTGGCGCAGGCGGTTAACGGCGTCACCGAGATCGTCTCCGCTGACGCTTACGGAGAGTTGATTATTAAGCACCAGCGCGCCCTGAGTGGTCGGGCGTTCAACCTTCGCAGGCCAGGGCATCAGGGGAAGATCGCCTGCCGGGGCGGCAAACGCTGACGCGCCGAGCAGCAGCCCGGCGGTTAAGAGGCTGTACCGTAACATGAATGTTCCTTATCTGACGGGCCAAATACAGGCAAAACATTCTGGTAACATGCGCTCAATTTGTCGTCAAGCGAATGCGCCGACGGAGATCACAGGTTGTTGAATTTGGGAGAAAAGCTATTGCCCGGTGGCGCTGCGCTTACCGGGCCTACGTTTCGGGTAGTAGGCCGGGTAAGGCG
Source organism: Enterobacter cloacae complex sp. SHL021 (assembly GCF_049237765.1). NCBI lineage: Bacteria > Pseudomonadati > Pseudomonadota > Gammaproteobacteria > Enterobacterales > Enterobacteriaceae > Enterobacter > Enterobacter cloacae complex sp. SHL021. Next base: position 49,754 of record NZ_JBMKJG010000002.1, on the reverse strand, counting down.
AAGCCGCCACCCGGCTAACATAACCTACTGCCACCCATACCGACGCGCGTAAAACCCTTTCACCATCTGCGTCAGCACCATATAGCCCGCGAGGATCGCCACCAGCCACGGGAAGTAGCTCAGCGGCAGCGCCTGCAGCTGCAGGTAGCTGGCCAACGGTGAGAACGGCAGCGCGATGCCGAGCGCCATCACAATCCCCGTCATCACAATCAGCGGCCAGGCGGCACGGCTCTGGATGAACGGAATACGACGTGTGCGGATCATATGCACAATCAGCGTTTGCGACAGCAGCCCCACCACGAACCAGCCGGACTGGAACAGGGTCTGATGTTCCGGTGTATTGGCGTGGAACACAAACCACATCAGGCAGAAGGTCAGGATGTCAAAGATGGAGCTGATCGGGCCAAAGAAGAGCATAAAACGCCCCAGATCCGCCGGGTTCCAGCGCTGCGGCTTCTGGATCTGCTCGTCGTCGACGTTATCAAACGGGATCGCCACCTGAGAGACATCGTACATCAGGTTCTGGATCAGCAGATGCAGCGGCAGCATCGGCAGGAACGGCAGAAACGCGCTCGCCACCAGCACGCTGAAGACGTTACCGAAGTTGGAGCTGGCGGTCATTTTGATGTATTTCAGCATGTTGGCAAAAGTCCTACGCCCTTCGATCACGCCCTCTTCCAGCACCATCAGGCTCTTTTCCAGCAGGATGATGTCTGCCGCTTCGCGGGCGATGTCCACCGCCCCGTCCACGGAGATGCCAATATCCGCCGCACGCAGCGCGGGCGCGTCGTTGATACCATCGCCCATAAAGCCCACCACGTGCCCTTCGCGACGCAGCAGGGTGACGATGCGCTCTTTGTGCATCGGCGTCAGGCGGGCAAACAGCGTGGTGTGCCGGGCAAGCTGAGCCAGCTCGTCGTCACTGAGGTGTTCGATATCGCTGCCTACCACCACGTCACCCGCGTCCAGCCCCACTTCGTGGCATACTTTGGCGGCCACCAGCTCGCTGTCGCCGGTAAGGATTTTCACGGTGATCCCGCTGGCCTTCAGCGCTTTCAGCGCCGGAGCGGTGGTCTCTTTCGGCGGATCGAGGAATGCGATATAACCCTCGAGGATCAGATCGGATTCGTCGATACGCTGATAGTCTCCCTCGCGCGCAGGCAGGAATTTGCTCGCCACCGCTACCACCCGCAGCCCCTGACGGTTCAGGTTATCCGTGACGCGTTTGATGCGGCGCAGCATGGTGTCGTCCAGCGGCACGATGTCGCCGTTGTAATGCACCTGGGTGGAAACATTGAGGATCTCCTGCAACGCGCCTTTGCAGATCAGCTGGTGCACATCCGGCTGCTCGCTGACCACCACCGACATCCGGCGGCGCTCAAAATCGAACGGGATCTCATCCACCTTCTGCCAGCGGCCAGAGAGTGAGCGGGCAGACTCTTCATCCACCCCTTCCAGCACCGCAACATCGAGCAGATTTTTCAGCCCGGTCTGGTAGTGGCTGTTCAGCCAGGCGCTGTGCAGCACGCGTTCGCTGGTTTTACCGGCGATGTCGGTGTGGTTCTCCAGCACGATTTTATCCTGCGTCAGCGTGCCGGTTTTGTCGGTGCAGAGAATGTCCATCGCGCCAAAGTTCTGAATAGCGTCGAGGTGTTTAACGATCACCTTCTGTTTTGACAACTTCACCGCCCCGCGCGCCAGGGTGGAGGTGACAATCATCGGCAGCATTTCCGGCGTTAAGCCAACCGCCACGGAGAGCGCAAACAGCGCGGCTTCCCACCAGTCGCCTTTGGTGTAGCCGTTGATCAGCAGCACAATCGGCGTCATCACCATCATAAAGCGGATCAGCAGCATGCTGACACGGCCAATCCCTTTCTGGAACGCATTCGGCTCGCTCTCCTGCTCTGTCACACGTCCGGCAAGCTGACCAAACCAGGTATTGCCGCCGGTGGCGGTGACAATCGCCTGCGCCGTGCCGCTAACCACCGTGGTGCCCATAAAGCACAGGGTGTCGCACTCAAGCGGGTTCATCTGCTGCGGATCGCGAGTTCGCGCCACCTTTTCCACCGGCAGGGACTCTCCGGTGAGCGAGGCCTGGGCCACGAACAGATCGCGTGCCTGGATGATGCGTAAATCCGCCGGGATCATATCCCCGGCGGCGAGCTTCACCAGATCTCCCGGCACCAGCTGGTCGATGGGCAGTTCGACCCAGGCGTTTTCACCCAGATCGTTAATGACTCGCGACACGGTCGCGGTGTTGCTGACCATCGCCTTCAAGGCATCCGCCGCTTTGGTGGAGCGTGCTTCCTGGATAAAGTTCAGCAGCGTGGAGATCCCCACCATCAGGGCGATAACGCCTGCGGCAAACAGATCTTCAGTGGCATAAGAGATAATGCCCAGCACCGTCAGTAGCAGGTTGAAGGGGTTGCGGTAGCAGATCCACAGATGCACCCACCACGGCGCTGGCTTTTGCGCCGGGATAAGATTATCGCCATGCACGGCCCGGATTTTTTGCACTTCAGCCGCATTCAGCCCTTCCGGGTGTCCGTTAAAGGCGCGCCAGACTTCGTTCTCATCCATCGCCGCCACGTTAAGGCAACGCTCGGTCAGGCTGGCGGGAATAGTGGCGCCGGAGAAATTTTTGCCGTTTGGCAGCGGATCGCGCTGAACCAGACGGTGTGGCAGGTGGCGGCTCAGCAGCGCCTGCAGCTGCCGGTTGATATTTTTAAACATAGTCATTCCCCCGCATCCGCCAGGGCGGACGCAGTCATTCCTGCAGGCGTGGCAAAGCCGTACCTGACAGGCACTTAAATTTTCAAGCAGGAACGTTCAGAACGTTGCTGCCTCACATCACCGGTGAGACAGCACAAGGCTGGCTTACCGGAAAGAAGGGGTTCTCCTGGTCAGGAGAGGTGTGGGATCGGGATCCATGTCGCCTCCGGTAAGTAAAAATAAGGGGTACGCCGCGCAGTATAAGGATTTAACCGTACCCTAAGCGGCGCGTCGGGCGGTATTATACCCACCCTCAAATAAACCGAACGTAAACCAGACTTTGCCCATAGCGAATTAGCGCTATAGCATTAGGCTCATTTGACACCGTTATCGTTGTTACAGGGAATACAGCATGCAAAACCGCCTTACGATTAAAGACATTGCGCGTTTAAGCGGCGTGGGGAAATCCACCGTGTCGCGCGTGCTGAATAACGAGAGCGGTGTCAGCGAACGCACGCGCGAGCGCGTCGAGGCGGTGATGAATCAGCACGGGTTTTCCCCTTCCCGTTCCGCACGCGCCATGCGCGGACAGAGCGATAAAGTGGTCGCCATTATTGTCTCGCGTCTGGATTCCCTCTCTGAAAACCTCGCCGTACAAACCATGCTGCCCGCCTTCTATGAGCAGGGTTACGATCCAATCATGATGGAGAGCCAGTTCTCACCACAGCTGGTGGAAGAGCATCTGGGGATGCTGGCGCGACGCAACATCGACGGGGTGGTCCTGTTTGGCTTTACCGGCATTAAAGAGGAGATGCTCAAACCCTGGCAACCCTCGCTGGTCTTGCTGGCACGCGATGCCCACGGATTTGCGTCCGTCTGCTATGACGATGAAGGGGCGATTATTACCCTGATGCAGCGCCTGTACGAAAAAGGCCATCGTCATATCAGCTATCTTGGCGTACCGCACTCGGACGTCACCACCGGCAAACGCCGTCACGAAGCCTATCTGGCGTTTTGCAAAAAGCACAACCTCTCTGCCGTGGCCTCCCTGCCCGGGCTTGGCATGAAGCAGGGCTATGAGCAGGTCGCCAGCGTGCTGACCCCGCAGACCACCGCGCTGGTGTGCGCGACCGACACCCTGGCGCTGGGTGCGAGCAAATATTTACAGGAACAGCGCATCGACGAGCTGCAGGTTGCCAGCGTAGGCAGTACCCCGCTGATGAAGTTCCTGCACCCGGAGATCATCACCGTCGATCCGGGCTACGCCGAGTCCGGCCGTCAGGCGGCCGTACAGCTGATTGAGCAGATCAACGGGCGCGCAGAACCCCGCCAAATCGTCATTCCCGTCCATCTTTCATAACCACCATAAATCGGTTTATTGTGATCTTCGCCCGATTTCGGGAACGTTCCCATTTTCGCCGTCCCGCTGAAGGAGTAGGCTTGCGCTCAGGTCATTACACCCCTCCCATCTGTCATGAGGTTTCATGATGAGTAAAGTCAAACAAGTAGATATCGATCAGCTGATCGTCCTGGTGGGCGGTCGCGAAAACATCGCGACGGTCAGCCATTGTATTACCCGCCTGCGCTTCGTGCTGAACGATCCGGCCAAAGCCAATCCGAAAGCGATAGAAGAGCTTTCGATGGTGAAAGGCTGCTTCACCAACGCCGGGCAGTTCCAGGTGGTTATTGGTACCGAAGTGGGCGATTACTATCAGGCTCTGCTCGCCACTACCGGGCACAACGCGGCAGATAAAGAGCAGGCCAAAAAGGCCGCGCGCCAGAATATGAAATGGCACGAGCAGCTTATCTCCCACTTCGCAGAGATCTTCTTCCCGCTGCTGCCAGCGCTGATCAGCGGGGGCTTAATTTTAGGCTTCCGTAACGTCATCGGTGATGTGCCGATGAGCGACGGCAAAACCCTGGCGCAGATGTACCCGGCGCTGAAAACCATTTACGACTTCCTGTGGCTGATTGGCGAAGCGATCTTCTTCTATCTGCCGGTGGGGATTTGCTGGTCCGCCGTGCGTAAAATGGGCGGTACCCCGATTCTGGGTATCGTGCTCGGCGTAACGCTGGTCTCTCCGCAGTTAATGAACGCTTACTTACTTGGTCAGCAGGCGCCGGAAGTGTGGAACTTTGGCCTGTTCACCATCGCCAAAGTGGGTTATCAGGCGCAGGTTATCCCGGCATTGCTGGCGGGTCTGGCGCTGGGCTTTATTGAAACGCGCCTGAAACGCATCGTGCCAGATTACCTCTATCTGGTGGTGGTGCCGGTCTGCTCGCTGATCCTGGCGGTGTTCCTGGCGCACGCCTTTATCGGTCCGTTTGGCCGCATGATCGGCGACGGTGTGGCCTTTGCCGTCCGTCACCTGATGACCGGCAGCTTCGCGCCGATTGGTGCCGCGCTGTTCGGCTTCCTGTACGCCCCGCTGGTGATCACCGGCGTACACCAGACCACGCTGGCGATTGATATGCAGATGATCCAGAGCCTTGGCGGCACGCCGGTCTGGCCGATTATCGCGCTGTCTAACATCGCTCAGGCATCTGCCGTAACGGGCATTATTCTGGTCAGCCGTAAGCATAACGAGCGTGAAATTTCCGTTCCGGCCGCCATCTCCGCGTATCTCGGGGTCACCGAACCGGCGATGTACGGTATCAACCTGAAATACCGCTTCCCGATGCTCTGCGCCATGATCGGCTCGGGTCTGGCGGGTCTGGTGTGTGGTCTCAACGGCGTGATGGCAAACGGCATCGGCGTTGGTGGCCTGCCGGGTATTCTCTCCATTCAGCCCGCCTTCTGGCAGGTGTTTGCCCTGGCGATGGCCATCGCGATCATCGTCCCTATGGCGCTCACCACCGTGGTTTACCAGCGTAAGTTCCGTCAGGGCGCGCTGCAGATTGTTTAACTTCATCTTTCGGGGCGCAGTTGCGCCCCTTCGCATTTGCAGGAACGCACTATGAATACCCTTCCTCACTGGTGGCAGAACGGAGTCATCTATCAGATTTACCCAAAAAGTTTTCAGGACACGACCGGCAGCGGCACCGGCGATTTGCGCGGCGTGACGCAGCGGCTGGACTACCTGAAAACCCTCGGTATTGACGCCATCTGGCTGACGCCGTTTTACATCTCCCCGCAGGTGGATAACGGCTACGACGTGGCGAATTACACCGCCATCGACCCGGCGTACGGCACGCTGGATGACTTTGACGAGCTGGTCGCCCAGGCGCATGAACGCGGCATTCGCATCGTGCTGGATATGGTGTTTAACCACACGTCAACCCAGCACGCCTGGTTCCGTGAATCACTGAATAAAGCCAGCCCGTACCGCCAGTTTTATATCTGGCGCGACGGCACGCCGGAGCAGCTTCCCAACAACTGGCGCTCCAAATTCGGCGGCAGCGCCTGGCGCTGGCACGCCGAGAGCGAGCAGTATTATCTGCACCTCTTCGCCCCGGAGCAGGCGGATCTCAACTGGGAGAATCCGGCCGTGCGCGCTGAACTGAAAAAGGTGTGCGAGTTCTGGGCCGATCGCGGCGTGGACGGCCTGCGTCTGGATGTGATTAACCTGATTTCGAAAGACCAGGCTTTCCCGAATGACGATATTGGCGACGGTCGCCGCTTCTACACCGATGGGCCGCGCATTCATGAATATCTCCAGGAGATGAGCCGCGACGTCTTTACGCCGCGTAATCTGATGACGGTGGGCGAGATGTCCTCCACCTCTCTGGAGAACTGCCAGCAGTATGCGTCTCTCGACGGGCGCGAGCTGTCGATGACCTTTAACTTCCATCATCTGAAGGTAGATTACCCCGGCGGCGAAAAATGGACGCTGGCAAAACCGGATTTCGTGGCGCTGAAAACCCTCTTCAACCACTGGCAGCAGGGGATGCATAACAAAGCGTGGAACGCGCTGTTCTGGTGTAACCACGATCAGCCGCGCATTGTGTCGCGCTTTGGCGATGAAGGCGAATACCGCGTACCGGCGGCGAAGATGCTGGGCATGGTGCTGCACGGGATGCAGGGCACGCCGTATATCTATCAGGGTGAAGAGCTTGGCATGACCAACCCGCACTTCAGCCGTATCACCGATTACCGCGACGTGGAAAGCCTGAACATGTTCGCCGAACTGCGAGCTAACGGCCGCGATCCGAACGAACTCCTGGCGATTCTGGCGAGTAAGTCGCGCGATAACGGGCGCACGCCGATGCAGTGGGATGCCTCGCACAATGCGGGCTTTACCGAAGGTGAGCCGTGGATTGGCGTCTGCGACAACTACGAGACGGTCAACGCCCGCGCGACGCTGGACGATCCTGATTCGGTGTTTTATACCTACCAGTCGCTGATTCGCCTGCGCAAAACCCTGCCGGTGCTGACGTGGGGCGATTATCAGGATCTGCTGCCGGAACATCCGTCCCTGTGGTGTTATCGCCGCCAGTGGCAGGGACAAACCCTGGTGGTAGTGGCTAACCTCAGCCATCAGTCTCATGAATGGGAATCAGGCGTTCTCCGCGGTGAGTGGCAGGCCGTCATGAGTAATTACCCGGCCCCACACACCGCCACGCTACGTCCGTTTGAAGCCGTCTGGTGGCTACAGGCGTAATCTCCCGCCGGGCGTAACAGCAGCGCCCGGCTTACTTTACTGTTTTTGTTGAATAATTAATCAGATTTTTCCTTTGCGGATTTACATTCGCTCCAGCGCCCGCCGTTTGTACTCTCGTCTTTTTACTTTGTTCTGAATCAAAAAAATCGCAAACATGTTTGATGCAAATCACTATATGTAGCACTTAAAATGCTGGCCGACCCAACATCTTGTATTTATCGTCTACTATTCCAACAACAACACGGCGACTCCGCTCTCCGGGATTGTGGATAACAAGGGTCGGGAACGCGGGAAGTCATTGGGCTGGCTGATAATCCACCCGGTGCATACTTCCCCACCTCTGTGGATAACCTGTTTTTAAAATGGAGTGATCATGACACCGCATGTGATGAAACGTGATGGCTGTAAAGTGCCGTTTAAATCAGAGCGCATTCAGGAAGCCATTCTGCGTGCAGCTAAAGCAGCGGGAGTCGATGACGCAGATTACTGCGCCACCGTCGCAGACGTCGTTAGCCGCCAGATGAACGAACGCAGCCAGGTGGATATCAGCGAGATCCAGACTGCGGTTGAGAACCAGCTGATGTCTGGTCCTTACAAGCAGTTAGCGCGCGCATACATTGAGTACCGCCACGACCGCGACGTCCAGCGTGAGAAGCGCGGTCGTCTGAATCAGGAAATCCGGGGTCTGGTCGAGCAGACCAACTCCGCCCTGCTCAATGAAAACGCCAATAAAGACAGCAAGGTGATCCCAACCCAGCGCGACCTGCTGGCCGGTATCGTGGCTAAACACTACGCCCGTCAGCATCTGCTGCCGCGTGACGTGGTATCGGCGCACGAGCGCGGTGAGATCCACTACCACGATCTCGACTACTCGCCGTTCTTCCCGATGTTTAACTGCATGCTGATCGACCTCAAAGGCATGCTGACCCACGGTTTTAAAATGGGTAACGCCGAGATTGAGCCGCCGAAGTCCATCTCCACAGCGACGGCCGTCACGGCGCAGATTATCGCCCAGGTCGCGAGCCACATTTACGGCGGCACCACCATTAACCGCATTGATGAAGTGCTGGCCCCGTTTGTCACCGCCAGCTTTAAGAAGCACCGTAAAACGGCGGAAGAGTGGCAGATCCCCGATGCCGACGGCTACGCCCATTCCCGCACCGAGAAAGAGTGCTATGACGCGTTCCAGTCGCTGGAGTACGAGGTGAACACGCTGCATACCGCGAATGGTCAGACGCCGTTTGTCACGTTCGGCTTTGGTCTGGGAACCAGCTGGGAATCGCGCCTGATTCAGCAGTCCATTCTGCGTAACCGTATCTCCGGTCTTGGCAAAAACCGCAAAACGGCGGTGTTCCCGAAACTGGTATTCGCCATCCGCGACGGTCTGAACCATAAGTTTGGTGACCCGAACTACGACATTAAACAGCTGGCGCTGGAGTGCGCGAGCAAGCGCATGTATCCGGACATTCTGAACTACGACCAGGTGGTGAAAGTCACCGGTTCGTTTAAAACCCCGATGGGCTGTCGCAGCTTCCTCGGCGTGTATGAGGACGAAAATGGTGAGCAGGTGCATGACGGCCGCAACAACCTGGGCGTGATCAGCCTGAACCTGCCGCGCATCGCGCTGGAAGCCAAAGGTAATGAAGACGCCTTCTGGGCGCTGCTGGATGAGCGTTTACAGCTGGCGCGTAAAGCGCTGATGACCCGCATCGCCCGTCTGGAAGGGGTGAAAGCCCGTGTCGCGCCAATCCTCTATATGGAAGGGGCCTGCGGCGTACGTCTGAAAGCGGACGACGATGTGTCTGAGATCTTCAAAAACGGTCGTGCGTCGATCTCGCTGGGCTATATCGGCATTCACGAAACCATCAACGCCCTGTTTGGCAACACGCATATGTATGACAGCGACGCGCTGCGCGAGAAAGGCATCGCCATTGTTCAGCACCTGCGCGATGCCGTTGACCAGTGGAAAGAAGAGACCGGCTACGGCTTTAGCCTGTACAGTACGCCGAGCGAAAACCTGTGTGACCGTTTCTGCCGTCTGGACACCGCTGAGTTCGGTATTGTGGAAGGGGTGACTGATAAAGGTTACTACACCAACAGCTTCCACCTGGACGTGGAGAAAAAGGTTAACCCGTACGACAAAATTGACTTTGAAGCGGCCTATCCCCCTATCGCCAGCGGCGGCTTTATCTGCTACGGCGAATACCCGAACATCCAGCACAACCTTAAAGCGCTGGAAGACGTGTGGGATTACAGCTATCAGCACGTGCCGTATTACGGCACCAACACGCCTATCGACGAGTGCTACGAGTGCGGCTTTACCGGCGAGTTTGAGTGTACCAGTAAAGGCTTTACCTGCCCGAAATGCGGTAACCACGATGCGGCCCGCGTATCGGTAACCCGCCGCGTGTGCGGCTATCTTGGCAGCCCGGATGCGCGTCCGTTCAACGCCGGTAAGCAGGAAGAGGTGAAACGCCGCGTGAAGCATTTAGGGAATGGGCAGATCGGGTAAGTTCCGTGTTCTCCCCCTCACCCTAGCCCTCTCCCTCAAGGGAGAGGGAACTCTTCCCCCTCTCCCCGTGGGAGAGGGCCGGGGTGAGGGCATCAGCGCGCATACATTCTCTGGACATTTCTATGCGATATCACCAGTACTACCCCGTCGACATCGTTAACGGCCCCGGCACCCGCTGCACTCTTTTTGTCTCAGGCTGCGTGCACGAATGCCCTGGCTGCTACAACAAAAGCACCTGGCGGCTCAATTCCGGCATGCCGTTTACCGCCGAGATGGAAGACCGGATCATTAACGACCTCAACGACACCCGCATCAAACGCCAGGGGATTTCGCTCTCCGGCGGCGATCCGCTGCATCCGCAAAACGTGCCGGAGATCCTGAAGCTGGTGAAACGCATTCGCCGCGAGTGCGCAGGAAAAGATATCTGGGTCTGGACGGGCTATAAGCTGGACGAGCTGAACGCGCAGCAAAGGGAAGTGGTGGATCTGATTAACGTGCTGGTCGACGGCAAATTTGTACAGGATTTAAAAGACCCGGCGCTTATCTGGCGCGGCAGCAGTAACCAGGTTGTGCATCATCTACGATGATCGATGGCGGATATCCTCTATCCGCCCTCTTTTCAAAACCGGCTCAAACTCTCCATCGCCACCGCCTTAAACTCGGCAAAATCTCCGCAGTTACACAGCCGTGACATCGCACGTTCGCGCAGGAAGGTAACGAAAATATCGTAGATCGCCATCGCCTCTTCGTATTCGCTTTTGCTGATGGCGAGCAGGAAGATAACGTGGGCAGTTTCGTCGCCCCACTGGACGCCGTGCGGGGCGAGCACGGTATAGACCACCGTTTTCTGTGCCAGCAGGCCAAGGGAGTGCGGCAGCGCGATGCCGTCGCCGAGCATGGTGCTGACGATGGCTTCACGCTCAACGACCGAGTCGAGGAACTCAGCCCCCACAAAGCCCTCCTCTTCAAGCTGGACGCAGAGTTCGCGGAACAGCGTTTGCTGGTCCACAGGGGCGTTGAGAATACGGAAATGCGCAGCGTCGAAGTATTTATCCAGCATCCACGGACGGGTTCTGTCAACCAGCACCAGCTTGCCAATCTGCTCCAGCTGGTAGTCCGTCGGGAACGGGGCGATCATCACCACCGGCTTAGACTTTTCACTGACGCGGGCAGTCGAGATCACAAAGTCTTCGCTAATGGATTCCGTCTGCTCGTACTCGCGAAGCGTAAGCGTGCGTGAGACCTCAATCTGCGGGTATTTGCGCTGCAGCACCGCCTCAATCATGCGTACCATGGCATTACCGGCATCGCACACCAGCAGCACGCGCGGCTGGCGCTGGTAGCCAATGTTGTAGTGGCGCTCCAGCCCGACGCCAATATGCAGCACCAGGAAGCCAATCTCGTTTTCGCTGATCACATACGGCGTGTATTTGCCCCAGCTTGAGACTGCCGCCAGCGTCATATCCCACGCCATCGGATAGTGCTGCTTGATGTTATCCAGCAGCGGATTCGGGATCATGATTTGATACCGCACGCGGGTGATCATGGTTTTGATATGGGTAAGCAGATCCGCATGCAGCTGCTCGTCGCTGAGCAGGTTGTAGTTATAGTGGGTGTTGATATAGCGCAGGATGTAGTTGACCAGCGCTTCGTCGTCATCTGCATTGATGGCGCTCGGCGCGATATCCTGGATCTGCCGCGCGGCGATATGCACGCACAGCCAGCTCTCTTCCGAAGGGGAAAGCGCTTTGCCCGCCAGCTGCTGAATGGTCACCGCGATATCTTTCGCTGCGTCACGCACGTTCTCTTCCACATCTTCGGCGTGGAATTCCGGCAGTGGATACCCCTCGCTGATGCGGCGCACCGACACCGCGCAGTAGAGTCGCAGGAACAGCTCGCCTTCGTCGGTCAGGCGGATGTGATGCCGCGTCAGCGCCTCGTGCAGTACGGGCACCATCTGCTCTGCTACTCCGGCATTGAGCGCCACGTCGGTCACCAGCGGGTTCAGGCTGTCCTGCTGGGCCAGCTCCCAGAGCAGATCGGTCAGACAGGCGCGGGTCGCCATCTCACTGCCAAACAGCTTCATGCCGTGACGTGGACGCGTTTCCAGCGTCAGGTTGTAGCGGTGGAACCACTCACGCACCTCCACCATATCGCTCTGCAGCGTGGCGCGGCTGACGAACCACTCATCGGCCAGGTCTTCCAGCTTGAGTGAAAACGCCGAGGTGAGAAAACGCACCACCAGATAATGCACGCGCTCCGGCCCGGTACGGGGAATGCGCAGCGCGCGCGGATGGGAAGCCTGTAGCTGCTGATAACGTACCGCATCGTCAATTTTGAGCTGGTAGCCATTGCCGCGGCTGAGAATAAACTGCGCGCCGTGGCTTGCCAGCAGCGCGTTCAGGGCGGAAATATCCGCCCGGACGGTTCGCGTGGAGACCGACAGCCGCTGCGCCAGCTCGTCCTGCGGCAGCGTCTCGTTTTGCAACAGATCAAAAAGTTGCGCTAAACGTTGGTTCGGAAATCGCACGTCGTTGTCCTCTTACTGCTCAGGGTGAAATGACCATCTGGGATGGGCTGCCGACCGGGGTGTAGTCTGACTCAAAGCTTAGCTTGCCGTCCTGACCGACGCGGAAACGGGTAATGTTGTCGCTGCGCTGGTTCATGACGTACAGCCAGCGCCCCTGTTTATCGAGCGTCAGGGTGCGCGGGTAGTCGCCACGCGTCCAGACATCGTCCTGATGCGTCAGCGTGCCCTCCGCTGTTACGGTAAAGTGCCCGATGCTGTTATGCAAACGGTTAGCCACGTACAGCTGTTTACCATCTGCACTCAGCGCCAGTCCGGCCGCAAAACTGGTGCCTTTGTAACCTTCTGGCAGCGCGGAGAGCGTTTTGCCCTCTTTCAGCCTGCCGTTGCTGTCCAGCGTATAATGGGTGAGCGTAGATGCCTCTTCGTTAATCAGCCACAGCGCATCCCCCTTCGGCGTAAAGACAAAGTGCCGCGGCCCGGCTCCTTTTGAGGAGGCGCTGATAAACGGTGGATCGTTCGGCGTCAGCTTGCCGGTTCGATCGTCAAAGCGGTACTGATAGATGCGATCCAGCCCCAGATCGGTGGAAAACACATATTTCCCGCTCGGATCGGCGGCGATCATGTGCGCATGAGGACCATTATGATCGCTGATGGCAAAACTGCCTTCTGCTGCCGCCTCCGGTTTCGCAGCGCCTGGCTCACCCTGATCCTGATGCCGATCCGTGGCGTCACCCAGGCTGCCATCGGCTTTGATCGGCAGCACTGCGATCGATCCGCTTACGTAGTTCGCCACCAGCAGATGCTGACCGTTCGGCGTGAGCGAAAGATACACCGGCCCCGCACCGCCGGAGGAGACCTGATTCAGCTCGCTCAGCTCGCCGTTATCATCTATCCGCAGCGCCTGCACCACGCCCTGCTCCACTTCGCTTGCCAGATACAGCGTTTTGCCATCGTGCGAGACGGCCAGCTGCGCGGCGTTCGGCAGCTGACTCACCAGCGTTTTATCGCCGAGCGCACCGGTGCTCGGGTCGACGGTAAAGCGGTACAGCCCTTCCCCGTTGGGGTTATAGGTGCCGACCCAGGCGTACTGCGGCTGGGCGATAGCGGCGTTAGCCAGTAAAGAGAGTGAAGCGACAAGCAGGGTACGGGTGTGCATGGTGGCTCCTTCAGGTTTGTGCGGTGTGTTCCCCCCTAACCCTCTCCCCAAAGGGGAGAGGGGACGATTACACCCTCTCCCCTTTGGGGAGAGGGCTGGGGTGAGGGGTAAGGTTTTGTTTTACTTCACCAGCTTCTTCGTCATCGCAAGCAGCGTACGCACATCTTCCGGACGCGTATCGCCGCTGGCTTTATCGATAATCGAACTATAAATATGCGGAATGATTTTGCTCACGCCCGCGTCCAGGGCGATCTGCAGAATCGCCTCGTAGTTTTCCAGATCGATACCCCCGGTCGGCTCCAGCCAGAAGTCGTGACGGGCGCAGGCTTCCGCCACGGCCTGGTATTCGTCACGGCACTTCAGGCCCCCCATCGGGAAGTACTTAATCGAACTGCCGCCAAAGTCTTTCAGCAGGGCGATCGCCGTTTCAACCGGCACAATGCCGTCCGGTGCCGCGCTGCTCAGCGGGCCGGTGGAGATTTTTACCATCCCGACGGTGCCGGTCGGGGAGACCAGACCGTTGACCACCGAATCATTCTGCCCCAGCAGCGCACGGCTGGTGGCTACACCGGTGAAAACCTGGTTAACGTGCTGCGGCTGCACCTGACGGGAGATTTCGCTCACCATCGCCGACTGGTTCGGGTCACCCGCCCCCAGGCCTACCGAGAGCGCGTTATCAATCAGCGCCGCGTACTCGCGCATATCGGCAACCGCACTGGCCACGTCCGGGTAATTTTTGGAGAGCACGCCCACCAGCACGTGACCTTCTGCCGCCTCGTAAATGGCGCTGGCGTTCGCTTTTGAGCCTGCCAGCACGTTCAGGCAGACGCGGTCACGGTAAAAATTGGGGGTCAGTTTCATGCCTTTTTCTCCTGTCCTAACACTTCGCTTATGCGGCGGTACACAATGTTCAGCTGGTCAGCGTTCACGCTGCGCACGTCCGCTTCGATAATCCCTTCGTTGGCCTTGTAGCCGCGGAAATAAATGGCGTATTCGCCCTGCTTCAGGGCATTCACCAGCTCGCCGGTGCCGATGCCGGTTACGGCTTCGTCAAACTTAATCTCGGTACGCGCGATATCGCGACCGGCGCTGTCCCAGACCACGCGCGCGGTAACGCCATTCAGGGTGTTGAGCGCGTCGATAAACGGCGTCATTTTTGCCACCATCTCCGCCCCACTCTCTTTGGTTGCCGTCAGGTAGTGTTCGATGGCGCAGGTCAGGCCGAGGATGCCCTCTTTACCCACCTTCATGGCGCGGCCAATGCCCGCCGTCTGGCGCTTCACCCACTCAACGTACTGGGTCTTGCCGATCACCAGGCCGCTGGTGGGCCCTTCGATCGCTTTCGCGCCGCTGTAGATCACCAGGTCGGCGCCTGAGCGGTAATAGGTATGCAGATCTTCTTCCGCTGCAGCATCGACGATCAGGGGCAGATCGTGTTTGCGCGCCACGACCGCCGCCTGCTCAACGCTGAGCATGCTTTTCTGCACGCAGTGGTGCGATTTGATGTAAAGGATCGCCGCGGTGCGCGGGGTGATGGCCGCCGCCAGCTGCTCGGCTGAGCATTCGTTAGCGTAGCCCGCTTCCACCAGCTTGCCGCCGCCCAGCGCCACCATGGTGCCCACCGGCGCGCCAAAGTTAACGTTGTGCCCTTTCGGCAGCACGATTTCGTTGTTCTCAACTGGAGTGACGTGCAGGTTTTCCAGCAGCCAGTCGCTGTCTTTCACCAGCACTGCCGCCACGGACTGGGCGATGCCCGCGGATGCGCAGGAGACCACCGTCGCGCCCTCCACATCCAGCAGCTTCGCGATGTATTCCCCGGTTTTATTGACCAGATCTTTCATCTCGAAATAGTGATTCATGCCGTCCATCGCCGCCTGCACCACTTCCGGGCGTGGCGTGGAGACACCCAGCGCCGTCATGCGGCCGGAGGTGTTGATGACCTGCTTTAAGTTGTACTTCTCATAAATCGAAGGCATGTTCCGTGCTCCCTTGTTCGGTCATGTAGCCCTTGCCCGCGCGGATCGCGGCAAGCGGCACCAGAATGTGTTCAGCCTGCAGGCTGTCGTTTTCAGCATCCGTCAGCACCGTCGGCTGGCGCTTAAGGGTGAACAGCGTCAGGTCGGCGTCGAGGCCGGGTTCGATACGCCCTTTGCGCGTCAGGCGCAGGCCGTCGGCGGCGTTGGCGGTGACGCAGTCAATCACCTGCGGCAATGACATGCCGATGGCGAGGAATTTCGACATCACGCTCGAAAGCGAGCCCACCGGGCCGTTGATGCGGTTGCGGCAGTAGATATCCGAGCTGATGGTGTGCGGCAGAATGCCCATCGCGATAGCGCGTTTCGCCACTTCAAAGCTGAAGCTCGCCGTACCGTGGCCTACGTCCAGCCGCACACCGCGTTTCAGGGCGGAGGTGATGGAGGCGCGCAGCTCGCCAGAGGGCGTCAGAATGCGGTTTGGTTTGCCGTTGTAGCAGTGGGTAATGATGTCGCCCGAGCTCAGCAGCTCGGCAATTTCGTCGAGGTTAGGCGGGTTATTGCCGATGTGCACCATCAGCGGCAGGTCGCCGTTCTCTTTCTGAATGGCTTTCGCACGCTCCAGCGGCGTAATACCGTTTTCACCCACCACGCTGCTGCTCATGCGCGCTTTCAGCCCGACGATAAAGTCAGGGTGGCGTTTCACCGCCTGCTTCACGGCATCGGCATCAATATTCGCCATATTGGCCAGCTCGTTCTGGGCAATCAGCCCCACGCGGGAGATATTCAGCAGGGCAAAGACCTCGGTTGAGGCTTTGCGGGTGATTTCGTAGAAATCGTCCACGTCGTCGGCACCGGTACTGCCCGCATCCACCACGGTGGTGACGCCGGTAGCGATACCCACGCTGTCCGGTTCGTCGTGGTAAATAGGGGAGTTCGGGTAGCAGTGGACGTGGGAGTCGATCCAGCCTGCGCTGACGAACACGTCACCGTTCAGCTCCACCGTTTTGCGGGCGGGAGCGTCTATGTCGCCTGTTGCGGCAATTTTCCCGTCCAGAATGGCGATATCGGTCAGGGTATCGTCGCTAAGGCGCGCACGGCGCAGGAGTAAATCAAACATGGGGTTCTCCTGATAAGGCGGGCGCCAGCGCGCCCGCAGGTATTAAAGGGCGACCGGGAACAACCAGCCTAAAATCATGGCGCCAAGGATGGCACCGCCGGTGATCGGCTTCTGCCAGATGTAGAACAGCAGCGCGCCCAGCAGGGAACCGACGCCAATCGGAATAGAAGCGGTCATGGCGCTGAGGATAATCAACGGCCCCAGAAAACGACCGGAGGCATTGCCCGCGCCCATCATCACGTCCGCCCCGTAGGTGGAGTTGCTCTGGTTGATGGTGAACTTACGCGCCAGGATGATGACGTAGCCGATCGCCAGACCAATCACCAGGCCGGTAATCAGCGAGGCAATGAAGTTGGTCACCGGGAACATGATCCCCGCGCCCAGCAGCAGTGCTGGCACACCCAGACCCACGCCGGTCTGGATAGCCCCGCCGATGTCGAGGATCCCTACCAGCGATCCTTCGATAATACGGGCGAACAGGAAGCTTGCGCCGAACGCCGCCACTGCGCCGTATACGCCGGTATCAATTCCCGCCTTCAGCATCGCCACGAAGGCCACTTCGTTAAACGCGCCGATGCCGTAAAGGTAGTACATGTGCGTCCCGGCAAACACGCCGGAGGAGAGCAGGCCAACGAAGATCGGGAACGACCAGTCGGCATACCAAAAACCTTTATTCTGTTCCATGTAGAGGCTCCTGTTATTTACCGCTGAGCGAGTTGTGGATCATGTCGAGCCAGTTCGGCACGGTCAGATGGAAGGATTCAATCATCTTCATGTCGAAGCCGCGGAAGAAGCCGCTCAGCACGAAGAGCAGAACGATGGCCGCCATCATCACTTTGGTGACGTGGTTCCAGCCGCTCTCTTCCACGCCTTTACCGATCAGGATCCCCAGTACCAGGCCCGGTACGGCGTTACCCATAATCAGCTGCGCTGCGCCGCCGAAGATGGTCGCCCAGAAGCCGGATTTTTTACCCGCGTCGATGGCCGCCAGCCAGAAGATCACCGGCATCACGGTGTTCACCAGCAGGTTTGCCGCCGGTACCAGCACCTTCACGGCGGTGACCTGCAGTGCGGCCGGAACAGACGAGGCAGTCAGGTTAAGGAAGGTGACAACAATCATGCCGATGATGCCGCAGGCAATCGCCATCTTGCGGGGATCGTGCAGCGTTTCGCCGACGTTACGGTTTTTGATCATCAAGGCTGCAGCACCCCAGTTTGGGATGATGCGGTGGTCTACGTCCTGTGTGAAGGCACCTGCGGCCACGGAAGAGGCCCAGGCGTTAAAGAAGAAGCCTAACCCAAAGGAGAAGTGAGAAGCCGGATCCCCTTCGCAGGAGTTCAGTTCCCCCAACGTACGAAACGCGCCCATACCCTGAGTGGTAGGCGCATGAAACATGCGTGCAGCCCCGGCTCCAACACCGACGCCTACCAGGCCGCCAATGATGAGCGATTTTATTAATATAATTAAGAACATCAGTCTGCCCTTTTATGAATAATCAGCGTTGCGTGACGAAATCCACCTGGTCGAGATTGATGGCGGTCACGTTGACGGTCACATCCAGCTCCACGCTGTAGGTGCGTCTTTCCCGGCGCAAAAAGAAGAACAGAAACGCTTCTTTACGCACCGCTTCTTGCGCCTGAACGACCTGCACATCCTGTGGCTCAATACGCAGTAAGATATGCGGTGAGGCTTTCATCACCGCGGCCTGAACGTGGTTGAGTGCGTCGGCAAAGGCGCGCGCTTTGGCGTCGCCCTTCCCCTTCACTCTCACCGTGGTTGTGAACTGTTCTTTCATGCTTATGCGCCGTGCTTCTTCTGCCACGCCTGCACCAGACGCTTGCCCAGCTCTTCTTTATCCATAAAGCCAAAGCCCAGCACGTTGCAGCCTTCGTTGATGGCGGTCACCCCCTCATCTACGGAGCGCATGCCGTATTTCGCTTTGTAGCCATATTTGGTTTGCGCCGTGATGGCACCCGCGCCGCCGCTGCCGCAGAAGGAGATGCCGAAGGTGGCGTTTTCCGCTTTCATGACGTCGCCGAGTTTCATATCTGCCGCCATACCCGGCACGACAACCGCACGTCCACCCGCTTTTTCCACACCGGCAGCCACTTTCTGGCCTTTACCCAGGCGATCGCCAATCACGACTGTAATCTGTTCCATGTGTTGCTCCTTAAAGGTTGTCTTTCGCGACTTCAAAGTGAACGGAGAGCAGCCAGGCTTCTTCATCAGGAAGGTTGCCAAACTGCGCTACCACTTCACGGGCGAGCCGCATTGAATCCGGTGAAATTTCGTCGAACAGCTCTGCCTCCACTTCCGGCAGCGGCTCGCCGGTCACGGACCGGTGCGCCATCGCGCGGACATGGGAGGTGAGCATCTGTTCCTGTACTGCATTGGGGATGATGTTGTGCCGGGCCAGCAGGGCATAAACCTGCTGCAGCATGGTGTTCGCGAGCTTTTCTGTTTGCTCCGCCTGATCCCCAACGTCGTTCATTACCGCTCCGTTACTCACTGGTCTTACCCCGTTAATGGCTCTGGAATAAAACTAACGTTGGCGATGGCGGGTTTGTAGCGAGTTGTTTTCCACTTCGAAGTGGAAAGGCGAGCCGCAGCAGTGATCTGTGCCACATAAATAGGCTGAATCTGGATAAATCGCTGTATTTACGTGATGAATATCACGTTATCTGACGGCAAATACAGGGAGAGCGAAGCGGAAAAGATTACGAGCCGACTCGTAGAAATGTGACGTGGATAAGGTTTTCTTATGGGGATTCGCTAGAGTGGCGGCGGGTGCTTGAGACTGACCGTCTCAGGCATGGGACGGAAAGTGGAAAGCCCCGCCTGATAAAAAATCAGGGCGGGGGCTCGAAACGACACGTCGGACCGTGGAGTTCGCTACCTCGCCCGCTTTAAAGCAAGGAGGCATCCATGAAACGCCAATCCCCAATTATCCGGGTTTTGATGATTATTGCTTTGACAATAATCATCTTAACGCTGGTGACGAGGAAAACACTGTGCGAGATCCGTTTTCGAAACGGTTCGCTTGAAGTGACAGCGCGGATGGAGTGTCGCTCCGGCCAGTAGGGAGCAAAGATGCGGGGGCGCTAACTGCGCCCCCGCATACGGGAAAGGACGTACAGCTCAGGCACCCAATTAACGATACTTTTTGTGATACGTGTTACGCGTCGCGACAAACTGGTCGGCTGCCGCCTGGGCTTCCTTCACTTTGCCTTCGTTAGCGAGCTTCAGCGCGCCGTCAATCTGACCGACCAGCACGTCAAAGCCGTGGCGATAGTCCTTCATCTCTGCGCTGTCTGCCGCTTTGCTTTCCAGCTTTGGCGGCGTCGCTTTTTGCGCGTCCAGCGCCGCTTCACGCATTTTGGTCAATGCGCTTTTCATTTCTGCCGCATTGTCCGTTTTCTGAACGACCTTCAGGTTTTGACTGAGGATGTCCATGTTGTCTTCGAGATCGGCAGCAAACGCAGAAGAGCCAAGAACCAGCGTTGAAGCCGCGACGATCGCTAACAGGTGTTTACGCATTGCTCACTTCCTTTTTTATTATTAAAACGCTTTTCGGGTATTACTGGCCGGCGATTTTCATTTCCGGCAGTAATACAGAACCACACTGTATATTGCTACGTGTTTCAATATCGTTACCGACCGTAACGATATTGCGCCACATGTCCTTCAGGTTGCCGGCGATGGTAATTTCGCTCACCGGATACTGAATCTCGCCGTTTTCGACCCAGAAGCCTGCCGCACCGCGAGAGTAGTCTCCGGTAATGCCGCTCACGCCCTGGCCCATCAGTTCTGTCACCACCAGGCCGGTGCCCATCTCTTTCAGCATCTGCTCGAAGTTCAGGCCCTGTCCGGCAATGCGCCAGTTATGGATGCCCCCCGCATGTCCGGTGCTTTTCAGCCCCAGCTTGCGCGCGGAGTAGTTGGTCAGCAGCCACTGGGTCAGAATGCCGTCTTTAACGATATCGCGGCGTTCCGTGCGCACGCCTTCGCTGTCGAACGGCGTGGAGGCCAGCCCTTTAAGCAGGTGCGGGTGCTCTTCAATGGTCAGCCATTCCGGCAGGATCTGTTTGCCCAGTGAGTCGAGCAGGAAGGTCGATTTACGGTAAACTGAGCCGCCCGCGATAGCGCCCACCAGATGGCCAAACAGGCCGGTCGCCACTTCATTGGCAAAAATAACCGGGGCTTTCATGGTAGAGAGCTTACGCGGTGACAGGCGAGACAGCGTGCGTTCGGCACACGCTTTGCCCACCCACTCAGGGGACTGTAAATCCTCCAGCGCGCGGCCGATGGTGTAAGCATAATCCCGCTCCATATCGCCGTTTTCTTCGGCGATCACGCAGCTGGAAAGCGAGTGACGGGTTGAGCAATAGCCCTGCAGCATTCCGTGGCTGTTGCCGAAGACTTTGATGCCGTAGTGGCTGTTGAAGCTGCCGCCTTCGGTATTGGTGATGCGTTTATCCGCCTGCAAAGACGCCTGTTCGGCACGTGCAGCCAGCTCAATGGCTTCGTCCGGGGTGACTTCCGCCGGGTGGAAAAGATCGAGATCCGGGGCATCAAAGGCCAGCAGATCTTTATCCGCAACGCCGGCATAAGGATCCGGTGAGGTGTAACGCGCAATATCCAGCGCCGCCTGCACGGTACGGGCAATGGCATCGGGGCTGAGATCGGTAGACGACGCGCTGCCTTTGCGGTTCTGGTGATAGACCGTGATCCCCAGTGCGCCATCGCTGTTGAATTCTACATTCTCCACTTCGCCATAGCGGGTGCTCACGCTAATGCCGGTGGTTTTGCTGACCGCCACTTCGGCGCCATCTGATTTACCTGAAGCGAGCGTCAGCGCGGTGGAGACAGCTTCTTCCAGAATCTTACGCTGCGCTTCAACTTGTGAGGTTACTTTCATCGCAAATGCCATACTGTAAGAGAGAGTTAACTGAAGTCTAACAGAGAACCGTTTTTCAGTGCGCGTCTTAACTGGTAACATTAGCCTCTTTTTTTAAGGAGCCTGACATGACAAAGCAGCCCGAAGACTGGCTCGACGACGTTCCCGGTGATGACATCGAAGACGAAGATGATGAGATCATCTGGGTCAGTAAAAGTGAAATTAAACGCGACGCCGAAGAGTTAAAACAGCTTGGCGCAGAAATGGTGGAACTGGGTAAAAACGCGCTGGATAAGATCCCGCTCGACCAGGATCTGCGTGATGCCATTGAACTGGCACAGAAAATCAAAAAAGAAGGCCGTCGTCGCCAGCTTCAGCTTATCGGTAAAATGCTGCGTCAGCGCGACGTCGATCCGATCCGCCAGGCGCTGGATAAACTGAAAAACCGCCACAACCAGCAGGTTGCGCTGTTCCACAAGCTGGAGCAGATCCGCGACCGTCTGATTGAACAGGGTGATGATGCGGTACCGGAAGTATTGAACCTGTGGCCGGATGCCGACCGCCAGCAGCTGCGTTCACTGATCCGCAACGCGAAGAAAGAGAAAGAAGGGAATAAGCCGCCGAAGTCCGCGCGTCTGATTTTCCAGTATCTGCGCGAGCTGTCTGAGAACGAAGAGTAATCCGTGCGGTTTTGCGCCGGATGGCGGCGTAAACGCCTTATCCGGCCTACAAGGTCGTGCAATGAGTAGGCCCGGTAAGCGCTAGCGCCACCGGGCTTTTTTTACTCTGCGGCCTCAGCCTTTTTCGCCAGACCGTCCAGCAGCTTCTGATGGATCCCACCAAAACCGCCGTTACTCATCACCAGAATATGGTCACCCGGCTGAGCGGCTTTCACCACCATATCCGCCAGAGCATCAACATCCGCACTCCAGTGCGCAGGCTGAATGCAGGCATCGGCCACTTCAGCTACCTGCCACGGAATATGCTGTGGCTGCAGCAGGAAGACTTCGTCGGCACGCCCTAAGGATGGCGCGAGATCGTCTTTGCAGATGCCCATTTTCATGGTGTTAGAGCGTGGCTCCAGCACCGCCAGAATGCGCGCGGTACCGCCGACCTTGCCGCGTAACGCTGCAAGCGTCGCCAGAATAGCAGTTGGGTGGTGCGCGAAATCGTCATACACGGTCACACCGTGGGCTTCACCGCGCAGCTCCAGACGGCGACGGGCATTGATAAATGAACCCAGTGCATTCGCCGCGTCCGCAGGCTGAACACCCACATGGCGTGCGGCAGCGATTGCCATCAGGCCGTTGTGCATGTTGTGTTCGCCAACCAGGCCCCACTTCACCTCACCCACTTTCTCGCCGTCGAGCCACACTTCCCACTCCGAGGCATCCACGTTGAGTTTTTTCGCCTGCCAGTGGCCCTGCTCACCCACCAGCTCCTGCTCGCTCCAGCAGCCCATCGCCATGGTCTGCTTAAGATTGATGTCGTTCTCCGGCAGGATGATACGGCCCTGACCCGGAACGATGCGCACCAAATGGTGGAACTGTTTCTGAATGGCTTTCAGATCGTCAAAGATATCCGCATGATCGAACTCAAGGTTGTTGAGGATCAGCGTGCGCGGGCAGTAGTGTACAAACTTGGAGCGCTTGTCGAAGAACGCACAGTCGTACTCATCGGCTTCGATCACAAAGAACGGGCTCTCCCCCAGACGCGCAGACACGTCGAAATTGCCCGGAACGCCGCCAATGACAAAGCCAGGCTTGTAACCACAAGCTTCAAGGATCCAGGTCGCCATACCGGCGGTGGTGGTTTTACCGTGCGTACCGGCCACGGCAACAACCCAACGGTCGCGCAGGACGAAATCATGCAGCCACTGTGGGCCAGACATGAACGGAATATTGCGTTCCAGTACCGCCTCAACGCACGGATTACCTCGCGTCATGGCGTTGCCAATGATCACCAGATCCGGCGCGGGATCCAGCTGGCTGGCATCATAACCCTGAATCAGAGAGATGCCCTGCTTCTCCAGGAGCGTGCTCATCGGCGGATACACATTGGCGTCCGAACCAGTCACTTCATGGCCCAGCGAGCGCGCCAGCATTGCCAGTCCGCCCATGAAAGTGCCACAAATCCCCAATATATGAATGCGCATACGTCACTATCCTTCTTCAATGTGGCGCACATTTTACTCACATGTTAGCGGGTGTGAAACGCATTTCAGGTAAATCCGTATATTGCTGGCGCGATTCACCTCTGCGCTACTATTTGAATATTTGTTAAGATTGTTGGGCATTAGTCGTTTTAGTGAACATACAATCGCTCTACTCACAAAGATGCAGGGAAAGTGTTATGAAAACGTTAGGTGAATTTATTGTCGAAAAGCAGCACGAGTTCTCTCATGCTACCGGTGAACTCACTGCTTTGCTGTCGGCAATAAAGCTGGGCGCTAAGATCATCCACCGTGATATCAACAAGGCCGGTCTGGTCGATATCCTGGGTGCCAGCGGTGCCGAGAACGTTCAGGGCGAGGTTCAGCAGAAACTCGATCTGTTCGCAAATGAAAAACTGAAAGCTGCACTGCGCGCGCGCGACATCGTTGCGGGTATCGCCTCTGAAGAAGAAGATGAAATTGTCGTATTCGAAGGGTGTGAACACGCGAAATACGTTGTTCTGATGGATCCGCTGGACGGCTCCTCCAACATCGACGTTAACGTTTCTGTCGGTACCATTTTCTCCATCTACCGCCGCGTCACGCCTGTTGGCACGCCGGTGACAGAAGAAGATTTCCTGCAGCCTGGCAGTCAGCAGGTTGCTGCCGGTTATGTCGTGTATGGCTCCTCCACCATGCTGGTCTACACCACCGGCTGTGGCGTTCATGCCTTTACTTACGATCCGTCGCTGGGCGTGTTCTGCCTGTGTCAGGAACGTATGCGCTTCCCGGAGAAGGGCAACACCTACTCCATCAACGAAGGTAACTACATCAAGTTCCCGACTGGCGTGAAGAAGTACATCAAATTCTGCCAGGAAGAAGATAAAGCGACGCAGCGCCCTTACACCTCCCGCTATATCGGTTCCCTGGTTGCGGATTTCCACCGTAACCTGCTGAAAGGCGGCATTTACCTCTACCCAAGCACCGCCAGCCACCCGGACGGGAAACTGCGTCTGCTGTATGAATGCAACCCGATGGCGTTCCTGGCGGAACAGGCGGGCGGCAAGGCGAGCGATGGTAAAGAGCGTATTCTGGATATCGTGCCAGAAAGTCTGCACCAGCGTCGTTCCTTCTTCGTCGGCAACAACCATATGGTTGAAGACGTTGAACGTTTTATCCGTGAGTATCCGGACGCGTAATCCCTCTCCCGGGGAGCCGCTCTGGCTCCCCAATACATTTATATAATTTACCGTATAAGTGTTTATAAAAAACGCGCTTTAATATTCAGATTCGCTCCTGCATTATTTCCATAACAGTTTGACAGATATTTCCTGGAGCGTACCCGTGACGAAAAACTATTCCCGTGCCAATACCGGCATCGATTTAAATCTTATTCCTGTCTTTATTGAAGTGGTCCGCTGCGGCAGCATGGCGAAGGCCTCTGTCCGGCTGGAGATGTCACGCCCGGCCGTGAGCCTGGCGTTGAAGCGCTTTAGCCAGCTTTTTGCTGAACCGCTATTTATCCGTAAAGGGTTATATCTTGAACCGACGGAAAAAGCGTTAACCTTAACTCACCATCTGGAAATATTACTCGGTAATATTCACGATAATATTAGCGCGATTAATTTGTCCGAGAATAATACCCTGGTACAGAATGTACCAGGGTCGGGGAATATTATGCGACACTCTGCGTCGTCAGTTTAAATGATGACATGGCTTCCATCAGCTGGCGTGACTGCTCTTCCAGCGAGCGCGTCGCGGCAGAGGATTGCTGTACCAGCGCCGCATTCTGCTGCGCGGTTTCATCCATCTGATTTACCGCAATATTCACCTGTTCAATACCACGGCTCTGTTCCTGAGACGCGGTGGCAATTTCGCGCATCAGTTTGGTCATGCGCAGCACTTCGGTTGCGATCTCATCCATCGTTTCGCCCGCCTGCTGCGCCAGCTCGCTGCCCTCATTAACGTGGGTCTGCGAGTCGCTGATAAGTGAACGGATCTCTTTTGCTGCATCGGCGCTGCGGCTGGCAAGATTGCGTACCTCGCCCGCAACGACGGCAAAACCGCGCCCCTGCTCGCCCGCACGCGCCGCTTCCACGGAGGCGTTCAGCGCCAGAATGTTGGTCTGGAAGGCAATACCGTCAATAACGCTCAGAATGTCGGCAATCCGCGCCGAACTGCCGGAGATATCGCGCATTTTCTCAATCACATAGCAGACCATTTCGCTGCCGTGATCGGCAGTATCCGAGACAGATTTCGCCAGCTGGTGCGCCTGCTCGGCGTTATCCGCGTTGAGTTTCACCGTGGCGGTGATCTCTTCCATGCTGGCGGCGGTCTGCTCCAGCGAGGTCGCGGTGGACTCCGTGCGCTCGGCAAGATCCCTGTTTCCCGCCGTCAGCTCGCGGCTGCCGGTATCAATTTGCGAGCTGGCATCGCGGACCCGCAGCACCGAGTGCATCAGCGACTGGCGCATGCCTTCGATGGCAGCGTTCAGACGGTTGAACTCCTGGCTCGCCGGGGCATTCAGCGTGTGGGTTAAATCCCCCGCGGCGACGTTTTCCAGCTGCGCAATCGACGCCGAGAGCGGCTTGAGCAGCATGTGGCGCAGCACCAGCCAGGCCAGCACAATGATGCCTGCCGTCAGCAGCGCCGCGACAACGATCAGGACCAGAACCCGCGTTTTGCTCGACTGCACGGCGCTGACTTCCGCTTTCCCGCGCGCGTCGCTCCACATCTGGAACGCCTGCATATCGTTATCAAACTGCTTTGCTACCGGAATGAGCTTACTCTCCAGCAGATCGTAATAGCTGTCTGCGCTCTGTTCGTTCAGCGCTTTCAGCATTGGGTTGATCCCCTGTTGGTTATAGGCCGCCAGACTGGCCGCCACCTTATCCAGCAACTGCTGTCCCTGGGGATCGGCCACGCCTGCGTCGATCACGCCTTTCAGCGTTTTTTGCGCCAGGGCGATCTCCTGATTAATGCTTTTCACCGATTTCGCGGCATCGTCCAGCAGACCAATTTCCATCATTCTGACGGCCTGGCCCGCCTCGTTGCGCGCACGAAGGATCAGCGTATAGCCAGAATTGAGCTGCACCATCTGCTCACCCTGAAGGTGGTTGATGCGCTGAAGTGACGAAGAACTCTGTGTGAGGGCATAAATGCCAATGCCGCTGACAATCAGCAGCAGAAGGGTCATAACGGCCAGTAAAGAGAGCAAGCCGGTACGAATCGATAGCGTTTTAAGCATGATGTTATTTCCGGTAGCGAGATATTTCTGGGCATAAAAAAAAAGTATCGGCCGCTACCGGAAAATGTTTAGACTTTAAGCAAATTCAGCATGTTATCGCTCTGTTACTGATGTGTTCACGCGGGTAACAGGCGAGCTCTGGCGGTTCTCCCAGAGCACCGTCAGACCGCGCTGCAGGGCAATAAAAATAAACAATAAAATGCCAATGGCGATTTTCGTCCACCAGGAGCTGAGCGTGCCGTCAAAGTTGATATAGGTCTGGATCAGCCCCTGGATTGCCACGCCAAACAGTGTTCCCAGTACCGTTCCCACCCCACCGCTGAGCAGCGTGCCGCCAATCACCACAGAGGCAATCGCATCCAGTTCAACGCCAACCCCGGCCAGCGCGTAACCCGCCTGGGTGTAAATGGAGAAGACAATCCCCGCCAGCGTCGCCAGCCCGGTGGAGAGCATATAGATGCGGATGGTGGTGCTGCGGGTGGAGATCCCCATCAGATTGGCCGAGGTAGCGTTGCCGCCAATAGCGTAGACCTGATTACCAAACCGGGTGCGATGGGCAAGGAAGATACCAATGACCACCACGCCCAGCATCAGCAGCCCCATCGCGCTCAGGCGCCCCCCGCCGGGGATTTTCCACGCCAGGCTGGAGAGCGTGTCGTACACCGGATGGTTGATCGGGATCGACTCCTCAGACACCAGATAACTCACGCCGCGCAGGAAGAACATCCCGGCAAGCGTAATGATAAAGGCCGGGATCTTGAGCGCGTCAATCAGAAGCCCCATAAAGGCACCAAACGCACAGCCCATCACCAGCACCAGCGGAAACGCCACCAGCGGCGAGATGCCCCAGAAACCGATCGCTTTGGCAAGAAACACACCAGTAAAGGCGATCACCGAACCGACGGAGAGATCAATCCCCCCGGAGAGGATCACAAAGGTCATCCCAACCGCGATGATGCCTAAAAAGGCGTTATCCGTCAGTATGTTACAAATCACACGCGTCGAGGCGAACCCCGGGAACTGGGTCAGGCAGTAGAGATAGCCCAGCACAAACACGCCCAGCGTGATCATTAACGGTAAATTACGTTTTATCATGGCCACGGATCCCCTTAATGATGCTGACAAAGCGCGGTGACTGAACGATCAGCACGCAGAGCACGACCACCGCTTTCACCACCTGGTTGAGTTCCGGCTGAAACCCGGAAAGCAGGATCCCGGTGTTCATGCCCTGAATAATCAGCGCACCAATTACCGAGAGCAGCAGGTTAAAGCGCCCGCCCATCAGCGATCCGCCGCCAATGACCACCGCCAGGATCGCATCCAGCTCCAGCCATAACCCGGCGTTGTTGGCATCAGCCCCACGAATATCTGCCGCGACGATCACCCCGGCGATGGCGGCACACACGCCGCTCAATACGTACGTGAGCATCACCATCAGCCGCGTATTGACCCCGGCGTTGCGTGCCGCACGAATGTTGATCCCGACCGCTTCAATGAACATGCCCAGCGCCGTTTTGCGGGTAAAGATCCAGAACACCACCAGCGTCACCAGCGCAATGATCACCGGCGTGGGGAAGAAGAGCAGCTTGCCGCTCCCGAGCCACGCCAGGTTCGGCGAGTTGAAGGTAACAATCTGCCCCGAGGTGATGAGCTGTGCGACACCGCGCCCGGCCACCATCAATATCAGCGTGGCAACAAACGGCTGGATTTTGAGCACCGCCACCAGAATGCCGTTCCACAGTCCGGCCAGCACGCCGGTGCCCAACGCCGCCAGCAGCACCACCGGCAGGCTGTGCCCGGCCACGGTCATTGATGCTGCCGTCGCCCCGGCAATGGCCATCACCGCGCCAACAGAAAGGTCGATCCCGCCGGTGGCGATCACCAGCGTCATACCAATGGCGAGCAGCGCCACCGGCGCGGCGCGGTTTAAAATATCGATCGGACTGCCGAACAGACGGCCATCCTGCACGATTATCTGGAAGAAATGCGGTGCGACCAGGCTATCGACCAGCAACACCACCAGCAGCGCGGCGATTTGCGGCGTGCCGGTCGGCCAGTTGAAGCGGCGTTTTGTTTCGCCAGTTTGCGAAAGCGAACGAGACATCACGATTCACTCCTTACGCCGCGATGGCATTCATGATTGCCGGAACGGACAGTTTATCCAGCGGGATCTCTGCCACCTGCTTGCGATCGCGCATGATGATGACGCGATCGGCATAGCCCACCAGCTCCTCCAGTTCAGACGAGATGACCAGCAGCGCCAGCCCGTCCGCGCACAGGGTTTCAATAAGGCGGATAATTTCGGCGTGCGCCCCCACGTCAATGCCGCGGGTCGGTTCATCGAGGATCAGGAACTGAGGTTTGGTCAGCAGCCAGCGGGAAAGCAGTACCTTCTGCTGGTTGCCCCCGGAGAGGAACTCTATCGGCTGTTCTGCGCTCGGGGTACGGATACCGAGCTGGCGAATAAAGCGCTCGGCAATGGCGTTTTGCTCTTTCCGTGGGATCGGCCGCAGCCAGCCGCGCTGCGCCTGTAAGGCCAGAATGATATTTTCCCGCACCGAGGCGGCGGCAATAATGCCATCCGTTTTTCTGTCTTCCGGGCAGAAGCCCACACCCAGACAGGAGGCCTGATGCGGCGAGCGCAAGGTTTGCGGTTTACCTTTGATCTGCGCGGTGCCGCTGTCTGCAGGCTTGATCCCGAAGATCACCTCGGCGGTTTCGGTACGGCCCGAGCCTAACAGGCCCGCCAGACCGACAATTTCACCGGGGCGCACCTCCAGGTTAAACGGCGAGATGACCCCTTTCTTGCCGAAATCACTGAACGCGGCGACCGGTTTCTCACTCAGCAGCGTACGGCCGGCACGCTGGAGCGCATTGGATTCCAGCTCGCGGCCGAGCATCATTTTGACCAGTTCAATCTGCGGCAGCTCGCGGGTGTCGCGGCAGCCGACAAAACTGCCGTTGCGCAGCACCGTAATGCGATCGCTCACCTCATACACCTGATCGAGGAAATGGGTGACGAAGATCAGGCTCACGCCCTGATTGCGCAGCTGGCGCATCAGGGTAAAGAGCATCTCCACTTCCTGGGTATCGAGGCTGGCGGTGGGCTCATCAAGGATCAGCACTTTTGCCGAGAGGTCGATAGCGCGACAAATGGCGACAATCTGCTGCATGGCGACGGAAAAACGGTTCAGCGGCTCGCGTACGTCGAGAGAGAAGCCGTAAGACGCCATCAGTTTTGTCGCCCGCGCTTCCATCTCCTTGCGGCGAAGCAGGCCAAAGCGTCGTGGCTCCCGGCCAATAAACAGGTTATCCGCGACCGACATATTCGGCAGCAGGTTTACCTCCTGGTAGACCGTCCCGATCCCCAGCTGCTGCGCATGGGCGGTATTTTTGGGTGATATGGCGTTACCTTCCAGCCAGATGGTGCCGCGATCGGCGTGATAAACCCCTGTCAGGGCTTTAATCAGCGTCGATTTCCCCGCACCGTTCTCGCCCAGCAACGCCATGATCTCGCCGCGTCGCAGGCTAAAATCAACGTTATCCAACGCTTTTACGCCGGGGAAGAATTTACTCAAGCCCTCTGTGCGGAGGATTTCCTGGTGTTGTTCAGTGGTCATGGTTTTCCCCCTCACCCTGACCCTCTCCCCGGAGGGGAGAGGGGACTATTCGTGCCAGTCTTTAATTTTCTGCCCAAACTGCCCTTTTCCCTCTCCCCTCCGGGGAGAGGGCTAGGGTGAGGGGGCTGAGCTTAGTAGCCCATATTTTTCTTCTTCTCTAACTCTTCTTTCGCGGTATCCGGCAGGTAGAGAGTGGATTTGGTGACCGTCACCTTCTCAGGCATCGTGCCGTCTTTCTTGAATTTCTCCAGCGCATCGAATGCCGGACCGGCCATGTTTGGCGTGAGCTCCACGCTGGCGTTGGCTTCGCCGTCGATCATCGCTTTGTAGATGTCCGGCACGCCGTCGATAGAGCCGGTGAGAATATCTTTGCCCGGTTTCAGGCCCGCTTCTTTAATGGCCTGAATCGCCCCGATCACCATGTCATCGTTGTGGGCGTAAACCATGCAGATGTTCTTGCCGTTGTTTTCAGCCTTGATAAAGCTCTCCATGACCTCTTTACCTTTACTGCGGGTAAAGTCGCCGGACTGAGAACGGATAATTTTAATGTTTGGCGCTTTGGCGATGGCCTCAGCAAACCCCTTCTTACGGTCGATGGCCACGCTCGCGCCGACCGTACCCTGCAGCTCGACGACGTTACACGGCTTGCCATCCACCTGTTTCACCAGCCAGTCACCAATTAATTGCCCTTCAAGAACGTTGTTGGCGGTCACGGTGGTCATATAGAGAGATTTGTCTTTTACATCGATGGAACGATCGAGCAGGAAGACCGGGATCTCAGCATCTTTCGCTTCCTTCAGGACAGGCTCCCAGCCGGTGGCCACAACGGGCGCAATAAAGATGGCATCCACACCCTGCGCAATAAACGAACGCACGGCTTTAATCTGGTTTTCCTGTTTTTGCTGACCATCGGCGATCTTCAGCGTGATGCCGCGTTTCTGGGCCTCGCTTTTCGCAACGTTGGTTTCTGCCGCACGCCAGCCTGATTCAGAGCCGACCTGCGAAAATCCTACGGTTAAAGGTGCGGCCATCGCCATAGACGACATGGCTGCCGAAACTGCTGTGACAAGAAGTAAGCGCTTCCACATATGAACGTCCTCGTAGGGTGAGTTATTGTTGGTTAAAAGATGTTCTGCGAAATGACTATAGCCAATGAAATATGTAACGAATTGCGTTACATCACACTTCAGAAAAGTGAATAAAACGTTAATCACAAGTTTGTAATCGCTTTCATTTCTCCATGAAAAATGCGGCTGAGTTTATGGATTTTTCTGCCATGGAATCGGTCTGAAAAGTGAGACGAACGCGGTGAGAAGACGAAAACAGGCGGAGACATTCAGCGCCAGTTGGCTATAATACCTGCCACTTGTTTACCATCCATTTTAAAGGACACAGACATGAGCTTACTCAACGTCCCTGCGGGTAAAGAACTGCCAGAAGACATCTACGTTGTTATCGAAATCCCGGCTAACGCAGATCCTATCAAATACGAAGTGGACAAAGAGAGCGGTGCGCTGTTTGTAGACCGTTTCATGTCTACCGCGATGTTCTATCCATGCAACTACGGTTACATCAACCACACCCTGTCTCTGGACGGTGACCCGGTTGACGTGCTGGTTCCAACGCCATACCCACTGCAGCCAGGCGCAGTCATTCGCTGCCGCCCAGTTGGCGTGCTGAAAATGACCGACGAATCCGGCGAAGATGCGAAACTGGTTGCGGTACCGCACACCAAGCTGAGCAAAGAGTACGATCACATCAAAGATGTGAACGACCTGCCAGAACTGCTGAAAGCGCAGATCACTCACTTCTTCGAGCACTACAAAGACCTCGAAAAAGGCAAGTGGGTTAAAGTTGACGGCTGGGACAACGCAGAAGCGGCGAAAGCAGAAATCATCGCCTCTTTCGAACGCGCTGCTAAGAAGTAATTCTTACCGCACATCGATAAAGCCCCGCTGGTCGGGGCTTTTTTGTGGCTGGAGAGTTTCTCCCGGGTGCGCTACGCCCCCGACAAGAGGCACAAAAAACAACGCCACCTCACGGTGGCGTTGTTTTTTCAGTACTGGTCTCTGTCTAACCAGTTACCGCTTACAATCCGCGTTAACCCTTCGACCGGACGCTGGTAGACGTACATCCACGCACTTCCGTACGGCGTCTGGATCAACTGGCGCGCGTATTCACCGCCCCTGGTGCGCAAGGCATCAAGTTCGGCAAGTGTCGCGTTATCAATACGATAAACTTCACCGTGTACTGTTCCTTCGCCGGGAACCGCGCCTGGATAGTGGCCCAGGCTGTACAACTGGTAGTTTTCGATATTGTAATTCCCAAGCAACAGGGCATTGGTCATCCAGTGACTGTTGCCTTGCTTGGTTCGTAAACTGCCGTAGACAAATATTCGCATTGCTAAAACTCAAACTGATAGAGCAGATCAAGTGCCTGGTCTACGCCGGACACTGCTTCCAGATATAGCTTAGGCATCAGGCGATAGCGTAACGTGAGAGTTGCCAGCGAGTCAAAGATCCCCACGCCATATTTTACCTGCAGACCCGGCAGTACATAGCCGCTGACCACCACCTGCGAGGAGTCACCCACGCCCTGGGTGTCCAGCGCCAGATTGCTTACGCCGAATGTCTCACCGATTTTACCCACAACCTGACCACTTTGTGCAACCCCCAGACCCACTAACATTGAGGTCATCGCTGCACTGTCGCTTTGGCCGCTATCCAGGCCCTGACCACGCAGCAGGTAAGAGAGTGCTTCCTGCTGGGACATCGCCGGGTCAGAGAAGATCTCCGCCTTCGGTTCGTCGGCCGAACCGGTGACGCGCACGCCCGCAATCACGTCGTTTTCTGTCGCTTCCGGGTTACGAATCGCTTCAATGTTGAGCAGCGGCTGATCCGGCGGACCGGAGAACAGCAGTTCACCTTTACGCACAATCAAATCCTGACCATAAGCATGGAAGCGCCCTTCAGGAATGTTGATCTGCCCATTCAGGCCAAGCCCCTGTCTGTCTTGCGCCACTTTCAGGTCACCCGTCAGGCGTGCCTTCAGCCCAAACGCGTTCAGACGAACGTTATTCCCCACATGCACGGTAAGATTGCTGTTGATCGGAATGCCCGCGCTTTGCTGATTAATCGGCTTGAGGTTATCGTCGAGCATCACTTCATCACTGGAGACGCCCACCGCGCTTTCCGGCACCTCGTGAACCACGATGCGCGCCCACGGCACGTCCACGTTCCCGTCGAGGGTAAAGAGGCTCGGCGTTGCTTCAAAGACGATATCCGGCGAGACATCCAGGCGTACCATCGGCGGTACGGTGATCCTCACCTTGCTGCCTTTCGCGGCGATACGGGCGCGCCAGTTATCAAGCTGGCTCCAGTCGGCGTCACCGCTGAGGTTGATTTGCCCCTGCTGGGTCAGCACCGAGCCGTTCAGCGTTGAGCTCATCCCGTTGAAGTTCATCGTAATCTGGCTTGGCTGCATATCGAACGGCATAAAGTTGCCGTCGATATCCACACCGTTTAGCTGCATCTGACCGAACAGCTGCGGGCTTTGCGCGTTGCCCGCCAGCCGCAGGTTCGCGTTGAGCATCCCCGCCGCTTTTTCACCGCGCGAGAAAATCGGGTTAACCATCGCCAGGTTGAAGTTGCGAATAGAGACGTTACCGCCCAGATTACGTCGCCCTTGTGGGTCGGTAATCTGCACCTTACCGTCGAACTGGCCATTATTGGTCAGGCGGATAAGCCACCCCAGCTCGGCCCGGTTGTTGTGCAGATCGGCGCTCAGGTTCAGGGTATCAAACGCCACCGGCAGCGGCGCGTTGTTGACATCCTGTGTCACCTTCACGTTGCGGCCAGAAAGCGTCACGCTGCCCTGTGGCAGCCCCTCTTTGGTGGTGTCCCAGGCCACATCGGCCTTCCCGCTAAAGACGCCGCTCGCCTGAGTGGTATCCGGCATGAACGGTTTTAACATCGCCAGATCAAAACGATTGAGGGTGATCTGCGCGCGCCCTTCCGCTCCCGCGTCGATGGTCTGCGGCACGCACAGCTCCGCATTCGGGTTGGTCCAGCAGTGTGGGCCAATGCTGATCTTTTGTTCGGCATTGCGGTAGTCCAGGGCAATAGCGCGTGACAGCACCAATGGCCCTACCGGGGTGTTGAAACGGGTATTGTCGAGCGTCCCTTTCCAGCGCTCCGCCTTGCGGTCGAAGCTCCCCGTCAGGTGAAGCTGCCCGGAAACCGGCTCGCCCTGCACGCGCAGCTGGAGGTCGTGCTGCTTCTCGTTGCCTTTGGCGTCCAGGGTCACCAGATTAATGTTCACGTCCGGCTGAGAAATGCGTTCCACGCGCAGGTTCAGGTTACCGCCGATCTGATCGGTGGATTTCACATCCCCGTCAACGCGAACGCGGGCGATGGACAGCTCCTGCCAGCGCAGGTTACTGGCCGTGATATCCGCCAGCAACTGCGGTGCATCCACCGTGCCGCGCACCTTAAGCAGCCCCTTCGCCGTGCCGCCAAGCCCCGGAAGGGCGTTATCCAGATTCGGCGCATCGATAGTGGCGTCGAGGTTCAGATCTTTCACCCCCAGTTCACCTTTGATATCCGCCGTGTTGCGCCCCAGCGCCACGTGCAGACCCGGGATCACCCACTGCAGGTAGCTGTTGCCTTTGAGCGAACCTTCTACGTTAACCTTGTTCTGCTTCACGTTACCGGTGAGCTTGATTTCCGGGACATCCATCTGCCACGTGCCGCCGTACAGGCTGCCGCGGGTTTTGATAAGACCGTCCAGTTTTGACGGCCAGTCCGGCACCTCTTTCGCCGTGTTAATCCCCGAGAGCTTCAGCTCACCGCGCCAGCTGATCGCCTGCTGCCAGTCGAGCAGCGCGGTCAGCTCGGTTTTGCCTTCCAGCGCCGCAACGGTCAGTTTGTCGAGATTAACCTGCTGTTCATTCCCTTTTGCATCCAGCGTGATCGTGGCGGGTGGCACGTCCTGGCCCTTCACGGCGGTACGGAACGACAGCGTGTAATCGGTCATCTTGCCGCTCAGCTTCAGCTTCAGGTCATCGGCCTGGAACTGTTTTTCGCCAGTGAACGGCCAGTACAGCTGCTTGCTGACCACCTCAAGGTTAAGTGGCAGTCCGACTTCCGCCAGCTGGGTTTGCGCGCGCAGAACCATGTCCACCGGGCCGGAGAGATTCACCCCGACATCCAGCTTGTCGCGTAGCGCGCCGCCCACCTTAACCTTCACTTTTTCGCCTTTCAGCGGGTCGATGTTGAGCGCGCTGTTCAGGGTAATATCCACCGGCCAGTTGTCACGCAGCAGGGCATGACCCGAGGCATTGACAGAGCCCTGGTTGGTGTCGATATCCAGCGCGTCGAGCTTCATGTTGCCGTCGATGCTGCTGACCTTCAGCAACATGTTATAGACCGTGAGATCGGTGTCGCCAGTCAGACGCAACTGCTCGCCCTTGAACGCTTCGATATTCAGGTTCAGCGGCAGGTGCACGTCCGTCATCTCCGGCAGGACGGGCTTCGAGAACAGATCTTTCAGCGTTTCACCCAGCGGTTTCTCTTCCGGCTGTGGGTTCTGGATCTTCGGCTCGACGATCTCCTCTTGCGCCACGTCCGCCACCTTCGGCAGCGCGATCAGCAATCCCTGCAGGGTGGTTGGCGTCAGGGTGAGGTTTTTCTCCTGCCAGCGCAGGCCGGAGGTGAAATCCATCACCGATACGGTGGTGTCATCGATTTTGACATTGACGTTGTCCAGCGCCACCCGATAAAGCGCAATCGGGTACGGCGTCGAGAGATTCAGCGGGCCGCTGTCCTCTTCTTCAACCGGCGCTGATTTCGGCATTTTCTCCGAATCAATCGCCACGTTCACATCTTTTAGCGACAGGTCGTTGACGCAGAGCTTACTGTCCCGCAGGCAACCCAGCCTGACGGCAAGGTGAAACTCGCCCGCGTTGACCGCAACGCCAGGCTGCTCGTAGCGAATATTCTTCAGACGTAGATCGCGCCAGCCGCCCGTCACCTGGCCGATTTCCAGCCCGGGTACCCAGCGGTTCGCCGCGTTAAACAGCAGATGCAGGCCGGTTGTCGTGCCCACCAGAAACGCCACCGTACCGAGCAGCAGCACGATAAAAATCAGTACTCCGAGGCTTATCTTCTTCCATAAACTCATAATTCAGGCCCCAGACCGATGTAAAACTGTAAACCGTGTTCTTCTTTGTCACCCACCGGCACAGCGAAGTCGAGCTTGATGGGCCCGACGGGCGACTGCCAGCGCACGCCCACGCCCGCGCCGGTTTTGAAATCACTGCGGCGGATATCGCTCACCGCTTCGCCGCCGTCCACAAACATGGCGCCCCACCATTTTCCGCTGACGTTGTACTGGTACTCCAGCGAGCCGGTCGCCAGCTTGGAGGCCCCGATCAGCTTGCCGTCATCATCTTTAGGCGCGATGGATTTGTATTTGTAGCCGCGGATACTGCGGTCGCCCCCGGCGAAGAAGCGCAGGTCGGGCGGGACTTTGTCGAAGTCGCCGGTTTCAATCCAGCCGAGGTTCCCGCGCATCACAAAGCGGTGTTTGTCATACAGCGTGCGGATCCAGACGTTTTGCGCCTGAATCACCGAGAAATCCACATCGGAACCCCACATGGTGTTGGAGTAATCGATAGAGTAACGCTGGGAATCGCCCCAGGTCGGCATCAGGCCGCCGCGTGAGCGGGTACGGCTGATCATCACCCCCGGATAGAGCAGCATGGTGGTGTTGGTGACGTTGGCCTGGGTAAAGTGGTCAAGACTCCAGCGCAGGTTAATGGCGCGCTGCCAGCCGCTGGAGAGATCCCAGAATCGGGATACGGCAAGCGTGGTGGAATCCGACTCGGTATCGTTCAGATCGGTACGCTTAAAGCCCCCCTGGACCAGGTAATACTGCTCAAGCGGGTTCTTCAGCAGCGGAATTTTGTAGCTGAAGTCGAGCTGTTGCTCCGGGGCTGAGATACTGGCACTGGTGGTCAGGCTATGGCCGTACGAGTTCATCCACGGCTTTTTCCAGGTCGCCCTCACGCGCGGCCCCACGTCCGTTGAATAGCCAGCCCCGGTCTCAATGGTGTTTTCGGTGCGTGGCGACACCACACCGTGCAGCGGTAATACCTTGGTTTTGCGGGCCTTTTCAAACTCCGGCGCAACGACCACCGAATTAAACCACCCGGTTGCCGACAGGCGGCGGTTCAGCTCGGCCAGATCGCGTGAATGGTAGTAGTCACCCTTTTTGAACGGCACGAGGTTTTGCAGGTACTCTTCACGAATTTGCGAGCCTTCGAACGTCACGTCGCCAAAGCGGTAGCGTTCGCCGCTGTCATAGTCGATATCCCAGAAAGCCTGGCGTCTGCCCAGCGCAATGCCCAGCTGGCTTTTATTGAACTGGCTGTCGAAGTAGCCCTTTCGTAAGGAGACGCTCGTCAGCGATTTTTTGAAACTGTCGTAATCACCGTGATTCAGTACGGTACCGATTTTAGGCCGCGTACTGAGCAGATCCAGATAATCGCGATCGGTACGCGCGCCGCCGCGTAACACCACATTGGTGCCGCCTATCAGCACCGGCTCACCCGGCGAGACGCGGGCAATAAGCACCTGCCGCCCCTTTTTTGGCGGTGGGCGGAGATCGAAATCGATGGTGGGTTCGTAATATCCCAGGGCTTTTAGCCCTTCGCGTATCGCGTCATCCACGCGTGCACGAAAACGCCGGTCCGGCGTCACTTCGTCACTTTCAATCGTCGACAGCTGTGCACGCACGTTTTTTTCCAGCGCCCCGGATAACCCCTCAACCTGCAAACGGACATTCGCCGCGCTGGCAACCCCGCTTGTCAGCAAGACACTGACCAAACATAACTGGCGGATTTTTGTCACGTTCTCTCCTGAATATCCCTGTTTCCACCCTGGAAGCAAATGAAGTGCCGCTCCGCGGCAAAATACGGCCTGTTAGCCAAAAAACCCAATTCTCGGGTTGAAAAAGGGTGTAACACCCAAATATTTCTTATGATTAAATCTAGACTCATTCAGCGCATTTATTGTGTTCAATTAAACGCTTCGTGACAACCTTAACCGAAACATCGCACCCCGGGAGGCCCCATCGTGAGTTTATTCGACAAAAAGCATCTGGTTTCACAAGCAGATGCATTACCGGGACGCAACACCCCTATGCCAGTCGCAACCTTACACGCCGTGAATGGCCATTCCATGACCAACGTACCTGAAGGCATGGAAATCGCCCTGTTTGCCATGGGCTGCTTCTGGGGCGTGGAACGCCTCTACTGGCAGTTGCCTGGCGTCTACAGCACCGCGGCGGGCTACACGGGCGGATATACGCCAAACCCCACCTACCGCGAAGTCTGCTCCGGCGAGACCGGCCATGCTGAAGCCGTACGCGTGGTATACGACCCGTCCGTCATCAGCTATGAACAGCTGCTGCAGGTATTCTGGGAAAACCACGACCCGGCGCAGGGTATGCGTCAGGGTAATGACCATGGCACCCAGTATCGTTCGGCGATTTATCCGCTCACGCCTGAGCAGGAAGCCGCCGCACTCGCCAGTAAGGAGCGTTTCCAGCAGGCCATGCGCGACGCAGGTGATACGCGCGAGGTGACAACGGAAATCACCACCGCGAAACCGTTCTACTATGCCGAGGACGACCACCAGCAGTATCTGCACAAAAATCCGTACGGCTACTGCGGAATTGGTGGCATCGGCGTGTGCCTGCCGCCGCAGCTTGCCTGATTACTGATCCAGCGCCACGCGAGCCGCGTGGCGCGTGGCATTACTGACTGAGCCGTAATCCATGACTTTGCCCTGCAACAGCAGGTTATAGACCGGCGCCTGAGGTCGGTTGAGCCGCGTTTGCAGCAGGTGTACGGCCTCAATCCCCAGCTCACGGCAGGGCACCGTGACGCCTGTGATCGGTTTTTCCAGACGGTGCGCTAAATTCCATGCAAAATCGGTCGTAATGAGCGAAATGTCTTCCGGAATGCGCAGCCCGTGGCGCGTTAACGCCCTGATCACCCCCTCCGTCATGCTGGTACTGTTCGGGAAAATCACCTCTGGCCACTGCGATCTGTCATGACTTAACAGCCATGCATCCAGCGCCCGCTCGGCCTCCTCTGCCGTAAACCACTCCGTCACCAGCAAATCACGCTGGGGATCAAAGGCCACGTGAAAATGGCGGTACGCCTCTTTAATGCCGTCCAGACGCGCATACAGCGTCTCACGCCGCAGGCAGGTGAGCGTGAGCACACGGCGGTGCCCCTGCTCAAAAAGGTACTGCATGGCGGTGAAACCAATCGCCCGGTGATCGGGTGATACGGCGTCCAGCACCCGATCACGATCAACGGAGTTAATCAATACGCAGGGCTTATTCAGCGTGCTCGCCAGTTTAAAGATGGTGGAATCATCAGTTCCAATAATTATTATTGCGTTTATATTCTTATGGCTGGCCTTTTCCATA
The DNA here is from genome assembly GCF_049237765.1 of Enterobacter cloacae complex sp. SHL021. Classification (NCBI taxonomy): domain Bacteria; kingdom Pseudomonadati; phylum Pseudomonadota; class Gammaproteobacteria; order Enterobacterales; family Enterobacteriaceae; genus Enterobacter; species Enterobacter cloacae complex sp. SHL021. The sequence goes on along the minus strand of NZ_JBMKJG010000002.1, from coordinate 9,732 downwards.
AACAATTTCACGTCGGCGTGCTGCTCTTCTAATCCGCAGCAACTGACCCACACGTTATGCGGGGCGCACGCTTCAGCAATGCCTTTGGTCACTTCCAGATAAAAAATGTCTCCACGCCCCTGAAAAGTTCTTTCCGGGGCAAAGACAGCGATACCGTTAATTAACAGCCTTCCGCTTGCCATTGCCTCCAGAACACCTAATTCGCGCGCGGTGCGAACGATCGCGTCACGGGCTTTATCGCTGGCATAAGACTTGCCGCTTAATACCCGCGAAACCGTGCTGACGGAATACCCCGTCAGGGTCGCAATCTCCTCCATTTTTAATCTGCCCGGCATAGTGTGACCTCGCTCTCAATCAGTTTTTGCAAATATTTGCAGAAACAGCGCTTTGATTTTAAAACCAAATTTCAGAGACCCTGGAGATTACTTAAACAGCTTGCGAGTATTCTCACAAAAACACATTGTCGCTGCGGCTCCCCTTTCCTATTTTCCGGTCATCCCTCATTTCAACTGAAATTAAGGTGTGACATGGAGAAGGTACGTTTTGGCATTATCGGAATAGGTAATATCGGTACGGTCCACGCGCGTTATTTACTGGCGGGTACGGTCAGTGACGCATGCCTGGCGGCGGTTTGTGATAATGCACCGGAAAAGCATCCGGCCATTCGCCAGCTGGTCGGCTCCCTCCCCCTTTTCAGCGATGCGCAGGAGATGCTTCAGAGCGGGCTTATCGACGCGGTGATTGTCGCAACGCCGCACTACGAGCATCCGCGTCTGTCGATGCTGGCAATGCGCCACGGCATCCACACGCTCTGCGAAAAACCGGCCGGCGTATATACGGCGCAGGTGCAGGAAATGAACGCCTGTGCCCGGACCTGCGATGTGGTGTTCGGCATCATGTACAACCAGCGCCCGAATCCGCTCTACCAGAAGGTGAAAGATCTGATCGACAGCGGCGAGCTGGGTGAGATCCGCCGCTCCAACTGGATCATTACCAACTGGTATCGCTCGCAGAGCTACTACAACTCCGGCGGCTGGCGCGCCACCTGGAAAGGAGAAGGCGGTGGCGTACTGCTCAATCAGGACCCACATCAGCTCGATCTCTGGCAGTGGCTGGTTGGTATGCCGATCCGTCTGCGCGCGTTTTGCCAGTTTGGTAAGCATCGCGACATTGAAGTGGAAGATGAGGTCACCGCCTACGCCGAGTACGCCAACGGTGCGACGGGCGTATTTATCACGACCGTGGCTGAAACGCCGGGGACCAACCGGCTGGAGATCGTCGGCGATCGCGGCAAGGTGGTCGTCGAAGAAGGGAAACTGCGCTACTGGCGGCTGCGGGAATCTGAAACCGCCTTCAACGCCCGCTGGCAAAACGGCTTTGGTGAACCGGAATGCTGGGAGGTCACGCTTCCCGTCGGCCCGGAATGCAGCGAACACCACGTTATTACCGCCAATTTCTGCGGCGCCATCCTGCGCGGCGAGCCGCTCATTGCCCCGGGGCTGGAAGGGATCCACGGGTTAACGCTCTCCAACGCCATGCACCTCTCCACCTGGACCGACGACTGGGTCGACCTCCCGCTCAACGAGAAACAGTATCTGCGCTTGCTTCAACAGCGTATCAGCACCTCAGTGGCTAAAGAGACCGCCAGCGTCACGCTGGATGCCTCCGGCACCTGGTAACTCAGGAGAAGAAACGATGTTAAATGTCGCCATCGTGGGAACAGGAAATATCTCGCATAACCATATTCAGGGTTATTTGCAGTTTGGCCAACGCTGCCGGATCGTCGCGCTGGTCGATATCTACCCGGAAAAAGCCCACGAGAAAAAAGCACGCTACAACCTGACGGACGCACGCGTGTATGAAAGCCACGAGCAGATGCTGGCGTCAGAGCCAGATATCGATATCGTCGACGTCTGCACGCCGCCCTACGTTCATGCAGAGATAAGCATTAATGCCCTCAATGCGGGTTGCCATGTGCTGTGCGAAAAACCGATGGCCGCCTCGCTGGAGGAGTGCGACGCCATGATCGCCGCGCAACAGGCCAGCGGTAAATTGCTCGCCATCATCGCTCAAAACCGCTTTACCGATGCCTTCTGGCGTTTAAAAGCGGCGCTGGATTCGGGCCTTGCTGGCAAGGTGTGCCATGCCCAGGTGGACTCGTTCTGGTGGCGCGGACACTGCTACTACGACCTGTGGTGGCGCGGCACCTGGGAAAAAGAGGGCGGCGGCTGCACCCTTAACCACGCTGTTCACCACATCGACGCCATTCAGTGGATGCTGGGCTTCCCGTCTGAAGTGGTGGCTATGATGACCAACGTGGCGCACGACAACGCTGAAGTCGAAGATCTCAGCGCGGCAATATTTAAATACCCCAGCGGCGCACTCACTCAGCTAACCGCCTCGGTCGTGCACCACGGAGAAGATCAGAAAATCATTATCCAGGGTGAAAAGGCGCGCATCTCTGCACCGTGGCAGGCCTTTGCCAGCGTCAGCGCTGATAACGGCTTCCCCCAGAATGATCGGGACCTGGAGCGGGAAGCGCAGCTTAACGCCGTTTTTCACGAGACGCCGAAGCTCGAATGGACGCTGCACACCGGGCAGATTAACGACCTGCTGTATGCCATCGAGCACGGCACGGCGCCGTTAGTAGATGGCCTGCAGGGCAAACGTTCGCTGGAGCTGATAACCGCGATCTATAAATCCGCCATCACCCGCTGCGTGGTTTCGCTGCCGATTCAACGCGACGATCCGTTTTACCGTACCGGCGGGACCAACGCCCTCGCCCCCCGTTTTTATGAAAAATCCGCAAGCGTCGCCAACTTCAGCGAAGTCGGTGCGATTCCCCTGGGCAAAGATCTGGATGAAGGAGTAACACCATGAACAAAAATGACGGCATGAACTACGCGCCAGTGGGTAAACCTCAGCCCGTTGTCAGGGAAGGAGAGTTTGTCTTTGCCGCTGCCGCGCTCGACCACGGCCATATCTACGGCATGAGTAACGGCCTGATTGAAGCGGGCGCCACGCTGAAATGGGTCTACGACCCCGATCCGGCAAAAGTGGATAAATTCATTCAGCAGTATCCGCAGGCCAGGGTTGCTGACTCCCTGGATGTCATACTCGCCGACGATGAGGTGCGTCTGGTAGCTGGCGCCGCCATTCCCGCCGAGCGCTGTGCGCTGGGGCTAAAAGCGATGGCCGCAGGCAAAGACTACTTCACCGATAAAGCCCCCCTTACCACCCTTGAACAACTGGCAGATGCAAAAGCCATGGTGGAAAAGACGGGCCGAAAATACGCCGTGTATTACAGCGAACGTCTGCACGTTGAGAGCGCGGTCTTTGCCGGACAGCTGGTGCAGCAAGGGGCCATTGGCCGCGTCGTACAAACGCTGGGGACGGGCCCGCACCGGGAAGGGACCGGCCGCCCGGACTGGTTCTACGATCGGCGCTATTTCGGCGGCATTCTGTGCGATATCGGCAGCCATCAGATTGAGCAGTTCCTGTTTTACACCGGCAACAGCGACGCCTCCGTGGTGGCAAGCCAGGTACGGAACGTTAAACACCCCCAGTACCCCGCCTTCGAAGATTTTGGCGATGCCATGCTGAAAGGGGAAAACGGCGCCAGCGGCTATTTCCGCTGCGACTGGTTTACCCCTGACGGGCTCTCGACCTGGGGCGATGGCCGCCTGACGCTGCTGGGCACCGAAGGCTATATCGAGATCCGCAAATATGTCGATCTCACCCGTGGTGAACAGGACGTGGTGTATCTCGTCAATAACGAGGGGGAGTTCCGTTATCCGGTCGCCGGCCAGGTCGGATTCCCGTTCTTTGGCGAGCTGATCCTCGATTGTTTGCATCGTACTGAACATGCCATGACCCAGGCTCACGCCTTTAAGGCGGCGGAGCTCTGCGTGAAGGCACAGATGCTGGCCAACGCAACGGCATAACGGGAGGCGACAATGAAGCTCCTGAACACGGCGGTGATCGGCGCCGGAGCGATTCACGGTTGCCACGTGAATGCGCTGCGCCAGCTCCCCAACGTTGCGCTGCGCGCGCTGGCAGATATCGACAGCGTCAAAGGACTGAAGCTGGCATTGGGCTATCAGTGCCGCTTCTATCAGGATTACCGGGAGATGCTGCTGGATGATGCCAGCGATGTGGTCCATATCTGCACGCCGCACTTTGAGCATAAAAGCATGATTCTGGCGGCCCTCGCCGCCGGAAAGCATGTTTTCTGCGAAAAACCGGTGGGCATGAACAGCAGCGAACTGGTGGATATCACCCGCGCCGCTGACCAGGCTACGGGTCTGCTCGGCGTGTGTTATCAGAACCGGCTCAACCCCACCAGCCTGCGCATTCGCCAGGCGCTGGACGAAGGCGAGCTGGGAAAAATGCTCAGCATCAAAGCGGTGCTGACGTGGTCACGCTCGGGCGCGTACTACACCCAAAGTCCGTGGCGTGGGCGACTGGCTACGGAAGGAGGCAGCCTGCTGATCAACCAGGCCATTCATACCCTCGACCTGATGCAGTGGTTCGCCGGCGGCGTGACGCGTGTGAAAGGCGTGGTGGATAGCGGTGAGCTGGCGGACGTGACGGAAGGCGAAGACAGCGCGATGGCCACGCTGCACTTTGCTAACGGCGCGCGCGGCCTGTTTTACGCCAGCAACTGCAATACCACCGATTCCCCGCTTCTGATGGAGATCCACTGCGAGCAGGGCTCGCTGCTGCTGAACAACAACACGCTCTGGCGCGTGACGCCGGGCGAGCGCGTCAGGCTCACCTGCGACGACTCCCCGGACGGTTCGGTCAAAAGCTACTGGGGGCTGGGCCACCAGCAGGCGATCCGCCGTTTTTATCAGGCTATCACTCACCCCGGTTACACGGATTACACCGATATCCGTGAAGCCGGGAAATCACTCACCCTTGTGGAGGCTATTTATCGATCATCTCAATTAAGGCAATGGATAGAAATCAATTAATAGAACGTAATTTGTATTCCAGCAGTAAATAAAAAACGACCCGACAGATCGGGTTAATCATTACCCTACACTGGATATTATTATGGTCAAACCAACTGAACGTAGAGTGGGTTATGGCGTGGCGCTCGGCTACGGTATAACCGATCTGTTTGGCGGAGGCGCTTTCGCCATTATCGGCACCTGGCTTTTATTTTTTTACACCACCTATTGCGGGCTCTCTGTCGTCGAAGCGGGTTCGATATTTGCTATTGCCCGCGTCATTGATGCGTTATTAAGCCCGATTATGGGTTATATTACTGATAATTTCGGTGATACCTGGCTCGGGCGTAAATTTGGCCGTCGCCGCTTCTTTTTATTACTCAGTTCGCCCTTAATGTTTCTGTATGCCCTGCTGTGGCTTACGGACATGGGTTACTGGTATTACCTTGGCACTTACCTCTCTATTGAGCTATTGTCGGCGATGGTGCTGGTGCCCTGGGAAACCCTGGCCGCTGAGATGACTAACCGGTATGAAGAGCGTAGCCGTCTCTCCGGCGTGCGTATGATCTGCTCTCAGCTCGGCGGCTTTCTTGCGGTTTCCGTTCCCGGCGTCATTATGCAGTTCACGGGGAAAGATAATCCGTTTACCTATACTCTTACCGGGCTGATATTCTCCTGCGTATTCTGTATTGCGGTATTTATTACCTGGTACACCACCTGGGAAGCGAAAGATGTGCAACAGCCATCCACGTTTAAAGTGGATAAACAGCGCAGCAGCGGATTAATTAATCACCTGAAATATCTGGTGCTGGATCTCTTTTCCTCTTTCCGTATTCGCGCGTTCCGCCTGCATATTATTATTTATATCTTTTCATTTACGGCGATGGACGTATTCGGTTCGGTCTTTACCTATTATGTCGTGTATTGTCTGAGCCAGGACGCGGCAGCCGTCTCCGGCTGGCTGAGCATTGCGGCTTTCGCCTCGGTACCTGGCACATATGGATTTATGCTGTTGCTGAACAGGCTGAATGTCTCCCCTTCTGCCGCCTTGCGCCTCTCTTATGGCGGGATATTCTTCGTGCTGGTGTTCCTGTTTACGGTCTACCTGACCAAAACCCAGGTGCCCACGCTGCTGTTCACGGCGGTCTTTATCCTGCTGGGCGCCACCCGCGCGGGCCTCTATTACATACCGTGGAATATCTACAGCTTCATTCCTGATATTGACGAGATGGTGACGCAGCAGCGCCGCGAAGGGATTTTTGCCGGGGTAATGGTCCTGACCCGCAAAAGCACCGTGGCGATCGCCATCATGATTATTGGCCTGGTCCTGCAGGAGTCCGGCTTTGTGAAGGGCGGCGGCGCACAGCCTGAAAGCGCGCTGGGGGCGATTATAGGCCTGATGATCTTCGCGACGGCAGCCCTGCTGGCGGTGAGCTTCTTCACTACCTATAAATTCAAGCTCACCCGCGACACGCATAAGCTGCTTCTCAAGGAGATTGCCCGCCGTAAGCTGGGCGGTGATTACCGCGACTGCGATGCCAATACCCGCGTGGTGATAAAACAGCTCACAGGCTATGAGTACGATCAGGTGTGGGGAGGCGATGCTGCCCGTCGTGCAGTGAACAACGTCGGGTTATCGGCCGCAAAATAGCGCGTCTCGCCGGGCCGGTTCGCCGCCTGCCCGGCCTCTTTTCGCCTCAAAATGTGACCTCTGGCAGGTTTACATCTCTTTACGCTATACTACCCGCTGAAATAATCAGCTCAACGCTACGAGCTGACGTTCAATGTGTTTCCACACAAATGGTATCAACTTCCCTTCCGAGGATCTGGCGAGAAGCCGGATAAACTATGTTAAACAGTATTTTAGTAATACTTTGTCTGATAGCCGTCAGCGCATTTTTCTCGATATCCGAGATCTCGCTGGCCGCGTCCCGTAAAATCAAACTTAAGCTGCTTGCCGACGAAGGCAACATCAATGCTTCCCGTATCCTGAAGATGCAGGAAAATCCTGGAACGTTCTTCACCGTGGTACAAATTGGCCTGAACGCGGTCGCTATTCTCGGCGGTATCGTGGGGGATGCAGCGTTTTCTCCGGCCTTTTACAGCCTGTTCGTGCAGTACATGTCCGCCGAACTTGCCGAGCAGATGAGCTTTATTCTCTCCTTCTCGCTGGTCACCGGGATGTTCATCCTGTTCGCTGACCTGACCCCGAAACGCATCGGTATGATTGCGCCAGAAGCTGTGGCTTTGCGTATCATCAACCCGATGCGCTTCTGCCTGTTCGTGTTCCGTCCGCTGGTGTGGTTCTTCAACGGCCTGGCGAACGTCATCTTCCGCATCTTTAAACTGCCGATGGTGCGTAAAGATGACATCACCTCCGACGACATCTACGCCGTGGTAGAAGCCGGTGCGCTGGCCGGAGTGCTGCGCAAGCAAGAGCATGAGCTGATCGAAAATGTGTTCGAGCTGGAATCCCGTACCGTGCCCTCTTCCATGACGGGCCGTGAAAGCGTGATTTGGTTCGATCTGCATGAAGACGAGCAGAGCCTGAAGAATAAAGTCGCGGAGCACCCGCACTCTAAATTCCTGGTCTGTAATGAAGATATCGACCACATCATCGGCTATGTGGATTCCAAAGATCTGCTGAACCGCGTGCTGGCGAACCAAAGCCTGGCGCTCAACAGCGGCGTGCAGATCCGCAATACCCTGATTGTACCGGACACGTTGACGCTCTCTGAAGCGCTGGAAAGTTTCAAAACCGCCGGTGAAGACTTTGCCGTTATCATGAACGAATACGCGCTGGTGGTGGGTATCATTACCCTCAACGACGTCATGACCACGCTGATGGGTGACCTGGTCGGCCAGGGTCTGGAAGAGCAGATTGTGGCGCGTGATGAGAACTCATGGCTGATTGACGGCGCAACGCCAATCGACGACGTGATGCGCGTGCTGGATATCGACGAGTTCCCGCAGTCAGGCAACTACGAGACCATCGGCGGCTTTATGATGTTTATGCTGCGTAAAATCCCGAAGCGCACCGACTCGGTGAAGTTCTCCGGCTACAAGTTTGAAGTGGTGGATATTGATAACTACCGCATCGACCAGCTGCTGGTGACGCGTATTGATAACAAACCGACCGTGCTGGTGCCGAAGCTGCCGGATGCGGAAGAGAAGGTGTCGGCGTGATAACAAAAGGGCAGTGATTAACTGCCCTTTCTTTTTTCACTCATATGCAGTACGTATCTGACATTGATAAAAAAATTTAGAACGGTGATGAATCCATATATATAAAACTATAGCCTGCAACGTTCTTAAATTTAAAGATATCACCACTAACCTTAAGATGGATAGAATTATCTTCAATTTTTACATACACATCTGAGGCGGTAGTCACCAGGAAAGGTTCATAGCCACTTCTTAGATCATTTAAAAAATCCGCATCCGATTTTTTCGCAGAGTATAGGTAATATTGGTATACATATGGAGTGGTTGCTCCAGCATTACTTTCAGTAATAATTAAAGTTGACAACTCACCAACTTTCTCTCGGCGTATAATATCTTGTTCAAGGTAAAGAAATTCATCAACTACACGCCATATGCCACACCCTAACAAAATAATCACGACGATTATATATAGCCACTTCTTTTTAAAAACCAGAGCGTTGAGCATAGTCTATTCCTGCTCTAATCCATGTCTGATCGGTTGGATCATCCCCATGTGAATCCGGCCCTTGATAATTTTTAAAACTAGGGTCGCTGGTCCCTGCAAGAATTTGAGCAAGTCCGGCTGCCCGCAATAATATCTCGGGTTCAATTCCGGCGGCAATGCCTACCGCTCCGAAATGAAAATTTCCAAAATTTTCGTATTGCCTACCTAATATGTTTTTATAATCCCAAGGGCCATGCCCTTTTACTTGCTTATAAAACCATAAGTAGGTCAGCGCTGACGGGCCATGATGGAACCGCGCAATCATCATGTTGTTTGATAATGAAACGCCGGGTGGAGAAAATGAAGAAATATCATAAGGAGGTTGAGGCTTAACAGCGATTGCTGGACGTCTCATGTTATGCCCTTTCGTTCCAGCTATCGGAAAAGAGCAAATTCCCATCACAGTGTTTCCATGTTATTTTTTCATATCGCATCTCAACACATTCAAGGTGATTATGTTTCTCTTTCGAAGCATCTTTCGTATCATGCATGACAGGAGAAACTCCGACAATTTTTACGTTTTCAAGAAACATGTTGTTATACTCAACTTCCTGACCCGCATCGTTAATACGATACCATTTAAACTCTGCGCTTATTAACGTTTGACCGGTACAAACCGCCTTGAACAGATAGGGAGATAAACAATCAAATTCTTTCATAAAGAGGATACTTGAGTGCTTCCTTGTTCCGGTAATTTTTCCTGTCAATGGATCTGTTGGAATAGATACATTATGTGAAAACCCATTGATCTCTATACTTGACTCTCTATCTTGCACGTCAACAGCACCTTTTATTAACGCACCACCATCATCCTTCAGCCATAAATAAGCAGGAATAGCCATCCTTAAAACTCCTTTTCGTTAATGAGATGAGCATTCTTTATGCGTTATTCAATAAGGCCAATAGAGAATCAATTTTTTATTGTTTTATATCAAAACGAGAGCACTGAAAGAGAGTTTAAGAATAACTACACAGGTAATGACTCCAACTTATTGATAGTGTTTTATGTTCAGATAATGCCCGATGACTTTGTCATGCAGCTCCACCGATTTTGAGAACGACAGCGAC